>NZ_JCAIUK010000007.1:0-327778 GCF_059445475.1 Isoptericola sp. Y581 | reverse complement strand
GCCTCGCGATCTTCCAGCTCTTCGACCAGCAGGCCAACGTGCCCGTCGGCATCACGCCCCTGCTCATGCTCGACATGTGGGAGCACGCCTTCTACCTCGACTACCTCAACGTCAAGGCCGACTACGTCAAGGCGTTCTGGAACATCGCCAACTGGCAGGACGTCGCCGCCCGCCTCGAGCGCGCCCGCACCCAGACCGCCGGACTCATCATCCCCGCCTGACCCGATCCGGGCCCGTCGGTCGAGCCTGTCGAGACCACGATCGTGGTTTCGACAGGCTCAACCAGCGAGGTTTCGACAGGCTCAACCAGCGAGCTGCGTCTGCTGGTAGAGCGCCAGGCGCGGCTCGCCGTCGACGACGACGTAGCTGCTCGCCATGAGCGCGACGAACGGCGCGTCGTCCCCCCGCACCGCTCGGGCGCGGTAGACGAGCGCCGCCGCGCCGGCACCGAGGCCGACGCGGCGCGGGTCGGCCAGGTCGTAGGAGTCCCACGGCGGGGCATCGTCCAGCGAGGCCGCGATGGCGCCGCGGTCCAGCACCGATCCGTCGACGAGGACCATGACTGCGTCCGCCGTCATCAGGGGACCGTAGAACGTGCCACCGCGACCTTCGCAGAGCGACGTCCACCCCTCGTGCTCCACGGACAGCAGACGGTCGAGCGTGACCTCATGCATCGCCCCAGGCTAGGGACCTCCCCGGCGGTCGCGCACCCGCGGATTCATCAGAGGAATCGGTGCGCCGCGCCCGGAACTGGGCCATACTCACGGCATGTCCCGCACGGAAGAGGTCGTCGACGGCGTCCGCCGCATGATCGTGGACGGGGAGCTCGGACCGGGCGACCGGCTGCCCGTGGAGAAGGACCTGGCCGAGCGGCTCGGCGTCTCGCGAGGCTCGCTCCGCGAGGGCGTGCGCGCGCTGACGGTGCTGGGCGTCATCGACACCCGCCAGGGCGACGGCACCTACGTGACCAGCCTCGACCCGGCGCGGCTGATGTCGTCGCTGCAGTTCGTCGTGGACCTGCAGGGAGACACGAGCGCCCGGCCGTTCCACGCCGTCCGGCGCGTGCTGGAGGTCGAGGCGGCGGGGCTCGCCGCGCACCGCATCAGCCCCGAGGCCGTCGCCGAGCTGCGCGCCGTGCTGGATCGCGTGACCGCCGTCGTCGCCGACGAGCCGGTGGACCACGAGGCCTTCATGGCCGCCGACGTCGCGTTCCACCGTCTCATCGCCGCGCAGGCCGGCAACCCCGTGCTCGAGGCGCTCGTCGAGGCGCTCGGGGGACGCACCGTGCGCGAGCGATGCTGGCGCAGCCGCCACGAGGCGGGCGTCGAGGCCCGCACCCTGCGCGACCACGAGGCCGTCTGGCGCGCCCTCGCCGCCGGCGACGCCGAGGCCGCGCGCGTGCGCATGGCCGCGCACCTGCTCGACGTCGAGGAGTCCCTCCCCGGCCCGGACGTCGAGCCCTGACCGCCGACCCCCGGACGGCACGCCACGTCGCTGGTTGAGCTTGTCGAAGGTCCCCGGGCTTCGACGAGCTCAACCAGCGGGGCTGGACCTGACGCCCGGGGTGAGCAGCAGGTTCGCGTACACCCGCTCGTCGCCGGTGGCGACGGGGACGGCGTCGAGCAGCACCTCGAGCACCTGGTCCACGCTCAGCAGGCCCGGGCGCAGGTTGAGGTGCACGCGCTCGGCGCCCGGACGGGCGCCCGTGGAGTGCGGGTAGTTCGCGTCCGCGAGGAGCACGCGCGAACCGTGACCGGCCCCCGCGAGCGCCCCGATGAGGCCGGGGTGCAGCAGCTCCTAACGCAGCACGGTCAGCTCGCCACGGCCGCGGGCACGGCGGCGAAGGCGTGCCGCTGGCGTCCCAGGCCCTCGATCTCCAGCTCCACGACGTCGCCGTCGGCCAGGTACGGGAACCGCCCGGACAGCGCGACGCCCTCGGGGGTGCCGGTGCAGATCAGGTCGCCCGGCTCGAGCGCCATGTACTGCGACAGGTGGTGGACGATCGCTGCGACGTCGAAGATCATGTCCGCCGTGGACGAGTCCTGGCGGGGCTCGCCGTTGACGAACGACCGCAGCCGCAGGCCGCCCGGGTCGACCTCCTCGGCGGGCACGAGCGCCGGACCGGTGGGCAGGAAGCCCGGGCCGCACTTGCCCTTGGACCACTGCCCGAGGGAGTCGTCGAGCTGCCAGGTGCGCTCGCTCACGTCGTCCACCACGGTGTACCCGGCGACGTGCTCGCGGGCCGCCTCGACCGACGGCAGGTAGCTGGCGCGCCTCCCGACGACGATCGCGAGCTCGACCTCCCAGTCGACCTTCTCCGCGCCGGGCGGCAGTGGCACAGTGTCGTCCGGCCCGACGACGGTGTTGGGGTGCTTGAAGAAGATGATCGGCAGGTGCGGCGGCTCGGCGCCGGACTCGCGCGCGTGCGCGGCGTAGTTCTGGCCCACGCATACGACGGCGGTGGGCCGCGCGATGGCGGCCCCGCGGCGCAGCGCGTCGGCGCCGTCGAGCACGGGCAGCTCGCCCGCGGCCAGCGCGGCCCGGGCGCGCGCCACGCCGTCGGCAGCGAGGAACCCGCCGTCCACGTCGGCGGTGAGGGTGCGTAGGTCGTAGGTGACGCCGTCAGTCGTGACGGCGGGGATCTCCTGGCCCACGGGGCCCAGGCGGTGCAGCTGCATCGGTGTCCTCGTTCTCTCGGGTGGCAGGTGAGGCGAAGGCGTCGGGGTGGGCGTCCGGGGCGAGCAGGCCGGCCTCGACGAGGGCGGTCCACAGGTCGGGCGGCACGACGGTGTTGTGCCGGGCAGCGGCCTGCCGCACCTGGTCGGCGGTGCGCAGCCCCACCACGCTGCTCGCCACCGCGGGGTGCGTCCGCACGTAAGCGAGCGCCGCCTCGGGCAGCGTGACGCCGCGCGCGGCGCACACCTCGGCGACGCGGCGGGTGCGCGCCAGCAGCGTGGCGGGCGCGGGCGCGTAGTCGTAGGTGGCGTCGTCGGGCACGACGTCGTGGGCCAGCAACCCCGAGTTGTACACCCCGGCCACGACGACGGCGACGCCGCGCTCGGCCGCCAGCGGCAGGAGGTCCGCGAGCGCCGGCTGCTCCAGGAGGGTGAACCGCCCGGCGCACATGACGACGTCGACGTCGCCGTCGCGCACGAACCGCGTCAGCATCGCCGACTGGTTCATGCCCGCGCCGATCGCGCCGACCACGCCCTGCTCGCGCAGCTCCACGAGAGCCGGGAGCGCCTCGGCGAACGCCTGCTCCTCGTGCTCGTCCGGGTCGTGCAGGTAGACCACGTCGAACCGGTCCAGCCCGGTGCGCTCCAGGCTCGACTCGAGAGACCGCAGGATCCCGTCGCGGGAGAAGTCCCACACCCTGCGCACGTCCGCGGGCACGTCGAACATGTCGGGATCCTTCTCGCCCGCCGTCTCCGGCGACGGCACCAGCAGGCGGCCCGCCTTCGTCGACATGACGTACTCCTCGCGCGGGCGAGAACCGAGGCACGCCCCGAGCCGACGCTCCGAGAGCCCGAGGCCGTAGTGCGGCGCGGTGTCGAAGTACCGGATCCCGGCCGCCCACGCGGTGTCGAACGCCTCGGCCGTCTCCGCGTCGGTCGTCGCGCGGTACAGGTTGCCCGCCTGCGCCGCCCCGTACCCCAGGCTCGTCAGGTGCACCCCGGTCGACCGCACCTCCCGCGAGGTCAGACCCCGCACGCCGTCCGGCACCGTCATGTCCGGCGTCGTCACGGCTGCTCGGGCGCGCGCACCCGCAGCTCGTGCATGCCGCCGTCGACGGCGAGCGCCGTGCCCGTGGTCGCCGTCGCGAGCGGGCTCGCGAGGTAGCAGACGGCGTGCGCCACGGCCTCCGGGCTGACCAGCCTGCCGGTGGGCTGGCGTGCCTCGAGCGCGGCGCGCTCCGCCGCCGGGTCGTCCGCGGCATCCAGCAGCCGACCCACCCACGGCGTGTCCACCGTGCCCGGGTTCACGCACGTCACCCGGATCCCCTCGCGCACGTGGTCGGCCGCCATCGCCAGGGTGAGTGCCTGCACCGCGCCCTTGCTCGCGGAGTACAACGCCCGCTGCGGCAGCCCCGACCACGACGCGATCGACGCCGTGTTCACCACCGCGCCATGCTCCGACGCCCGCAGGTGCGGCAACGCAGCCCGCGTCACCCGCACGATGCCCAGCACGTTCACGTCCAGCACCCGCAGCCACTCCGCGTCGTCGTTGTCCGCGACCGTGCCCTGCGCGCCGATCCCGGCGTTGTTGACCACGACGTCGATCCCGCCCATCGCGGCAGCGGCCCCCTCGACCGCCGCGCGCACCGCCGCATCGTCCGTGACGTCGGCGACCTGGGCGCCCGCGCCCTCTGGCACGCCCTCACGCGACCGGTCGATCGCCACGACATGCGCACCGCGCGCCAGCAGCGCCGTCACGACAGCAGCGCCGATACCCGACGCTCCCCCCGTCACGACCGCGCGGATGCCGGCGAACTCCGGCAGAGACTCGGTGGGGCTGCTCACGGGTGCTCCTTCTGGCTGGGGACGAGGTAGGGCCCGGGCGCCGCGCCGACGTCGAGCCCGTAGGTGGTCACGGCGGTGCGCCCGCGCACGGCGGCCCGCTCGGTGGCGGTGAGCGGCGCGAGGAGCTGGTCGACGGCGTCGAGCCAGCGGCCGTAGTCGGAGGCGAGCAGGCAGACGGGCCAGTCGCTGCCGAGCAGGAGGCGGTCGGGGCCGAGGACGTCGAGCGCGTGGTCGACGACGGGGCTCAGGTCGGCGACGGTCCACGCGTCCCACCGCGCCTCCGTGACCAGGCCGGACAGCTTGGCGACGACGTGGGGGCGGGCTGCGAGCGCGGCCAGGTCGCGGCGCCAGGCGTCGAGGGCGGCGGGGTCGCCGGCGCGCCCGTCGTGCGGCATGGTCGCCGCGATCGGCGGCTTGCCGAGGTGGTCGAGTACCAAATGCACGTCGGGCAGGGTCGCGGCGAGGCGGGCGCAGGCGGCGAGCTGGTCGTGCCGGACGACGAGGTCGAACGGGAGTCCCGCGGCGCCGACGGCGGCGATGCCCGCCCGCACGTCGGGCCGGTCGAGGTAGCCGGGGTCGGTCTCGGACTGGACCATCGTGCGGATCCCGACGAGGCGGTCGCCGCCCGTCCCGGCGCGCAGCTCCTCGAGCCGCCGTGCGAGGTCGGGGTCCAGGAGGTCCGCCCATCCGACGACGCCCGCGAGGCCGGCGGCGCGTCCCTCGGGCGACGCGGCGGTGGCGAGCAGGTCGGCGGTCTCGTCCCAGCGGCTCGCGGTCTGCACGACGACGGTCGCGTCCACGCCGTGCGCGCGGGCGGGCAGGTCGCGGGGGGCGAAGTCGGCGTCGATGGCCGCCATGGTCACGGGGTCGACCCAGTCCTGCGGCGTCCGCGCACGGACCCACAGGTGGTGGTGCGCGTCGACGACGACCGGCATGTGTGTGCTCCCTTGCGCAATTCATCCAATCTATAGCAGCATCGGTGCCGCTCGGTCCAGACTCAAGGGGATGATTTCCTCGATACATCGGACCTTAGCGCTGGTTCCTGCCCGCTCGACGAGGAGTGATCCGCCCATGACTACCGCCCCGCAGCTCCGCCCGGAGCAGGCCTGGTTCACCGAGGCCAGGTTCGGCCTGTTCGTGCACTTCGGCCTCTACTCCGCCGCCGCCCGGCACGAGTGGGTGATGAGCACCGAGCGCCTGACCGCCGAGCACTACGCACGCTACGCCGAGGTGTTCGACCCGGATCTGTTCGACGCGCGCGCGATCGCCCGGGCGGCCAAGGACGCCGGGATGAAGTACGTGGTGCTGACCACCAAGCACCACGACGGCTTCGCTCTGTGGGACTCCGCCGTCAGCGACTACAGCATCGCCCGCACGCGCGGGCGCGACCTCGTGGCGGAGCTCGCCGAGGCGGTCCACGCCGAGGGCCTGCACCTCGGGCTGTACCACTCGCTCATCGACTGGCACCACCCCGACTTCACCGTGGACCACGTGCACCCGCGTCGCGACGACCCGGACGCCCACGCGCTCAACGAGGGCCGCGACATGACCCGGTACCGCGAGTACCTGCACGCCCAGGTGCGGGAGCTGCTCACCGGATACGGGCCGGTGGACTACGTCTTCTTCGACTTCACGTTCGCCGAGGACAAGGACGGCTGGCGCGGCAAGTACCCCGAGGACTGGGAGGCCGAGACACTGCTCGCCCTGGTCCGCGAGCTGCAGCCGCAGGCCGTGGTCAACGACCGCCTCGGCATCCCCGGCGACCTCGTGACGCCCGAGCAGTACCAGCCGGACGAGCCGATGCGCGACAGCTCCGGCGCCCTGGTGCCGTGGGAGGCCTGCCAGACCCTCAACGGGAGCTGGGGTTACGACCGCGACAACACGAGCTTCAAGGACCCCGACCTGCTGGTGCGCATGCTTGTGGACACCGTGTCCAAGGGCGGCAACCTGCTGCTCAACATCGGCCCCGACGGCCGGGGCGCGATCCCCGCCCGCGACGCCGGCACGCTCGCCGCGCTCGGGGCGTGGACGCGCCTGCACGGCCGGTCGATCGTCGGCGCCGGGCCCGCCGACCCCGACCTCGCCGCCGCCGTCGCGCCGGGCCTGCCGCCCGGCGTCGTCCTCACGCAGCGCGACGACCGGCTGTACCTGCACCTGTTCGCCTGGCCCTTCGGGCACGTGCACCTGCGCGGGCTCGCCGACCGCGTCCGGTACGTGCAGCTGCTGCACGACGGCTCCGAGCTGCGCTCCACCCGCAGCGAACCCGACCAGAAGGCGTGGAACACCAACCCGGGGGGCCAGCCGCCCGGCACGCTCACGCTGCACCTGCCCACGGCGCGGCCCGACGTCGCGGTGCCGGTGATCGAGCTGTTCCTCGACTCCGCGAGGTAGTTCCACATCCCGCGAGGCAGTTCCACATCCCGCGAGGTAGTTCCACGAGCGTGCAACCACCTCGCGGTGCGGCGGGCGCCGTCGGTCAGGGGCGGGACACGGGCTCCACGCCCGGCGCGAGCAGGTGGGGCCCGAGCTCGGCGACCGAGCCGGCGCCCAGCAGCTGCATCGTGGTGCGCACCTCCTGGGCCAGGATCTCCAGCGCGCGGTCGACGCCCCGCCGCCCGCCCGCCATGAGGCCGTAGAGGTAGGCCCGGCCGACGAGCGTGAAGTCGGCGCCCGCACAGAGGGCGACCACGACGTCGGCGCCGGACAGGATGCCCGAGTCCAGCACCAGCTCGACGTCCGGCCCGACGGCGGCACGCACGGCCGGCAGCACCCGCAGGGGCGCCGGCGTGCGGTCGAGCTGGCGCCCGCCGTGGCTCGACACCACGATCCCGTCCGCCCCGAGGTCCACGGCCCGCACGGCGTCGGCGGGGGCGAGCACCCCCTTGACGAGGAGCCGCCCGGACCACACGGTGCGGATCCACGCGAGGTCCTCCCAGTCGAGGGTCGGGTCGAACATCCCGTTGATGAGCGTGGGTAGGTCGGTCGCCGAGCCCGAGAGTGACGCGAAGGCGAGGGTCTCGGTGGTGAGGAAGTTGAACCACCACGCCGGGCGGTAGGACGCATCGAGAACGGTGCGAACGGTGAGCCGCGGCGGGATCGTCATGCCGTTGCGCACATCGCGCAGCCGCTGGCCGGCCACCGGGGTGTCCACCGTGACGAGGAGCGTGTCGTACCCGGCGGCCGCGGCCCGGTCGACGAGCCGCCGGGAGGCCTCGCGGTCCTTCCACAGGTAGAGCTGGAACCAGCGCCGGCCGTCCGGCGCCGCCTCCGCGACCTCCTCCACCGAGCGGGTGCCCATCGTGGAGAGCGTGAACGGGACGCCCGCGGCCCGTGCCGCCGTCACCCCCGCGATCTCACCCTCGGCCTGCATGAACCGGGTGAACCCCGTCGGCGCGATGCCGAGCGGCAGGGCGGAGCGCCGCCCCGTCACGGTCACCGACGTATCGACCGCCGCCCGGCCGCTCAGCACGCGCGGGACCAGCTCCGCGCCCTGGAACGCCGCCCGCGCACGCCGGTAACCGATCTCGTCGAGCGCCGCGCCGTCGACGTAGTCGAAAGCCGCACGGGGGGTCCGACGCCGGGCGATCGTCCGCAGGTCGGAGATGGCGGCGGCGCGGGCGAGCCGGGTGCCCGTGCGGTCGAGGCTCGGGGCCTCGACCCGCAGCAGGCCGGCGAGCTCACGGAGGTCCGGGAGCTGTCGTCTCATGGGTCTCCTCGGATTCGGTAGGGCGGCCGGTCAGGCAGCGGCGGCAGCAGGGCCGCGTCGCGGGGCGCCGAGCACGGCCACCAGCGCGATCCCGCAGCACACGACGAGGTACAGCGACACGTACAGAGTCCCGCCGTCGGCGGCCTGGATCAGCGCGACAGCGACGAGCGGGGTGAAGCCCGCGACGACGGCGCCGTTCAGCTCACGGGTCAAAGCGACCCCGCTGTAGCGTCTCTCGGCCGGGAAGAGTCCCGTGAGGAACGCGCCCTGGGCGCCGGAGGTCGCCGACATCACGAGGCCGAACCCGCACAGCAGCGCTGTGGTGGTCGGCCAGAAGCTGCCGCTGGACAGCGCCTGGAACAAGGGGAACGCCAGCAAGGCCCCCAGCACGCTTCCCCAGACCATCAGGACGCGCGCCCCGACGCGATCGGCCACGACCCCCGCCACGGGGGTGAGGGCGACGGCCGAGAGGGAGGAGACCGTCACGGCGAGGAGCGCCTGCGTGGGGCTGAGTCCGACGGCGTCGGACGAGAGGTACCCGACGGCGAACACCGCCATGACGTAGTTCAGCGCGTTGTGCCCGGTGATGGACAGGAATCCCGTGACGAGCGCACGCCTGTCGTGCCGGAAGAGCTCGGCCAGCGGCACCTTGCGCCGCCGCGGGTCGTGCTCGGCGCGGGCCAGCGCCTGCCGGTACTCGGGCGTCTCCTCGAGGTGTTTGCGGATGTAGAGCGCGACGACGAAGAGGACGGCCGAGGCCAGGAACGGGATGCGCCACGCCCAGCCGAGCAGCGCCTGCTCGCCGAGCGACGCCACACCCAGGAACGCGAAGGTGGCGAGGGCGATGCCCGCGGGCGGGCAGGCCAGCGGCAGCGAGGTGAGCAGGCCGCGGCGCCCGGGCGGGGCGTACTCGGCCACCAGCGTCATCGCGCCGGCCAGCTCCGCCCCCGCCCCGAAGCCTTGCACCAGGCGGAACAGGACGAGCAGCACCGGCGCCAGGAGCCCGACGGACCCGTAGGTGGGCAGCAGGCCGACGGCGACGGTTGCCGCGCCCATGAGCAGCACGGTGAACAGCAGCGCCGGTCGCCGGCCGAGCCGGTCGCCCACGTGGCCGATGATCACGCCGCCGACCGGACGGGCGACGAAGCCCACCGCGAAGGTCGCGAAGGCCGCGACGGACGTCGCGGAGGCGTCGCCGACGAAGAACAGCGGACCGATGACCAGTCCCGCGGCGGCGCCGTACAGCGCGTAGTCGTACCACTCGATGACCGTGCCGGTGATGGCCGCGACCACCGCCTTGCGCGCGCCCGGGGGCCAACCTGTGCCGGTACGCACCGCACGGGCGGCGTTGCCCGTGTCCACTCCTGTCATGGGTGCTCCTCCTTGAACACTCTGATCCAGCACTGAAATCTGTGAAATATATCTCTAGTGCATCTATCGTCTGTCTGGCAAGGGTCGGCTGCACCCGACCCTGAGCGCCCGTCCATCCCAGGAGGCCACGAATGCGACGGTCGATGACCGACCGGATCCTCGAACGCCTGCGCGAGCAGATCCTCGAGGGCGGGTTCGCGCCCGGCCAGGTCGTCATCGAGGGTTCGCTGGCGCAGGACTTCGAGGTCTCCAAGACACCGGTGCGCGAGGCCCTGCGCCAGCTCACCAGCGAAGGCCTGCTCACGGTGCTGCCACAGAAGGGCTATCTGGTGCGCGGCCTGGGCCTCAACGACCTGCGCGAGGTGCTGGATCTGCGGATGCTCCTCGAACCGCACGCCGCCGGCGCCTCGGCACAGCTCGTCGACGACCCGCTTCTGGGCGACATGCGCGCGGCCATCGAGCACCAGTCGTCGGCCGGGGCCGAGGGGATCGAGGCGATGCGCGCAGCGCGCCAGTTCCACCGCGCCGTGGCGCGCGGTGCCCGCAACGGCCGGCTCGCCGAGGCGCTCGACCGCTGCTTCGTCGACATGTCACGGGCACACCACCTGCACGTGGGCCTGCAGTCGTCCCTCGCCTCGTCCGACGACGTCACCGAGCACGAGGCCATCTTCACCGCGGTGGCGGCGGGCGACCCGGAGGCGGCCGAGCAGTCGATGCGGGCCCATCTGAGATCCGTCCGGCGCACCACGATGGAGCAGCTCCAGGAGGCCGGCCGACTCTGGTCGGAGTGAGGCCCGGCGCGTGGGCTATGCTCCCCGGGTCGAGGCGGACACGCGCCGCCTGCGCTCGAAAAAGGGGCGCGCGGCGGGCTCCCGGATGCCGACCAGCCACCGGGCCCGCAAGGGACACATACGGACCGCACCACTCATCCGTCACTGTTCCCTGGAGTCCCCGTGCCCACCGTCTCCGCTCATGTCGCCCGCACCCTCGCCCAGCACGTCGACCACGTCTTCGGCGTCATGGGCAACGGCAACGCCTGGTTCCTCGACGCCGTCGAGCGCACCACGACCGCCCGGTTCACCGCCGTCCGGCACGAGGCCGGCGGGGTGGTCGCCGCCGACGCCTACTTCCGCGCGTCGGGCCGGATCGCCGCCGCGACCGTCACCTACGGCGCGGGCTTCACCAACACGCTCACCGCGCTCGCCGAGGCCGCGCAGGCGCGCGTGCCGCTGGTGCTGCTCGCGGGCGACGAGCCGACGTCCGGCCCCCGCCCGTGGGACGTGGACCAGATCGCCCTCGCGGCCGCCGTCGGCGCCCGCACCTACACCGTGGGCCGCGCGGACGCCGCCGCGACCACCGTCATCGCGATCGAGCACTCCCTCACCTATCGCGTGCCCGTGGTGCTGGCCATCCCCTACGACGTCGCGGCGCTCGAGGCCGGGCCCGTCCCCGAGGCGCCGGAGCCCGCGCTGCCCGGGCCGCTGGCCCCCGCGGGCCCGTTCGACGCGGCCGCCATCGCGGACCTCGCGCGCGCCCTCGCCGGCGCCGAGCGGCCGGTGCTGCTCGCGGGCCGCGGCGCCTGGCTCGCCGGTGCGGGCCCCGCGCTCGGCGAGCTCGCCGACGCGACCGGCGCCCTGACCGCCACGACCGCGCTGGGCCGCGGGGTCTTCCCCGACGGCCGGTACGACCTCGGCGTCGCGGGCGGCTTCGGGGCCGAGGGCGCGATGGCGCTGGTGCGGGAGGCGGACGTCGCCGTCGTGCTGGGCGCGTCGCTCAACCAGTTCACGATGCGCTTCGGCGAGCTGTTCGCGCCGGGCACGCGCGTGGTCCAGGTGGACATCGCGCCGGCCGCGACGCACCGGCACGTGGGCGGATTCGTGCGCGGCGACGCCGCGCTGGTGGCCCGCGCCCTCGTGGACGAGCTCCGCGACCTGGGCGCGGAGCCGTCCGGGTGGCGCGAGTCGGTGGACGTCGCCGCGGCCCGCGCGTACGAGACGGGGCCCGAGGACGGCCTCGCGCCCGACGGCCGGCTCGACCCGCGCACCGTGGCCCACCGGCTGGGCGGGGCGCTGCCCGCCGACCGGGTGGTCGTCTCCGACGGCGGGCACTTCATCGGCTGGGCCAACATGTACTGGCCCGTCGCCTCGCCCGACCGGATGATGATGGTCGGCACGGCCTTCCAGTCCATCGGGCTCGGCTTCCCCAGCGTCGCGGGGGCCGCCGCCGCCCGCGCGGGCTCCGCCGTCGTGCTCACCACCGGCGACGGCGGCGGCCTCATGGCGCTCGCCGACCTCGAGACCGCCGTGCGCACCGCCGGCGGGCGCGGCATCGCCGTCGTGTGGAACGACGCCGCCTACGGCGCCGAGGTGCACGTGTACGGACGGCAGGGCATCACCGAGGAGCCGATGCGCATCCCCGAGACGAACTTCGCCGCCCTCGCCGCCGCCGTCGGCGCGGAGGGTGTGGTCGTGCGCAACCTCGCCGACCTCGACCGTGTCGCGTCGTGGGCCGCCGAGCCGGTCGCCGATCGGCGCTTCCTCGTGCTCGACTGCCGCGTCTCGCCCACCGTCGTCGCGCCCTACCAGGAGGAGATCCTGCGGGCGAACCGCTCGAGGTAGCGGGGCGTCAGAGCCGCTTGCTCATCTTGATCGCCGTCGTCTCGAAGCCCAGCGACTCGTACAGGCCGCGCGCGACGGCGTTGAAGCCGAAGACGTTGAGCCCCAGCGTGTGCGCCCCCTGCCCCCGCGCGTACTCCTCGCCGAGGAGCATGGCCGTCCGCCCCAGGCCGCGGCCCCGCTCGTCCGCGTCGATCTCGATGTCCCAGACCCACCAGGCGCCCGCGTCGTCGCTCGTGTGCGGCCCGATCCAGAGGTTGCCGACGGCGTGCCCGGCGTCGTCGACCACGTCGAAGACCGCGTGGCCCGGGGTCGGGACCCCTCCGGGGAAGGCCCGCGCCATGCTGGCCTCCGCCTGCCGGGCGGCGTCCTCGGGGGTCTGCCCCATCGCGACGAGGTCGTCCGCGTACGCGGCGCGGCTGCGCTCGAGGTAGGCCGGGAGGTTCTGGGCGTCCACGGGGCGCAGGGTGACGGGCACCGGGGCAGCCTCCCACATCGCCGCCCCCCGGGTGCTCAGGCGGTAGACCCCGTACCCGGCGGCCCGTCGAGCACCGTCGGCGCGTATTCGAGCAGGGTCAGCCGGCCGTCGAGGGTCCGGCTCTCGAGGAGCTCCAGCCGGACGTCGGGCCAGCCGTCGTAGAGGCGGTCACCGCCGGTCGCGCCGTTGACCACCGGGAACACCACGACGCGCACGCGGTCCACGAGGCCCGCGACGAGCAGGGAGCGGGCGAGGCTGGGGCTGCCGATCGTCCGGAGCGGGACGTCGCCCTGCTTCATCGCGCGTACGGCCTCGACGGCGTCGCCCGCGACCAGCGTCGTGTTCGCCCACTCCAGCGGCTCGGTCAAGGTGCGGGAGAACACGGCCTTCGGCCGGGCCGTGACCTCGGCCATCTCTTCCTCGCCGGACTCGGCGAACCCCGCGAAGAGGCGGTAGGTCGTGGCGCCCAGGAGGGTCGTGTACTCCTCCTTGCCGTCCTCCTCGAGGAACGCGAAGTACTCCGGGCCGCCCATGCCCCACAGGCCGGGCCACCCCTCGGCGGAGCCGAAGCCGTCGAGCGAGGTGATGTAGTCGATCATCAGGTCAGCCATCGCGGATCCTCCCAGGCGGGCGCCCGCGGCGCCGCCTCAGATCCAGTATCCGCAGAGGTCGGGGACGCGCAAGACGGCGGCGAGGGTGCAGACACCCGATTCACACACGGTGCGGCAGTTTCGGTTCGGTGCGGCAGTTCTAACTGCCGCACCGAACCGAACCTGCCGCACCGTCGCCGTTCAGCGGCCGAGCGCCCCGGCGAAGAACTCGCCGAGCTCGTCGGTGGCCGTCAGCGGCAGCACGTGCGCCACGTACTGGTCGGGGCGCACGACGACGACCACGCCGCCGCGGTCGAGCCCCCGGGCGTCGAAGATGTCGTCCGGGACGTCGTCCGAGGCGCCGGCGGCGTAGACCTTCTCGTAGTCGACCAGCGCGAACGGGCCGACGCGGGGCAGGAACACCTCGGGCACGCGGCCGATGTCGATCGCCGTGTGGTCCTGCTGGTAGACCACCTTGACGTCGAACCAGGCGTCGGGGTCGACCCCCTCGGGGGTGCGGGCCAGGGGCGACGACGGCGACGCCGCGAGCCAGTCAGCCCACGTCGCCAGCGCCGACGGCTCGCCCGGCGCCGGTGCGTCGGCGAACGCGTAGAGGCGCCAGCGCCCGTCGGCGCGGTGGTGGTGGCCCAGGTGGACCGGGTTGGTGTCCGCCAGGCGCACCACGGGCGCCGACCGGAACCGCTTGCCGACCGGGAAGCCGGCCGCGAGGGCCTGGTGCGACCGCTCCCCGACGATCATCGACGGCTGGTACTCGGTCATGAAGCCCGCCGGGAACTCGGCGGTGCGCACGTAGAAGTCCTCGAGCTCGGACGGGGAGTCGAACTCCTCCGGCTTCTTCGCCATCATCGTCGACCACTCGCGGTCGAAGTCGATGAGGTCCTTCGCCACCACGTGCCGCTCGGCGTTGTACGTGGCCAGCAGCTCCGCGGGCGCGCGGCCGTCGAGCACGTGCCCGAGCTTCCACCCGATGTTGAAGCCGTCCTGCATGGACACGTTCATCCCCTGGCCGGCCTTGGCGCTGTGCGTGTGGCAGGCGTCGCCGGTGATGAAGACGCGCGGCGTGCGCGTGCCGGCCTCCTCGACCGGCACGTCGTCGAAGCGGTCCGTCAGCCGGTGGCCCACCTCGTAGACGCTGTGCCACGCGACGTCCTTCACGTCCAGCGTGTAGGGCGTGAGGATCTCGTTTGCCCTGGCGATGATCTGGTCGATCGTCGTGGCGCGCACCGCGCGGCGGTCGCCCTCGGCAACCTCCCCCAGGTCCACGTACATGCGGAACAGGTAGCCGCCCTCGCGGGGGATCAGCAGGATGTTGCCCGCCTCGGACTGGATCGAGCACTTGGTGCGGATGTCGGGGAAGTCGGTGACGGCCAGCACGTCCATCACGCCCCAGGCGTGGTTGGCCGGGCTGCCCATGTGCTGCGCGCCGATCGCGTCGCGCACCCCGCTGCGGGCGCCGTCGGCGCCGACGACGTACCGGGCGCGCACGGTGCGGCGGACGCCGTCATGCTCCCCCGCGCAGCCCTGGAGCGTCACGACGACCGGGTGCTCGCCCTCGTCCTCCACCCGCAGGTCGACGAACTCCCACCCGTAGTCGGGCGTCGAGCGCGTGGGCGCGTTCGCGGCGACCTCGGCGAAGTAGTCGAGCACGCGCGCCTGGTTGACGATGAGGTGCGGGAACTCGCTGACGCCGGTCGGGTCGTCCACCGGCCGCGCCGCGCGCACGATGTGGTCGACGTTCGCCGGGTCCGGCTTCCAGAACGCCATCTCCGTGATGCGGTACGCCTCGGCGACGATGCGTTCGGCGAAGCCGAAGGCCTGGAACGTCTCGACGCTGCGGGCCTGGATGCCGTCCGCCTGGCCGATCTCCAGCCGGCCGGGGCGGCGCTCGACGAGGCGCGTCGTGATGTCCGGAAACTGCGCCAGCTGCGCCGCGGTGACGATGCCGGCCGGTCCGGACCCGACGACGAGCACGTCGACCTCGTCGGGCAGCTCGTCGGGACGGTCCACGCCGGTGCCGGCGGGCGGCAGCACCCGCGGGTCGCCGGACACGTAGCCGTGGTGGTGGAACTGCACGGACTCTCCTCATCGTCATCGATGCGCCGACTTCGCCGTCGGGCCTTGCACTGCGGCCAAGGTCTTGCACCGCGTCGTCGCGCGTTCTATATTCGAACGCGGCGTTCTACTATTGAATGCAGGCTAGCCCACGGGCGTCACGCGGCTCAATCCCCCCGGAAGCCCCAGAGAGGCCCCAGAGACTGGACGACGGCGACCGGAGGACGACGATGACCGAGCAGCCCCGCGGCGGGGCCGCCTCGCAGACGCTGAGCCGCGGCATCCGGATCCTGGAGATCCTCGCCGACGCGCGCGAGCCCCTGACGATCGACGGCCTCGCACAGCGCCTCGAGGTGCACCGCTCCAACGCCTACCGGCTGCTGCGCACGCTGGAGCACCACGGGCTCGTGGTGCGCGACGCGAACGGCCACGTGTCGCTCGGCGCCCGGATGGCCGCCCTTGCCGCGGGCGTCGCCCACGACCTGCAGGCCGAGGCACTGCCCGAGCTCACCGCCGTCGCGAACGAGCTGGGGATGACGTGCTTCGTCGCCGTGCTCGACCACGACGAGTGCGTCACCCTCGTCAGCGTGGAGCCGCGGCACGCCGTCGCGCCCGTGGCGCAGCGCCCCGGCACCCGGCA
This sequence comes from Isoptericola sp. Y581, assembly GCF_059445475.1. Taxonomy (NCBI): domain Bacteria; kingdom Bacillati; phylum Actinomycetota; class Actinomycetes; order Micrococcales; family Promicromonosporaceae; genus Isoptericola; species Isoptericola sp. Y581. The sequence continues at coordinate 311,785 of NZ_JCAIUK010000007.1, read as the reverse complement.
CCCCGTCACCGCCGGCGCCCCGGGCAAGGCGATCCTCACGCTGCTGCCGGAGGCCCAGTGGCCGTCGGGCGCGTCCGACGCCCTGCACCGGACCGTGGCGGAGGCCGCCCGGCGCGGGTACGCCACCAGCCACGACGAGGTCATCCCCAACTTGGAGTCCGTCGCCGTGCCGCTCGCGCTGCGCGGGCGCGGGCCGGCGGCGGTCGCCGTCGTGCACGTCGCGAGCCCGCTCGACCACGCGCACGTCGCCGCCCGGCTCACCGCGTCGGCGAGCGCGGTCCGCGACGCCCTCGGCGGCTGAGCCCTCCCCGTAGCGTGTCCGCCACCGGCACCTGGGGCCGCGCCACCGAGCGCACCTACAAGAGCCTGCGCAAGAAGCTGCGAGGCCGGGCGCCGGGCGTGCCCCGCGGCTCCTCAGGCCCGCGACAACCCGTAGATCGGGCTGGCCGCCTGCTCGTCCTCGTGCTCCGGCCCGAGCGGGATGCCGGTGCGGTCGCGCAGCAGCAGCGTGGCGGCGAACGCGACGACCATGACCCCGGCGATGTAGAACGCGACGGACGTGGCCGTGCCCGTGCTCTGCACCAGCCAGGCCGCGATCGTCGGGGCGAACGCGCCGCCGAGGATCGCGCCGAACGCGTACGTGATCGACACCCCCGAGTAGCGGATCGACGCCGGGAACAGCTCCGCGAAGTACGCCGCCTGCTGCCCGTAGGTGAACCCGTTGCCGATGGCGAACAGCGACACCCCCAGGAACAGCAGCCACGGGTTGCCGGTGTTCACCAGCGGGAAGAGCAGGAAGACGGTGGCGAGGAAGGCGATCCAGCCGATGATGTAGGTGTTCCGCCGGCCGATCCGGTCGGACACCGCCCCCGCGGCGAAGGTGCACGCCAGCCAGACGACGGAAGCGCCGGCCACGGCGAGCAGCACCGGGGTGCGGTCCATGCCCACGAGGCCGCCGTCGGCGAGCGGCGTGGTCGCGTAGTTCTGCAGGTAGCCGCCCGTGGTCATGTACCCGGCGGCGTTGTTGCCCGCGAACGTGAGCGCGGCGAGCAGCACGAGCAGCCAGTGCTTGCGGAACAGCGTGAGGATCGGCGTCTTCGCGGCCGCCTTCTTCTCCGCGATCTCCAGGAAGACGGGGCTCTCCTCCACCGAGCGCCGCACCACGAACCCGACCGCGATCAGCACCACGCTCAGCAGGAACGGGACGCGCCATCCCCAGGCGACGAAGGCGTCCCCCGGCGAGATGACGCCGGTCATGAGGGCGAGCATGCCGGAGGCCAGCAGGAGCCCGATCGGGACGCCGATCTGCGGGAAGGCGCCCATCCGGCCGCGCTGACCGGCCGGGGCGTGCTCGACGGCCATCAGCACCGCCCCGCCCCACTCGCCGCCGGTGGACAGGCCCTGCAGGATGCGCAGCAGGACGAGCAGCACCGGGGCCAGGATGCCGATCTGGTCGTAGGTGGGCAGCAGCCCGATGAGGGTGGTGGCGGCGCCCATCAGGACCAGGGTGACGACGAGCATGGACTTGCGGCCGATCCGGTCGCCGAAGTGCCCGGCCAGGAAGGCGCCGAGCGGCCGGAACAGGAAGCTGATGCCGACGGTCGCGAACGCGAGAAGCGTCCCGATCGACGACCCGGCCGGCTCGAAGAAGAGCGCCCCGAAGACGAGCCCGGCGGCGCTGGCGTAGAGGAAGAAGTCGTACCACTCGATCGTGGTGCCGATGACGGTCGCGAACGCGACGCGTCGCAGCTCGCGGCGCCGGGCGCCGTCGGCGGTGGTGGTCAGGGCGTCGGTGCCCGAAGTCATGGCGGTGACCTCTCTGTCGGTCCGCGGCGTTTCGAGGCATCGTATACGATGCGTGATACGACACGACGTGTTCGACACGACGAAGGGGTCCCCGTGGTCATCGACGACCAGCCCGGCAAGATCATCGCCGTCCACCTGAACTACCCCTCGCGCGCCGCGCAGCGGGGCCGGACGCCGAGCCAGCCGTCCTACTTCCTCAAGCCCGCCTCGTCACTCTCCGCGACGGGCCGCACGATCGAGCGCCCGCTCGGCACCGAGCTGCTCGCGTTCGAGGGCGAGGTCGCGGTCCGCATCGGGACGCCGGCGCGCTGGGTCTCCCCCGCCGACGGCTGGTCGCACGTCGACGCCGTCACCGCGGCCAACGACTTCGGCCTGTACGACCTGCGCGCCGCCGACAAGGGCTCCAACCTGCGCAACAAGGGCGGCGACGGGTTCACGCCGCTCGGGCCGCGGTGGATCCCGGCGGCCGACGTCGACCCCGCGGGCCTGCGGGTGCGTACGTGGGTGGACGGCGAGCTGGTGCAGGACGACTCGACGGGCACGCTGCTCTTCGACGTCGGGCGCCTCGTCGCCGACCTCTCGCAGCACCTCACGCTCGAGGCCGGCGACGTCATCCTCACCGGCACCCCCGCCGGCTCGTCGGTGGTGGAGCCCGGTCAGGTCGTGGAGGTCGAGGTGGACGCCCCGGACGCGCCCGGCGCCCCGACCAGCGGCCGCCTGGTCACCACCGTCATCGCCGGCACCCGCGAGTTCGGCGACTACGGCTCGAAGCCCGCCGTCGACGAGAAGCAGCGCGCCGAGGCCTGGGGCGCCCCGCCGCCGGTCGAGCCTGTCGAGACCACCGACGGGGTCTCGACAGGCTCAACCAGCGGGGTGCTCACCGACGCGATGCGCGAGCGGTTCGTCGGCGTCGCCGTCGCGACGCTGTCGGCCGTGCTGCGCAAGCGCGGGTACACCGACGTCTTCGTCGAGGGCGTGCACGGCAACCACGGGGGCGACCGGTTCGTCGGCACCGCCCGCACGCTGCGGCTGATCCCGTTCCGCCCCGACCTGTTCGCGTCGCACGGCAGCGGGTTCAACGCGCAGAAGCGCGCGTTCGACGCCGTCGAGCCGGGCGAGGTGATCGTGATCGAGGCCCGCGGCGAGCGCGGCACCGGCACCGTGGGCGACGTGCTCGCCCTGCGCGCCCACGTGCGCGGCGCCGCGGCGATCGTCACGGACGGCGGTGTGCGCGACGCCGACGCCGTGGCCGACATCGGCATCCCGGTGTTCTCCCAGGGCCCGCACCCGTCCGTCCTCGGTCGCAAGCACGTGCCGTGGGAGACCGACGTGACCGTCGCCTGCGGCGGGGCCGCGGTGCAGCCGGGCGACGTCGTGGTGGGCGACGGCGACGGCGTGCTCGTCATCCCGCCCGCCCTCGTCGCCGACGTGCTCGCCGAGGCCGAGGCGCAGGAGGCGGCCGACGCCTGGGTGGCGCAGCAGGTCGCCGGTGGCGCCCCCGTGGACGGGCTGTTCCCCATGAACGCCGAGTGGCGGGCCCGGTTCGAGCGCGAGACGGGCGCCGGGGGTGCCGGATGACGGTGACGGCCGCCCAGAGCAAGTCGCAGCGCGCCTACGCGTTCCTGCGCGAGCGGATCGAGGGCGGCACCTACGTGCCCGGCTACCGGCTCGTGCTGGCGCAGCTCGCGAGCGAGCTGGACATGTCGGTGGTGCCGGTGCGGGAGGCGATCCGCCGCCTCGAGGCGGAGGGCCTGGTGACGTTCGAGCGCAACGTCGGCGCCCAGGTCGCCCTGATCAAGGAGACCGAGTACCAGCACACGATGGAGACGCTGGCGCTGGTCGAGGGGTTCGCCACCGCGCTCTCCGCCCCGCACCTGACGCCCGCGCAGCTCGACGCCGCCCGTGCGGTCAACAAGCGGATGCGCGGGTGCCTCGACGACTTCGACCCGCACCGCTTCACCGAGCTCAACCTCGAGTTCCACGCGGTGCTGTTCGAGCCGTGCCCCAACCCGCACGTGCTCGACCTCGTGCACCGCGGCTGGCGGCGCATGACCGTGCTGCGCGACTCGTCGTTCTCGTTCGTGCCCGGCCGGGCGCGCGAGTCGGTCACCGAGCACGACCAGATCCTCGACCTGATCACCGACCTCCAGGCGGGGGGCCGGGACGCCATCGACGTCGAGCTCGCCGCCCGCCGCCACCGCACCCACACGCTCGACGCGGTGCTGGCGTACCAGGCCGAGCACCGTCCGCGCAGCGCCGTCGAACAGCCTGAGGAGAACTGATGACCGAGCAGAACTCGCCGCAGATCCAGCGTCCTGCCGACCTGCCGACCACCGTCCAGCACTACATCGGCGGCCGCTTCGTCGACTCGGCCGACGGCGCCACGTTCGACGTGCTGGACCCGGTCTCCAACGAGACGTACCTGCAGGCCGCCGCCGGCAAGCAGGCCGACGTCGACGCCGCCGTCGCCGCCGCCCGCCGCGCTTTCGCCGAGGGTCCGTGGCCGCGGATGCTGCCGCGCGAGCGCTCGCGCGTGCTGCACAAGATCGCCGAGATCGTGGACTCGCGCGACGCCCGACTTGCCGAGCTGGAGAGCTTCGACTCGGGCCTGCCGATCACCCAGGCGCTGGGCCAGGCGCGCCGCGCGGCCGAGAACTTCCGCTTCTTCGCGGACCTGATCGTGGCGCAGGCCGACGACACCTACAAGGTGCCGGGGCGGCAGATCAACTACGTGAACCGCAAGCCGATCGGCGTCGCCGGGCTCATCACGCCGTGGAACACGCCGTTCATGCTCGAGTCCTGGAAGCTCGCGCCCGCGATCGCCACCGGCAACACCGTCGTCCTCAAGCCCGCCGAGTTCACGCCCCTCTCCGCTTCCCTGTGGGCCGGGATCTTCGAGGAGGCGGGGCTGCCCCGCGGCGTGTTCAACCTCGTCAACGGGCTCGGCGAGGAGGCCGGCGACGCGCTCGTCAAGCACCCCGACGTCCCGCTCATCTCCTTCACCGGCGAGAGCAGCACGGGGCAGCTGATCTTCGCCAATGCCGCCCCGCACCTCAAGGGCCTGTCGATGGAGCTGGGCGGCAAGTCGCCCGCGATCGTCTTCGCCGACGCCGACCTGGACGCCGCGATCGACGCGACGATCTTCGGCGTCTTCTCCCTCAACGGCGAGCGCTGCACCGCCGGCAGCCGCATCCTCGTGGAGCGGTCCGTCTACGACGAGTTCGTGGAGCGCTACGCGGCGCAGGCGGAGCGGGTGCGCGTCGGCTACCCGCACGACCCGGCCACCGAGGTGGGCGCCCTCGTGCACCCGGTGCACTTTGCGAAGGTCATGAGCTACGTCGAGCTCGGCAAGGCCGAGGGCCGGCTGGTGGCCGGCGGTGGCCGCCCCGAGGGCTTCGAGACCGGCAACTTCGTGGCGCCCACGGTGTTCGCCGACGTCAAGCCCGACGCCCGGATCTTCCAGGAGGAGATCTTCGGGCCCGTCGTCGCCATCACGCCGTTCGACACCGAGGCCGAGGCGCTCGAGCTCGCCAACGGCGTGAAGTACGGCCTCGCCGCGTACGTGTGGACCAACGACCTCAAGCGGGCGCACAACTTCTCGCAGGCCGTCGAGGCCGGGATGGTGTGGCTGAACTCGAACAACGTGCGCGACCTGCGCACCCCGTTCGGCGGCGTCAAGGCCTCCGGCCTCGGGCACGAGGGCGGCTACCGGTCCATCGACTTCTACACCGACCAGCAGGCCGTGCACATCACGCTCGGCAAGGTGCACAACCCGACCTTCGGCAAGAGCTGACCCCACCGATCCGGCAAGGACGCCTGACATGACTCATCTCGAGGACCGCACCCTGACCTCCTCCGGCTTCTACGTCTCGCAGGAGGCCCCCATCCGCTGCGACAACCCGGTCGCGACGCCGCAGGCGGAGCCCCCGGACATCCTGCGCTGCGCGTCCATGGAGCTGGTCGTCACAGACCTCGCCGCCTCCCGCCAGTTCTACGTGGACGTGCTCGGCCTGGTCGTGACCGAGGAGGACGAGGACGCCGTCTACCTCCGCTCGATGGAGGAGTTCATCCACCACAACCTCGTGCTGCGCCGGGGCCCGGTCGCCGCGGTCGCCGCGTTCAGCTACCGGGTGCGCACGCCCGAGGACCTCGACAAGGCCGTCGCCTTCTTCACCGAGCTCGGGTGCCGCGTGGAGCGCCGGGGCGGGGGGTGGACCCGCGGCATCGGCGACTCGGTCCGCGTCACTGACCCGCTCGGCTTCCCGTACGAGTTCTTCCACGACGTCGAGCACGTGGAGCGCCTCGCCTGGCGCTACGACCTGTACACGCCCGGCGCCCTCGTCCGCCTGGACCACTTCAACCAGGTGACGCCCGACATCCCGCGCGCGGTGAGGTACATGCAGGACCTGGGCTTCCGCGTCACGGAGGACATCCAGGACGCCGAGGGGACCGTCTACGCTGCCTGGATGCGGCGCAAGCCCACCGTGCACGACACGGCCATGACCGGCGGCGACGGCCCGCGCATGCACCACGTGGCGTTCTCGACGCACGAGAAGCACAACATCCTCGCGATCTGCGACAAGCTCGGCGCCCTCCGACGGTCGGACTGCATCGAGCGCGGCCCGGGGCGGCACGGCGTGTCGAACGCGTTCTACCTGTACCTGCGCGACCCGGACGGGCACCGCGTCGAGATCTACACGCAGGACTACTACACGGGGGACCCGGACAACCCGGTGGTCACCTGGGACGTGCACGACAACCAGCGGCGCGACTGGTGGGGCAACCCCGTGGTGCCGAGCTGGTACACCGAGGCGTCGCTCGTGCTCGACCTCGACGGCAACCCACAGCCACTGGTGGCCCGCACCGAGGACTCCGAGATGGAGGTGACCGTCGGCGCCGACGGCTTCTCGTACACGCGCCGGGACGAGGACGGCGACGGGGCGCAGGGCTTCAAGCTGGGGGCGACGCTGTGAGCGGCGCACCCTCCGCCGATGGCGAGCGCACGCTCGACGACGCCGCCGTCGTCGCGATCGCGGACGAGCTCGCCGAGGCCGACCGCACCCGCACCCCGGTGCCCCTGCTCACCGCGCGCCACAACGGTATGACGGTGACCGACGCATACGCCGTGCAGCGCACCTGGCGCGACCGGGGCGTCGCGCGCGGCCGGCGCGTCGTCGGACACAAGATCGGGCTGACGTCGAAGGCGATGCAGGCCGCCACGGGCATCACCGAGCCGGACTACGGCGTCATCTTCGACGACATGGTGCTGGAGTCCGGCGGCGTCGTGGAGCACGCGGCGTTCTCCAACGTGCGCGTCGAGGTGGAGCTGGCATTCGTGCTCGCAGCGCCGTTGCAAGGCCCCTGCGTCACCGCGACGGACGTGCTGCGAGCGACCGACCGCGTCGTGCCCGCGCTGGAGATCCTCGACGCGCGCGTCGAGATGGCCGGCCGCACCATCGTCGACACCATCAGCGACAACGCCGCGATGGGCGCCATGGTGCTCGGCGGCCGGCCCGTGCGGGTCGACGACGTCGACCTGCGCTGGGTCTCTGCCCTGCTGTACCGGAACGAGACCATCGAGGAGACCGGCGTCGCCGCGGGCGTGCTGGGGCACCCCGCCACGGGGGTCGCGTGGCTGGCGAACAAGCTCGCCGCGCACGGCGATACGCTCGCCGCCGGGGAGACCATCCTGTCCGGGTCGTTCACCCGCCCCACGTGGGTGCAGCCGGGCGACACCGTGCACGCCGACTACGGGACCCTGGGGGCCGTGACATGCCGCTTCGCGTGACGACCGACGGACCGACCACCGACCGCTCGCTCGCCCAGATCCTGGCCGCCGCGGACGGGCGTCCGGTGGTGGGTGCCTGGTCCAGCCTGGGCAGCCCCCTGGCGGCGGAGATCCTGGCCGGCAGCGGCCTCGACGTCGTGCTGGTGGACGGCGAACACGGGCCCAACGACCTCACCACCGTGCTCGCGCAGCTCCAGGCGACGGCCGCGTACCCCGTCGCGACGCTCGTGCGGGTGCCGTCCGGCGACCCGGTCGGGCTCAAACGGGTGCTCGACCTGGGCGCCATGAACGTGCTGGTGCCCATGGTGGACTCGGCCGCCCAGGCCGCCGACGCCGTGCGCGCGGTGCGGTACCCGCCGGCAGGCGTGCGCGGCGTGGGCAGCGCGCTGGCCCGGTCGTCACGGTGGAGCCGGGTGCCGGGCTACCTGGGCGGAGCGGACGACGGCATCACGCTGGTCGTGCAGCTCGAGACCCGCGCCGCGATCGAGGACGCCGAGGCGATCGCCGGCACGCCCGGCGTCGGCGCGGTCCTGATCGGCCCCGCCGACCTCGCCGCGTCGCTCGGGCACCTGGGGAAGCAGGACCACCCCGAGGTGGTCGACGCCGTGCTCGGCGCGATCGCCGCGTGCGGACGCGCGGGCACGCCCGTCGGCGTCAACGCCTTCGACCCCGCGATGGCCGACCGCTACCTGGACGCCGGCGCGGCCTACGTCGTCGTCGGCGCCGACGTCACCCTGATCGCGCGCGGGGCCGAGCAGCTCGCGGCCCGCGTCGCCTCCCGCACACCAGCAACGACACGGCCGAAGGACGGTGGAACCCGATGACGACGGTTTCGACAGGATCGGTTTCGACAGGCTCAACCAGCGAGCGGCGCGAGCGTGCGGCGGCGTTGCTGCCCTCGACCCCGACCGGCCTGCTGATCGACGGTGCCTGGCGCGACGCGTCCGACGGCGGCACGTTCGCCGTGGAGAACCCCGCCACCGGCGACACGCTGACCGAGGTCGCCTCGGCGACCAGCGACGACGCCCGCGCCGCGCTCGACGCCGCCGCGGCGGCGCAGGGTGCGTGGGGCGCGACCCCGGCGCGCGAGCGGGCCGAGATCCTGCGCCGGGCGTTCGCCCTCGTGCAGGACCGGCGCGAGGACCTCGCACTGCTCATGACGCTCGAGATGGGCAAGCCGCTCGCCGAGGCGCGCGGCGAGGTCACCTACGGCGGCGAGTTCCTGCGCTGGTTCGCCGAGCAGGCGACGCACGACGAGGGTCGGTACGCGCACACGCCCGAGGGGTCGCTGCGCATGCTGGTGCAGCGCCGCCCGGTGGGCCCGTGCCTGCTCATCACGCCGTGGAACTTCCCCCTGGCGATGGCGACCCGCAAGGTGGCGCCCGCCGTCGCGGCCGGCTGCACCATGGTGCTCAAGCCGGCCCGGCTCACGCCGCTCACGTCGCTGCTGTTCGCACAGCTCATGGTCGAGGCCGGCCTGCCCCACGGCGTGCTCAACGTGGTGCCGTCGGCGTCGGCGTCCGCGGTGAGCGAGCCGCTCCTGGCCGACCCCCGGCTGCGCAAGATCTCCTTCACGGGGTCCACGCCGGTGGGCCAGAGCCTGCTGAAGTCGGCCGCGGACAACGTGCTGCGCACGTCCATGGAGCTCGGCGGCAACGCCCCGCTCGTGGTATTCGAGGACGCCGACCTCGACGTCGCCGTCGACGGCGCGATGGCCGCCAAGCTGCGCAACGGCGGCGAGGCCTGCACGGCCGCCAACCGCTTCTACGTGCACGAGTCCGTGGCCGACGAGTTCGTGGCCCGGCTGGCCGAGCGCATGCGCGCCGTCGTCGTCGGGGACGGCCTGGACGACGGCACCACGCTCGGCCCGCTCGTCGAGGCGAAGGCCGTGGACTCCGTCGCCGCCCTCGTGGACGACGCCGTGTCCCGCGGCGCGCACGTCGTCGTCGGCGGCTCGCGCGTCGACGGCCCGGGCCACTTCTTCCAGCCCACGCTGCTGCGCGACGTCCCCGTCGACGCCCGCTGCATGCGCGAGGAGATCTTCGGCCCCGTCGCACCGGTCGCGACGTTCCGCACCGAGGACGAGGCCGCGGAGCTCGCCAACTCCACCGAGTACGGGCTGGCGTCGTACGTCTTCACGAAGGACGTGCGCCGCGGGCTGGCGTTCGCCGAGCGGCTGGAGTTCGGGCTGCTGGGCCTCAACGCCGGCGTCATCTCCAACGCCGCCGCGCCGTTCGGCGGGATGAAGCAGTCCGGCACCGGCCGCGAGGGCGGGTTCGAGGGCATCGCCGAGTACCAGGAGACCCAGTACGTCGGCATGCCGCTCTGACCATCCGCGAGGTAGTTCCAAAATCCGCGAGGTAGTTCCAAAAACGACGAGGTAGTTCCAAAAACGACGAGGTAGTTCGAATCTGCGCAAGGTGATGGACAACCTCGGCCGGTTTCGAACTACCTCGTCGTTTTTGGAACTACCTCGCGGATTTTCGAACTACCTCGCGGGATCTGGGACTACCTCGCGGGTGCTGCTCAGCCCCAGACGAGCCCGTGGGCGGGGTCCTCGAGCACCCTGGCGACGTCGGACAGGAAGCGGGCGCCGAGCTCGCCGTCGACCAGGCGGTGGTCGAAGGACAGCGAGAGCTGGGTGACCCACCGCGCCTTGATCTTGCCCTTGTGCACCCACGGCTGCTTCCGGATCGCTCCGAACGCGAGGATGCCGGCCTCGCCGGGGTTGAGGATCGGGGTGCCCGTGTCGGTGCCGAAGATGCCGACGTTCGTGATGGTGATCGAGCCGCCCGACATGTCCGACGGCGAGGTGCGGCCGGCGCGCGCCGTCGCGGTCAGGTCGGCGATCGCCTTCGCGAGCCCGAGCAGGTCGAGGGTGTGCGCGTCCTTGATGTTCGGCACGACGAGGCCGCGCGGGGTCGCGGCGGCAATCCCCAGGTTGACGTAGTGCTTGTAGACGATCTCCTGCGCGGCGTCGTCCCAGCTCGCGTTGATCTCCGGGTGCCGGTTGACGGCGAGCACCATCGCCTTGGCCGCGACGAGCAGCGGCGTGACGCGCACGTCGGCGAAGTCGCGGTCCTCCTTGAGCCTGGCGACGAGCTTCATCGTCTTCGTGACGTCGATCGTCTGGAAGACCGTGACGTGCGGGGCGGTGAACGCGCTGGCCACCATCGCCTCGGCCGTGCGCTTGCGCACCGACTTCACGGGCACGCGCGTCTGTCGCCCGTCGTGTGTGACGGCGCCCGAGGCGAGCCACGGCCGGTCGTCGTCGGGGTACGTGGCCAGGGCCTTGGGCGCCGCGCCCTCGGCGTGCGCGACGACGTCCTCCCGCGTGACGATCCCGCCCGGGCCGCTGGGGTGCACCGACGTGAGGTCGACGCCCAGGTCCTTGGCGAGCTTGCGCACCGGCGGCTTCGCGAGCACCCGCGCGCCGGGGGCCGACGACGCGGGCACGCTCGCCATCGCCCGCTCGATTCCCCCGTGGGTTGAGCTTGCCGAAACCCGGTTCTTCTTGGTCTCGACAGGCTCGACCGACGAGGTGGTCTCGACAGGCTCGACCGGCGGGGTGGTCTCGACAGGCTCGACCGGCGAGCGGGTCTCGACAGGCTCGACCGGCGAGCGGGTCTCGACAGGCTCGACCGACGGGGTGGAGGCTCGCCGCCGGCGCCGCCGACCGGAGCCGGTGTCGCCGCCGGTGCCGTACCCGACGAGCACGGCACCCGAGCCCTCGCCCGACCCGTAGTACACAGCCTCGTCGGAGGAGCCCCCCGAGGACCCGGGGGCGTCCGCGGGCGCGTCGGCACCGGTGCTGACCTCGATGATGGGCGTGCCGACGTCGACCGTGGTGCCCTCCTCGGCGAGCAGCGCCGTGACGGTGCCGGCCCACGGCGACGGCAGCTCGACGAGCGACTTGGCGCTCTCGATCTCCACGAACACCTGGTTGACCGCGACGGTGTCGCCGACGGCGACGCGCCACTCGACGATCTCGGCCTCCGTCAGGCCCTCACCGACGTCGGGCAGGGGGAAACGCTGCGTGGTCATCGGTCTCCTCAGAACGCCAGGGCGCGGTCGACGGCGTCCACGACGCGGTCGACGCTCGGCAGGTAGTCGTGCTCGATCTTCGCCACCGGGTACGGGGCGTGGAATCCGCCCACGCGCAGCACCGGCGCCTCGAGCACGTAGAAGCACTCCTCGGAGACCCGCGCCGCGACCTCGGAGCCCGCCCCGAGGAAGGACGGCGCCTCGTGCACGACCACGCAGCGCCCGGTCCGTCGGACCGACTCGGTCACCGTGGGGACGTCGAGCGGCGAGATCGTGCGGAGGTCCACGACCTCGGCGCTCGTGCCCTCGGCGGCCAGGGCGTCGGCGGCCTTGAGGGCCGTCGCGACCGTCGGTCCGTAGGCGACCAGCGTGACGTCGGTGCCGGGCCGGGCGATGCGCGCACGGTTCAGCACGTCGGCCGCGCCGGCGGCCTCGGTGGCCGGGTAGGGGCCGGTCTCGACGTCGCCCTTGGACCAGTAGCGGGCCTTGGGCTCGAAGAACAGCACCGGGTCGGGCGAGCCGACCGCCGCGCGGATCATGTCGTACGCGTCCTGCGGGGTGGACGGCGAGACGACGCGCAGGCCCGGCGTGTGCGCGAACAGCGCCTCCGGGCTCTCCGAGTGGTGCTCGATCCCGCCGATACCGCCGCCGTAGGGGATGCGGATGACGACGGGCACCTGCAGGCGGCCGCTCGAGCGGTAGTGCAGCTTGGCGAGCTGGGTGGTGATCTGGTCGTAGGCGGGGAAGACGAACCCGTCGAACTGGATCTCGCACACCGGCCGGTAGCCGCGCAGGGCCAGCCCGATCGCCGTGCCGACGATGCCGGACTCCGCGAGCGGCGTGTCGACCACGCGGTCCTCGCCGAAGTCCTTCTGCAGCCCGTCCGTGACGCGGAAGACGCCGCCGAGCCGGCCGACGTCCTCCCCCATGACCAGGACCTTCTCGTCGGACTCCAGCGCGGAGCGCAGGCCCTCGGTGATGGCGCGGGCGAAGGTGAGGGTCTCGCTCATCGGGCCGCCTCCGTGCTCGTCTCGCTCTCGTACTGCTCGAACCACGCGCGCTCGGTCGCGACCTGCGCGTGCTCCGTCGCGTACACGTGGTCGAACATCGCGGTGGCCGGCGGGGCGCCGAGCTCGCGCACCTCGGCACGCAGGCGCTCACTGAGCGCGTCCGCGTCGCGGTCGATCTGGGCGGCCCAGTCGTCGTCCCAGCTGTCCTCCGCCCGCAGCAGCGCGGCGAGCCGGTCGATCGGGTCGCGCTGGCGCCAGTACTCCTCCTCGGCCCGCTCGCGGTACCGGGTGGGGTCGTCGGAGGTGGTGTGCGCGCCCATCCGGTACGTGTACGCCTCGATGAACGTGGGCCCGCCGCCGGCGTGCGCTCGCTCGATCGCCTCGGCCGTCACGGCCCAGCAGGCGAGGACGTCGTTGCCGTCGACGCGCACGCTCGGGATGCCGAAGCCCTCGCCGCGCCGGTACAGCGGCACGCGCGACTGGCGCGTCGTGGGCTCGGAGATAGCCCACTGGTTGTTCTGGCAGAAGAACACCACGGGGGCGTTGTTGACGGCCGCGAAGACGAGCGCCTCGCTGACGTCGCCCTGGCTGGTGGCGCCGTCGCCGAAGTACGTGACGACGGCGGCGTCGCGCGCGGGGTCCCCGGTGCCGACCGCGCCGTCGCGCTGCACGCCCATCGCGTAGCCCGTCGCGTGCAGCACGTGGGAGCCGATGACGAGCGTGTACAGGTTCACGTTGAACTCGGCCGGGTCCCAGCCGCCGTGGTCCACGCCGCGGTACAGGCGCAGGCGGTCGACCGGGTCGACGCCGCGCACGTGCAGCACGCCGTGCTCGCGGTAGGAGGGGAAGACGTAGTCCTGCGGGGCCAGCGCGTACGCGGACCCGACCTGGGCTGCCTCCTGGCCACGGCCCTGCGCGTACAGCGCGAGCTCGCCCTGGCGCTGCAGGGCCGTGGCCTCGTCGTCGAACCGTCGCGTCAGCACCATGTCGCGGTACAGGGCGCGCAGATCCTCGGAGGTGAGGTGATCGACACGCGAGCGGTAGGTCGCGTTGTCGGGTTCGACGACACGCTCGCCGGTGGGCGAGACGAGCTGGACGAGGGGTGTGGCGTCGGCGGGCACGACGTCAGGCTCGTCGGTCACCTCGTCGGGTGTGGTGTGCGGCACGCGTTCTCCTTCGCTGGCGGCCCCGGGCGGGGCGGGCTGCACCGGCACGGACAAGGTCCCGACGGTCGCACCCGCCGGAACCTACGCCTACGTAGCCTACGCCAGCGTAGGTTGCTGCCCAGGGGGCGCACCCCCCGATATCGGTGCCAACGTCCCCCCGGTCATTTTGGAGGTTTTCTCCAAAACGGCGGGGTTCCGCCCGCTCGCCCGTGGCCCGTCGCGACAGCTCCCCCGTGGCCCGTCGCGGCAGGTCGGCGCGAGGGTTGGCGCGAGGGTTGGCGCGAGGGTTGGCGCGAGGGTTGGCGCGAGGGTTGGCGCGAGGTCAGCGCGCAGGTCAGCGCGGCGGGATCTGCCCGTCCCGCAACGCGTCCCGCTCACGCAGCACTGGCCAGCGCGAGAACGCGAAGACGAGGAACATCACGATGTTGAGGATCGGCACGATGCCGACGAGCACCCACCATCCCGAGTACCCGGCCTTCTGGATGATCCGGATGCAGGCGATCAGGATCACCACCAGGAAGGCGATGTACACGACGATGGCCGCCCCGCCGAACAGCCATCCGTAGTCCTCGGTGAGCTGGTCGTAGTCCCAGTTGTCCATGGTCAGAGAGTCTTCCGTGCCCCCGGACGGTCGCAACCCGAGGGCGTGTCGGTGGCGGGCGGGACGCTCGGCACACACCTCGACGAAGGGACCCGACATGGCGACGCCGACGCCCGTCAACCCGCCGCAGCTGCACCAGAACCCCGCGTTCGCGTGGGGCATGATCCTGCCCGCCGGGCGCACGCTCTATGTGGGCGGGCAGAACGGCACCGACCCCGACGGCGCACTCGTCGACGGGGGCCTCGGGCCGCAGACCGAGCAGGCGCTGCGCAACGTCCTCGCCGTGCTCGCGGAGGCCGGCACCGATGCCGAGCACGTCGCGAAGCTGACCATCTACCTTGACCCGTCCGTCGACCCGAACGACGGCTACGCCGCCTCGGCGAAGGTCTGGCGGGCGCGCACGGCCGTCACCGTCCTGGCCCTTGCGCCCGCGCGGCCCGGCGCGCTCGTCGAGGTCGAGGCGGTCGCCTCGATCCCCGAAGACTGACGCGGGCGCGCCCTAGGGTGGGCCCGTGCCCATGAGACGTCGCCACCAGGTCGCCCGGTGGCTCGCAGTCGTCGCGCTGTGCCTCGCCGTCGCCGACGGGTTCCGGTGGGGCAACCGCTGGTACCTCTCGACGATGTTCGACGGCCCCGGCGAGGCGGGCCTGTCCGCCGACTTCCTGGCGAAGGCGCACGGCGCGCTCCTCCACGGCCTGGGCTGGCTCGCCCTCGCGATCCTCGCGGCCGGCGTCGGCTGGCGGCTCCAGGTCGTCCGGCGTCCCGCCGCCTGACTTCGCCGACGGGTGATGGGGGACAACCGACGCGCGTCCGGTGGGCCTGCGTCCCTGTGCGCCGCCTTCCGTCTGCGTGAAGACGACGCGCAGGGACGTTGGCCGAGGACTGCGCATGACTTCCGTCCCTGGACGTCGCCTTCCGCCGGCCGAAGACGACGTCCAGGGTCGTGGGTCGGCCACGCCGGCGGGCCGCCACCACCTCGATCGGGTTCGACCGCACCGTGAGCGCGGGCTCGGCCGGCGGCGGGGACCGTGGCAGGCTCGTCGGGTGCCTGTCACCTCCGGCCGCAGCGACGCCGCTGTTCGGTCACTTCGGGATCGAGTGGGACCTCACGCGCGCGACGCCCGAGCAGCGTTGCGCGGCCTCGACCCGGACCGGCGCTACCGCGTCACGCCGCTGCCGCTGAGCCGCGAGGTGTTCGGCGTCTGGACGACCCCGCCGTGGTTCCGCCCTGCCGTCGACGACTGAGAGAGCACACACCGTGAAGATCACCAGGCTCGAGACCTTCCTCGTTCCGCCCCGCTGGCTGTTCCTGCGCATCGAGACCGACGAGGGCGTGGTCGGCTGGGGCGAGCCCGTCATCGAGGGCCGCGCGCACACCGTCGCCGCCGCCGTCGACGAGCTGGCCGACCACCTGATCGGCGCCGACCCGCTGCGCATCGAGGACCACTGGCAGGTCATGACCAAGGGCGGCTTCTACCGCGGCGGCCCGGTGCTATCCAGCGCGGTCGCCGGGATCGACCAGGCGCTGTGGGACATCGCCGGCAAGGTGCGCGGCGCCCCCGTGCACGAGCTGCTGGGCGGCCCGGTGCGCGACCGCGTGCGGGCGTACTCGTGGATCGGCGGAGACGACCCGTCCCAGGCCGCCGAGCACGCCCAGGCGCGGCGCGAGCAGGGGTTCACCGCTGTGAAGATGAACGCCACCGGGCCGCAGGGCGCCCACCTCACCACGAGCGACATCGACGGCGTGCTCGAGCGGGTCGCTGCCGCGCAGGCCGCCCTCGGCCCCGACGGCGGGGTCGCGGTGGACGCGCACGGGCGCCTCACGCCCGCCGCGGCACGCACGCTGTGCCGCGAGCTGGAGCCGCTGCGGCCGATGTTCGTCGAGGAGCCGGTGGTGCCCGAGCTGTCGTTCGAGCTGCCCCGGCTGTGCGACTCCACGAGCGTGCCCATCGCCACCGGCGAGCGGCTGTACTCCCGGTGGGACTTCCGCGAGGTGCTTGGCTCCGGCATCGCGGTGGCGCAGCCAGACCCCTCGCACGCGGGCGGCATCTCGGAGTCGCGGCGCATCGCCGCGATGGCGGAGGTGTACGGCGTGCAGGTCGCGCCGCACTGCCCCCTCGGCCCGGTCGCCCTGGCCGCGTGCCTGCAGCTCGACCTCGCGACCCCGAACACCCTCATCCAGGAGATGTCGATCGGCATCCACTACAACCAGGGCGCCGACCTCCTCGACTACCTGGTGGATCCCGAGCCGCTCACGCCGCGCGACGGGTACCTGCCCCGGCTCACCGGGCCCGGGCTCGGCGTCGAGGTGGACGAGGACGCGATCCGCGCCGCCGCCAAGGTCGGCCACCGCTGGCGCAACCCCGTCTGGCGCGACGACCAGGGCGCGTTCACCGAGTGGTGAGACCGACGACCACCACGAGCGGAGGGGACGACATGACCGAGGCACCTCGAGGGCCCCGGGCGCTGTGCGTGGGCGAGACGATGGCGATGCTCGCCCCGGACGGCCCGCTGCGCGGGGCGGGCGTGTTCACGCTGGCGCACGCGGGCGCCGAGTCCAACGTGGCCCAGCACCTGACGGACCTCGGCGTGCCGACGGCGTGGGCCGGCCGGCTCGGGTCGGACGCCCTCGGCGACCGCGTGCTCGACGCGCTCTCCGCCCTCGACACCCGCTGGGTGGCACGCGACCCGCATGCCCCCACCGGCCTCATGGTCAAGGACCCGGCGCCCGGCGGCACGCGGGTGGCGTACTACCGCGCGGGCTCCGCGGCGTCCCGCCTCGCGCCCGACGACGTCGCGGCGTGGCCGCTCGACGACGTGGAGCTCGTGCACGTCTCGGGCGTCACGGCGGCGCTGTCCGACTCGGCGCTGGCCATGGTGCGCCGCCTGGTCCGCGACGCGCGCGCCCGCGGCGCGCTCGTGTCCTTCGACGTCAACCACCGGCCGCGCCTGTGGGAGTGCGAGAACCCCGCCCGCTCGGCGACCGCGGACGACGCGCCCGCGATCCTCGCCGAGCTGGCCGACGCCGCCGACGTCGTGCTGGTCGGCCTCGACGAGGCGCAGCGGCTCTGGCCGGTCACGACAGCGCTCGACGTCGCCGCGCACCTCCCGTCGCCCGGCCGGGTCGTCGTCAAGGACGGCGCCCACGAGGCGGTGGAGATCGACCGGACCGGCGGCGAGGCCGTGGTGCACCGCGGCCCGGCCCGAGCCGTCGCCGAGATCGTCGAGCCGGTCGGCGCCGGGGACGCGTTCGCCGGCGGCTACCTGGCCGCGCTGCTGCGCGGCGACGACGCCGACCGCCGCCTCGCGCTCGGCCACTCGCTCGCCGCCTGGACCCTCGGCAGCGCCCTCGACCACCGGCCCGGGCACGGCCCCGACGTCCGGCCGCACGACAGCACACCAAGCACACCAAGCACACCAAGCACTGGAGCCCCCGCATGACCCCCGCCGACAGCCAGCCCGACCTCGACCGCCTCCTCGGCGCCCAGCGCGTCATGGTGGTGCTGCGCGGCCACGGCACGGACCGCACCCTCGAGCTCGCGCACCAGGCGTGGGACCTGGGCATCCGGTCCGTCGAGGTGCCGATCGGCCGCCCGGAGGACGTGCCCGTCCTGGCCGAGGTGGTGCGCGCGGGCGCCGCGCGCGACCTCGCCGTGGGCGCGGGCACGGTGATCACGACCGGCCAGGTGGACGCCGCTGCCGGCGCGGGCGCCGCCTACACGCTGGCCCCCGGCCTGGACCTCGACGTCCTCGCCGCGAGCGTCGCCGCCGGTCTGCCGCACGTGCCGGGCGTCAGCACGCCCAGCGAGCTGCAGCAGCTCGTGGTGCGCGGCGTGCGCTGGGCCAAGGCGTTCCCCGCGTCCGCCCTCGGCCCGGCGTGGCTGTCGTCGATGCGCGGCCCGTTCCCCGGCCTCGCGCTGGTGGCGATGGGCGGCCTCGACGCCAAGAGCGCCGGCGACTACCTGCGGGCCGGCGCCCGCGTCGTCGCGATCGGCAGCGCGCTGTCCGACCCCGCCCAGCTCCCCGCCCTCGCCGAGCTGCTCGCGCCGAACCGCCCCGCCTGAGCCGCGCTGGAGACCTCTGATGCTGCCCGCCTCCCTACGACGCCTGGTTCCCCGACAGCGAGCTCGACGGGACGTACGGGTATGGCGTGACGCGCTGCTCGCCGTCCTGCCCGCCGACGTCGTCCTGGACGAGCAGACCGCGCGGCGCGGCGTGGGCTGGTCCGGGTCGCTCAGTTCCAGTCGTCGATCTTCACGTCGCCGGGCGACGGCGCGCCCGCACCGTCCTCCACCAGCGCCTTGAGGCTCAGCAGGAACGTGGCCCACTTGGTGCTGCAGTGGTGCATGAATTCCACCGGCTCGCGCCAGCCGCGGTGCGCGAACAGCAGGATCGTCCAGGCGCCGTCCTGGCGCAGCTCCCACTCGATCGTCGTCCCGATCCACTCGTCGGCGCCGCCGACCACCCGCCACACCACCCGCTGCTGCGGCCGCAGCTCGACGACCTCCATGTCGAACCCGCCAGCCGGGAATCGGAACTCGAGCGTGCCCCCGAGGCCGGCGTCCCCCGTCGTCTTCTCGGTCCACCAGCCGGCGAGGCCCTCGACCGTCGTCAGCGCTTCGTACACCTTCTCCGGCGTCGGGGTCGTGACCCCGATCCTGTGCAGGATGTCCACCATCGTTCCGCTCCTTGTCTCGTGGGCCGACGGACGTCAGCCCCGGTCCCGGTCCTGCCGGGTGCTTTCGATCGCCTCGGCGAACCCCTTGATGCGCTGCATTCGCGCGTCCCACGCCCTACCGACCGACGCGAGCTGGTCCGCGGCCTTCGCGAGCTGGGCGGCGTCCACCTGGCACTGCTTCGCCGGCCCCACCGCCGTCGAGCGCACGAGACCCGCGCGGTCGAGCACGTCCAGGTGCTTCGCCACCGCCTGTCGGGTCACCGGCAGCTGCCGGCTCAGCGACGTGGCGGTGCCGCCGCCGTCGGCGAGCAGCAGATCGAGGATGCGGCGCCGCGTGGGGTCCCCGATCGCGGACCAGAGGTCGTCGTCCACTGGCGATGCCGGCCCTGTCACGGCCGGACCCCCAGCGACTCGGCGTATGGCGCCAGGCGGGGCAGGTAGAAGGCCCAGCCGTCGACGTGCTCGCGGTAGCGCTGCTCGAGCACCGCGATCTCCCAGCCCATCTCGCGGAAGCCGGTCTCGGTCATGCGCAGCAGCGTGCCGCCATTCTGCGGCACGAGCTCGAAGGTGACGAGGAGCGAGTTTCCCTCGGCCGCCCGTTCCCCCGCCGGGTGCGTCCATCGGAACGAGAACGTCCGCGGCGGCAGCGACTCGACGACGGTGAACTGCTCCACGTTCCCGTCGGCGGGGTCGCCGAAGACGATCTCTCCCGTCCCGCCGGGCGCAGGGTCGTAGCGGGCGTCGTCCGGCCACCACTGCTTGACGTGCTCCGGACTGCTCACCACCTCGAAGACGACCTCGGGTGACGCCTCGACGTAGATCTCGCGCTCGATGCTTCCCAGCTCCATGACCCCTCCTGCAACCATTGGTTGCACATCAAGGTAGCCCGGTCGGACGTGGAGTGCAACCATTTGTTGCGCGAACTGCTAGGAGACCTGGACCTTGCCGATCCCGAGGGTGTTGGTGCGGGGGAACAGGCCGGTCCGGAAGTTGGCCTCGCGAACGGGCTGGGTCAGCGCCGCGAGCCGGCCCGACTTCCGCGTGCCCAGCGCCGCCCACGGCCCGACGGCCAGCTCGTCGGTGGTCCGCTCGACGGTGTCGCGCAGCACGCGGCCCTTGTCGGTGGCCTGCCCGGCCGCGTCGACCAGCCCACGGGTGGCGAGGCGGTCCTGCGCTGACGCCCACTCGCTCTCGGTCCAGCCGCGCCCCGCGAAGGCCTCGACCGGCGCGGCACCGATCGCTGCGAAGGAGACCAGCGCCTCGACGGGGTCGAGGCCCGCGGTCAGCAGGGCGGCCACGTGCCCGTCCCCGCGGTGCTCCCGGAGGACGCCGATGGCGTGCCAGAGCGCCAGGTGGGGCTCGTCCGGCCACGGCAGGTCGGCGTTGGCAGCGGCGACCGGCCGGCCGGCGGTGTCCGCCGCCTCGGCCGCATGCCGCGCCAGGTCGGCGGCCTCGGCCAGGTCGTCGACCCGCTCGTCGAACTGATCGCCGAGGACCGCGCGATACATGGCATCGGCGCCCCGCAGGCGGGCCTCGAGGATCCTCTCCGGCGACGCGATCGCCCAGGCCGCCGGGACATGCTCGGCCACGGCGCGAGGGCTGAAGCTGTAGAAGCCGGCGGCGACCGCCCGGGTGCCCGCAGAGCCGAGGGGGGCGGCGCGCCACGCGAAGTAGCTGGGCCAGCGCGTCTCGACGTCGAAGCCCAGGTTCTCAGCCTCCGCGAACACCTCGGGCGCGTACCAGTAGAGGGCGTGCACGGGCTCCAGCGCGTGCCACATCTGCCGGGCGAAGCCGGGCTCCGTCGCCACCGACGTCATGTCCCGAGCCCCTAGCCCTGGCGTCGGGTGGCGAGGAACTCGCCGATGCGGCCGATGGCCTCCTCGAGGATCTCCTCGTCGGGCAGCGTGACCAGCCGGAAGTGGTCGGGGGCGGTCCAGTTGAACCCGGTGCCGTGGGTGACCAGGATCTTCTTGGCCCGCAGCAGGTCGATGACGAACCGCTCGTCGTCGTCGATCGGGTACATCTGGGGGTCCAGCCGCGGGAAGCAGTAGAGCGCGCCGCGCGGCCGCACGGACGTGACGCCCGGGATCTCGTTGAGCAGCTTGTCGGCGAGCATGGCCTGGTCGTAGAACCGCCCGCCCGGCACGATGAGCTCGTCGATCGACTGGTACCCGCCCAGCGCGGTCTGGATGGCGTGCTGCGCGGGCACGTTGGCGCACATGCGCATGTTGGCCAGCAGGGTGAGGCCCTCGAGGAACTCGGTGGCGTTCTCCTTGGGGCCCGAGATCATGACCCACCCGGCCCGGTACCCGCACACCCGGTACGCCTTGGACAGGCCGCTGAACGTCAGGCACAGCACATCGTCGCCCGCGGCAGCCGCGGCGTGGTGGTGCGTGGCGCCGTCGAACAGGATCTTCTCGTAGATCTCGTCGGTGAGGACCACGAGGTCGTGGCGGCGGGCGATGTCGACCATCGCCTCCACCATCTCTTTGCTGTACACGGCGCCGGTGGGGTTGTTCGGGTTGATGATCACCAGGGCTTGGGTGTTCTCGGTGATCTTCGCCTCGATGTCCTCGAGGTCCGGCATCCAGCCGTTCTCCTCGTCGCACCGGTAGTGCACCGCCGTGCCGCCGCACAGTGTCACCGCACCCGTCCACAACGGGTAGTCCGGCGCCGGCACGAGGATCTCGTTGCCCTCGTCGACGAACGCCTGCAGCACCATCGAGATGAGCTCGGAGACGCCGTTGCCGATGAAGACGTCCTCCACCGTCGTGTCGCGCAGCCCGCGCGACTGGTAGTACTGCGCCACCGCGGTGCGTGCCTCGTAGATGCCGCGCGAGTCGCTGTACCCCTGCGCCTCCGGCAGGTGATGCACGACGTCGGCCTGGATGGCCGCCGGTGCCTCGAAGCCGAACGGCGCCGTGTTGCCGATGTTCAGCCTGAGGATGCGATGGCCCTCGGCCTCGAGGCGCTGGGCCTCGACGAGGATGGGACCGCGGACGTCGTAGCGGACGCCGCGGAGCTTGCGGCTCTGTCGGATGGTACGCACGGGGACCATCTTCCCCCGCCGGAGCCGTGCCGGACACGGCCATTCCGCGACGAGCGGACCTTCCTCGACGACGTCGCAGGTCAGCGGGCCACGTTGCCGCCGGTCGCGGCGGCGCCCGTCGCGGCGTCGTCCCGCGTCGTCACCGCGGGCGCGGCCCCGACCAGCGCGTCCAGACGCTCCAGGCGCTGGGCGGTGGCGTCGTCGGCGGGCGTCATGAGGATGATGCGGTCGCCGCGGGCGCGGTCGAGCCACAGGCTCTGGAAGTGCACGTCCAGGCGCCCGACCCGCGCGGACCGGTAGCGGCGCAACTGGGGTGCGGTCGCCCGCGACGTCGTACGACTCCCAGTGCGCGCGCATCGCCAGAGCCGGATCGGACGAAGCAGGCGACCGGGCCGACGAACAGGACGTCCGGGGTGGCAATCCGGCCCCCGGTGAGCGACGGTAGAACCCCACGCTCGACGCTCGGAGGTCGTCATGAAGGTCGTCGTCATCGGTGCGCTCGGCAAGGTCGCACGCCTGCTTGTTCCCCTCCTCGTGGACGGCGGCACGGGGCCCGTCGTCGACGTCGTCGGCGTGGTGCGCAAGCCGGACCAGGTGGATCGCGTGGCCGACCTCGGCGCGGAGCCGCTGCTCCTGGACGTCGAGCACGCGAGCGCCGACGAGATCGCCGCCGCGATCACCGGCGCCGACGCCGTGGTGTGGTCCGCCGGGGCGGGCGGCGGCAGCCCCGAGCGCACGTACGCGGTCGACCGCGACGCCGCGATCCGCTCCATGGACGCGGCCGCGAGCGCCGGGGTGCGGCGGTACGTGATGGTGTCGTGGATCGGCTCGACGCCGGACCACGGCGTGCCGGAGAGCGCGGGCTTCTTCGCCTACGCGGACGCGAAGCTCGCCGCCGACGACCACCTGCGCACCACCGACCTCGACTGGACGATCCTCGGGCCCGGCACCCTCACGGACGACCCGCCCAGCGGCCGCATCACCCTCCTGCCCGAGGCGGGCCCCGTGCCCGCCGGGTCGGACACGAGCGTGCCGCGCGCCGACGTCGCCCAGGTGGCCGCCGCCGCGCTGCGCGAGCCCGCCACCGTCGGCCGCTTCGTCCGGTTCTCGGCCGGGGACACCCCGATCCCCGCCGCCCTGCGCAACCTGGAGTAAGCGCCGCGCCTTGATCAAGGTTTCGCCGAAACCTTGATCAGCGTGGCGGTCATGGTCAAGGTTCCAGCGTTCGGACACCCTGACGCCGCGCGCTGATCGCGCCGTGCGGGCGCGCGCCCGCTTCCGTGCGGGTGCGCGTCTCGACGACGTCGAACCCGGCGCTGGTGAGACGCACCGCCAGCTCGTCCACGGGCCAGTACCAGGCCGTCGTGACGGCATGGTCGAACGGTTCGACGCGCGGGCCGCGGCAGAACCCGACCAGCAGGCCACCACTCGGGGCGACCGCGCGGGCGAGCCCGGCCAGCACGGCGTCGAGCGACTCCGGCGGGGTGTGGATGAGCGAGTACCAGGCGAGGACGCCGCCCAGGCTTCCGTCCGGGACGCCGAGGTCGGCGAGGCCGGCCCGGCGGAACTGAATGTCCGGGAACCGCGACCTCGCGTGGTCGAGGAACGGGGCG
This sequence comes from Isoptericola sp. Y581, assembly GCF_059445475.1. Lineage (NCBI taxonomy): Bacteria > Bacillati > Actinomycetota > Actinomycetes > Micrococcales > Promicromonosporaceae > Isoptericola > Isoptericola sp. Y581. The sequence goes on along the minus strand of NZ_JCAIUK010000007.1, from coordinate 288,030 downwards.
GCGAGGTCCACGCCCTCGGCGTCGAGCCCCTGGCGCGCGAGGAAGTCCGTCCAGTGCCCGGGCCCACAGCCCGCGTCGACCACGCGGCCGTCGAGGCCGGCGGCCCACCCGGCAACGAGGTCCCGGTCCCGCTCGTCCGCCGCCTCGATCGTGCCGAACAGGTCGATGTACTCCGCCGCACGCGCCGCGTAGGCCGCGCTGGGGTGCTGGCTGGTCACGACCCTCAGCCTAGGAACCCCTCCACCCGGCGGCGGATCCCCGCGGCGTCGAGGCCGTGCGCGGCGGCATGGTCGCGCGGGGTGCCGTACCGGCGCAGCTCGACGTCGCCGGGCACGCCCACGTGCAGCACGCGGCTCGGCCGGTCGACGAGGGCCGCGGCCACGGCGCCGGCGCTGGTGCCCTCCAGGTACGGCTCGACGACGGCGAGCACCGACGCGGGGCCACTTCCCGGGGGCAGGAGCGCCCGCAGCCCCTTGGCGTCGAGCGGGTGCGGGGTGGCGGTCCACGCGACGCGGACCGGCAGGTCGGCGGTTGCCTCCAGCACCGTGTCGAGCATGGGACCGACGGCGACGACGAGCGGCCCGCCCTCCCCCGCTCCCACGCCGTCGCGCAGCAGGTGCAGGCGCCCGTCCACCGGGTGCGGCCGGGAGTTGCGCTGCCCGGACAGGCGCACGTAGACGCGGCCGGTACCCGCGGCCTCGCGGTGCAGGATCTCGGCCACCTCGTCCGCGTGGCCCGGCACGTGCACCGTCCACCCCGGCAGGGCGGAGATCAGCGCGACGTCCGCCGGCGACTGGTGGGTGCGGCCGCCGGCGCTCACGTCGTACGACCCGCCCGCGCTCACCAGCACGGCACCGACGTCCTGGTGCCCGAGGTCGAGCTTGACCTGCTCGTACGGCCGCTCGACGAGGAACGAGGCGAAGGTGTGCACGATCGGGCGCCGGCCGGCCAGGGCGAGCCCGCCCGCCACGCCGATCAGCGCCTGCTCGCGGATCCCCACGTCGATCACGCGGCCGGGGTGGCGCGCGATGGCGCGGCCCATGTAGCCGGAGCCGATGACGGCCAGGACGACGTCGACGTCGGGGTGCGCGTCGAGCACCGGGTCGAGCTCGTCGTAGAAGCGCGTGCGCAGATCGAGTGCCTGTGGGGCCGGCGCGATGGCGGTCATGCGGTCTCCTTCATGGTGGTGTCGACGACCACGACGGTCGGCCGGTCGGGCTCCGTGCGCCGCAGCGCGCCGGCGAGGGCGGCGGGATCCTGGGTGCCGACGTCCGCCGCCGACCACCCCTCGACGTCGAACCGGGCGCCGATACCGCCGGGCCAGCCGAGCGAGTCGCTGTGGTTGTCGACCACGACGCAGGTGAGGTTGCCCAGGCCGTAGCGGCCGGCGACGGCGATCGCCTCGGCGTTGCTGCCCTCGTCGAGCTCGGCGTCGCCCACCAGCACGACCACCCGCGCGGGCGACCGGTCGCGCAGCCCCAGCGCGAGCCCCACCGCGATCGGCAGCCCGTGGCCGAGCGACCCGCTGCCGATCTCGATGCCGGGCACCAGCGTGCGGTCGGGGTGGTGCCCGAGGGGCGACTCCCACGACGCGACGTCGTCCAGCCAGGTCTCCGGGAAGAACCCCTTCGCGGCCAGGACGGCGTACGTCGACGCGGGCCCGTGCCCCTTGGAGAGCAGGAACCGGTCCCGATCGGGGTCGTCGGGGCGCTCGGGATCGACCCGCAGCACCTGGTCGTACAGGGCCCACACGACGTCGAGCGTCGAGTGGGCGCTCGGGTCGTGCTTCTCGTCGCCCGTCTGGCGGGCGACGAGGCGCCGTACCTCCCGGGGGACCGCGGTGGGGACGGTGTCTGTCGGCGTGGTCGTCGTCATCCCCCGATGCTGTGACCTCAACCACGCTTGAGGTCAAGGCCGATGTCACAGCCGCGGAGCCTGTCTCGTCCCGTGGACATGCACACCATGACGAGCACCCACGTCCTGATCGTCGGCGCAGGGTTCGCCGGCAGCATGGCGGCGGTCCGGCTGGCGGGACGAGCCCGCGGCCAGGTTCACGTCACCGTCGTCAACCCGCGCCCGAGGTTCGTCAACCGGCTGCGGCTCCACCACCTCGCCATCGGGCGACAGGTTGCCGCCCCGAGCATCCGCGACCTGCTGGGCTCCGACGTCACGTTCGTCGAGGGCCGGGTCACCGCCCTCGACCCCGACGGAGGTCGGGCCACCATCACGAGCGAATCCGATCCCCGCACGACCCGCGACCTGCGCTTCGACCAGGTCGTCCTGGCCACGGGCAGCACCACCGAACCGGTGCCGGTCCCGGGCGGCGAGCATGCCTACGCCGTCGGGTCCCTGGAGTCCGCCGAACGCCTGCGCCCTGCCTTCGCCGAGCTTCCCGCCGGCGCGGACGTCGCCGTCGTGGGCGGCGGGTTCACGGGTCTCGAGACCGTGGGCGAGCTGTCCGAGGCCCGGCCCGACCTGAAGGTCCGCCTGATCACCTCCGGCGAGGTCGGCGGCTGGTTCGGGAGCCGCGCCGCCCGGCACGTGCGCGCGAGTCTCGACCGGCTGGGCATCGAGACCGTGAGCGGGGCCCGCGTCCGCGCCGTCGAACGCGACCGGCTGCTTCTCGACGACGGCGCCGAGGTGCCGTCCGCCCTGACCGTCTGGTGCGGCGGGTTCACCCCGCCGCCGCTCGCCCGCGAGACCGGCCTCGACGTCGACGCGGCCGGTGCCGTCCTGACCGACGCCGCGCTGCGGTCCGTGTCCCACCCGCAGGTGCTGGCCGTCGGCGACGCCGGTCACACCACCGCGCCGCACGGCGGTCGATACAGCATGTCGTGCCAGTTCGCGTTCCCGTCCGGCGCGCACGCCGCGGACGTGCTGCGCGCCGAGGCCCTCGGACTGACCGGCGGCGGACGGGCGCCCTTCGATCTCGGCTTCCTGGGGCGCTGCGTCAGCGTGGGCGGCCGCGCCGCCGTGCTGCAGCTCACGACCCGCGACGACGTCGCCACCGAGCAGGCCTGGACCGGTCCGGGAGTGACCGCGTTCAAGCGGTTCCAGGTACGCGGCGTGGTGTCCACGATCGGTGTCGCGCGCCGCCTGCCCGGGCTGATGCGCTGGGCCGGTTCGGGGCGCTCGTCCGACGCCGCGGAGGCCCGGCTGGCAGGCTGATCGGATGGCCCGCACCGAGGAGTTCACCGCGCTGCGGCCGCTGCTGTTCGCGATCGCGTACCGGATCCTCGGCAGCGTGAGCGATGCTGAGGACACCGTGCAGGAGACCTGGCTGCGCTACGAGGGCACGACCACGGAACCGGCATCGGTCAAGTCGTTCCTGTCCGCCGTGGTGACGCGGATCTCGATCGACGTGCTCCGCTCCGCGCGGGTCCGCCGCGAGGAGTACACCGGCACCTGGCTCCCCGAGCCCCTGCTGGACGACCCCTACGACGACCCGCAACGCTCCGCCGAGCTCGCCGACTCGGTGTCCGTCGCCGCGCTGCTCCTGCTCGAGCGGCTCAGCCCCCTGGAGCGAGCGGTGTTCGTGCTGCGCGATGTCTTCGACTTCGACTTCGCCGAGGTCGCCGCGGCAGTGGACCGCTCCGAGCCCGCCTGCCGGCAGCTCGCGGTGCGGGCGCGCCGGCACATGGCCGAGGGGCGCCCCCGGTTCGACGCCGACCGCCGGGAGCGCGACGAGCTCACCTCCCGGTTCATCGAGGCGTTCCGAGAGGGGGACGTCGACGGGCTCGCCGAGCTGCTCGCCGCCGACGTCCAGGTGATCGGCGACGGCGGCGGCAAGGCGCCCGCGTTCGCCCGGCCGGTCGCGGGCAGGGACAACGTGCTCCGCGTCTTCGCAGCATTCGCCGACCGCCTGCCCGGCACGGGCCTGCTCTTCGAGATCCATGAGGTCAACCGCCAGCCGGGCATGGTCATGCGCACCGCCGACCGGCACGTCGTGGGCGTCATGGCCTTCGACGTGCTGGAGGGTCACATCCAGACCGTCCGCGCCGTCATCAATCCCGACAAGCTCACCCATCTGGGGCCGGTCGCCGACGCCTGGGCGGTGCACGAGCAGACGATGCGCGCGCGACGCCACCGGCATCCCTGAGGTCCCCTCGGCGGGGCCGAGGACCCGTGGCGACACGACGGGTATCTTCGGTCCAGCCCCTCCCCCCACTTTCCCCGCGCGCGCCCGACCCGGCTGGGGCAGCATCGCAAGAGACCGGCACCCCGACCCTGGAGGCCCCCGTCATGGCACGCTCCGTCGCTGAACACCTCGTGGACCAGCTCGTTACCGCCGGGGTGAAGCGCATCTACGGCATCGTGGGCGACTCGCTCAACCCGATCGTGGACGCCGTGCGCCGCACCGAGGGCATCGACTGGGTGCACGTGCGCCACGAGGAGGCGGCCGCCTTCGCCGCGGCCGCGGACGCGGAGGTGACGGGCGAGCTCGCCGTCTGCGCCGGGTCGTGCGGGCCGGGCAACCTGCACCTCATCAACGGCCTGTACGACGCGAACCGGTCGCACCTGCCCGTGCTCGCGATCGCCTCGCACATCCCGTCCCCGCAGATCGGCACGCAGTTCTTCCAGGAGACGCACCCGGACCGCATCTTCAACGAGGCGTCCGTGTTCTCGGAGATGATCTCGTCGGCGGCCCAGCTGCCGCGCGTCACCCGGTCCGCCATCCAGCACGCGCTCGCCGCGCCCGGCGTCGCGGTGCTCACCCTGCCGGGCGACGTCGCCGACGAGCGCGTGCCCGACGACGCCGCGCCGATCCTCGTGCCGGGAGCCCGCCCCGGGCGCCTCGTGCCGCACGACACCGACGTCGAGGCGCTCGCCGAGGCGATCAACACGGCGAACAAGGTGACGCTGTTCGTCGGTGCCGGTGCACGCGACGCCCGGGACGCCGTGCTCGAGCTCGCCGACCTGGCCGCCGCGCCGGTGGGCCACTCGCTGCGCGGCAAGGAGATCATCCAGTACGACAACCCGCACGACGTCGGCATGTCCGGCCTGCTCGGGTACGGCTCGTGCCACGAGGCGGTCCACTCCGCCGACCTGCTGATCCTGGTGGGCACCGACTTCCCGTACGACTCGTTCCTGCCGGCGGACGTGCCGACCGCGCAGATCGACGTCGACGCCTCGCACCTGGGCCGGCGCACGCGGCTCGACCTGCCGGTGCACGGCGACGTCGGCGCGACGCTGCGGCTGCTCAACCCGCTCGTCAAGCGCAAGCGGGACCGCAAGTTCCTGCGGTCGATGGTCGACAAGCACGTCGGTCTCATGACCAAGGTGGTGGGCGCCTACACGCGCAACGTGGAGAAGCACACGCCCATCCACCCGGAGTACGCGGCGGTGCAGCTCGACGAGACGGCCGCGGACGACGCCGTGTTCACCGTCGACACGGGGATGAACAACGTGTGGGCCGCGCGGTACATCACGCCGAACGGGAAGCGGCGCGTCATCGGGTCGTTCCTGCACGGCTCGATGGCGAACGCGCTGCCGCACGCCATCGGCGTGGCGTTCGCCCAGCCCGGCCGCCAGGTGGTGGCGCTCGCCGGCGACGGCGGCCTGTCCATGCTGCTGGGCGAGCTCATCACCGTGCGCACCCACGACCTGCCCGTGAAGATCGTCGTCTTCAACAACGCGACGCTCGGCATGGTGAAGCTCGAGATGCTCGTGGAGGGCCTGCCCTCCTACGGCACCGACTCGCCCCCGGTCGACTACCGCAACATCGGGCTCGCCGTCGGCATCCCGTCCGTGCGCGTCGAGCGGCCGAAGGACCTGCGCCGGGCGCTCCAGGACGGCCTCGACCGCGAGGGCCCCGCCCTCATCGAGGTGGTCACCGACCCGAACGCGCTGTCGATCCCGCCGTCCATCACGTCCGGCCAGATCCGCGGGTTCGCCACCGCCATGACCAAGCAGATCTTCGGCGGCGGCATGGGCGAGGTGATGTCGATGGCCCGGTCGAACCTCCGCAACCTGCCCCGCTAGGACGTCCCGTCGGTCGAGCCTGTCGAGACCCGGGTTTCGACAGGCTCAACCAGCGGGTCAGCGCCAGTCGGCGGCGACGTCGAGGAACGCGTCGTTCGCCTCGATCTCGCCGATGGTCACGCGCAGGCCGTCGCCTGCGAACGGGCGCACGAGGACGCCCGCGGCGGTCGCCTCGGCGGCGCGGTCCATGGTGGCGTCGCCGAGGGGGAACCACACGAAGTTCGCCTGTGTCTCGGGCAGCTCCCAGCCCTGCCCGCGCAGGGCGTCGGTGACGCGGTCGCGCTCGGCGACCAGCGCGTCGACGCGCTCGCGCAGCTCGGCCTGCGCGACGGGCTCGAGGGAGGCGAGCGCGGCGCGCTGCGCGACGTGGTTGACGCCGAACGGCGTGGACACCGCCCGGATCCCGGCCGCGAGCCCGGGCTCCGCGACCGCGTAGCCGACGCGCAGCCCCGCGAGCCCGTAGGCCTTGGACAGGGTGCGCAGCAGCACCACGTTCGGGTGCCGGCGCAGCAGGTCGACGCCGTCGGGCGCCTGCGGGTCGCGCACGAACTCGAGGTACGCCTCGTCGACGATCACCAGCACGTCGCGCGGGACGGCGGCGAGGAGGGTCGCCAGCTCGTCGGCGTGCACCACCGGCCCGGTGGGGTTGTTGGGGGTGCAGACCATCACGACGCGGGTGCGCGGCGTGACGGCGGCGGCCATGGCCGGCAGGTCGAGGCGTCCTCCGGCGGTGACGGGCACGGTGACGGCCGTGCCGCCCGCGACGGCGACCGCGATCGGGTACGCCTCGAAGGAGCGCCACGGGAACACGACTTCGTCGCCGTGCTCGACGACGGCCTGCAGCACGTGCGCCAGCACCGCCACCGACCCGTTGCCCACCACGACTCGGTCGCCGGAGACCCCGACGTGCGCGGCGAGCGCCTCGACCAGCTCCGTCGCGTACATGTCCGGGTAGCGGTTCGCCTCCTCGGCGGCGCGGGTGATCGCCTCGAGGACGGACGGCAGCGGCGGGTACGGGTTCTCGTTCGACGACAGCTTCCACAGCTTCGCGCCCTGGCCGGCGCGCGCGCCCGGCACGTACGCGGGCAGCGCGGCGACGGCGGCGCGCAGGGGGACGGTCGACGAGTCGGCGGGGATGCGGGCGGGGGTGGTCACAGCGATCAAGGATGCCACCCGCTCAGAGCCGTGCGAAGAACTCCGCGATCGCGTCGGCGGCGGGCACCTCGACCTTCGCCTCCACGTCCGGGCTGTAGTTGGTGTTGGTGTTGATGTCGTACGGCACCGTGCGGCCGTCGACGGTCTCGAAGAACTCGACCCCGGCGATCTCGATGCCCTGCTCCGCGAGCAGCCGCTCGAGCGGGGCGACCAGCGGGTGGTCGGCCGTGATCTCGGGCCGCAGCTCGAAGAGCGGCGGCGGGGTCTCGCCGTCGGCGCCGGGCAGCGCGCACGCCTCGGCGGGGCACAGCTCGAAGCCGCCGGACGTGTCCACCCGCACGGCGTAGTGGAAGCGGCCGCCCACGAACTCGGCGCGGGTGACGAACGGCTCGGGCGCCACGAGCAGCTCCTGCAGCAGCCACACGCCGTCCACGGGCTCGTCCACCAGGCCCGCGTCGAGCGCCGCGGCGAACGTCTCGACGTCGTCGAACCGCTGCACCCCCAGCCCCTTTCCGCCGCGGTTGTGCTTGGTGATGAACGGCGCGGGGATCCGGGCGGCGGCCTCGCGCAGCGCGCTCCGGTCCGTGACGGCGATCGTGCGCGGCACGTCGAGGCCGGCGGCGCGCAGCAGCGCGTACTGCCGCACCTTGCTCACCTCGAGCGACGCGGCGCGGGTCCCGTTGACCACGCGCCGGCCCGCGGCCTCCGCCACGGAGAGCAGCGCCTGCGCCGCCTCTGGCGCGTGCGGCACTCCGCGGGTGTGGGCCGACGCGCTCAGCCGCGACCAGAGCACGACGTCGGCCGAGGGCGCGGTGAGGTCGAGGGTGACGTCGCCCAGATGCTGGGTCTCGAGGCGCAGGCCGGCGCGGTCGAACGCGCGGTCGAACGGCGGGAGCCACTCGGCGTTGTCGTGCAGGACGAGGACGGTACGTTCGCTCACCCGGCGAGCCTACGCGCGGGGGTTTCGACAGGCTCAACCACCGGTGGTGGGGCGTGATTCGACAGGCTCAACCACCGGTGGTGGGGCGTGACGTGCCACGATGGCACCATGAACTTCATCGTCCGCGTGATCGTCACGGCCCTCGCGCTGTGGCTGAGCGACCTGATCTTCACCAACCTCGAGATCAAACCCGAGTACGACGGCGACAACCTGCTGTCCTACGTCCTGGCCGTGCTCGGCGCGGCACTGGTGTTCACCATCATCAGCAGCTTCGTGAAGCCGATCGTCAGCGTCATCTCCATCCCGTTGCTCATCCTCACGCTCGGGCTGTTCTACCTCGTCATCAACGCCTTCGTGCTGTGGCTGACCACGTGGATCACCGACCAGGGGTGGTTCGGCGACTGGGGCGTCAGCGTGACCGGCGGCTTCTGGTGGTACATCTGGATCGCCCTGATCCTCGCCGTGCTGCAGGCCATCATCGGAGCGTTCGCACCCAAGAGGGCCTGAGCACCTGCCCGCACCTGGCACAGCGTGAATTCATTGCAGCGTCGCCCCGTCGGGACTCCCGGCGGGGGCGATGTCGTGCCCGCGGGCCCGGGCGCGAGCACGGCGGCGGGCTCGGAGCCGCCGACGCGGCGGGCCACGAACCACCGGGTCTGGGCCCGCGTGCCGCCGAGCAGCCGCTCCAGGCGCCCGGTCACGCCCGCCACCTGCACGTTTCCGGACGCGCGTGCCGCGGCCAGCGTGCGCAGGTGCGAGGGCATGGCGTGCGCGAGCGAGATGCTGCCCGCGGCCGCGAAGTCGGCCGGGTCGGTCGATGCGAGCAGCCTGCGGCCCACGGTGACGCGGTCCGCCGTCGCCGGGTTCTCGTCGCTGGAACGCCCGTCGACCGTCGAGACGAGCTCCTCGTCGTTCTCCAGGTGCAGCACCGGCACCCCGGTCGGAGTCGCGAACGTGGCCGTCGGCGAGCCCGCCGTCACCACCCCGCCCACCGGGTGCTTCGCTCGGAACGCCGGCGACCCCGCGAGCGCCGTCGCCGCGATCCCACCGAGGCTGTGCCCGACGAGCACCACCGGCTCGTCCGCCCCTGCGCCTGCCTGGTCGAGCGCCTGCTCGACGGCGACGGAGACGTCGGCCGTCTCGTGCGCCATGAGCTGCAGGTCGGTGGCGGCGTCGAACGGGTTGGCCGGCGAGATCAGCTCCTGCGTGCCGGGTATCAGCACGGTCCACGACGTCGTGCCGTCATCGTGCGCCACCCGCTCCACCGCGAGCGTGCCCTCGGGCGCCCCCGCCCCGCGCCGGCCGACGACGCCGCTGCCGAAGGGGTAGAGGTCGGCCGTGCGGGCGAGTGCCTCGGCGACGGTGCCCGACGGGCAGTCGGCCCAGTCGGGCGGCGGGCCGGCCAGGTCCGCGTCGGTCAGCGGCAGCACCCGGACCTCGGAGGCGGGCAGCAGCGCGTCGACGACGTCGGACAGCGCCCCCGCGCCCCGCGTCAGGCCGCCCGCGCCCCAGCCGACCCCGGTGACCGCCTCGTCCGCGTACGGCGCGAGGACCCGCCACACGTTCGCCACCAGGCCGTCCGACGGGTCGGTCGCCTCGTGCGTCGCCGGCGGCGGGGGCGCCACGGCCTCCGGGGCGGTGACTCCCACATCGGCGACTCCCGCGTCGGCGCCTCCCGCGTCGGCGCCTCCCAGGCCCTGCCACCACTGCATCCCCTGCGACGCGGCCACGAAGGCCCGCGCCGGCGGGGACCCGGCCACCGCTGCGACCACCACCCCGACCCCCAGGCCCTGCCACGTCAGGAACGCCCCGATCGTGTGGTCGAGGAACGTCTCCGCGCGGCGGTAGAGCCCGGCCGCGAGGCGCAGCCGCAGCGCGCACCGCTCGACGCGGGACGCACGAGACCCCAGCCGTGCGCCGGCGGCGGCGACCCGCTCCGCCATGGCACCTGCCGCCGCGACCTCCCGCACGTCGGGACGCGGCGCGAAGGGCGGCGCCAGCGGGTCGGGCACCCACGTCCATCGCAGGAGGACGCCCTGCGCGCTCGAGCAGCGGCGCGAGGCCTGCCGCAGCCGCTCCGCCGCGGCGTCGAGCAGCGCGGCCGCGCCCTGCACGGCGTCCGCGTCGACCCGCGTGAGCCCCGGCCCGCCCGAGATCGTCAGCGTCTCCCGCGGGGGTACGCCCCTGGTCATCGGCCCAGCACCGCCGCCAGGTCCTCGAGGCCGCGCAGGTCGCCGTCGAGCCCGGCCAGGAGCGCCGTCATCTCGTCCCGGAACCGCTGGGCCGCCTCCGACTCCCACGCGATGCCGAGGCTGCGGCGGCCGCCGGCCGCGGCGTCGACCACGTCCTCGCGCGCGGCGAGCAGGACGGCGCGCGCCTCGCCCCCCGCGGTCGCGCTCGATGCGCCGAGGGCGGTCGCCGGAAGGAGCGCGGCGGTGGTGTCGGGCGGGACGGGAGTGGTCATGCCGGGACGCTAGGCCGGGCGACGGGCGTCCCGGCCGCTGGTCGGGCACGCCTGTGCACCGCGCCCACCTGGGGACAGGCTCCGCGCCACGGGACACCGCGCCGCCGTCCGGATCAGCCGCCGTCCGGATCAGCCGCCGTCTGGATCACACGGGCTGCGCGACCTCGGACAGGCGTTCGCGGTCGGACAGGATGTCGATTCCCACCACGCGGCCCCCGCGCACCGTGAACGCGAGCACCGAGAACACCGTCCCGTCGTCGAGCACCGTGACGAGCCCGGGCGACCCGCCCACGAGCGCGAGGCGCGAGAACCCAGCGGTGCCGAAGTGCAGCCGCGCCTGCTCGGCCACGGCGCGCGCGCCGCGCAGCAGCCGGGACATCTCGCCCGGGCCGTAGTCCACCCGCACCGTCACCTCGGGGTCGAGCAGGGCGAGGAGCCCGTCGAAGTCGCCGGCCTGCGACGCCGCGAGGTAGGCGGACACGACCTCCCGCCGCCGAACGACGTCGTCCTGCACGGGCACGGCCTCGCGCACCTTGCGCCGCGCCCGGCTGGCGAGCTGGCGCGTGGCGGCGTGGGACCGGTCCACGATCGGCGCGATCTCCTCGAACGGCACCGAGAACTGGTCGTGCAGCACGAAGGCGACGCGCTCGGCCGGAGCCAGCGTGTCCAGCACGACGAGCAGCGCGACGCCGATCTCGTCCGACTCGATCGCCCGCCGCTCGGGGTCGTCGAGCCCGTCGGCCGGCGACACGAGAAAGTCCGGCAGGTGCGCGTGGCCCACGGACTCCCCCAGCGACTCCCACGCCGCCTCCCGGCGCGTGGACCGCGAGCGCAGCAGGTTGAGCGCCACACGGCCGACGATCGTCGTGAGCCAGCCGCCGAGGTTCTCCACGCCGGCCGTCCCGGCCGACTGCGCCCGCACCCAGGCGTCCTGCACCGCGTCCTCCGCGTCGGCGGCGGAGCCCAGCACCCGGTACGCCACCGAGCGCAGGTGCGGTCGGAACGCCTCGAACTGATCCGCCATGAGCTGGTCCGTGCTCACCGGTCACACTCCTTCGCCGGGCCGTGTCAGAGAGATGACAGCAACCGCTGCCGGTACCCACCGAGCCGTGCCACCCAACCACGGGGCCACGACACCGGCCGCACACGACCGATCATCCGAGGAGCCCGCATGACCCACCTGACCTCTTCCGACACCCTCTCCCGCACCCTCACCGTCGCCCTCACCGGGCGCCTGCTACTCCCCGGCGACGACGGCTTCGAGGCCGCCTCCACCCCGTGGAACCTCGCCGTGCGGCAGCCCGTCGCGGCCGTCGTCGAGGCGGCCGACGCCGACGACGTCGCCGCAGCCGTGCGGTCCGCGCGGGACGCCGGGCTGGCGGTAGCCGCGCAGTCGACCGGCCACGGCGCGTCGGGAGACGTGGCGGACGCAATCCTGCTGCGCACCCGGGCGATCGACCGCGTCGAGGTGGACCCGGCGCGGCGGGTCGCCCGGGTCGGCGCCGGTGCCTCCTGGGGCGCCGTGCAGGCCGCGGCCGCCCCGCACGGCCTCACGGCCCTGCTCGGCAGCGCCCCCGGCGTGGGCGCGGTCGGCTACACGCTCGGCGGCGGGCTCGGCTGGTTCAGCCGCGCCCACGGCCTCGCGGCCGACCACGTGCGGTCGTTCGACGTCGTCGACGCAGACGGCGCACCCGCCACGGTCACGGCGGAGTCCGACCCGGAGCTGTTCTGGGCGCTGCGCGGCGGGGGCGGCGACCTCGCCGTCGTGACCGCGATGGAGATCGACCTGGAGCCGGTGCCGGCGTTCTCGGGCGGCAAGGTCGTCTGGCCCGCTGAGCGCGCCGCCGAGGCCCTCGACATCTTCCGCGAGGTCACCGCGGCGGCCCCGCCCGAGCTCAGCCTGTGGCTGTCCCGCGTCGAGGCGCCCGGCGCCCCGGCCGTCGTCGTGCACGCCGCCTTCCTCGGTGACGCAGGAGCAGCGCGGGAGCTGCTGGCGCCGTTCAACGCCGTGCCTGGCGCCCTCGGGCCGGACGTCGACACCGCGATCGGCCCGGTCGGGCTCGCCGACATCGGCGACATCACCGCCGACCCGACCGACCCGGCCGCGGGCCGCTCGCGCGCCGAGCTCCTGTCCCGGATCGACGACGAGGCGGTGGACCGCCTGTTCACGACGCCGGTCGCGCCGCTGCTGATGCTGCAGCTGCGGCACCTGGGCGGCGCGCTCGCCATCCCGGGGGACGGCGCCGGCGCCCTGGGAGCGATCGCCGAGCCGTACCTGCTGTACGCGTTCGGCCTGGCGTTCGAGCCGGGGCTCGCGGCCGCCGTCGGCCACCGGCTGGAGGCGCTGCCCGCCGAGCTCGCCGGGCCAGGAACCCTGCGCAAGCCGGCGACGTTCCTCGCCCCCGGCGAGAGCGCGGCCGCCGCGTACGACGCGACCGCCCTCGCCCGGCTGCAGGAGCTCAAGCGCGCCCGCGACCCGCACGGCACCATCCGCGGGAACTACCCGCTCCTCGGCTGATGGCACAGATCCCCGGACGAGCGAGCCGTCGGTCGAGCCTGCACCGTCCTGAGCCTGTCGAAGGGTCGCGACCCCGTGGCCTCGGCAGGTTCGACCGGCGGGATTCGCCCTCGTGGGAGAATGTGGGCCGTGACCTCCCCCGCGCCGCAGACCTCGCCGACCGACGTCCAGCCCGCCCGCGTGAACCTCGCCGACGTCACGCCGCCCATCGCGCTCGGCCCGCTCGACGGCCGGTACCGCGGGGCCGTCGCGCCCCTGGTGGACCACCTCAGCGAGGCCGCGCTGAACCGGGCGCGCGTCCACGTCGAGGTCGAGTGGCTGGTCACGCTGTGCAATGGAACTGCGGGCAACGGCCCGTCGACGAACGAGGGCGAGGCCCCGGGCGCCGTCGTCCCCGGCGCCCCCACTCTGACCGACGCCGAGATCGCGTACCTGCGCACGATCCCCGCCACGTTCGGCGCGGACGAGATCGCCGAGCTCGCCGCCATCGAGCGCGAGACGGTCCACGACGTCAAGGCCGTCGAGTACTTCATCAAGCGCCGCATCTCCGCCGCCCCCGACGTCCTGGGCGCCACGAACCTCCCGGCCGCGAGCGAGCTCGTGCACTTCGCCTGCACCAGCGAGGACATCAACAACCTGTCGTACGCGCTCATGGTGCAGGGCGGCGTGCGCGACGTCTGGCTGCCCGCCGCGACCGACCTGGCCGACCAGCTCGCCGGCATGGCTCGTGAGCACGCCGACGTGCCGATGCTGAGCCGCACGCACGGCCAGCCGGCGACGCCCACGACCATGGGGAAGGAGCTCGCCGTCCTCGCGCACCGCCTGCGCCGCCAGCTGCGCCGCATCGAGGGCGCCGAATACCTGGGCAAGCTCAACGGCGCCACCGGCACCTACGGCGCGCACACCGTGGCCGTCCCGGGGGCCGACTGGCCCGCCGTCTCGAAGGCGTTCGTGGAGCACCTCGGCCTCACGTGGAACCCGCTCACCACGCAGATCGAGTCGCACGACTGGCAGGCGGAGATCTACGCCGACGTCGCCCGGTTCAACCGCATCCTGCACAACCTCGCCACCGACGTGTGGACGTACATCTCGATGGGCTTCTTCACGCAGATCCCCGTCGCGGGCGCCACGGGGTCGTCGACCATGCCGCACAAGGTCAACCCGATCCGGTTCGAGAACGCCGAGGCCAACCTCGAGATCTCCTGCTCGCTGCTGGACACCCTGTCGGCGACGTTGGTGACGAGCCGCCTGCAGCGCGACCTCACCGACTCCACCACGCAGCGCAACATCGGCCCCGCGTTCGGGCACTCGCTGCTCGCGATCGACAACGTGCGGCGCGGCCTCAAGGCGCTCAACGTCAACGCCGCCCTCATGGCCGACGACCTCGACCACAACTGGGAGGTGCTCGGCGAGCCCGTCCAGTCGGCGATGCGCGCCGCGTCCGTCGCCGGCGTCGAGGGCATGGAGAACCCGTACGAGCGCCTCAAGGAGCTCACCCGCGGCCAGCGCGTCGACGCCGCGCGGATGCGCGAGTTCGTCGCCGGCCTCGGCCTGCCCGACGACGTCGCCGCGCGCCTCGCGGAACTCACACCCGCGTCGTACACGGGCGTCGCCGCGCAGCTCGTCGCGGACTACCTGGACTGACGGCCACACCCGGCCGCCGAACAGGCGGTTGACACCGTTATGGGCCTCAGACGCCGCCCATAACGGTGTCAACCGCTTGTTCGGCATCGCGGCGGATGCCCACTCGCGGATCAAGCGGCGCGCGACGTGCCCGGCGCCCGGAGTCCACCAGCGGCGGACAGGAGAGCCCGGTGTGAGGCACGCGCCTCGGCCAGCTCATCGAGTCGGTTGACGAGCCAGCGCATCGCAGTCGTCGCGGCAATCGCGAAGGCGAGCAGCGCCCAAATGTTCCCGAGGTCCACCGTCTCCGGATCGAGGGATCCCGACCAGAAGAACGACGAGCGCGCCAGCCCGACGGCAATGACGACCCCGGCGAGCGCCGGCACAGCCTCCCTCGTCCGCGGCCACAGAAGCCCGAGGCCGAACAGGCCCGCCAACGGGACGACGATCGCCTGCGCGGTCCACGTCGTCGAACCGACCCCGGACCACCAGGGCGCCCCGACGTGTGCCGAGTCGGCGAACGTCGCCGCAACGTAGCCGCCAACTGCCGACACCATGAGCGACAGGACGGTCACGGCGCGGCGCCAGTCGTGTCCCGTCACGCGGCAGCGCGCATGCTCCACGACGGCGCCCGCGTGGACGACCAGCCCGACCATCCACCCCGCGTCGAGGTATGCGGCATACTCGCGGCCGGTGAGGGCGAGCACCGCGACCGTCACGACGGCGGCAGCCGCGGCCGTCGCGACCAGCACCCGACCCGTTCGCGCGGCACCAGCAAGGAGCGCGACGACACCGACCGCCCAGATCGCCCAGGGCAGGGCCATGGGCACGGTCGACACGAACGACGGCGCACCGGCGCCGGCGAGGAGGGCCGAGGCGGCGGCCAGCGCCCTCGCCGCCGGGATCACGAGAAGTATCGGGAGGCCGGCGAACAGCACGCCGGTGCCCGAGCGGCGCTGCCCCGGCGTCGACCCCAGCGGCGCGAGCAGCCACTCACGCACGGCGGCACCGAGCAGGTCGTGACGCTCGCCGCGGGTGGGGCGCGACTGCCCGGGCTCGGCGCCGTCGAGCAGGTGGCCGAGCATCTCGGCCTCGTGCGCGCGGCGATACGTGTAGGGGAAGAGCCGCAGCAGCCGGCGGTAGTCGCGGACGAGCACCGGCGTCACGGGCATCTGAGCGTCGCTCATGCCGGCACCTCCCCCAGCCCGGCCGCGGCGGGGCGACCAGATCGCGCGGCCCGAGAGCGCTGTGCCTCGAGCCTCTCGAGCGCCTGCCGCGCCTGGACTTCGGACCGCCGCGCCTCGACGTCGAGCCGCGTGCCACCGTCCGCGGTCAGCCGGTAGTAGCGCCGCAGCCGGGAGTCGACCACCACCTCGTGGTCCACCTCGACGAGCCCCGCCGCGACGAGCCGGTCGATCGCGCCGTACAGCGTGCCCGCGCGCAGGGTGACGCGGCCTTCAGAGCTTGCCGCGACGTCCTGGGAGATTCCGTACCCGTGCGCCGGCCCCTGCGCCAGGGCGGAGAGGATGAGGAACGCCGGTTCCTGCAACGGTCTGCTAACGGTCTCCGATGCCATGCCCGGAAAGATACCATCGTCACGAGACTATGCACGTCGACACGCGTCACTGCCGCGCCGCACGTCGTCGAACAGGCGGTTGACACCGTTATGGGCGGCGTCTGAGGCCCATAACGGTGTCAACCGCCTGTTCGGCGCCCTGCCGGGTCACTGAGCCATCGCCTGCCGCCCGAGGACGGCGAGCAGGGCGAGCTTCTCCTCCGCCTCGGAGCGGGGCGGCGCGGTGAGCACGAGCAGCGCCTGGGTCTGGTCCTCCGTGAACAGCACCTGGCAGTCCAGCTCGATCGGGCCGACCTGCGGGTGCAGCAGCGTCTTGTGGTCAGCGAAGCGCTGCGACACCTCGTGCCGGTCCCACAGCTCGGCGAACTCGTCGCTGCGCGCCCGGATCGCGGCGACGAGCTCGCCCGCCCGCGAGCGCGGCCCGAGCATCCCGTGCGCCACGCGCAGGGTCGACACGAGGGCCCGGGACTGCCGGTCCCGGTCGCCGGTGGGGTACGTCTCCCGCTCGGCGGGGTCCGTGAACCAGCGGTAGGTGTCGCTGCGCGCCCAACCGGTCAGCCCCGAGCGGTCGCCGAGCAGCGCGATGGCGAGGTCGTTCGCGACCAGGGTCTCGGCCAACGCGGACAGCACCAGCGCGGGCGTGTCGGACAGCCGGTCGAGCACCCGGCGCAGGGCGGGCGAGACGTGCGACGACATCGTGACGCGGTCCGGCGCGCCCCGGCCCGCGACCCGGAACAGGTAGTCGCGCTCGTCGTCGGTCAGCCGCAGGGCCCGCGCGAGCGACGCCAGCATCTGCTCGCTGGGCTGCGGGCCACGCTGCTGCTCGAGGCGCGTGTAGTAGTCGGCCGACATCGCGGCGAGCGCCGCGACCTCCTCGCGGCGCAGGCCGGCGGTCCGGCGTCGCGCCCCCGCCGGCAGGCCGACGTCGGCGGGCCGCACCGCCTCGCGGCGGTGGCGGAGGAACTCGGACAGTGCGGCGCGATCCATGTGCCCATCGTCCGACGTCGTCGGCCCGTCGGCCAGGCCCCAGCCAGGGATCGCCGGTCCCCCGATGACCGCTCCTCTCCCGCCCGCCACCCCGGCGACGCAGGGTGGACGGCATGGACATCACCCGCAGCACCGTCTTCATCCCCGGCGCGACCAGCGGCATCGGGCTCGCCCTCGCGCTCCGCCTCCAGGCCCGCGGCGCCGCCGTGATCGTGGGCGGCCGGCGCACGGCCCTGCTCGACGAGATCGTCGCGGCCCACCCCGGCATCGATGCCGTCCGCATCGACACCGCCGACCCGGACAGCATCGCCGCCGCCAGCCGCGAGGTCCTCGAGCGGCACCCGGATCTCGACGCCGTCGTCGCGATGGCCGGCATCATGCAGGTCGAGGACTGGACGTCGCCGGACTTCCTCGCCACGGCCGAGCGGACCGTGGTCACGAACCTGCTCGGCCCGATCCGCCTCGCCGCCGCCTTCCTGCCGCAACTGCGGACCCGGCGGGCCGCAGGTACGAGCGCCGCGTTCGTCACCGTCTCCTCGGGCCTGGCGCACGTGCCGCTCGCGGTGACGCCCACCTACAACGCGACCAAGGCCGCGATACACCGGCTCAGCGAGGGCATCCGGCTGCAGCTCGAACCGGTGGGCGTGCAGGTGATCGAGATCGTGCCGCCGTCGGTCCGCACGGCGCTCATGCCGGGCCACGAGGAGAACCCGATCGCCCTGCCGCTCGACGATTTCGCGGACGAGGTGGTCGACCTGCTCGCCACGCAGCCCGACGCCCACGAGATCCTCGTCGAGCGCGTGAAGCTCCTCCGGTTCGCCGAGACGTCGGGCGCGTACGACGCGACCCTCGCGCACCTCAACGCGACCGACCCGCACGCCGTCGCGCGCAACGCCTGATCGGCGCTGGTCACTGCTTCTTCGTATTGAGGTACTTCGCCGCGACGTAGCCCACCTTGCCGTTCACGGAGATCTTGACCCATCCCTTCGAGGGCTCCCAGATCTTCTTCACGGCCTTGCCCCGGTTCATCGAGGTCAGGACCTTGCCGCTCGTGCTCGGCTTGGAGCGCAGGCGCAGCCCGTTGACCTCCACGTACCGCGTGCCGAGAGAGGTCAGCGTCGGCGAGACGTAGGACGAGTGCATCCAGCCGGTGGTGCCGTCCCGCGTCACCTTGCGCCACACGCCCGAGCTGGCGCCCGGCTTGGCCGTCATCACCCGGTTGACCCGAACCTCGCGCACCACGCGGTAGTTCGTGCCCGGCCCGGACCGCAGGTTGACCTTCGTGGTCGTGTAGTAGGTGCACGACTTCGGCACGGTGCGCTTGTACGCCCACGCGGCGCCCGCGGTGAGGGACGCGCCGTGGTTCTTCATCCAGGGCAGCGGGTCGGTGGTCTTGCCCGACCCCTTGTACGCGCCCTTCCAGATCTCCAGGTGCAGGTGCGGGGCGGTCGAGGTGCCGGAGGTGCCGACGTCGGCGATGCGCTGCCCGCGCTTGACGTACTTGCCCTTCTTCACGTATTTGTCGCCGTCGATCACGTGCCCGTAGACGGCGAAGACCTTGCCACCGTTGGCGTTGGACCGGATCACCACCACCTGGCCGAAGCCGGGCGCCGACCCGGCCTTGATCACCGTGCCCGGGGCCACGGACTTGATCTTGGTGCCCTTCTTGGCGCCCATGTCCTGCCCGAGATGAGAGGCGGACGCCGCCTTGATCGGCATGCACCGGGGCCCGTAGTACGACGAGAGCCCGTAGGACTTGTCGGGAAGCGGCCGGACGGCGGCCGACGCGGCACCGGCACCCACGACCCCCGTGCTCAGCGCCACCGCGGTGGCGATCCCCATCGTGAAGCCGGTCGTGATGATGCGTCGCAGAGTGCGCACAGCCGTTCCCCTCAGCGTCAGCGTCCCTCGGGCACCCTTGCCCAGACGCACGGTAAGCACGGGTTGTCCAGGACGCACCCGGGAGCGGAACCCTCCTGCCGGATGACGTGAACCTTCCCGTCAGGGTGCAACTGTGAAACTCTTTTGCGTGTCGCGGGGCGCGCCCCGTGACACAAGGGATTCCCGACCACCGGAGGCCTGCAATGACGCACTCGTCCGCTCCCCACCTCACGCCGGCCGGCGACGGCACCGTCGCCGCCCACGCCGTCGACCGACGCCGCTTCCTCACGCTCGCCACGGCCGGCCTCGCCGGCTCGGCGCTGTCGGTGACCGTCGGCTCGATGACGCCCGCCGGCGCGTCGTCCCTGGCCGGTTCGGCCGCCTCGCGTACCACCGAGCAGCCCACCGACCTCCCCGCCGCCCGCAAGCGAGAGCTGCGCGCGATGTGGATCTCGTCCGTCGTCAACATCGACTGGCCCTCGCGCACCGGCCTGAGCTCCGACGAGCTCAAGGCCGAGTACCGGCACTGGCTGGACGTGGCGGCCGGCATGAACCTCAACGCCGTCTTCGTGCAGGTACGCCCCACGGCGGACGCCTTCTGGCCCAGCCCGTACGAACCGTGGTCGCAGTACCTCACGGGCACCCAGGGCGGCGACCCGGGCTTCGACCCGCTGGGCTTCATCGTGGCGGAGACCCACGCCCGCAACCTCGAGCTGCACGCCTGGTACAACCCGTACCGGGTGTCGATGCAGACCGACCCGGCGCAGCTGATCCCCGAGCACCCGGCCCGGCAGCACCCGGACTGGGTGTGGCCGTACGGCGGCAAGCTCTACTTCGACCCCGGCCTGCCCGAGGCGCGCGAGCACATCTACCGCGCCATCCTGCACAGCGTGGAGCACTACGACCTCGACGGTGTGCACTTCGACGACTACTTCTACCCCTACCCGGTGGCCGGCCAGCCGCTGCCCGACGCCGCCACGTACGCCGAGCACGGCGGCGGCTTCGCGACGATCGAGGAGTGGCGGCGGCACAACGTCGACGAGTTCGTGCGCGAGATCTCCGTGCGGATCAAGGACCTCAAGGGCTGGGTCAAGTTCGGCATCAGCCCGTTCGGCATCTGGCGCAACGCCTCGACCGACCCGAACGGCTCGGACACCGCCGGCTCGCAGTCCTACGACAACCAGTTCGCCGACACGCGCCGGTGGGTGCTCGAGGGTTGGCTCGACTACATCAACCCGCAGATCTACTGGCAGTTCGGGCTCGCCGTCGCCGACTACCTCAAGCTCGTCCCGTGGTGGGCCGACCTCGCCGCACAGTCCGGCACGCACCTGTACATCGGCGAGGCGCTGTACAAGGTGACCTCGGGTGTGTTCACGGACCCCGCGGAGATGACGAACCACCTCACGTACTGCGCCGAGGTCACGGCCCAGGGCACGCCGGTGCACGGCAACGTGTACTTCTCGGCGGTGCACGTGCCGCAGGACCCGCTGGGCTCGATGTCGCAGGTGCGCGCCGACCACTACGCGCACCCCGCCCTGGTCCCGACCATGCCCCGCCTGCCGGGCACCCGGGTGCAGCAGCCGGTGCTCACGCACGCCCACCGCGACCGGGGCGGCGTCGAGCTGCACTGGGTGGACGCCGCCCCGCACCGCCGCCGTGCGACGTCGTTCGCGATCTACCGCGCCGCCGGGAAGGGCGGCCGGGTCGACGTCGACGACGCCACACAGCTGCTCGCCACGGTGCGCTCGGACGGGCGGGTGCTGCAGGACTTCACCGACACCACGGCCGCACGCGGCGAGCGCTACACCTACGTCGTGACGGCGCTCGACCGCCTCTGGAACGAGTCCCGCCCCAGCCGGACACGGACCGTCGCTGGCTGAGCCTGTCGAAACCCGCTGGTTGAGCTCGTCGAAACCGGGTTTCGACGAGCTCAACCAGCGGTCGGCGGTCAGCGGTCGCAGTCGAGCGCGCGGAGGTCGACGGCGTCGGCCATCGCGTCGTACCCGGCGTCGTTGGGGTGCAGGTTGTCCCCGACGTCGTAGCCCTCGAGGAGGCTGCGCGGGTTCTCGGGGTCGCGGGTGGCGGCGTCGAAGTCGATGACGGCGTCGTACTCCCCGCTGGTGCGGGTCCACTCGTTGACCTCGGCGCGGATCTCCTCCTTGTCCTCGTCGTAGTAGGAGGCGCCCTCGAACGGGGTGAGGGTGGCGCCCACGATGCAGACGTCCGCCGCGTGGGCCCGGGCGATGAGCTGCCGGTACGCGGCGACCAGCTGGTCGGCCGACGTGGCGTCGCCGTTGCCGATGTCGTTGATGCCTTCGAGCACGACGACGGTCGCGACGTCCGGCTTGGCCAGCACGTCGCGGTCGAACCGCGCCTGCGCGCTGACCCCGGCGCTGTCCACGAGCACGCGGTTGCCCGAGATCCCCTGGTTCATGACACCGAACCGCTGGGGACCGGGAGCGTCCGCGAGGCGGTCCGCCAGACGGTCCGGCCAGCGGTGGTTCGCGCCGACCGTGGAGCTGTGGCCGTCCGTGATCGAGTCGCCGAGCAGCGCGAGCGTGTCCACGCGCTCGGGCGCGTCCACGACGACCCCGCTCACCCAGTACCAGTGCTCCTCGGTCCGGGTGAACGCGTCCCCGCCCTCGTCGGCGGCGACGTCCCCCGCCTCCGAGACGTAGTTCGTCTGCATGGCGAGGTTGTGGCCGGTGAGCGCCGCCTGCTCGCCCTCGGCGTGCACGCTCACGGCCAGGTTGGCGTCGGCGGGGACCTTCCAGCCCACCGGGTCGCTCAGCACCTGCGCCCCGGGCGGGACGGTGATGCTCGAGGCGCCGGAGAACTCCACCTCGCGGTTGCTCCCGGGCACGACCTCGGCACCCGAGCGCTGGAGCCCGACGTACACGGAGTCGAACGTGACGGGCGCCGTGCCGAACGCGTTCGAGAGCTCGATGCGGACGCCTCGCCCGCCGATGCTGGTGTGCACGACGTTCCGCACGGTCTGGTCCGCGAGGGTCCCCGCGACACGGTCGGCGCTGGCGCCCCAGGTCACGACCTGATCGGTCCTCGACCCCGACCGATGGTCGGAGGCCGGGCTGGCGCTGGCCGTCGGCGCGGCGGCCGACACCCCCACGACGGCGGTGGACGCCGCGAGGAGGATGGTGAGGGTGCGACGAACGGCGGTTCCGGTCTGAGGCATCGTTGACTCCTGGTCCGGTTCTTCGGGATGACGCAGCAACCGTCGCCCGGACTGTGGCTTCGCGCAACCGTTGGTTGAGCTTGCGTCGTCCTGAGCCTGTCGAAGGACGACACCGAGCTCAACCAACGGAGGAGTGGAAGATTCCGTTGCCCGGGCCGACGGGCAGGTCGAGGAAGAAGAACACCGTCAGGATCGCCGCCCACACCAGCCAGAAGCAGACGGTGAACGGCAGCAGCCGCGCCATCACGGTGCCGAGCCCCGCCTGCGGCTCCCATCGCCGCAGGTACGTGAGCAGCACGATCATGTACGGGTTGAGCGGGGTGATGATCTGCGTCGCCGAGTCGCCCACGCGGAACGCGGCCTGCACGAAGCCGGGCTCGTAGCCGATCAGGGCGAACATCGGGACGAAGACGGCGGCCATGAGGGTCCACAGGGCCGAGCCCGAGATGATGAACAGGTTGAGCAGCGACGCGACGACGAGGAAGCCGAGGATCGCGCCGTAGCCGGTGAGCCCGATCGACTCGAGCGCCGACGCCCCGGACACCGCGATCCACTGCCCCACGCCGGACCAGTTGAACAGCGCGATGAACTGGCCGAGCACGAACGCCAGGACGACGAAGCCGATCATGTCCTTGAGCGCCCGGCCGAACATCACCGGGACGTCCTCGATCCGGCGCACCGTGCCGACCGTGCGCCCGTAGACGATCGCCGGGATCAGGAACAGCGTGAAGACGATGAACACGATCGAGCTGAGCAGCGGCGACTCGGGCAGGAACCCGCCGTCCTCGTTGCGCCACGGCGACCCGGGCACGAGCAAGGCGGCGATCATCACGGCGGCGACACCCAGCGCCATCAGCAGGGCGTGGCGCAGGCCGCGGCGCTCGTCGTCCGTGGTGGCTGCGGTCGCGTTCGCGAGCGGGTCTTCGCCGTCGGTGGCGACCTGCTCCAGGGGCACGCCCTGGCGCCGGATGCGCGGCTCGAGCACCTTGTCGATGAGGAAGCCCGCGAGCAGCGCCAGGACGATCGAGGAGACCGAGTTGAAGAACCAGTTGGACAGCGGGTTCACCGGGTCGCCCGGGTTCGGCAGGATCTGCGCGACCGAGCTGGTGATGCCCGCGAACAGGGCGTCGAGGCTGGTCACCAGGATGTTCGTGGAGTAGCCGGCGCCCGCCGCGGCGAACCCGCCGAGCAGGCCCGCGACGGGGTGCCGGCCGGCGGCCCGGAAGACCATCGCGGCCAGCGGCGGGATGATGATGAAGGCGGTGTCGGCCATGATGCTGCCCATCACGCCGACGAAGCCGACGGCGTAGGCCAGCGCCCACCGCGGGGCGGAGCCGAAGGCGTAGCGCACGGCGGCCCCGAGCAGCCCGGACTTCTCCGCCACCCCCACCGCCATGAGGATCGGCAGCACCGTGACCAGCGGCGGGAACCCGAGGAAGTTGGCGCCGAGGTTCTCGGTCAGCCACGTGAGCCCTTCGGCGGTGAACAGGCCCTTGACCTCGACGACCTCGTCGCTGCCGGGCATCTGCACCGTCACCCCGGCGAGCGCCATGCCGGTCGACGCGACGGCGATGACGCCGAAGAGGATGAGGAACAGGGTGAAGGGCTCGGGGAGCTTGTTGCCGACCCGCTCGACGCCGGCGAGGAACCGGTCGGTGCGGGATCGTGCGTCGACGGTGCTGGTCACGCGAGGCGACGTTAGTGGTCCGGATCACACGATGCGAGAGTTTCGTCCGTATCGTGAGATTCGCGCCGTTCGTCCGCGCGGCGGGTCCCGCCTCCCTACGATGCCTGACATGAGTACCCGACCCAGCACCGCCTACCTCGACCACCTCTTCGAGGAGACCGAGACGAAGCGGCGCGCGACGATGCCTCCCGCCGCCGCCCCGTCACCCCTGGACGAGACCGTGACCGCCGCCGTCGAGCACGCCGCGGAGGCGCTCGAGCCCGAGCTGCGCGAGATCATCGAGCGGCTGCACTCTGACCCGGAGCCCGCGTTCGAGGAGCACCGCAGCGCCGCCGCCCTGGTCGAGGTGCTCGCCCGGCACGGGATCGAGGCAGAGCTCGGCGCGCACGGCGTCCCGACGGCCTTCCGGGCGGAGCTCGGCTCTTCCGAGAGTGCAGGCGGCGGCACCGACGGGCCCACGATCGCGATCTGCGCGGAGTACGACGCGCTGCCCGTCATCGGGCACGCCTGCGGCCACAACGTCATCGCCGCCGCCGGGGTGGGCGCGTTCCTCGCGCTGCAGGGCGTCATGACGTCCGAGGGCAGTTCTTCACGCCCGGCACCGGTCGGCCGGGTCGTGCTGCTCGGCACCCCGGCCGAGGAGGGGCACTCCGGCAAGGAGGTGCTGGCGCGTGCGGGGGCGTTCGACGACGTCGACGCGGCGATCATGGTGCACCCGTACGGGCAGGACGTCGCCGAGCAGGTGTGGCTCGGCCGCCGGCTCCTCACGTGGACGTTCACGGGCCGGGCGGCGCACGCGTCGGCGCAGCCGTTCATGGGTCGCAACGCGCTGGACGCGGCGAACCTCGCCTACCAGGGCATCGGCCTGCTGCGGCAGCAGATGCCGCCCGTGGACCGCGTGCACGCGACGGTCGCCGAGGGCGGCACCCGGCCCAGCATCATCACCGAGCGCGCGGTCATGAGGCTGTACGCCCGCTCGAAGTACCCGGACACCCTGCGCGACCTGTCGGAGCGGCTCGACGACATCGCCCGCGGCGCGGCGCTCATGACCGGCACCGAGGTAGAGATCGCCTGGGACGACGGCGCGCTGCCGAGCCTGCCGGTGCGCACCAACGCCGCGCTCACCGAGCGCTGGGTGGCGGCGCAGCGCCGGCGGGGGCGCGACCCGCTGCCGGCCGGCGTCGTCTCCGAGAGCCTCGCCGCGTCCACCGACTTCGGCAACGTCTCGTTCCGCGTGCCGGGGATGCACCCGCTGGTGCAGGTCTCGGGCCCGGAGGTGGCGCTGCACACCGCGGAGTTCGCCGACGCCGCCGCCGGGCCCGCCGCCGTCTCCGCCGCCGTCGACAGCGCGTGCGGGCTGGCCCTCACCGCCCTCGAGTACCTCACCGACGACGCCCTGCGCGCGGCCGTGCACGACGAGTTCGCCGCCCAGGGCGGCCCGCTCGACGTGCCCCGCTACTTCGCTGGTTGAGCCTGTCGAAACCCGCTTCGCTGGTTGAGCCTGTCGAAACCCGCTTCGCTGGTTGAGCCTGTCGAAACCCGCTTCGCTGGTTGAGCCTGTCGAAACCCACGGACCAGGTTTCGACAGGCTCGACCAGCGAACGGAACGGGTCAGCGCGCGGCGTCCTCCCCCGGTCGGCGGGCCCGACGAGCTCGGGCTGCCGGGTGCCGCCGTCACGCAGCAGGTTCGGCTGCGCGGCGGGCCGCTCGTCGGCCACGGTGAACCGGACGGTCTCGGGGAACTCCCGGCCCGGTTGTCGGTGGCCGTCACCGTCGCGGCGTGGTGCCCTCGTCGAGGTCGGCCGGATCCGGCAGGCGCGCCACAGGTGGGCGTTCGACCGGGTGGCGTTACCGCCAGCTGTCACCCGCGAGGGCCTCGGCGCTGACCAGGTGCTGGTCGCCGAGCACCGGCGCGTCGCCCTGCTTGCCGCCGTCGCGCCACGCCAGGGCCTGGCCGGCCCAGTCGCGCCAGTGCGGCGTGTTCACGCCGAGCGCGAGCTGCAGGTCGTCGGGCTCGCCGCGGACCGTGTAGCGCTCGGAGAACTGGATGCCGTCGAGCTCCAGCGTGAGGACGCCCGGTCGCGCGCCGTCGGCCATGTACGCGAAGGGCAGGCCCTTCTCGTCGAGTCCGCCGGAGTACCAGTCGCCCGACACGGCGCCGGCCACGAGCTGGGTGTGCTCGAGGGTCTCGTACAGCGCGGGGGCGTTCTCGGTGATGACGTCCCGGTGGTCGACGACCGGCGCGTGCGCCGCGACGACGACGAGCTTGCCCTTCGGCACCTCGGCGAGGTCGTTCTCGAGCCACTCCAGCTGCTGGTCGTCGATCGCCTCGGCGTAGCCGCCGGCGGCCTGGCCCTTGTCGGTGATGTTGTCCAGCACGACGGCGTGTGCCTGGCCGACGTCGTACGAGAAGTAGCCCGGGCCCACCTCCTGGCGGAAGGTGTCGAGGGCGTGGGAGTCGTCCGCCGCGTCGTAGTCCATGTCGTGATTGCCGGGCGCCATGCGGACCGGCACGTTGGCGGCGGCGTAGATGTCCTTGAGCGCCGGGTAGAGGCTCAGGTCGTCGCCCACGTTGTCGCCGAGCAGCAGGATGCCGCAGCTCGCGTAGTCGTCGCGGGCCATGAGGTCCGCCACGGCGCCGTCCCGGGCGTAGCCCACCTGGGTGAGGTCGTACGTCTGGGTGTCCGCCGCGATCGGGCAGCTCTGCGCCGCCTTCGCCGTGGCCTTGTCCTTCGCGAGCGGGAAGTTGACCGCCTCCGGCAGCGGCCCGGTGACCGGGATGCCGCCGTACTGCAGCTCCGGCGATCCCTCAGGCAGGTGGTTGTAGCTGAACTGCGCGACCTTCTGCTCGTCCACGGGCACCTGGTAGCCCGCGGGCTGGGTGACGAAGACGGTCATGTTGTCGAACGCCGGGATGCTGAAGCGGCCCTTGCCGTCCGTGGTGACCACGTCGCGGCCGTTGGAGACCGTGACGCCGGCGATGCCCCTCTCGCGCTTGTCCTGGACCAGCCCGAGGAGCGGGGCGAGCCCTGCGACGGCGCAGGTCAGACGTGTGCTGCGGGGGTTCATGTACGTCCTCCGGGGTCTGGGAGAGCGGATCGAGTACACGCCCTCGTCGGGGCGCTCCGGCATGCCGACGACGACGCTAGTGAGCCAAGGCAACCGTCCGGTGACGTCGAGACGCCGGGCAGCGGAACGTCAGGGGGAGCCCGGCGAACTCTCAGCGAAACCTCGCGCGACGTGGGTGCCAGCGTTTGCGCCCCGCCACGATCCTCGTTATCGCCCCCGGGCGGGCGGACACCCGGGGGTGCGGACTGGCAGTATCGACCTATGCACGAGCGCGCGGGGAAGCCGGCCCAGGACATCGACCTCATCGACGTCGACACGGTGGTGGGGGCGTACTACGACCTCACGCCGGACGCGGACGACCCGGCCCAGCAGGTGGTGTTCGGCACGTCGGGCCACCGCGGGTCCAGCCTGGACACCGCGTTCAACGAGGCGCACATCGCCGCGATCACGCAGGCGATCGTCGAGTACCGCTCGTCGCAGGGCACGGACGGCCCGCTGTTCATCGGTCGGGACACGCACGCGCTGTCGCTGCCCGCGTGGCAGACGGCGCTGGAGGTGCTCGCCGCGGCGGGCGTCACCGTGATGGTCGACGCGCGCGACTCGTTCACGCCCACGCCCGCGGTGTCGCAGTCGATCCTCATCCACAACGGCGCCGCCACCGAGGACGGGGTGCGCACCCACGGCCCGGGCATGGCCGACGGCATCGTCGTCACGCCGTCGCACAACCCGCCGCGCGACGGCGGATTCAAGTACAACCCGCCGCACGGCGGGCCCGCCGGGTCGGAGGCCACCGGCTGGATCGCCGACCGCGCCAACGAGATCCTGCGCGCCGGCGGCCTCGCCTCGGTGCGCCGCGTCTCCCTCGAGGACGCCCTGTCCGCAGAGACCACCCACAAGCACGACTTCCTCACCACCTACATCGACGACCTGCCGAACGTCATCGACGTCGAGGCGATCCGCGCCGCGGGCGTACGCATCGGCGCCGACCCGCTGGGCGGTGCGTCGGTGGAGTACTGGGGGGCGATCGGCGAGCGGTTCGGCCTGGACCTCACCGTGGTGAACCCGCAGGTCGACCCGCGCTGGGCGTTCATGACGCTCGACTGGGACGGCAAGATCCGCATGGACTGCAGCTCGCCGTACGCGATGGCGTCGCTGGTGGAGCGCATGGTGTCGACAGGCTCAGCCGGCGGGGCGGCGCCGTTCGACATCGCGACCGGCAACGACGCGGACTCCGACCGGCACGGCATCGTCACGCCCGACGCCGGCCTGATGAACCCGAACCACTACCTCGCGGTCGCGATCGAGTACCTGTACGGCGGGGCACGTCCCGGCTGGCCGGATGGAGCCGCGATCGGCAAGACGCTCGTCTCCTCGGCGCTGATCGACCGGGTCGCGGACGGCCTCGGCCGCCGCCTCGTCGAGGTGCCGGTGGGCTTCAAGTGGTTCGTGCCCGGCCTGCTCACGGGCGAGATCGGGTTCGGCGGCGAGGAGTCCGCGGGAGCGTCGTTCCTGCGCCGCGACGGCCGCGTGTGGTCCACCGACAAGGACGGCCTGCTGCTCGCGCTGCTCGCCTCGGAGATCCTCGCGACCACCGGGCGCTCACCGTCCGAGCACCACGCCGACCTCGTGGCCCGCCACGGCGAGTCCTGGTACGCCCGCGTGGACGCACCCGCGTCGCGCGAGCAGAAGGGGAAGCTCGCCGCGCTCTCCCCCGACCAGGTCACCTCGACGACCCTAGCCGGGCAGGACATCACCGCCACGCTCACCGAGGCGCCCGGCAACGGCGCGAAGATCGGCGGCCTCAAGGTCACGACCGACGACGCGTGGTTCGCCGCCCGCCCGTCCGGCACCGAGGACGTGTACAAGATCTACGCCGAGTCGTTCGTGTCCGCCGACCACCTTGCCGAGGTCCAGGCCGAGGCGAAGACCCTGGTGGACGGCGCGCTGCGTGAATCCTGATCCGCGACGCAGGGGCGTCGGCGCCGTCAGCGACGACGCGGTGGCGCTCCCCGCTTGATTCACTCGCACCCGGCGCTACTCACAACCCACTCCGTCGCCGTCCCGGTCGAGACGTGAGGAGTAGCCGGGGTCGCCGCGGTGCACCGGGGCGGCCCCGGCCTCGTGCGCCTCGCCGCAGTTCGCGAACGGCTCCCGCTCGTCAGAGGACTGGTCGTCAGCGTTCTGCTCGTCAGGCTCCGGCGCCGTCCCGGTCGCGTCGACGTGCGGGGCGAGGCCGCCGGTGGGCAGCGGCTCGTCGGGGCACCCGGCGAGCACGCGGGCGACGGCGTCGTACTCCGCCTGCGTGACCCACAGCTCGTACGCCTGCTTCACGGCCACCTGCCGTGCCACGTACTGGCAGCGGAACACCTTGTTCGGCGGCAGCCACGTGGCGGCGTCGCCGTCCCCCTTGCCGGAGTTCGCCGGGCCGTCGACGGCGAGCAGGTTCAGCGGGTCGTTGGCGAGCTGCCGCCGCGACTCGGCGTCGAGCTGCTGCGCGCCCTTCTGCCACGCGTCCGACAGCGCGACGAGGTGGTCGATCTGCACCGCCGTCGACGTCTCCTGCCCGCGCTGGAAGTCGATCGTCGTCGCGATGTACGGGTCGGCGAGCACGCCGGTCAGCACGAGGCAGTCATGGGTGTCGGGGTCCGTCGTGGTGCGGGTCAGGTCGCGGGCCAGGATGTCGTTGCGCGTGTCGCAGCCGTTGCGGTCGACGTCCGCCCAGGCCGGCCCGAACTGCTCGCGCTCGTACCCCGTCTTCGGCGCGCGGCCCTTGATCGGCAGCTCGTCGAGGGCCGCGAGCGCAGAACCGACCTCAGCGGGCTCGGACGGCTCGGGCTCGGACGGCTCGGGCTCGGACGGCTCGGGCTCGGAGACAGCCGGAGCGGACGTGGCGGGCGCAGCATCGTCGGCGACCTCGCCGCCGAGATCCGTCCCACCCGGCTCGACCCCACCCGCACACGCACCGGCGAGCAGCGCGACAGCGACACCCAGGGCGGCGAGCCCGCCGCGCCGGGTGGAGGACGGGGCCCTCACCGGGCGGAGTGCGCGAGCAGGTCGGCGTACTCCGGGTGCCGCTGCACGTAAGCCTTGATGAACGGGCACAGCGGGACGATCTTCTCCCCCGCCGCGCGCACCTGGTCCAGCGCGCCGCGCGCGAGCTGCGCACCGATCCCCTGCCCCTCGAGGGCGGGGTCCACCTCCGTGTGCAGGAAGGTGACGACGCTCCCCGACCGCTCGTAGTACGCGCCGCCGGCGGTGCTGCCGTCGTCGAGCCGGGCGACGAACACCTGCTCGTCGCGGTCGTCGACGACCGTGACGGACGGTGAGGTGGGCCGGGGGTCGGGGGTGTCGTCGCTCATGGGGACATCCTGGCCGCCGCCGCCGACATCTGTCGCCACCCGGTGGGAGAATCCGCCGGTGACAGTGCCCACTCCCGAGGTCCCCGACGCGGCGCCGGTGACCCGGGCCCGCAATCCGTACCTCGACGTCCTGCGCGAGCCCGGCGCCGCCCGGTTCTCCGTGGCCGGTGTGATCGCCCGGCTCCCGATGTCGATGGTCGGCATCGGCACCGTGCTGATGGTGCAGGGCCTGTACGGCTCGTACGCGATGGCGGGCCGCGTCTCCGCCGTCCTCGTGGTGGCGCAGGCGCTGGTGGCGCCGCAGATCGCGCGGCTGGTGGACCGCGCCGGCCAGTCCAGGGTGATGACCCCCATGCTGGTGGCGACGACGGTCGGCCTGTTAGGGCTGGCGGCGGCGGCGGTGCTGGGCGCCCCCGAGTGGATGTTGTGGGTGTGCGCCGCGGTGGGTGGCGCGAGCCAGGGCTCGTACGGGTCGCTCGCGCGGGCACGGTGGTCGTACATCCTCCCCGAGCCGCGGCGGGTGCATACGGCCTACTCCCTCGAGTCGGCGCTCGACGAGCTGGTCTTCATCGTGGGCCCCGTGGTGGCCACGACCCTCGCGACGACGGTCGCCCCGGCGGGCGGCCTGCTGGTGGCGGCGGTCGTGGGCGGCGCCGGCGCGGCCTGGTTCCTCACGCAGCGGGGCACGGAGCCGCCCGCTCGGCCTCGCGCCACTGGGCTTCATGAGGGCGGGGCGCCGCAGGACGCCGAGGGCCGATCGGCGATCCGGATGCCGGGGATGCCGGTGCTCGCCGTGGTCTTCGTCGGCATGGGCGTGATGTTCGGCTCGAGCGACGTCGCGACCGTGGCGTTCGCCGAGGAACAGGGGGTCAAGGGGCTGGCAGGCCTGGTGCTCGGCTGCTTCGCCCTCGGCTCGATGGTCTCGGGGCTGGCGTACGGCGCGCGGCACTGGCTGACACCGCTCTCGACCCGCTTCACGATCACCGCGTGCGGCATCGCCGTCGGGGTCTCGCTGTTCTTCTTCGTGCAGAACCTCGTGGTGCTGGCCGCGGTGATGTTCGTGGCCGGGTTCGCCATCGCGCCCACGCTCATCAACGGCAACGCCCTGGTGCAGGCCCTCGTGGCGCCGCACCAGCTCACCGAGGGTCTCACCTGGGTGGGCACGTCGCTGGGCGTGGGGGTCTCGCTCGGGTCGTGGCTCGCCGGTGTCGCGGTGGACACCGCCAGTTCGCATTCCGGTTTTCTCGTCACGATGTCGGGCGGCTGGCTGTGCGCGCTCCTCGCGCTGGCGGCGCTGCCGGGCATGCGACGACGGCAGCCGTACGCCCCCGCCGGTTGAGCTTGCGCTGCCCTGAGCCTGTCGAAGGGTCGAAACCAAGGGTTCGACCCTTCGACAGGCTCAGGGCAGCGCAAGCTCAACCAGCGAGGTCAGGGCTCCGGGTGGTGGGCGTCGTAGCGCCAGAACCGCGGCTGGAGCCGGACGACGAGCCAGAGGACGGCGATGCACGCGAGGCCGCCGACCACCGCGGCCCACCCCTCGCCGAACCACGTGGCCTCGCTGCCGAGCACCATCTCGCCGAGCCGAGGGCCGCCCGCGACCACCACGATGAAGACGCCCTGCAGGCGGCCGCGCATGTGGTCGGGGGTGGCGGTCTGCAGGATGGACTGCCGGAAGACGGACGAGATCGCGTCGGAGCCGCCGGCCAGGAGGAGCGCGACGCCGGCGAGCACGACGGCGCCCCACAGCACGCCGTCCGGGGCGCCCGGGCCCACCGCGACGAGCACGGCGCCGAACGCGGTGATGCACAAGCCCCACGACGTGATCGCCCAGACGATGATCCGGCCCTGCCAGCGCACGCGCACCAGGGCGCCGGAGAACACGCTCGCCAGGATGCCGCCGATGGCGAACCCGGCCGCCAGCACGCCCGTCGTCGTCTCCCCGCCGCCCAGGTAGAGCGCGCCCGCGGCCGGCCACAGCACGCGCGGGAAGGCGAGGACCATCGCCGCGAGGTCGACCAGGAACGTGGTGCGCACGTTGGGTCGCGTGGCGAGATAACGCAGCCCGTCGAGCACCGAGCTCAACCCGACGCGGCGACGGGCGGGGACGGCGTCGGCCTCGCCGGTGACCTCGCCGCCGACCTCGCCGCCGACCTCGCCGGCCGTCGGTTCGGGCGGGACCGGCGGCAGCCGCCAGACCGCCCACAGGGCGGCGGCGAACAGCAGCGCGTCGAACGAGTACGCGATGCCGTAGCCGCCCCAGCCCACGAGCGTCGCTCCGATGAGCGGTCCCCCGGTGAGCGCGATGTTCATCGACAGCGTCTGCAGCGCGTTGGCCGCCGGCATGAGCTGCGGCTCGAGCAGGCGCGGCACGATCGACGAACGCGCCGGGTTGTTGATGGCGAAGGCAGCGGACTGCACCGCCACCAGCGCGTACAGCAGGTTCACCGAGCCGACGTCGAGCCAGGCCTGCGCGGCGATGCCCGCCGTCACCAGCCACAGCACCGACGACGCGAGGAGCGAGACGGTGCGCCGGTCGTAGTGGTCCACCAGCGCCCCGCCGTACAGGCCGAGGGCCACCAGCGGCACGAGCGCCGCGATGCCGAGCGTGCCCACCGCGAGCGTCGAGCCGGTCAGCGAATACACCTGCAGCCCGACTGCGACGACCGTGATCTGCGTGCCGATGTTCGACACGCCGAGCCCCCACCACAGCCGCCGGAACGCCGGGGAGACCCGGAGCGGCGTGAGGTCGGCGATCAGGCGGGGCACGGTGCCCCACCGTAGGCGTGTGCCGCGGGATCAGGCGACCGTCGTGCCGAACGCAAGGCCGAGCAGGTACGTGACGCCGGCCGCGCCCAGGCCGATGGCGACCTGTCGCAGCGCCCGCGTCCAGGGCGACGTGCCCGACAGCAGGCCGGTGATCGCGCCCGTGACCAACAGCGACACGCCGACCAGGACGCACGCCACGAGGACCGCCTGGCCACCCGTGAGCCCGAGCAGGTACGGCAGCACGGGGATCAGCGCGCCCGACGCGAAGAAGCAGAAGCTCGAGATCGCGGCCCCCCAGGCCGTGCCGTGGGTCTCGAGGTCCGCTTGCTCCGACGACTCGGCCGACTCAGGGGAGGCTGTCTCGACGTCGGCGTCGTGGTCCAGCACCTCGGGCGCGAGCGTCCCCGTCGCGGCCAGGCCCGCCAGCACGTGGTCGGCCCGCCCCTGCGCCTCGTCCGGCGACATCCCGCGCGCCCGGTAGACGAGGGCCAGCTCGTTGGAGTCGACGTCGAGGTGCGGCAGGACGGTCGCGCTCTTCGGGTCCGGCGTGGACGCCTCGAGCAGCTCCCGCTGTGACCGCACCGAGACGAATTCCCCCGCCCCCATGGACAGGGCCCCGGCGAGCAGGCCCGCCACGCCGGTGAGCAGCACGGTCTGCGACGAGACCCCGGACGCCCCGATACCGAGCACGAGGGCGAGGTTGGAGACGAGGCCGTCGTTGGCGCCGAAGACGGCGGCGCGGAACGTGCCGGACATCCGGTTGCGGCCCCGGGTCGCGAGGGCCCGCACCACCTCGCCGTGGATCTGCTCGTCGGCCGCCATGGTGGCGGTCGCGAACTCTTCGCGGTCGTACGTCGAGCGGGCCTCGGCCCGTTGCGCGAGGGCGAGCACGAAGACGCCGCCGAACCGGCGCGCGAGGAGGCCGAGCATGCGGGTCCGCAGGTCCCCGCGCAGCGGGTGCCCGACGTCGTCACCCAGCAGGTCGAGCCAGTGCTGCTCGTGCCGCCGCTCGGCGTCGGCGAGGGCGAGCAGGATCGCGCGCTCCTCGCCGGTCCGGCGCCGGGCGAGGTCGCGATAGGTCGCCGCCTCGGCCCGCTCGTCGGCGAGGTAGCGGCGCCACCGGCGCACGTCCGCGGGCCGGCGGGCCGGTCCGTCGTGAGGGTGCGCCGTCGTCGCGTCGCGCGCAGCGCTGCCACCAGCCGTGCCGTCATCCATGCCGTCATGATCGCCGCTGCGGCGCGGCCGTGGGTTCCGGCCGGAGCCGCGCCCGCTTCCGGGGCTTCGCGCCACGTTTTTCGGATGTCCGCACCCGCCGTGTGGACACGCACCCGAGTGTCACCGGCACGGGGCACAATAGGGGCGGCGCCCGGGGTCTGCCCGAGCGTCGCTCGTGGGCGGCCTCGTGGGTGACCTCGTGGGTGAACAGGAGCGGCAAGCCAGCAACAGGAACATCAACCAGGAGCAGGACACCAGGGCTCGGACACTGGGGGACTCCGGCGTGATCATTGTCAGCACCGACGGCTCGTGCCTCCGCAACCCCGGAGGCGCGATCGGCTGGGCGTGGATCGCCCACGACGGCGGCCGGTTCGACTCCGGCGGCGCCGCGTCCGGAACCAACCAGGTCGCGGAGCTCACCGCCCTGCAGCGCGCGATCGAGGCGCACCCGGGGGCAGAGCCGCTCTTCATCGAGTCGGACTCCCAGTACGCGATCCGCTGCGCGTCGGAGTGGATCCACGGGTGGAAGCGCAAGGGCTGGCGCACGGCCTCCGGCGGCCCCGTGAAGAACCTGGAGCTGATCCAGGCGATCGACCTCGCGATCACCGGCCGCGAGGGCCCGGTCCGGTTCCGCTGGGTGCGCGGTCACGTGGGCAACCCGTTCAACGAGCGGGCCGACCAGCTCGCCGGCCTCGCGGCACAGGAGTGGGCCGCGGGCCGCGGCCGCGTCGACGAGTTGCTCGTGATGGACGACGCCGCCTCGGAGGGCCCGGCGCGGGACGACGGCGGCCCCAAGGACGCGGAGCGCCCGGCCGCGAGGCCGCCCCGCGATGCCGAGCCGGTGGGTGCCCGAGCCGACACCGGCTGGGAGCTCGGAACCCTCTTTGACTAGCGCCGACCTTTTGAACAGCCTCGACGCCCAGATCGTCGTCGAGCACACCTCCGACCGCCCGGTCGACCTCGG
This sequence comes from Isoptericola sp. Y581, assembly GCF_059445475.1. Lineage (NCBI taxonomy): Bacteria > Bacillati > Actinomycetota > Actinomycetes > Micrococcales > Promicromonosporaceae > Isoptericola > Isoptericola sp. Y581. The sequence continues at coordinate 252,651 of NZ_JCAIUK010000007.1, read as the reverse complement.
CCTGACGCTCACCCCGCTGCGGCACGGCGCGTACGACCCGACGTTCCACCGCACCCCCGACGGCACGGTCTGGCGCACGACCCTCGTACGGTCCGGCCCCGTCACCCAGCGGCTCGTCCCCACGAGCGACCGGACCGTCGTCGCGCAGCACTGGGGGCCGGGCGCCCGGGAGGTGGCCGACGACCTGCCGCACCTGCTCGGCGAGGCCGACGACACGACCGGGTTCACGCCGCCCCTGCAGGCGCGCGACGCCGTGCGGCGGGCGGCCGGCCTGCGGATGTGCCGCAGCGGCCGCGTGCTGGAGGCGCTGGTGCCGGCGATCCTCGAGCAGAAGGTGCAGGTCGTGACGGCGCACCGCGCGTGGCGGTGGCTCGTCCTGCGGCACGGCACGCCCGCTCCAGGCCCTGCGCCCGACGGGTTGCGCGTGGTTCCCACCGCCCGGGGCTGGGCCGCCGTCCCGACGTGGGACTGGCACCGCGCGGGCGTCGACCCCCGCCGCGCACGCACGATCGTGCGGAGCGCCCAGGTGGCCGCCCGCCTCGAGCAGGCCGGCACGCTGGCCGGCGCCGAGGCGCGGGCACGGCTCGAGAAGGTGGCCGGGGTGGGTGTGTGGACGTCGGCCGAGGTGGCACAGCGCGCGTTCGGCGACGCCGACGCCGTGTCGGTGGGCGACTTCCACCTCGCCGGCGCCGTCGGCTGGGCCCTGACGGGCGAGCGCACCGACGACGAGGGGATGCTGCGACTCCTCGCGCCCTACGCGCCGCACCGGCACCGGGTGGTGCGCCTGCTGTTCCTCGAGCGCCGGGCACAGGCGCCGCGCCGAGGGCCGCGCCTGTCGATCGCGGACTACCGCGCGTTCTGAGCGACCTGTGGTTGAGCTTGTCGAAACCTGGTCTCGACAAGCTCGACCGGCGTCACTCGGGCTCGACCGGCGTCACTCGGGCAGGGCGCACACGCCGTCGACGCAGACGGCGCCGTCGTCGCCGAGAAGCTGCAGCGGGCGTTCGCCGCCGGGGGTGTCATGATGCGGGGCCGCGGCCTCCGCGGCGCTGACGGACATCAACGTGGTGCGGCGCGGGTTGGCGATCGAGTGGGACGAGCTCGCGGTGGCGTCAAACATGATCCTCCTCCAAGGGCCTCACGGCCGCGGGGCTCGAGCCTGTTCGACCCCCCCGCGACGTTGCCCGCGACGGTGCGGGACGAGGCTTCGATTCTGAGTGATACCGCGTCTCACTGCCAGGCGTGGCGTTGTGAGATGCGCCTCGTTGGGCCGCGTCAGGCGGCATCACCCTCGGCCCGGACCTGGTCGAGCACCTGGACGAAGACGTCCGGGTCCTGCGCACCCGAGACGCCGTACCGCCCGTCGAGCACGAAGAACGGGACGCCGTTGATGCCATACGCCCGGGCGCGCGCGATGTCGTCCTCGACCGCCTCGGCGAACGTGCCGGCATTGAGGGCGATGACGACCGCCTCGCGCTCGAGGCCGACCTCCGCGGCGAGGTCGGCGAGCTCCTCGACGTGGCCCACGTGCTCGCCCTCCGTGAAGTACGCGCGCAGCAGGCGCTCCTTCATCTCCGACTGCTTGCCGAAGGCCTTGGCGATGTGCAGCAGCTCGTGCGCCTTGAGCGTCTTGGTGTGCTTCACCTGGTCCATGCGGTAGGTGAGGCCCTCGGTCGCTGCGAGCTGGGTCACCTGGTCCTGCATCTGCTGGGCGGTCTCCAGCGGGATGCCCTTGTGCTCGGCGAGGAACTCGGTGGCCGAGCCCTCGAAGTCCACGGGCGTGTCGGGGGAGAGCTCGAACGAGTGGTATTCGATCTCCACCTCCGGCGCCGCCCCGTCGCGCTCGGCGATCCGCTCCAGCGCGGACTCGAACCGGCGCTTGCCGATGTAGCACCAGGGGCACGCGACGTCGGACCAGACGTCGATCTTGAGAGGAGCCGTTTTCAGAGGAGTCACGACAAGGCGAACGCCCCGCCCCGGGTCTCGATTCCCGGGGCGGGGCGTGGCGTGCGTCGCACGGCCCGATCGCGTCAGGTCAGCGTCAGTTCAGCGGTACCGCACCGTTCGCGCTCTCGGCGGGCTTCGTGCCCGACCCTGCGGCCGACCTTGCGGCCGGGCTTGCGGGCGTCAGCTGGGAGCCGGCGATGCCCGCGATGAGCTCGTGGATGTCCACCCCGGTGAGCTGCTTGATGACGCCCTGCCCCTCGCCGAGCACGGACGCGACCGACTTCGTCACCGACGACGCGCCGTCGGTCGAGATCACCGTCATGCCCTGGATCGAGCCGATCGGCTCCGCGGCGGCCCGGACGATCTCGGGCAGGCGCTCGATGAGCTCCTGCACGAGCGCCGCCTCGCCGTACTTCTTGAGCGCCTCGGCCTTGGCGTCCGTGGCGACGGCCTCGGCGCGGCCCTCGGCCTCGACGGCGAACGCCTTGGCCTCGCCCTCCGCCTTGACACCGGCGGCGAGGGCGATCTGCCGGTCACGCTCGGCCTCGCCCGCACGGCGGACGGCGGTGGCCGACGCCTCGGCGTCCTGGATGGCGGCCGTCTTGTTCGCCTCCGCGATCGTGGTCCGCTTGAAGGCCTCGGCCTCCGTGGCGGCGTTCGCCGCGTCACGACGAGCCGTGGCCTCCTGGACCTCCGCGTACGCCTGCGCCTCGGCCGGCTTGCGGACCTCGATGTCCAGGCGCTCCTGCGTGACGCGGGCCTTCTCGGCCAGCGCCTCACGCTCCTGCTGCGCCACGAGGCGGTCCTGCTCGGCCCGGGCGAGCTGACCGGAGGCGTCGGCCTGGGCGTTGGCGCGGTCCGTGTCGGCCTTGATGACCGCCTTCTTCAGGTCGAGCGCCTTCTGCCGCTCGGCGATCTGCTCGGCCGCCTCGATGACGGCGAACTCCGACACCCGGCGGGCCTCCGCCTCGGAGACCTCCGCGACCTGGAGCGCGCGGGCGCCCTCGGCGCGGCCGAGGTTCGCCAGGTATTCCGATCCCGGGGTGGAGATGTCGGAGATGTTGAGCAGGTCGACCTGCAGGCCCTGCTCGGACAGGTCGGTCTTGGTCGACTCGACGACGCGGTCGGACAGGCCCTTGCGGTCCGAGATGATCTGCTCGATCGTCATGTCACCGACGATGGAGCGCAGCGAGCCCTCGAGGGACTCCTTGATGATCTCGGTGAGCATCTCCTGCTGGGACAGGAAGCGCTGGGCGGCGCGGCGCACGCCCTCGTCGTCCCCGCGGACCTTGAAGTTGATCGACGCCTTGATCGCGATCTTGATGCGGTTCTTGTCCACACCCTCGACCGTGATGCCGATCTGGCGCTGCTCGAGGGAGATCGCGAAGCCCTGCTGCAGGATCGGCCAGACGAACGTGCGGCCGCCGATGACGACCCGCTGGCTCTGCCCGGCGGATGCCGTACGACCGGCCCCGCGGCCGACGATGACGAGCGCCTGGTTGGGCGGGACCCGGCGGATGCGCTGGGCGACGAAGGCGCCGACGGCGAGCAGCGCGACGACGAGCGCCGCGACCGCGATCGTGGTGATGAACGTGGGGTCGTTGGTAGACATGGTGGTGCGCGCCGAGGGCGCGACTCCTTCCAGCTGGGAGGGGAGGGTGCGTGCGTCAGCGGGTGTGCAACCCGACCCGCACGGTGGAGCCGGAGTGCTCGAGGACGACGACGCGCGAGCCCGCCGCGATCGGCTCGTCCGACCGGGCGAGCCGGCGCTCGAGCTCGCTGGGGACGTCGATGGAGACCTCGCCCGACGTCGGCGTCAGGTCCGTCATCGCGGTGCCGTGTGCCCCGACCAGCGAGACGGCGACGCCATCGTCGCTCGACGCCAGCCGGTGCACCAGCACTTGCGCGAGAAGGATGGCCAGCACCCCCAGCGCCGCGGACGCCACGTAGGCGATCCAGACGTCGAGACCGTTGGCGACGACGATCGTGCCGACCGCGCCGAACACCACCGCCCCCACGCCGATGGACGTCCCCGACAGCGCCCCGTCCCCGAGGTCGACCAGGTCGCCCACGAGGAGCGAGACGAGCAGCAGGACCATCCCTGCCGCGCCGATGAGGACGAAGACGAGCACGCGGTCTCCCCGGGTGGTGTCGCGAGTGATGAAGATGTGATGGTCGTGTGACGACCGGCACAGTCTAGCGAACTCTGGGAACGCCCTGGACACGCCGTCCACAGCCCTTCGAGATGCCCCGCAGCTCTTCGACGTGCCCCGCCGGAGACGCTGCGCGATGCTCGGACCATGGCCCTCGTGCCGAGCAAGGACCCCCAGCTGGTGCTGCTGCGCCACGGCGAGACGGAGTGGAGCGCGAGCGGCCAGCACACCGGCCGCACCGACATCCCGCTCACGCCGGCGGGCGAGGAGCAGGCCCGCACGGCCGGCCGCGCGCTCGCCGGCATCCCCTTCACCGTCGTGTACACGTCACCGCTGGAGCGCGCTCGGCGCACCGCCGAGCTCGCGGGGCACCCGGACGCCACCGTCGACCCCGACCTCGCCGAGTGGGACTACGGACCCGTCGACGGCCGCTCCAGCGCAGACGTCTCCGACCTCGTCGGCCACGACTTCCAGATCTTCGACGACGGCGTGCACCTGCTGCCGCCCGACCCGGAGTACGGCGAGGGCCGCGAGGGCGAGCTGCTCGAGGACGTGGCCGCCCGCGCACGGCGCTTCGTCGAGCGCGCCGACGCCACCCTGAGCGACGGCGGCAACGTCCTGGCCGTGGCCCACGGGCACCTGCTGCGGGTGCTGGCCACGGCGTGGCTCGGCATCGACCCCCGCTTCGGGTCCCGGCTCGAGCTCGGCACCGCGGCGATCTGCCAGCTCGGCTACGGGCATGCCCTGCGGACCATCGAGGGCTGGAACCTGCCGCCGCACGTCTGACCGGCGTGCCACCGGCCGGCGCGGTTCTGGCACCATGTCCGGCATGGCGCTGAACGAGGACCACCTCATCGACGGCGAGCACGTCGTCCTGGAACTGCACGAGCACGCGAAGGCCCTGATCTGGCCGTTCCTGCTCCTGGTGCTCCTGCTGGTCGCCGCGGCGTTCTCGTTCGTCGTCCCGGTCAACGACCTTGCCCGCTGGATCGTGCTCGGCCTGCTCGCCGTCGTCGCGATCGTGTGGGTGTTCGTGCCGTGGCTGAAGTGGCGCACCACGTCGTGGACCGTCACCACCAAGCGCATCGCCATGCGGTCCGGGATCGTCACGCGCGTGGGCCGCGACATCCCGCTGTACCGGATCAACGACATCGCGCTCGAGAAGGACCTCGTGGACCGGCTGCTCGGCTGCGGCACCCTGCAGGTCTCCGACGCCACCGAGAAGGCGGGCATGGTGCTGCGCGACGTGCCGCACGTCGAGCAGGTGCACGTCCAGCTGCAGGAACTGCTGCACGCTGCCGACGACGGCTCAGACGACGGCGAGTGGCCGCCCGCCGAGCCGTCGCGCGGCCGCCGGCGCTGAGCTAGCCCTAGCCGCCCGTGGTCTCGACGAGCGCCCCGTCCGCCGAGTCGTCCGGGCGGTACACGCGGCGCCACCCGTTCTGCCCTCGTCCCCCGTACCGCGGGCGAGCCAGCATGATCCAGGCGCAGGCCGCGCCCATCGGGACCATGGTCAGCGCGATGACGACGATGCCGTCCAGCGAACCGCCCTCGCCCGCGGTCAGGGTCGTCGCGGTCAGCAAGGACAGCACCATGTTGTTGCCCGCGTGGGCGAGGCTCGACGTCCAGACCGTCCCCGAACGCAGGCGCAGCCAGGTCAGCAGGATCTCCTGGAGCACGAAGGAGGCCGTCCACACCGCCAGGCCCAGGAGCACGTGCGAGAACTCGATGTACCCGAGGAACGCCAACGGGTAGTGCCACACCGCCCAGATCAGTCCGGTCAGCAGCGTGGACGCCCAGGGCCGGTGCGGCACCAGCCGCAGCCGCAGGTACGAGGTCCAGCCGAACTCCTCGCCGCAGTACAGCGGGGTGAGGACGAGGACGAGCGCCTGAAGGCCCACGACCGTCACCCACCAGGGGGTGCCGCTCCCGTCGAACATGCTCGACGACGGGGCCCAGAGGCCGAGCACCGCGGCGGTGGCCAGGGTCCCGGCGGTGAGCGCGAGCGGCCCCCACCAGGCGATCAGGTAATGCGGCCAGGCCGTGCGCCACCGCGGCCCGAGCCCGGCGTCGGCGAAGCCCTCGCGAGTGATCCACCGCCTCACGACGACGGCCGCCACGGCCGGGGCGAAGGCGAACGGGAGCTGGACGAGCGGGTCCACCACGGACCAGCCCAGGACGAGCCGTGCGACGAGCACGTACCCCCATGCCGGGACGAAGGCGAGCACCAGGAACCAGACGAGTCCGCGGGTCCGGGAGGAAGAGCGAGGGGGCGAGGGCATGGGGCGACTCGGTCCTTTCTGGAGAGGAGGCTGGTGGGATCGATCGTCGCGTCGACGGGCGCGCCGGGAATCCCGAGCGGGAGCGAAGTTTCTTCGCCCGAACGAGGGGGGCCGCACCTCCCTCCCCTGGGGGAGGTACCGCCGGTGGTCGACCGCGAGACTTGGCGCGTGCCGTCCCTCATCCACCGCCTCTTCGGGCCCGACGCACTCCGCGCCGCGGGCTACACCGTCGGCGGCCTCGCGCCCGCCGTGCTGCCGACTCCGTTCGCCCTCGTCGCCGCGCTCGCAGCCCGGCTGCCTCCGACCGGCCGCCTCCTCGTCTTCGCGGGCGCCTGGGCGGTCCTGGTCGTCGCCCTCGGCCTGATCCCGATCGTGCACGAGGGCTATGTCCGCCTCACCGACCGGCTGCTCGGCACGAGCCTGAGCGCAGTCCGGCGGGCCGGCGGCCGGCAGGTGGGGACGGGCGTGTGGGCCCTCGTGCACGCTGTCGCCGCCTGCCTCGCCTGCGGGGTGTGCTTTCTGCTCGGACTCACCGCTGCCACGCCCCTCCTCGTGTGGCTCGACGGGGGCGGAAGCATGGCGCTCCTCCGCTGGCAGGTGACCGTCCCGACGGGGCCGGCCGGCGCGTGGACGGTCGTGCTGGCGTTGTGCTGCGGCCTCCTCGGCGCCGCCGCGACCGCCGTCCTCGGTGCGGCGCTCCGAGCCTGCGCGCCGCTGCTCCTCGGCCCGCGCCAAGACGACCTCGTCACCGCGGCCGAGCAGCGCGCGGCGGTGCTCGCCGACCGCAACCGCCTGGCGCGGGAGCTGCACGACTCGATCGGGCACACCCTGACCGCGTCGACGATCCAGGCGGCCGTGGCCGGGCGCCTGGTAGACATCGAGCCGGACGCGGCGAAGGCCGCGATGGCGAGCATCGAGCACACCTCACGGGTGGCCCTGGAGGACCTTGATCACGCGCTCGGGCTGCTGCGAGACGAATCAGCCTCTCCGCGTCGCCCGCAGAGGACGCTCGCCGACCTCCCGGAGCTCCTCGACCACGTGCGGCGGACCGGGACAGCAGTGCGGGCCGAGCTCGAGCCCGACGAGGTGTCCATCCCGGCGACGGTCTCGAAAGAGGCGTACCGGATCGTCCAGGAAGGGCTGACGAACGCGATGCGTCACGCGAGAGGGGCACCGGTTCGGGTGACGGTCCGAGTGACGGCCGCCGCGTCGGGCGGGCAGCTGGAGATCGAGGTGGCGAACCCGATACCGGCACGGGCCGGCCGGCCCGGACACTCCGGGGCGGGGCGGCAGGAGCACGCGCGGCACGGAGGCGGGCACGGGTTGCCCGGCGTGGCGGACCGTGTGCGCACTCTGCGGGGAGTGGTGAGCTTCCGCCCGGCCGACGGCCCGGACGGACCGGAGTGGCGCTTGTCGGCCTGCCTGCCCCTGTCGACGGGGCGGGGGTGAGGGCGTGCGCGTGCTGATCGTGGACGACGAGGAGCTCACTCGGAGGGGGTTGCGGGCGCTGTTGTCGTTGGAGCCCGACATCGAGGTGGTGGGGGAGGCCGCGGACGGCGCGGAAGTCGTGCCGTCGGTTCTGGAGCTCCGCCCGGACGTGGTCCTGATGGACGTGCGGATGCCGGTGATGGACGGGATCGCGGCGACAGTCGCGCTTCGTGATGCCGCGCTGCGCGAGGCGGCGCTGTACCAGGACGCGCCGGAGCCGCCGAAGGTCGTCGTGGTGACGACGTTCGAGAACGACGAGTACGTCTACGACGCGCTGCGCGCGGGCGCGGACGGGTTCCTGCTGAAGCGGGCGCCGGCGGAGCGGATCGCGGCGGCCCTGCGGCTCGTGGCCTCCGGGGACAGCCTGTTGTTTCCCGAGGCAGTCCGCCGTCTGGCGCAGGCCCGCCCCACCACGACGGGGATCATTCCGGAGGGGACGTTGACGACAAGGGAGCTGGACGTGCTGCGACTCATGGCGGGCGGGCTGTCCAACCAGGACATCGGCGCTCGGTTGTACGTGACCGTGGAGACCGTGAAGACCCACGTGGGGAACGTCCTGACCAAGCTCCGTGCGACCAACCGGACGCAGGCAGTGGTCATGGCCTATGAGTCGGGCCTCGTGGCGCCCGGGGGAACCCGGTAGCGCATTGCCGTGCCGCAGCACTCGTGGCCTGCTCAAAACATTGCCTGCTCAAAACATGGCCTGATCATTGGCCTGATCAGAACATGGCCTGCTCAGAAACTCGCGGCCTGCTCAGAACGGCGGCGACGTGCCCTCGTCAGCGCCGTCGACCGCGTCGGGACGTCCGGCGGTTGGGATCTGGTCGGGCGGGATCTGGTCGGGCGGGATCTGGTCGCGCGGGATCTGGTCAGGTGGCCCGTGGACCGCGGGCGGCCGGTCGTGCCGGTGCCCCGTCGGCGCAGTCCAGCGGGTCATGCCGGACGCGGAGTCACGGTCGACCCGCCAGCCGCCGCTGGTCTTGGCCCGATGGTGCGTGCGGCACAGGGCGTGCAGGTTGGCACCGTGCGTCTGTGGCCCTTCGGCAGTCGGGTCGAATGGGTCGACATGATCGAGGTCGGAGGATGCCGCGGGCACCCGGCAGCCCGGGAACGTACACGTGACGTCCCGCGCGACGACGGCCGCGCGCAGCGCCTCGCTCGGGCGGTACGACCGCGACGACACGTCAGTCAGCACGCCGCTCGCCGGGTCGGTGAAGATGCGCTGCCACACGGTGTCCGGGTCGCTGGCCAGCGCCCGCGCCATCGGGGCCGGGATCGGCCCGTGACCCGCGAGGATCGCCGGCAGGTCGTCCGAGCCCAGCAAGGTCGACGCCGCCACCGTCACCCGCACGGCGCCGCGGCGCGATCCGCGAGGTCGCCCGGCCGCAACCCCGGCGCCGCCGCTCTCTTCACCCGCGGTGGCCCCACAGCCCGCAATGGACGCACCGCACGCGGTCGCCCCACCGCCCATCGTGACCCCGCCGCCCGTTGTGCCTGCACCGGTCGGGCCCACCCCCACTGAGCCGAGGCGCCCGCTGACGAGCCCGACCAGCGCATCGGCCCGGCACTCGTCCAGCCGTCGCTCCTCCCCCGGCGCCCGGCGCATCGCCAGGGCGACGTCGTCGACGGTGGCGAACACGCGGGCGGCGTCGTCCGCGGGCAGGTAGGCGGTGAGGTACGCCATCGCGTCGTCCACGGGCTCGAGCCGGACGAACCGTTCGGCGCGCGCCGCGCGGTGCCGCTCGTTTGCGCCCTCCGGATCCGTCGCGATCTCGGCGCGGCGCATCCGCTCCCGGAGCTGCGGGGCGGTGAGGTGCTCGGCGTCGGGCAGCACCGTGGCGATCGCCTCACGGCGCCGGTCGTCGGGGAGCCGCCCGGTGGAGACCAGGACCTCGGCCTTGCGCCGGTCGACGACGCCCGCCGCGAGGGCATCCGCCACCTCCGGCAGCCGCGCCGTCCCGTGCGCCACCGTGACGAGCTGCGCGCCCGCGTGCCGGGTCAGGCCGAGCCGCGCCGCCACCGCGTCGGCCACGAACTCGTGCCGCGACGACCCGCGGGTGCGCTCCAGCATCTCGGCGAGCACGCGCGCCGATCCCGCCTGCGCCCACGCGGAGATCCGCTCCCAGGCGGCGAGCACCTCCAGGATCGTGAAGTCGTCCAGGTCCGCCTCGCTCAGCGACGCCAGCGTCCTCGCGAGGTCCGGGCCGGGGAGCGCCGCGTCCAGCAGCGCCAGCAGCGGGCGGCCGGTCTCGACCACGCCCGGCGCGGCAGCACCATCGCGCGCCAGCGCGCCCAGCGCGGCAGCGCGGTCGCGCGGCGTCGCGCCAGGCACGTCCGCAGCGGGACGCGCCGACACCGCGACACTCTGCCTACCCTGACCGCGATCACCGTGCTGGCCGCTGCGCGCCCGGTCACGGACGGCCTCCGCGACCCGGTCGCGGGCCGCTTCGCCGACCTGGTCACCGCCGGCGTCGTCACGGCCGTGGCCCACCGTGTGCCACCTGACGGCGACCGGCGCCCAGCGGAGATCCGTCGCTCCGGCACCACGGCGCTCCGTGCGATCGCCCTCGGCCACGCCTGCGACGCCTGCGCCTGCACGTGCACCCACGCCAGTGAGCGCGAGTTCGACGAGCGACGCGCCTACCGCCGTGACGGACGGTACGCGCGACGTGTTCGGCTCCGGCGCGACCGGGGCACGGGTCGCGCCGGAGCCGTGTGCCCGAGAACGACGGCTACCGGCCGCGTGGGCGGACGCTGCCACTTCGTCGTCTTCGAACATGTGTTCGAGCGTAGCCGTTCGACACCCACCCCACAAGGGCAGATCCGCGGGCTGTTGACGGTCAGATCAGGCCGTCCTCGCGCAGTACGCGCTCGGCCACCGCGAACGCGCTGTTCGCGCTCGGCACGGAGCAGTAGACGGCGGTCTGCAGCAGGACCTCGCCGATCTCGTCCACCGTGAGCCCGTTGCGGACGGCCGCCCGCACGTGCATCGCCAGCTCGTTCTCGTGCCCGCCCGCCACGAGCGCGGTCAGTGTGATCATCGAGCGACTGCGTCGGTCGAGCCCGGGGCGCGTCCAGATCTCCCCCCACGCGTAGCGGGTGATCAGGTCTTGGAAGTCGGCCGTGAACGACGTCGTCCCGACCACCGCCCGGTCCACGTGCGCGTCGCCCAGGACCGCTCGCCGCGCCGTCATCCCGGCAGCATGCCGCGGATCGTCGTTCGCCGCCAAGCCGTCGCCCCTCGGATCGTCGTTCGCCGCCGGATCGTCGTTCGCCGCCGGATCGTCGTTCGCCGCCGGATCGTCGTTCGCCGCCGGATCGTCGTCCCGCGGGCCCTCGCGCCGCGCCACGTCGCCGTCCCGCCGACCGTCGTCCTGCCTCATCACTGCGTCCCCTCGGCCATGAGCTCGCGCACCAAGGTCGCGGTGCGGCCGGGCCACTCGGCGGGCGCGAGGTGCGCCGCCTCGTGGATCACGACGAGCCTCCCGTGGCGCACCCCCTCCGCCACCTCCGCGACGACGTCGGGCGGCGTCGCCGGGTCGTCGGCACCCGCGACGGCGAGCACCGGCGTGCCGATCTCGGCGAGCCGGTCGCGCACGTCGAACCGGGCCAGCGCCCCGCACACGGCGGCGTAGCCGAACCGGTCCGCGGACTGCAGCGACGCGAGCAGCCGCGTGCCCACCTCGGGCTCGCGCTCGAGGAAACCCGGCGCGAACCAGCGCCCCGCGGCGGCGGAGACCTGCGTCGGCGTGCCTGCCGCTGCCACCAGCTCCCCCCGGTCGTGCCAGGGCCCGGGCTCACCAAACCGGGCCGCGGTGCAGCACAGCAGCGCCCCGCGCACCCGCTCGGGCGCGTCGAGCAGCAGCTGCTGGCCCACCGCCGCGCCCGCCGAGACGCCCGCGTACCAGAACGGCGAGCCCGGGTCGCCGCGCTCGGCCTGCGCCCGGTCGACGAGCGCCAGTACCTCGGCGGCCAGGTCCTCGATCGTCAGGTTCCCGAGCGCCAGGCCCCCAAGGGCCACGTCCCCAAGAGCCACGTCCCCGAGCGACCCCGGCGCCACCGCGGGCGACGTGCCGTGGCCGGGCAGGTCCCACCCGAGCAGATCCAGCTGGTCGTCCAGCAGCGGCACGACGTCGTGCCACACCGCCGACACCGACGTACCCAGCGACGGGCCGAGTACCAGCAGCGGCCGGGTCGCGTCGCGCAGCGCGAGGGCGACCGCGCCCAGCTCGGGCCGGGTCACTCGTCGCCTCCACCCGCACCTGCAGTGCCCCCGTACCGGGCGAGCACCCGGTCGACGACGGCGGTCGCCGCCCCGACGTCCCAGCCGGGCCCATCCTCGCCCGCGCTCGTGCCCGCGTCCCCGGGACCGTCGTCGTCCCGGCCACCGGGCAGGTACTCCCGCAGATTTCGAGCGACGGCGTCCAGGTCCACCTCGAGGCCCGCGAGCAGCTCGGCCGCGGCGTGCGACGCCGCCACGGCGTGCCGGGCGAGCTGCTGCAGCGCGGGCCACTCGGCGTGCCAGGCGCCGTCGGGCCGCTCGTCCACGGCCTGGCCGGAACTGCCGACGACCTGCGCCGCCAGCAACGGGGCCGCGAGCGCCGACCGGCGCACCAGCACTGACAGCACCGGGTTGCGCTTGTGCGCCATGGCCGTCGACGTGCCCCGGCCAGGCGCGGCCGGCTCGCGCAGCTCGCCCACCTCGGCGCGGGAGCCGACCAGGATGTCGGCCGCGACCGTCCCCAGCGCGGCGCACACCTCGGCGAGGGCGTCGGACACGCGGACCATCGGGAAGCGCGTCACGTGCCAGGGTCCTGCGGTGACGGGCAGGCCCAGCTCCGCGGCCCACGCGTCGACGAGCTCGGCGGCCCGGGACGCGGCGGGCTCGAGCTGCGGCGTGGTCTCGACAGGCTCGACCGACGAAACCGGCTCGAGCAGCGACGTGGTCTCGACAGGCTCGAGCGGCGGCGTGGTCTCGACAGGCTCGACCGGCGACACAGGCTCGACCGACGACACAGGCTCGACGAGCGCCACGGTGCCCGCAAGTGTTCCCGCCGCGCCGCCGTATGCGAGCGGCAGCGCGCGGGCGGCGGCGGCGAGCCGCTCGCGGGCCTCTGCCACGGCCTGCAGCCAGCCGGCACCGCGGGCGCCGAGCGTCGTGGGCACGGCGGGCTGGGTGAGCGTCCGGGCCAGGGCTGGGACGTCGCGGTACCGACGCGCGAGCCCCGCCGCCGCGTCGACGGCACGCCCGAGCCCCGCGTCGGTGGCGCGCGCGGCGTCGCGCAGCACGACGACGAGCGCGGTGTCGAGCACGTCCTGCGACGTGAGCCCGGCGTGCACCGCCCCGACGACCTGCGCCACCGGCGTCCCGCTCTGCACCGCCGCGCCGCACCCGGCCTCGACGGCGGCGCGCAGCCGGGCGAGCAGCGGGATGACGGGGTTGCCGCCCGCGGCCGCGTCCCGCGCGACGTCGGTCGCCAGCGCGAGCGCGGCGGCGTCGTCGGCGGCCAGGGCGACGACCGCCCGGTCGACGACGGTCCCCACCGCAGCCGGGACGACACCGCAGCGCACCTGGGCTCGCACCCACGCCGCCTCGGCGGCGAGCATCGCCCGCAGCACCGCGACGTCGTCGGTGACGGCGGCTGGCGACCCCCGGCCGAGGTCCGCGCCCGGGGTGAGCAGGCCGACGTCAGGCACGGGGGGTCCCGACACGTGGATCCTGAGCCTGTCGAGACCTGGTTTCGACAGGCTCGACCGGCGGAGCGGAAGGCACCCCGTTCAGCGCCGCGCCGCTCGGGTCACGCAGGTCGAGCGGGTCCGACGGCGGGCCGGGCGCGACGCCGCGGACGACGCCGTGCACGTGGTCGGGCACGGGCTCGGGCACGTCGTGACCCGTGCCCCGGCGGGAGCTGGTGTCGGAAGAGATGTCGAGGAACACCGTCTCCCCCTCCCCCTGCAGCCGGATGTCGTGCCGCAACGAGCCGTCGGGCTCGTGCGTCGCGACGAGCGTCGCACGACGGTCCGGCTCCAGCCCGGCGAGGAACGGGTCGGCCGCGAGCGACGCGGCGGCTTCCGGGGAGTCGCCGGGCAGGTAGATCCGCGTGAACAGCCGGTCGGTGAGGCCGCGGGCGAAGACGGCCATGGCGATGACGGCGGCGTGGTCGGGCGCGGTCGGGCCGGGCTCGAGCGTGCGGAACCAGTACCCGCCCTCGCGGTCGGTGGCGGCGCGGCCCCAGCCGGTGAACGTGCCGTCGCGCAGCACGGAGCCGCTGCGCCGCACGACGGCACCGCTCGGGTCGGCGTGCCAGATCTCCAGCATGGCGTCGGGCACGGGTCGACCTGCGCCGTCGAGCACCCGCCCGTGCAGCCGCACCGCGCCGGGAGTGCCGGGCTCGACCAGCTCGTGGCCGTGCTCGTACGGCAGCGCGAAGCCGAAGAACGGGCCCACGGTCTGGCCGGGGGTCGGGCGCAGCTGCGGCATGCCCGTCGTGCTCCGCGCGCGGCCGGATCGCGTCTCGTCACTCATGGTCGTCCTCCGGCCTCGTCGTCGTCGTCCCCTGGCTCGGTCCAGGTGCGCCCCGCCCCGGACAGCACGATGTCCCACCGATAGCCGGTGGACCACTCGTGCGACGTGAGCGCGTGGTCGTAGACGGCGACGAGCCGATCGCGGGCCTGCGGGTCACGGATCGACTGGTAGATGGGGTCGAGGGCGAACAGCGGGTCGCCCGGGAAGTACATCTGCGTCACGGTGCGCTGCGTGAAGTCCGTGCCGAACAGGGAGAAGTGGATGTGCGCGGGCCGCCAGGCGTTCACGTGGTTCTTCCACGGGTACGGGCCCGGTTTGATGGTGGTGAAGCGGTACCAGCCGTCGTCGTCGGTGAGGGCGCGGCCCACGCCCGTGAAGTTCGGGTCGATCGGAGCGGGGTGCTGGTCGCGCTTGTGGATGTAGCGCCCGCCCGCGTTGGCCTGCCAGATCTCGACGAGCTGGCGGCGCACGGGCCTGCCCGCGCCGTCGAGCACGCGGCCCGCGACGACCATGCGCTCGCCGATCGGCTCGCCGCTGTGCGCCGCGGTGAGGTCGGCCTCGAGGGGGCCGATGTCGCGCTCGCCGAAGACGGGCGAGAGCAGCTCGATCGTCTCCGGGTCGGCGTGCCGCAGGTCCTTGGTGGGGTGCCGCAGCAGCGAGCTGCGGTACGGCGCGAAGTCGCGACGCGGCCCGGTCTCCTCGGGCGCGCCGTCAGCACGGGGCTCGGCTGTACGGGGCTCGGCGCGGGCGTCCCGATACTCCTGGTGGCTCGCGCGGATCTCGGTGGACAGGTCGGTCTGGCTCTCGCTCACATCGCTCCTTCGGTCATGATCTGTCCCCAGCCGGTGTACCCCTCGGCGAGGAGGCGTCGCCCGGCGTCCGACGCGACGAGCGTGCGCAGCTCGGCGAGCCGGCGCCGGTGCTCGAAGCCGGACTCGCCGGGGTGCGTGTGCAGCATCCGGCTCATCCACGCGGAGAAGTGCTGTGCCCGCCAGACGCGCTCGGACACGCGGCGGCCGTACTCGTCGAGCAGGGCGTCGTCCCTCGCCGCGCCGCCCGAGCGGGACAGCCACCGGCTGAGTACGTCGTGCAGCACGACGACGTCGGCGAGCGCGAGGTTGAGCCCCTTGGCGCCGGTGGGCGGCACGGTGTGCGCGGCGTCGCCGGCGAGCAGCAGGCGGCCGTGCCGCACCGGCTCGACGACGGACGACCGGAACCGCAGCACCGAGCGCTCCTGGACGGGACCCTCGGCGAGGCGGAAGCCGTCCGGGCCGGCGACCCGGCGCTGCAGCTCGGCCCAGATGCGGTCGTCGCCCCACCCGGCGGGGTCCTCGTCCGGGTCGCACTGGAAGTACAGGCGCTGATGGGTCTCGGTGCGCTGGCTGATGAGCGCGAACCCGTGCTCCGACGCCGTGTACACCAGCTCGGGGGCGCTGCGCGGCGCCTCGACGATGACGCCGAACCAGGCATACGGGTACTCGTGCACGTAGTGCCGGCGCACGTCCTCGGGCAGGGAGTGGCGGCAGGCCGAGTGCGAGCCGTCGGCGCCGACGAGCACGTCGCACCGCAGCTCGTGCTCGCGGCCCTCGGCGTCGGTCCACCGCACCCCGGGGGCGTCGGTATGGATGTCGAGCACCTCGGTGACCGTGGCCTGCCAGCGCACGTCGCCGCCGTCGGCCGCGCGGCGGTCGGCGAGGTCGGTGAACACCTCCGTCTGCGGGTACAGCCAGACGGCGCTGCCGGTGAGGCCGTGCAGGTCGATGCGGTGGCTCTCGCCGTCGAACCGCAGCGCGATGCCGTCGTGCCGGTCGCCCTCGCGCAGCACCCGGTCCAGTCCGGCGTCGACCAGCGTGGACACCGAGCTCGCCTCGAGGATGCCCGCGCGGGTGGTCCGGTAGATCTCGTCGCGGGTGCGCGACTCGAGGACGACGTGCTCGATGCCCGACGTGTGCAGCAGGTGCGACAGCAGCAGCCCCGCCGGGCCGCCGCCCACGATCGCGACGGGGGTGCGCTCGACCTCCACCTGACTGGTCATGCCTCGCCCCCCAGGGTCAGTCCGAGCAGGTCCTCGAGCTCCGTGTGCCCGATGCCGAAGCGCTCCACGACCGTCGCACCGTCGGGGCCGACGTCGAGCACCGCGCGGTCCGCGTAGACCCGCGAGACGCATCCGACGCCCGTGAGCGGCAGCGTGCACTCCTCGACCAGCTTGGGCGCGGCGTTCTTGGTCAGCAGGGTCATCATCACGACCGTGCGCCGGGCGCCGACGGCGAGATCCATGGCGCCGCCGACGGCGGGGACGGCGTCGGGCGCACCGGTGGACCAGTTGGCCAGGTCGCCGCGCACGGACACCTGGAACGCACCGAGCACGCAGACGTCGATGTGGCCGCCGCGCATCATCGCGAACGAGTCGGCCTGGTGAAAATATGACGCCCCGTTCAGCTCCGTGACCGGCACCTTGCCCGCGTTGATGAGCTCGGGGTCCACGTCCTCGGGGGCGGGGGCCGGGCCCATGCCGAGCATGCCGTTCTCGGTGTGCAGCGTGATGCCCGAGCCGGCCGGCAGGTGCTCGGCGACGAGCGTCGGCAGCCCGATGCCGAGGTTCACGTACGAGCCGGGCGCGATGTCGGCGGCGACGCGCGCCGCGATCTGCTCACGGGTGAGCGGGCCGGTGGCAGGCGAGGCCATCATGCCGACACCCCCGCGATCGCGGTCTCGCTCCTGAGGGCGACGACGGCCTCCACGTAGATGCCGGGCGTCACGACCGCCTCCGGGTCGAGCGCGCCCGCGGGCACGACGTCGCGCACCTGGGCGACGGTCCGCGCGGCCGCGGTGGCCATCACCGGGCCGAAGTTGCGCGCCGTGCGGCGGTAGACGAGGTTGCCGACCGTGTCCGCGCGGTGCGCCTTGACCAGCGCGACGTCGGCGCGGATCGGTGTCTCCAGCACCATCGGGGAGCCGTCAAGCACCCGCGTCTCCTTGCCCTCGGCGAGCGGCGTGCCGTAGCCGGTGGGCGTGAAGAACGCGCCGATGCCCGCGCCGGCCGCCCGGATCCGCTCGGCGAGGTTGCCCTGCGGCACCAGCTCCAGCTCGATGCGCCCGGACCGGTACGCGGCGTCGAAGTGCCACGAGTCCACCTGACGCGGGAACGAGCACACGATCCGGCGCACCCGGCCGTCGCGCACCAGCCGGGCGAGCGCGTCGTCGCCGTTGCCGGCGTTGTTCGACACCACGACGAGGTCTGCGGCGTCCGAGGCGAGCAGCGCCTCGATGAGCTCGACCGGCTGCCCGGCGGGGCCGAACCCGCCGATCATCACGGTCGCGCCGTCCGGCACGTCCCCCAGCGCCTCGAGCGCGGTCTCCGCGACGCGCGTCATGCACTCTCCCCCCGGTCGTGGCCCGCGGCCGGGGCCACGTTCTCCAGCACGACGGCGGTGCCCTGGCCGACGCCGATGCACAGCGCCGCGACACCCCACCGCGCGCCCGACGCCTGCAGCCGCCGCGCCAGCGTGCCGAGCACGCGTGTGCCGGACGCACCCAGCGGGTGCCCGAGGGCGACCGCGCCGCCCCACGCATTAAGAATCCCCGCGTTGAGGATCCCCACGCCGTCGTCGTCGAGCTCCACGTCGATGCCCCACGCGTCGGCGCACGCGAGCGCCTGCGCGGCGAACGCTTCGTTGAGCTCGACGGCGCCCACGTCGTCCCAGGTGATCCCGGAGCGCTCCAGCGCGCGGTTCACGGCCTCGACGGGCGCGAACCCGAAGTACTGCGGCTCCCCGGCGACGGTCGCCCGGCCGGCGATGCGCGCGAGCGGCTCGAGGCCCGTGAGCGCCGCGGCCCGCTCAGACCCGATGAGCGCCGCCGACGCGCCGTCCGACAGCGGGGACGCGTTGCCGGCAGTCACCGTGCCGTCCGCCGTGTCGTCGGCAGAACCACGGAACGACGGGGCGAGCGCCGCCAGCTTCTCGAGGGACGTGTCCGGGCGGATCGCTTCGTCGCGGCGCAGGTCCGTCCCGGGGTACTGGGCCACCAGGTCGTCGTAGCGCCCGGCCTCCCAGGCGCGGGCGGCGAGAACCTGGCTGCGCAGCGCGAACGCGTCCTGCCGCTCGCGGGAGATGCCGTGCTTCTCGCGCAGCCGCTCGGTGGCCTCCCCCAGGGAGACCGTCCAGTCGGGCTCCATGCGCGGGTTCACGAGCCGCCAGCCCAGCGTGGTGGACACGAGTGCGGCGTCCCCGGCGGGGAACGCCCGCGCGGGCTTGGGCAGCACCCACGGCGCGCGGGACATCGACTCGACACCACCCGCCACCACGACGTCTGCGTCGCCGGTCTCCACGGCCCGCGCGGCCTGCACCGCCGCCTCCAAGGACGACCCGCACAGCCGGTTCACCGTGGCGCCCGGCACGCTCAGCGGTAGCCCGGCCAGCAGCACGGCCATGCGCGCGACGTCGCGGTTCTCCTCCCCCGCGCCGTTCGCGTTGCCGAGGATCACGTCGTCGATCGCCGCCGGGTCGAGGCCCGGGGCGCGGCGTACCTGCTCGCCGACGACGAACCCGGCGAGGTCGTCGGGGCGCGCGCCCGCGAGCGCCCCGCCGTACCGGGCGAACGGCGTCCGCACGGCGTCGTACACGTACGCGTCCTGTGTCACCGGAGCCTCATCAGGTCGTCCTCGATCCGCTTCGCCGCCGCCAGCAGCGGCGGCACGATGTCGTCGCGGATCTCGGCCACGTCGCCGCGCCGCACCGGGGCGGAGGCGTTGACGGCGGCCACGACATTCCCGCCCGCGTCGTGCAGCGGGGCCGCGACCGACCGCAGCCCGTCCTCCAGCTCCTGGTCCACGATGGCCCACCCCTGGTCGCGTACCCGGGCCAGCTCCGTGCGCAGGGCCGCGGCGCTGGTCACGGTGCGGGCGGTGAGCGCGGGCAGCTCCGCGGCGGCGAGGAACGACTCCCGCTCGTCGTCCGGCACGTGCGCGAGGATCGCGCGGCCCATCGACGTCGCGAACGCCGGGAAGCGGGTGCCCACCCGGATGGCGGCCGACATGATCCGGTGCGTCGCGACGCGCGCCACGTAGACGATGTCCGTGCCGTCGAGCACCGCGACCGACGACGACTCGCCGACCTCCTGCGACAGCTGCTCCAGGTGCGGCGCAGCGACCTCGGGCAGCGTGAGGCTGGACAGGTAGGCGTAGCCGAGGTCGAGGACGGCGGGCCGCAGCGTGAACTCCCGTCCGTTCGAGCGCACGTACCCGAGCTCGACGAGCGTGTGCAGGAACCGCCGCGCCGACGCCCGGCTCAGCCCGGTGACGCGGGCGACGTCGCTCAGCGTGAGGGCCGGCCGCTCCGCGCCGAACGCGCGGATCACCGCCAGCCCGCGGTCGAGGGACTGCACGAACTCGCCGGACCGGGCCGGGTTCTCGCCGGCAGCCTCGTCCACGCTCTCGTCCACGCTCTCGTCCACGCTCTCGTCCACGCTCTCGTCCACGGCCTCAGCCGGCATGGGTCAGCCTCGCGTCCGCCAGGGAGCGCACGCCCTGCTTCGCCTGCTGCACCAGCTCGTAGACGTGGGTGCGCAGCCGCGCGAACTCCGGGGCCCCGCGGGTCTCGAGCTGGTCGCGCTCGGGGCCGAGGCCCACCCGAACGTCCTCGAGGATCACGGTCGGGCGCGCGGAGAGCACGAGTACGCGCTCGCCGAGGTAGATGGCCTCGTCGATGTCGTGCGTGACGAAGACGACCGTCACCCCCAGCCGCTTCCACAGGGCCCGCACCAGGTCCTCGAGCTCGAAGCGTGTCTGGGCGTCGACGGCGGCGAACGGCTCGTCCATGAGCAGCACCTGCGGCTCGTACGCCGCGGCCCGGGCGATCGCCACCCGCTGCTGCATGCCGCCCGAGAGCTGCCACGGGTAGGAGCGGCCCACGTCCGCGAGGCCCACCGCCTCCAGCGCCTCGGCGACCAGCCGCGCCCGCTCCGCGCGGGCCACGCCCTTCTCCTTGAGCGGCAGCTCGACGTTCTGCGCCACCGTCATCCACGGGAACAGCGAGCGCCCGTACTCCTGCAGCACCACCGCCATCCCGGTCGGCGGCCCGGTGACGGGCGACCCGGCGAGCTCGACCTCGCCCGACGTCGCCGGCATCAGCCCGGCGAGGCAGCGCAGCAGCGTCGTCTTGCCCGCCCCGGACGGTCCCACCACGCACACGAACTCGCCGTCGTCGACCTGGAACGACAGTTCGGCGATCGCCTCGACGGGCTCGCCGCGCCCGGCATAGACCTTGTTCAGGCCGCGGACGTCGAGCATCGAGCTGGACGGGGTGGACGGGGTGGACGGGGTGGACGGGGTGGACGGGGTGGACGGGGTGGTCATCTAGGCACCTCCACGTTGGGACCGCAGGTACCCGTGGTACCAGGCGAGGACCGCGGCGGTCGCGATCCGGAAGACGAAGGACAGGAGCACCCCGAGCAGGCCGAGCATGATGACGCCGCTCCACATCTCGGGGATGGCGAAGCTGCGCTGGAACTGGACCACGGAGAAGCCGAGGCCGTCGCGCGCGGCGAACATCTCGCTGATCACCATGAGGATGATCGCGATCGACAGCGCCTGTCGGGCACCGGTGACGATCTGCGGGCTGGCGCCCGGCAGCATGAGCCGGCGAATGCGACCCCACCGCCCGAAGCGGAAGGCGCGCGCGGTGTCCTTGAGCACCGGGTCGAGCCCGCGCACCCCCTCGACCGTGTTGAGGAGGATGGGCCACAGCGCACCGGTCGCGATGACGAACACCCGCATCGACGTGCCCACCCCGAGGAAGAGCATGAGCACGGGCACCATGACGGGCGGCGGGATGGCCCGGAAGAACTCCAGCACCGGCTCTGCGAGCTCGCGCAGCGGCCGAATCGCGCCGATGAGCAGCCCCAGCGTCACCCCGACCACCAGGGCGACGGCGTACCCGGCGAGGAGGCGGCCGAGGCTCGGTAGGATGTCCTGCACGAAGCGGGTGTCCGCGAACGTGTCCCCGGAGAACCACGTGGGCCCGATCGTCGCGAAGATCTCCGACAGCGGCGGGTTGTAGGGCGAGACGCTGTTCGCCGTCACCGCCCACCACAGGGCGAGCAGCACCAGCGGCAGACCCACCGCCAGCAGCAGCGAGCGGAGGGCGCTCGTGACCGTACTCATGCGATCCCCCTCTCGCACGATCGCTGCGGTGCCTCGCTCCGGCACACCTCGTGCCTCGGCGTACCTCTGCGGGGGCTCCTCGCGCTCATGCCATGACCTCCCCACGCACCGACGGGTGCCAGAACAGGGCCCGGTGCTCCAGCGCGCGGGCCAGCAGGTTGACCGCCACGCCCAGCAGGCCCGTCACCACGACCAGCGCGTACATGGACGGCACGGCCCCGGACTCGCGGGCGACGGCGAGCAGCTTGCCGATGCCGGGCGTGCCGATGAGCATCTCGCCGGTGACGGTGAGGATGAGCGCCACCGCGGCACCCAGCCGCAGTCCCGTCATCACGTACGGCAGCGCCGTCGGCCACACGAGGGTGCGCACCCGGGCGAGCACCGAGAACCGGTACGACCGGGCGGTGTCGCTCGCGACCGGGTCCACGTCCTGCACGCCCGCGAGCACCTGCACCAGCACCTGCCAGAACGACGCGTACACCACCAGCAGCAGCGTGGCCTGCATGCCCGTGCCCCACAGCAGCACCGCGATCGGGATGAGCGCCACGGACGGCACCGGCCGCAGGAACTCGATCGTCGACGCGGTGACCGCGCGCAGGAACGGGACCATACCGATGACCACGCCGAGCACGACGCCCGCGACGACGCTGATCGCGAGGCCGGTGATCCACGTGACCAGCGTGTCGCCCAGGGCCACCCAGAACTCCGGCGTCTGCACGCGCTCCACCAGCGCGGCGAGGATCATCGTCGTCGTCGGCAGGAAGTCCGGGTTCACCAGGCCCGTGGCCGGCAGCAGCTGCACCAGCACGAGGAGCGCGACGACACCCGCCATGCCGAGCAGCGCCGGTCGAAGACTCGCCGGACGGTGGCCGGTCAGGCGCGGCGCGGCCGCCGTCATGGCATCAGCGCCGAGACGTCGACCGGCTCGTCGAACATGCCGTACTCGAGGCCCAGGTCGGCGAGCAGTTGCACCTGCGCCTCGTCGAGCTCGGCGGTGAAGCGGGGCATCACCATGGCGTCCTTCACCGCCGGTTCGATCTCGGTGTACGAGTCGAGCACGGCGCGCGTCTCGTCCGGGTTCTCCTCGGCGAACGTCAGCGACTTCTCCAGCGCGGCGGTGAACGCGTCCACAGTCTCCGGGTCGTCGGCGATCTGCTGGTCGGAGGTGAAGTAGGCGGCGATGAGCAGGTTCGGGTCGGTCTCCGCGAAGTTCCACACCACGGGCTCGGCCCCGGACTGCAGCGCGCGGGTGAGGTGCGGCTCGAGGATCCACGCCGCGTCGACCTGGCCGCTCTCCACCGCGGCGGGCATGTCGGGGAAGCCCATCTCGACGAACTCGACGGCGGTCGGGTCGCCGCCCGCGTCGTCCACCACCTTGCGCACCGTGGTGTCGCCGATGTTGTTGAGCGTGTTGACGGCGACCGTCTTGCCCGCGAGGTCCGCGGCCGTCTCGATCCCGGAGTCCGGCAGCGCGACGACGGCGGCGAAGTCCTTGCCCGGCTCGCCGGTCGTGAGGTTCCCGGGGGCGACGATCTTCAGGGGCAGGCCCTGCTGCGAGGCGAGCAGGAGGGACGTGACGTTGCTGAACCCGAACTGGTACTCGCCGCTCTGCACGGCGGGCACGATCGCGGCGCCGCCCTGCGCCAGCTCGAGCGTGATGTCGAGGCCCTCGTCCTCGAAGAACCCCTGCTCGACGCCCAGGTAGATGGGCGCGACGTCCACGATGGGGATGACGCCCACGGTGACGGGCGTGAGCTCGCCGTCGCCCGACGCGGTGGGGTCGGGATCCCCCGACGAACCGCCGCACGCGGCGAGGGCGAAGGCGGACGCCGCGGCGACCGCGGCGGGGACGACGCGGCGCACAGCGCTCCTCATCGGCCCAGCGATCGACATCGGACCGGCGATCGACTTCGGACCCACGCTCTTCCTTGGCACGGTGTTCTCCTTTGAATGGTCCGACCGGATCGACGGACCGTCATTGGTCCGTTCTCCGAACGAGTGTGCTGAGAGTGAACATAGTGGGCGCCGGTCGGGCCGGTCAACGGTCCCCGCGGCGACCGTGAGCGCGCGACGCGACCGCCCCTTGCCCCTGAGCCGCACCGCCCCGTTCACGCACCCGGAGGATGCGGTTCCCCCGCCGGGGGGAGGCCGGGGCGCCGGCCGCGGCGGGAACGTGGAGCCAACCCACCGAGGAGGCACCACGATGACCACCAGGTTCATCCCCCACGACGGCCCCGCACGCGAGGTCCCGACCCCCGGGCCCGCCCCGGGGAATCGAGGTTCTCGGCCACCGGGCAGGTCGCTCGGCGCCGCCGCGCTCGGCACGTCGGCCGCGACGGCCGCGCTGCTCGGGTTCTTCGCCGCGCGGCCCGACGTCGACCCGTTCCGCGAGGCGGACAACACCCTCGGACACTCCCTCCTGCCCGGCCTGCCGCTCACCTGGCTGCTGCTCGCGGTGGCTCTGTTCGGCACCGCGACGGCCGCGGTCCTGCTGGCCACCGGGCGGCAGCCCTGGCGGGCGGTCACGCCGGTCGCCCTCGTCCAGGTCGCCGCGTTCGGGTTTTTCGCCCAGGGCTCCGGGACGCTCAGCGTCGCCGGCTACCTCGTCGCCCTCGCCGTGCCGGTCCTTGCGGTGTGGGCGGGGACGCAGATCTTCCGGACGCATCCCGCGTGGCGGCTCCCGCTGCTGCTCGCGGCGGTGGCCGCCGTGGTGGGGGTCGTCGTCGCGCGCGACGCGTTCGCCACCTGGCTCGCCGGCATCACGACCGGGTTCGCGCGCGAGCGCTGGAGTCTCGTCGCAGTGCTCCTCCCGCTCGCGACGGCGTCCGCCTGGGCCGGGCTCGTCCTCGTCGGCGCCTGGCGGCGGGGTTCGCTGCAGCGAGCCACCGCCTGGGTGACGCGCCACCGCCGACTCTTCACCATCGTCGCGGCACTCGGCCCGCTGCCGTACGCGCTCGCCCGGCTCACCTGGCTGACCCCATGGCCGCAGCTCGCGGGCCCCGGGGAGGAGCTCACCCTCGCCGTGCGGATCCAGGGCCTGTCGCTCTCGTCGGGAGCCTGGCTCGGCATCGTCCTCACGCTCGGCCTGATCCTGCCGTGGGGCGAACGGCTCCCCCGGTGGTTCGGGCGGCGGGCGGGGTGGCCCGTGCCGCCGGCGGCCGCGATCGTCCCCGGCGGGATCGTCGCCGTCATGCTCTGCGGCGCGGCGGTCCCGATGCTCCTCATGATGGGCGGCACCGCGGCGCTGTACTTCCCCGCGTGGTTCTGGGGGCCGGCGCTCGCACTCGCCGTCTGGGGCTACGCCGGGCGCCGGTACGGCGTCGGCACCGGGAAGGCCGACCCGGACGAGCCCGGCGCCGCCGGGGTCAGCGCACCAGCGCCTTCTCGGCCCGCTCCCGCATCTCGTCGCTGAGCCGCAGCTCGCCGACGTCGTGGGCGACCAGCAGCGCCTTCGCGACGTCGGCGAGCTCGGGCGCGCCGTCGAGCCGGTTGAACGCCCCGAACCAGTCCGTGAGGGTGACTCCGTGGGCGGGCCGGTGCACGACCTCCACGGCGTCGCCGGCGCCCAGGTCGCCGTTCTCGACCACGCGTAGGTAGGCGCCGGTCCGGTTCGCCTGGGTGAACCGGCGCACCCAGCGCGGCGGCGAGCCGAGGCGGCGGGCGAACGTCTGGCACGGCGTGCGGGGCTGCGTCACCTCGAGGAGGGACGAGCCCACGCGCCACTGCTCGCCGACGACGGCGCGGCTCACCTCGAGCCCGCGCGTGCGCAGGTTCTCGCCGAACAGTCCCGGCGTCACCTCGTACCCGAGGTCCGCCCCCCAGGCCTCGGCGTCCTCCTGGGAGTAGGCGTAGACCGCCTGGTCGAGGCCGCCGTGGTCGGCGCGGTCGGCCTGCACGTCGGCGTACAGCCCGTACGGGCGGGCCTTCACCCGGCCGTCGACGGGGCGCTTGTCGATGGCGGTGACGCCGACCGTGCCCGCATCGGGCAGGAGGGCGAACACGCGGCAGACGGCGAGGAGCTCGGGCACGGGACCATCGTCTCAGGCCCGGCTCGGTCGACGACAGCAGGGCACACCGCCGCCGTTCGCCTACGGTGGTCCCGTGAGCGAACGCACCGACCTACCCCACGTCGTCGTCGTCGGTGGAGGGTTCGGCGGGCTCGCCGCCGTGAAGGCCCTCGCCGGCGCTCCCGTCCGCGTCACGCTGATCGACCGCCGCGTCTACAACACGTTCCAGCCCCTGCTCTACCAGGTAGCGACCGGCGGGCTCAGCCCGGGCGACGTCACCTACTGGCTGCGCGGACTGCGCCTGAAGCAGAAGAACGTGCGGGTGCTGCACGAGCACCTGGTGGGCATCGACCACGACGCGCGCCGGATCCGCCTCGCCAACGACGAGACGGTCCCGTTCGACTACCTGGTGCTCGCCAACGGCGTGACCGTGAACTTCTTCGGGACGCCGGGCGCCAAGGAGAACGCGGTCGGGATGTACTCCCGCTCCCAGGCCCTGCGGATCCGCGACCAGCTGTTCATCCGGCTCGAGCGGTCGGCGTTCACCCCCGGGTCGGACGACGGGCTGCGCGTCGTCGTGGTGGGCGGCGGCGCCACCGGCGTCGAGGTCGCCGGTGCACTGGCCGAGCTGCGCACCGCCGGGCTCGCCCCCGCCTACCCGGAGATCCGCGGCGACGCCTTCGAGGTGACGGTCGTGCAGCGCGGCACCGAGGTGCTCAAGTCGTTCCACCCGAGCCTGCGCGAGTACGCGGCGAAGGAGCTGGAGCACCGCGGCGTCCGGCTGCACCTGGGCGCCGGCGTGGCCGAGGTGCAGCCCGACGCGGTCGTCCTCACCGACGGCACGCGCATCCGCTCCGACCTGACGGTCTGGTCGGCGGGCGTCGCGCCCCACCCGGAGGTGGACGACTGGGACCTGCCACGCCGCGACGGCGGTCGCATCGCCGTCGCCGCCGACCTCCAGGTCGAGGGACGGCCGGGCGTCTTCGCCGTCGGCGACATCGCGGAGCCGCCCGAGTGGCTGCCCCAGCTCGCGCAGCCCGCGATCCAGGGTGGTCAGCACGCCGCGCGGAACATCCTTGCGCTGTTCGCGGGTCGCCCGACGACGCAGGTGCGCTACCACGACAAGGGCACGATGGCGGTGGTCGGGCGTCGTGCGGCCGTCGCCGAGCTGACCCTGCCGGGCACCTCCAAGGCGCTGCGGCTCACGGCGGGGCGCGCCTGGTTGGTGTGGCTCTTCGTGCACATCATGTCGCTCGTCGGGCCCCGTAACCGCGTCACGACGCTCGCCGGCCTCCTGACCCGGTACGGCTTCCCGTTCCACCGCCGGCCGATCCCGATCGTCGGCGACGTCCCGACCGTCCGGCCGCCGAAGACCGCCGGTTGAGCGTGTCGAGACCGCACCCGGCGGTTGAGCTTGCGCCGTCCTGAGCCTGTCGAACGGTGGCTGTCCCCTGACCGACCGCGGGCTTCCTCGCTCCGTCCCCGCCACCGAGCGTGACGTCGCCTCGGTCCTCGAGGACGACCGGGAAGCTCTACGGCTCGCGGGCGAGAAGCCCCCGTACGTCCTGGCCCCGCACCCGATGGGCGGGCTCGAGGCCCTGTACCGGGCGCAGACCCACCCGGACGAGGTCGCCGGCATCGTCGGCCTCGACATGGCCGTGCCGCACTACGACTCGCTCGACAACGCGGCCACCGTGCAGGCGGGCACGGTCCCGGACGTGCCGATGCCCCTGTTCGTCTCCGACGGCACGGAGATCGGCGACTTCTGGGTCCCGGCGAGCACGCAGTTCGCCGCCGAGGCCGGAGCCCGGCTCGTCCAGCTGGACGTCGGTCACGACGTGTTCCAGCACGAGCCGGACCTCGTCGCGCAGAAGACGACGGCGTTCATGAAGACGCACTTCGAGTAGCCGGAGGTGCGTGCGCCTCGGCCGCTCACGTCGTCATTTCATCTCGTCGCGACGTCCCGCCGCCGGAAGCCGACGAACGCGAGCACGAACAGCACCGCGGCCACGGCGGCCAGCCCGCCGACGTGCGCCCAGTCGACGTCCTCGGTGAGCGGGTCGGGCACCCAGAAGAACGGCGAGATCCGGCGGGCCCAGTCGGGCAGCCCGAACAGGTCGGCGAACAGCGCCACCAGGATCGTGTACTCGAGCAGCAGCCACACCAGGGAGGTGGCCTTGGGCGCCCACGCGAACAGCGCCGCGGCCAGCCCGACGAACACCGCGAGCGCCGGCAGGTACAGCAGACCCGCCTCGGTGGCCTGGCCGAAAGTCACGTCCTCGGAGCCGGCGACGGCGGCGCCGGCGGCCAGCGCGAGGATGCCGGTGACCAGCACCACGAGGGTCCCGGCCGACGTGACGGCGACCTGGGCCCCGAGCCAGCGGCCCCGGGAGACCGGCGTCGCCAGGGCGAGCTCGGCGTGCCCCGCGTCCTCCTCCGTCTTGGCGCGCAGGGCCGCGACGATGCCGTAGGCGGCGGCGCCCAGCGCGGCGTACAGGACGATGATGCCGACGAAGGCCTTGGTCACCTCGCCGTCGCCCAGGACGCTCGCATAGACCGGGTTGTCCGCGAGCGACGCGGTCATCGACGACACCTGGTTGACGATCGTGCCCGTCGCGAACCACATGAGCGCGAGGCCGAGCGCCGTCCACAGCAGGGCCATGCGCTGCTGCGCCCACACGAGCGCGGACGGGCTGCGCAGGCGCGCCAGGGCGTCGGCGCGGCCGGGGCGGTCGGCGACGAGCCCGGCGCCGAAGTCGCGTCGGGACGCGAGGGACGACGCGACGAGCAGCAGCGCGACGATGGCGACGGCGCCGAGGGCGGCCGGCCACCAGCGCAGGTCCACGAAGGCCCGCATCTGCTGCGCCCACGCGATGGGCGACAGCCAGGAGACCCAGCTGCCGTGCGCCTCCTGCATGTCGCCGATGGTGCGCAGCGTGAACGCGGCGCCGAGCGCGGCGAACGAGATCCCGCTGGCCCCGCGCGAGTGCTCCGTGACCTGGGCCGCGACCAGCGCGATGGCGCCGAACGTCATGGCGCTCATCGCCACGCCGAGCGACAGCGCGACCGAGTCGACGGCCTCCAGGCCGTTGCCGACCAGCACCGCGGCGGACAGGGCGGCGACCACCAGGTTGACGAGCAGCACCACGACCAGCGCCGCGACCACCGTCGCGTGCCGCCCGACGGCCGCCGCCCGCACCAGCTCGGACCGGCTGGACTCCTCCTCCGCGCGGGTGTGCCGCACCACCTGGAGGATGCTCATGACGGCGAGCGCGAGCACCATCCACAGCACGAGCTCGTTGGAGACCGCCGCCCCGACCGTGTAGTCGTCGGTGCCGTAGCCGGGCCCGGTCATCGACACCATGGCCGGCGTCTGGACCAGCGCGGCGCGCGCCTGCATCCCGGCCGGGTCGTCCGCCATCGTCGTGTACTCGGCGATGGAGGCCACGTAGAGCGCCGGGACGGCGAGCGCCCACACGAGCAGGCGCACCCGGTCGCGGCGCAGGATGAACCGCACCAGGCTCCAGGTCCCCGTGAGCGTGGTGCCGCCGCCGCCGGCGCGCGCGGCGGCGGGCCGGGCCGCGCGCGGGGGCGCGGCGGCGACGGCGCTCATCGCGCACCTGCCGTGCTGCCGGAGACGGCGGCGTGCTTGCCCGCGCCGTCCCCGCCGTCCCGGCCGCCTGTGGGCACGCCGTCGGCGGCGAGCTCGTCGCCGTAGTGCCGCATGAACAGCTCCTCCAGCGACGGCGGCGCGGCGGTGAACGCGTGCACGCCGAGGGCGCTGATCGCGGGCAGGAGCGTGCCCATCGTGGCGTTGTCGACGTCGAAGGTCACGCGGGTCCCGGCAGCGTCCGTCGTGGTCGCGAGGTCGTGCACGCCGGGCAGGGACGCGATCGGGGCCGGGTCGCGGTCGACGACGGCGGTGACGCTGGACCGGGTGAGGTGGCGCAGCTCGTCGAGCGTGCCGGACTCCACCGCGCGGCCGCTGCGGATGATCGTGATCGTGTCGCAGACCTTTTCCACCTCGCTGAGGATGTGGCTGCTGAGCAGCACCGACGTGCCCGCGGCCTTGGCCTCGCGCACGTACTCGGTGAACACGGCCTCCATGAGCGGGTCGAGGCCGGACGTCGGCTCGTCGAGCACGAGCAGGTCGACCTCGGTGACCAGGGCCGCGACGAGCGCGACCTTCTGCCGGTTGCCCTTGGAGTACGTGCGCGCCTTCTTGGTGGGATCGAGCTCGAACCGCTCCAGCAGCTCGGCCTTGCGCCGCCTGTCCGGCGTGCCGCGCAGGCGGGCGAGGTAGTCGATCGCCTCGCCGCCCGTGAGGTTCGGCCACAGGGACACGTCGCCCGGCACGTAGGCCAGGCGGCGGTGCAGCGCGACGGCGTCGCGCCACGGGTCGCCGCCCAGCAGGCGGGCGCTGCCGGACGTCGGGCGCAACAGGCCGAGCAGCACCCGGATGGTGGTGGACTTCCCGGCGCCGTTCGGCCCCAGGAAGCCGGCCACCTGGCCCGCCTCGACCGTCAGGTCCAGGCCGTCGAGGGCCTGGACGGAGCCGAAGGACTTGCGCAGGTCGTGGATCTCGATCGCCGGCGCAGACTGCGTGGTGGTCATGGTTCCTCTTCGTGGGACGGGTCCTCGTGGGACGTGTCGTCGTGGTGCATGAGCTGGAGGTAGTCGTCGAGCATGCGGGGCGTGGTGAGGAAGCCCTCGGTGAAGAGCTCGAGCATCGGCAGGTAGAGATCTGCGATGAAGCGCCGCACGGCGGCCGAGATGTCCTCGGGGTCGGACGGCGGGTCGAACGTGACCGACAGCATCAGGGCGCCGAGGGAGGAGTACACGAGGTAGCGCACTCGTGCCCGCTCGTCCCGGCTGGGCTTCACGATGCCGTCGGCGACGGCCTCGGAGGTGTACTGCTCCGCGTCGTCGACCATGTGCTCGACGAACGCCCGGCCCACGGCGCCGCCGCCCTGCAGCGACCGCAGCACGTAGCCCACCAGGGGCGCCATCTCGTCCGTCCGAGCGAGCACCTCCAACAGCTGGCCGCCGGTGGCCTTGCCCATGTTCTCCCGCTTGGTCTCCACGATCCAGGCGAGCACGCGCTCGTCGCACGCCGCGCGGAGCTTGTCCTTGGAGCCGAAGTGGTGGATGACGAGGGCCGGGCTCACCCCGGCGTCCGTCGCGATGGCACGGACCGACGCCCCGAAGCCCGAGCGCGCGAAGCGCAGCACCGCGGCGTCGAGGATCCGGGCACGAGCGCTGCCGTCGGACGGCACGAACGCGGCGTCGGGGACCTCGGGAGCAGGCTGGGCTGAACGCATGTTCAACAGACTAAACACTCGTTCAGTCGCTCCGCAAGCC
Organism: Isoptericola sp. Y581; assembly: GCF_059445475.1. Lineage (NCBI taxonomy): Bacteria > Bacillati > Actinomycetota > Actinomycetes > Micrococcales > Promicromonosporaceae > Isoptericola > Isoptericola sp. Y581. The sequence continues at coordinate 221,725 of NZ_JCAIUK010000007.1, read as the reverse complement.
CCCCCCCCGACGACCGCGGCCGGCAGCCCGCGCGAGGCCTGGGACGGGTGTGAGCCTCAGAGCCACCCCATGGCGGCCGCGATGAGCAGCTGGGTCACCAGGAAGCCTGTGACGAGGTTGAGCCACAGGAACCGCCGCCAGCCGGCGTGCGCCTCCTCGCACCGGGAGTCGGGCACGCTCCGGTAGGGGGCGATGCTCACGACGTACGGCACCACGAGGACGGCGGCGAGCGCCCCCGGCCAGCCGGCCAGGAGGACGGCGACCCCGGCCGCGGCGTAGAGGCCCATGGCCGCGCGCACGGTGCGCGCGGCGCCGAGCCACGTGGCCACCGACCCGATCCCGGCGGCGCGGTCCACCTCGACGTCCTGCACCGCGCCGAACGCCTGGGAGGCCATGCCCCACAGGAAGAAGCCCGCGAGAGCCGCCAGTACCGGGCCGGTGGGCACCCCGCCCGCCAGTGCGAGCCCGAAGACCGCGGGGCTGACGAAGTGGGTGCTCGACGTCACGGAGTCGAGCACCGGGCGCTCCTTGAACCGCAGCCCGGGCGCCGAGTATGCAACGACGGCGAAGACGCTCACGGCGAGCACCGCGGTCGACGCCGCGTCGCCCACCACCACGAGGTACGCGAGGAACGGGACGTTGCTCAGCACGGCCGACCACACGGTGAGACGGTGCCAGCGGCGCGACAGCACGACGCCCTCGATGCCGCCCTTGCGGGGGTTGCGCAGGTCCGACTCGTAGTCCCACACGTCGTTGAGGCCGTACATCAGCAGGTTGTACGGGACGAGGAAGTAGAGCGCGCCGACGACGAGCTCCGCGACCCCGGCCCGCCCGAGCCCGCCCGCCAGCACGTACGCCGCGGCGAACGGATACGCGGTGTTGACCCAGCTCACCGGGCGCGACGAGCCCACCACCTGGCGCAGCGCGGCGGCCGCCCCGCTCGGCGGCGTCGCGGTCCCGGCGCCCGCCCCCGTCGCCGTCACGCGTCCTCCTCGTCCCCGCCCGCCAGCGCCCACAGGGCCGGCAGCAGCAGCGCCGCCACGACGGGCCACGCCAGGTCCTCCACGGGCGTGAGCCACACCCGGGCGCCCAGCAGCGCGCCGTCGCCGTAGTGGAACAGGTCGGCGGCGATCATGAGGCTGTCGAAGACGATCGTCAGCGCGGTGAGCACCAGGGCGGTGAGCAGCGTCGTCGCCCACCACCGCGCGCCGAGCCTGCGCACCGCGGACGCGAGGACGGCGACAACGAGGGCACCCGCCAGGACGGCGGCCGCGAGCCCGGCGTAGGTCACGACGCCCTCGCCCGTGCCCCGGGCGTGGCCCGGCGGAGCGTGCGCCGCAGGAGCCCGTGCAGCAGGAGGGTGACGTACAGGAGGAACAGAACGAAGAAGAGCTCCTCGAGCGGCAGGTGCGGGGCCAGCTCGACGCCGGTCATGGCGGCGCCGCCGCGGGAGTAGAAGCCCTCGGCGATCGCGACCAGGTCCCAGGCGAGGAACGCGACCGCCCCCAGGACGAGCACGGCGGCGCCGCGCACGGGCCGCGCCGACCAGAGCACCAGACACCCCCGGCGGTCGACGAGCGCCATGCAGGCGAGGGCTCCGAGCAGGAGGCCGAGGTAGACGAACGACGTCCAGTGCAGAGGGATCACGTCCTGGGGGCGAGGGGCGGGGAGGTCACGGGCAGGGGGTCCGCGCTCGTGTCGCCGCGGACGCGCTTGACCGCGAGCTCGGCGCTGATGAGGCACATCGGCAGCCCGACGCCGGGGATGGTCGATCCCCCGGCGTGCAGCAGGCCCGCGACGCGGCGCGACCGGTTACCGGCCCGGAACATCGCGCTCTGCCGCAGCGTGTGCGCCGGGCCGAGCATGCCGCCCGACCAGGACGAGAGGTCGGCCGCGAAGTCGCCCGGGCCGACGGTGCGCCGCACGACGATCCGCTCGCGCAGGTCGGGCACGCCCGCCCACGCGGCGACCCGGTCGATCGCAGCGTCGGCGATCTCCTCCACCGCCGAGTCCCCCGCGCCGTCCTCGCCGCCGCGGCCCAGGCCGGGGTCGGCCGGGACGGGCACGAGCAGGAACAGGTTCTCGTGCCCGGCCGGGGCCACCGTCGGGTCCGTGCGGGAGGGGGCGCACACGTACAGCGACGCCGGGTCGGGCACCCGGCCGTCGGCGATCGCGCCGAAGTTCTCCTCCCAGTCCGCGGCGAAGAACAGCGAGTGGTGCGCGAGCTGCGGCACCCGGCCCCGCACACCCAGCATCACCAGGACCCCGCCCGGCCCCGGGTCACGCCGGGACCACCAGGACGGCGACCGGTCGCGCAGGCCGGGCGGCAGGAGCTCGGTCTCGACGTGGTGCAGGTCGGCGGCGGCGACGACGACGTCGGCCGGGGCGTGATGCGTCGCCCCGGCACTGTCCACCCAGCGCACGCCGGTGACCGTCGCCCGAGGCCGGCGCGGGCCGGGGACAGGGGCCCCGTTCCGCCCCGCCCTCGGGCGGGCCTCGACGGCAGTGGTCGTGACGGCGGTCGCGCGGGCGCGGGTGCGCAGGACGGCCCCCGCGCCGACCGCGAGCGAGGCGACCGCGTCGACCACGCGGGCGAATCCCCCCAGCGGGTATCGCACGCCGCCGTCGAGATCGAGGGCGCTCATGAGGTGGTACATGCTCGGCGCCCGGTCGGGGGACGAGCCGAGGAAGACGGCAGGGTAGCCGAGCACCTGGCGCAGCCGCGCGTCCTGGAAGCTCGCCGCGACCCGCGAGCCGAGCGACGTGCCGAGCAGCGGCACGAGCCGGTGCAGCCGGGTAGCGACGTCGGGGTGCATGAAGGGGCGCCAGGAGGCGAACGTCGTGTAGAGGAAGTGCCGCAGCGCCATGTCGTAGGTGTCGTGCGCGGAGTCGAGGTACCGGTCGAGGCGCGCGCCGGCGCCGGGCTCGATCCGCTCGAAGGCGGCCACGTTGGCCCCGCGGTCGGGAGACACGTCGAGCGCGGACACGTGGCCCTCGAAGAAGACGCGGTAGGCCGGGTCGAGCCCGACCAGGTCGAGCTCGTCGTCCGCGGTCGAGCCCATGAGCCGGAACCAGTGGTCGAAGACCTCGGGCATGAGGTACCAGGACGGCCCGGTGTCGAAGCGGAAGCCGTCCCGCTCCCACGAGCCCGCCCGGCCGCCCGGGGAGTCGTGCCGCTCGAGCACCTCCACGTCGTGGCCCTCGCGCGCGAGGAGCCCCGCCGTGGCGAGGCCCGCGATCCCGGCGCCGACGACGACGACCCTCACCGGAGCACGTCCCTCGCGATCGCGCCGGCGACGAGCCGCGCCTTGACCAGGTCCGGCACCCGCACCCGGTCGCGGCGGATCGTGGCGGCGGGGGTGGCGGCCAGCCGCCGGGAGAGCTCGGCGAACAGGTCGTGCGCCACGCGGACGGCCACGCGCGAGCTGCGCGGCAGGTCGCCGATCACGGCGTCGGCGGCGCGCAGGTCGGCGTCGACATCGGCGAGCAGCCGGTCGCGGTCGGCGTCGTCGAACGCGTCGACGTCGAGCCCCGGGAAGTAGGAGCGGCCGCGCGCCTCGACGTCCTCGGCCAGGTCACGCAGGAAGTTGATCTTCTGGAACGCCGCGCCGAGGCGGGCGGCGCCCGGGGCCAGGCGGTCGTAGACCGCGTCGTCGCCCGCGACGAACACCCGGAGGCACATCAGCCCGACCACCGCGGCCGACCCGTGCACGTAGGCGGCGAAGCTGGCCTCGTCGTGCGCGGCGACGGTGAGGTCGGCGCGCATCGAGGCGAAGAACGGCGACACCAGGTCGTCGCCGATGCCGAACCGGTCCGCCGTCCGCGCGAAGGCGTGCACGACGAGGTTGCTGCTGCGGCCGCGTGGCAGGGCCCGGGCGACCTCGCTCTCGAGCTCGGTCAGCAGGTCGTCGCGCTCGGCGGCCGTGAGGTCGGGCTCGACGTCGTCGACGATCTCGTCCGCGACGCGCACGAGCGCGTAGACGTTCCGGACGTGATCGCGCACCGGGTCGCCGAGCAGCCGGCAGGCCCAGCCGAACGACGACGAGTAGGCGTCGATGACCACCGCGGCGCTGCGCACGGCGACGGCGTCGTACGTCGCGCCGGCGGTCCCGGACAGGGACTGGGCCGGGACGGTGCTCACGCAGCATCCCGGGAGTCGCCGTGGCGGAGCCCGGTGACCGGGCCGGCGAGCGCCGCCAGGCCGAGCTCGGAGGCGATGGCCGTGGCGTCGCGCTCGAGGTTCGTCACGAGGCTCTCGACGGCCGCGCGGGCTCCGCACGCCACGAGGAGGTCGCGGGCGCGCCGGAGCTCCGGCTCCCCGGCGTCGGGGTCACCCAGCACGGTGCGCAGGTCGTCCCAGGCCCACGTCCCGCGGGCGAGCACGACCAGTGCCGTGCACTTGCCCTCCGGCAGGTCGGCGGCGTTGCTCTTGCCCGTCGCTGCCGGGTCGCCGAATACGCCGTCGAGGTCGTCGCGCAGCTGGTAGGCGAGGCCGAGCGCCCGGCCGAGGCGCTGGGCGCCGGGCTCGAGGTCGTCGCGCCCGGCCAGGATCATCGCGGCCTGGAGCGGCAGCTGGAAGCTGTACACGGCGGTCTTGTGCTCGGCCGTGAGGAGCGCCTCCTCGAGGTCGGCGCACGTGCCCAGGCTGAGCCAGACGTCGGCGAGCTCGCCGTCCGCGGTGAGGTGCAGGCACTCGTCGAGCACGTCGAGGAGGCGTTCGGTCGTCGCCGGGGCGGCGCCGCAGAGCGCGATCGCACGGACGGCGCCGGCGAGGGCGAGGTCGCCGGCCAGGATGCCTGCGGCGTTGCCGTAGCCGTGCGCCTGGCGCGGGCTCGCCCCGGACTCGCGAGCACGGGCGGCGTGCGCGCCGGCGACGTTGGGCCGCCCTCGCCGGATGTCCGCGTCGTCGATCACGTCGTCGTGCACGAGGAGCGCGGTGTGGAGGAGCTCCAGGGCGGCGCCGACCCGCTCGGCGACCTCCCGCGGCTCGGGCGGCGCCGTCCCGGCGACGGTGTCGTACGCGGCGAGCAGGATCCGCGGCCGCAGCCGCTTGCCCCCCTGGCTCGTGTCGCGCAGATCCCGCCACAGCCGGGTGCCGCCCGGGCGATCGCCCGCGGCGAGCACGCGCTGGACCGCGCCCTCGATCGTGCCCTCGATCGTCGACGAGCGATGCACGGCCGCACCTCCTTCGCTTCGAATATGCCTCGCCTAGCAAGATACTAGCCACCAACGAAGTTCGCTAGGATGACGGGGTGACCCAGGTACCCACCGCGGGATCGTCCTACTGGTACGGCGAGGAGGACGCGGAACCACGCCACCTTCTCGAGGCTCTGCGGGTGTTCCGCCGCGCGGACGAGGGCATGCGCCGACGCGCCGGCCGCGACATGGGGATGAACGTCACCGATCTCCGCGCGCTCCAGCACGCCATCGCCTGCGAGGGGCGCGACGAGCCCGCGACGCCGCGCGGGCTCGCGGAGTACCTGTCGATCTCGACCGCGTCGACGACGAAGCTGCTCGATCGCCTGGTCGCGTCCGGCCACCTCGAGCGGCACCCGCACCCTTCCGACCGCCGCTCGGTGGTCGTCGTCGCCTCGCCGGCCGCGCACGCCGAGGTGCGCGAGCGGCTCACCCACGTGCACGACCGCATGCTCGAGATCGCCCGAGCCGTCCCGGCGCACTGCCGGCCTGCCGTCCGGGAGTTCCTCCTGGCGATGGCGACGGAGGCCGAGGAGGAGCCCGACGACGCCGCCGGCACCGTCGTCGCCGTCGTCGCTCACCCCACCCACCTGAGGAGCGCCTCATGACCACCGGCGCCGCCACCGCTCCCACGGCGGCGAGACCCGCCAGTTCAGGTGCAGGGTGCGCCAGGCGCGATCGAGCCGCCGTCGCCGCTGGCGTCGCCCGCGGAGACACCGTGCGGAGGCCCCGACCCGCCAGGAGCGGTCCAGACGGATCCGTCGGCGAGGGCCCAGCCGGAACGCCAGGTCGAGGTCGTCGTGCACCTCCGGGTCGGCGCGGACGACGTCTCGACGGACGGCCCGCCAGGCGCTGGAGCGGACCGCCATGCACGACCCCCACAGCGCGGTGTGGCCGAGCGCAAGATGCCCGAGCAGGTAGTAGGCCCCCAGGTAGCCGACGGACGTGACGGTCCGGAGCCCGTGCGGCAGGTCGTAGAACGTGCCGGTCCCCGTGAGCGCGTCCAGGCTCGGGTCGGCGGACATGCGCTCCACGAGCGTCTGCAGCCACCGTGGTCCCGGTCGCGAGTCAGCGTCGAGGCGCGCGATGATCTGGCCCTGGGCTGCGTCGTACCCGGCCGATGCGGCGGCAGGGATCCCGACGCGCGGCTCGCTGACGACCACGGCGCCCCAGCGCCGCGCGACCGCCGCGGAGGTGTCGGTCGAGCCGTTGTCGACGACGACGATCTCCCACGGGGCGACGGTCTGGCGCGCGAGCAGGGACAGGCACACCTCCAACGCCTGCGCATCGTCGCGGACCGGCACGACCACGGACACCGTCGGTGCCGCCCCGGCCGTCACCTCCCGGCCCTCCGGCGAAGGCCCCTGCCCGCCAGGACGACTCCGGCGACGGCCGCGCCCAGCACGCCGAGCGCGAGGTCGGAGACGGTGTCCAGGTACCCGACGTCGATCCCTTCGTCGAGATGGGTGTGGCCGGCCCACTCTCCGAGCTCCCACAGGACCGCGCCGAGCGCGCCGAGCCCTGTGGTCGCCGCCACCACGCCGAGCCGGGCGCGCCTCTCGTGGGCACCGGCGGTCAGCGCCTGCCCGCGCACGAGGGCCATGCCGACCGCGGCGACGAGGGCCGTGCAGACCGCATGCATGACGAGATCGAGCCACGGCTCGGCGTCGTACCAGCCGAGCTGCGCCGCCCATGCCGCCAGCAGGAGGCTGGCGCCGAAGCAGACGTCCAGGACCGCCGAGAGGCCCAGGAACCGGGGGACGAACGTTCCGCCCAGGACGAGGAAGAACAACGCGCCCGCGACGCCTCCGAGGGCGAGGCCGCCGACCACGAGGCTGGCCACCGCAGCCGCGCGCACCACGTCGCCTGGCACGAGCGCGGTCGCGGCGGCGGTGTGGCGCCTCGGCATGCGCTCTACCCTCTCGATCCCGGTCGCGCCCCGGACACCCCGCCGACCGCACGCAGCTCGTGCACCTGGGCGACCGCCCACGGGCTCAGCGCCCAGGGCGCGAGCGTCACGAGCGCCTCGAGATCCTTCCCCGCCACCCACCGCAGCTCCATGACCTCGTCGGGACTCGGCACGGGAGCCGCCTCCACGGAGGCGAACAGGACCGGGCAGATCTCGTTCTCGACGACGCCGCCGGCGTCCACCGCGCGATAGCGGAACGACGGGAGCACCGGGTCCCCGACGGCTACCGCGCCCAGCCCGAGCTCGTGGCGGGCGTGCCGCCGGACGGCGTCCGGCAGGGACTCGCCCCGGCGGGGGTGGCCGCAGAAGGAGTTGGTCCAGACGCCGGGCCAGGTCCGCTTCGTCAGCGCCCGCCGGGTGAGGAGCACCTGGCCGTCGGGGCGGAACAGGTAGCAGGAGAAGCCGAGATGCAGGGGCGTGTCACGGGTGTGCACGGTCGCGCGCGGCGCGGTACCCACCGGCCGGCCCGCGTCGTCGAGAAGGACGACGTGGTCGTCGGCCTCAGCCGTCATCGCCGGCCCGAGCCCTCTCGCGCGGCGCGGCCTGCACGCGCAGCACCAGCGCGACGCCGAGAACGATGACCGCGGCCGCCGTCGCTGCCGCGACGGTCGGCACGGACTCCGGCTCCCCCTGCGACCTGGCGACGGCCACCCAGGCCAGGCCCCACGCGATGGCCGCCGCCACCGCGATCCGGCCCCGGCCCCTCACCGCCAGGGCGACCCCGATCCCGGCCACGGCCGCCAGGACCCCGATCGCCCACCAGTCCGCGGCGTCCCCGCCGTCGAACCCCGAGCCGGCGAGGGCCGCCGCGACGTTCGCCACGGTGGCCACGCAGACCCAGCCCAGGTAGAGACCGAGGGTCCCGTCGACGAGCACGCGTTCCAGCCGCCCTCCCGCCCGGGTCTGCACCAGGATCACGAAGGTGCGGGCGAGGAGGCCGAGGAGCACCACGATGACCAGCACGCTCCACCACAACCACCCGGCCTGGACCACGAGGATCCACGCCGCGTTCAGGAGCATCGTCGCGGCGACCGGGAGCCTCAGGCGGCGCTGCCTGGCGTCCGCCGCGTGCGCGGGCAGCCACTGGAACACCGTGTAGCCGGCGAGACCGAGGTAGATGACCGTCCAGATGGAGAACGCCGGCGAGGCCGGCGCCAGGAGGGTGGCGTCGGCGGCGAGGGCGCCGCCAGCGGCCTCCGCGATCGGCGTACCGCCGAACACGCCGACGCCGATCATCGACCCCGCGACGCAGATCAGGAAGCTCATCGTGACCGCGACCTGCCGCGGTCGGTCGGCGACCGGTGGGTCCACCATGGGAGCTCCTCCTCGGGTCGTCTCGTCCGGCGTCGGACCTGCCACCCTCCACGATGCCACCGCCGCACCGATATTGCTAGCCTGGCTAGTAACCGGCTCCCATGCCAGTCAGGTCAGGTGGTCACCATGACGTTCGTCGACGGGCCCGCGCCCGATGCTCCCGGCTCCGCGACCGACGGGGCGGCTCCCGGCGGCCGCGGCCCCGTCGTCCTCGTCACCGGGGCCACCGGTTACATCGGCGGGCGACTGGTGCCCGAGCTGCTCGCCGCCGGCTACACGGTGCGCGTCATGGCTCGGCACCCCGAGCGGCTCACCGGGCGGGACTGGTTCGACGCCGTCGAGGTGGTAGCCGCCGACGCCACCTCCCGCACGGACCTGCGTCGGGCGCTTGCGGGGGTGGACATCGCGTACTACCTGATCCACGCCCTCGGAGAGGGGCCGGGGTTCGCGGAGCGCGACCGCCGCACGGCCCGCGGGTTCGCGCTCGCCGCCGAGGAGGCGGACCTGCGCCGCGTGGTCTACCTCGGCGGGCTGCGACCCGACGGGGAACGGCTCTCCCCCCATCTGGAGTCCCGCCGTGAGGTGGAGGAGATCCTGCTCGACGGGGCCGTCCCGACGATCACGCTCCGAGCCGCGGTGATCCTCGGCTCCGGGAGCGCCTCGTTCGAGATGATGCGTTACCTCACGGAGCGGCTGCCGGTGATGGTCGCCCCGCGGTGGGTCGACAACCGCATCCAGCCCATCGCCGTGCGCGACGTGCTGCGGTACCTCGTCGGGGCGGCGAGCCTCCTGGGAACGGTCCGCCGGGGGTTCGACATCGGCGGACCCGACGTCCTGACCTATCGCGCGATGATGCAGCGCTACGCCGCGGTCGCCGGGCTCCGCCCGCGGGTGATCCGCGCCGTCCCGGTGCTGACCCCGCGCCTGGCCAGCCTCTGGGTCGGCCTGGTCACGCCCGTGCCCCCGGCGATCGCCCGCCCGCTCGTGGAATCCCTGGTGCACGAGGTGGTGGCGCGCGAGCAGGACGTCAAGGCCTACCTCCCAGATCCTCCCGAGGGGCTCGTCGGCTTCGACGACGCGGTTGCGCTGGCCCTTGCGAGGATCCGCGACCTCGACGTGCGGACGAGCTGGGCCTCGGCGTCGACCCCGGGCGCGCCCTCCGACCCGTTGCCCGAGGACCCCGACTGGACCGGCGGCAGCCTCCTGGTCGACGACCGGTCCCGCGAGGTGGACGCGACCGGCGAGGCCCTCTGGTCGGTGATCGAGGGCATCGGCGGCGCCCGCGGCTGGTACTCCTGGCGCCTGGGATGGGTGGCCCGCGGCGTCATGGACCGCCTCTTCGGCGGGCCCGGGCTGCGGCGCGGCCGCCTGCACCCGCAGCGGCTCGCGCCCGGCGACCCGCTCGACTGGTGGCGCGTGGAGAAGGTGGTCCCGGGGCGGCTGCTGCGGCTGCGCGCCGAGATGCGCCTCCCGGGGCTGGCGTGGCTCGAGCTGTCCGTCGAGGGCGGCGGCGAGCGCCCGACGTTCCGCCAGCGCGCGATCTTCGCCCCGCGCGGCCTCCCCGGACAGCTGTACTGGTGGGCGATCAGCCCGTTCCACGGCATCGTGTTCGGCGAGATGCAGCGCAACATCGCCCGCGCGGCCGAGCAGCTCGGCGCCGCCGAAGGCAGGTGACCCGGCGGCGGCTCTTGCCTCAGTGCCTCGCTCGGCGGGCGCCGAGCGGCCCGCCGAAGACGAGCGAGATGCCGAGCACGAACCCGACGTCGTACCAGTTGCCGTTGTTGTGCACCTCGTACACCGACACCGAGTCGGTGAACAGCGAGACCACGAACGTGATCGGCAGGATCATCCCCTGCCACAGCCCCCACCAGAACCCGTACGGCCCCTGCCCGCCGACGGTCGTGGTGTCCAGCTCGGGGTTCGGCCCCGCGGCGCAGGCGGCGAGCACGAGCAGGGCGCCGGCCGCGACGACCACCGTCGTCGCGCGGCGGGGCCACCGCCGGCCTGCGGGCTGCACCGATTCCACCCCACCACGATCGCACCGGTTCGTCGGTCGAGCCCGTCAAGCCCCGGGTTTCGACAGGCTCAACCAGCGGGGCCGGGCAGCGGGCCGGCCCCCGATCGCGACCGGGATCCAGCCCGAGGAACGGCAGCGCGAGCGGGTGTCGGCGGGTCGGGGCAGGCTGGACGGCATGCCCCGCGGAGCGGTGTTCCCCGTCGTCAACTGTCGAGACCTCGCGACGGCAGGCGAGTTCTACGTGCGCACGTTCGGGGCCGTGCGGGCCTACCAGTTCCCGCCCGACGGCGAACCCGCCTACGTGGCGCTGCGGATCGGCGCCGGCCAGGTGGCGCTCGGCGTGGGCACGGGCCCGGCGCTGTACGGCGAGATCCCGCTTCCGGCCACCGGGCACGCGGTGGACCTGTGCCTGTACGTACCCGACCTGGACGCCGCCGTCGCGGCGGCGCCCGGCGCCGGCGGCGCAGTGGTCGTGCCCCCGGCGGAGATGCCGTGGGGCGAGCGGGTGGCGTACCTCGGCGACCCCGACGGAACTATGCTGCTGGTGATCCAGGACGATCCGGCGCAGGGCGACCCCGCCCGAGAAGAACCGGCCGGAGAAGGAGAGGGACCGTGAGCGAGACGCCGATCGAGGAGAAGACCGCGCCGCGCGTCGCGGCGCTGGACGCGCTGGTCTTCGACGCCCCGGACCCGCAGCGCTCGGCCGACTTCTGGCAGGCGCTGACGGGCGCCGAGGTCGAGCAGCAGGGGTACGGGGAGGACTGGATCACGCTGAACGCCCCGGACGGGTGGTCGCTCGCGTTCCAGCCCGCGCCCGGCCTGGTGCGCTCCGAATGGCCCGGACAGGAGCATCCGCAGCAGCTCCACCTGGACCTGCGCGTGCCAGACGTCGCGGCGGCCGCGGCGCGCGCCGTCGAGCTGGGCGCCACCGTGCTGCGCGAGAACCCGGAGTGGACCACCCTGGCCGACCCCGCCGGGCACCCCTTCGACCTGTGCCACGCCCCCGACAACGACGGGCTCACCGTCATGGGCGTGACGTTCGACGTGCCCGACGCGTCCGCGGCGGCGGCGTTCTGGTCGCGGATCCTCGGCGACCCGGTGGTGTACGACGCCGAGGGGATGGCGATGCTCGGCGGGGAACAGGCCCTGCTGTTCCAGCAGGTGGAGGGCTACAACGCCCCGCGCTGGCCCGATCCCGCGTACCCGCAGCAGCTGCACCTCGACCTGCAGATCGGCCCGCAGAGCCTGGACGACGCCGAGGCGGCGGCGCTCGCCGTCGGGGCCGTGCGGCTGCCGGGCGAGGAGGCGACGTTCCGGGTGTTCGCCGACCCGGCCGGGCACCCGTTCTGCCTCTGCACGGGGTAGCGCGGCCCGATGGTTGAGCCGGCGCCGTCCTGAGCCTGTCGCAGGGGGAAACCCGGTTGCTCAGCCGGGCAGCAGCAGCGCTGGCCGGTCGGGGTGGTCCACGCGCACGACGACGTCGGCCCGGCGCTCGGGCTGCGCCTCCCGCCGGTAGCGTCCGTACGCCGCGAGGGTCCAGGCGTCGTCGAGCGGCGTGTTCCGCGTCTCGGTGGCCGGCCGGAGCGCGAGGTGCACGGCGAGGTCCACGTCGAGCCCCCGGCCCAGCGCGAGCGACCCGTCCAGCACGACGACGGTGCCGGGCGCGGCGTCGACGTAGCCCGCGCGCGTGGCGCGGTCGGTGGCCGGGTCGCGCAGCGTGGGCAGCCAGCGCCCGCGCCGCACGATGCCGGTGAGCACCTCACGGTTCAGCCCGCCGACGTCGATCCACTCGGTCAGCAGGGCGTCCGGGTCCCGTCGGCCGCGCTCCAGGCGCAGCGACGCGGGCCGCAGGAAGTCCCGCACCGCCACGCGCGCCACCGGTCGGCCCGCCGCGCGCAGCGGCTCGACGAGCGCGTCGGCGAGCTTCTCCGGGCGAGTGGACGGGTGCCCGTCGACGAGCACCCGCACCGGGCCCGGCCCGTCCAAGGAGAGGACCCGCGCCACGACGTGGTCCACCACGCCGTCCGGGGTCACGGGTTCCACGCGCACCCCGTCATGCTGCCACCCGCCGAGTGTTGTGAGCGCGCGGTTGGCCCTGTTTCGGGCGCGAGACGGGGCCGAACGCACGCCCCCAGCACGGGCTGCGACCGTAGGCCCAGCGAGCTCAGCGGGCGTGGTCCACGCAGCGGGTCGTGGCGGGCCGCACCTCGAGTCGCGCGGCGGGGATGGGCCGGCCGCACACCTCGCACACGCCGTAGGTCCCGGCGGCCACGCGGTCCAGCGCCGCCAGCAGCGCGCGCCGCTCGGCCTCCGCCTCCCCCGCGAGCGCCGCCGCCTGCTGCCGCTCCCAGGCGAGGGTCGCGCCCTCCGGGTCGTGCTCGTCGTCGACGTTGGAGTCCCGCGCCGACTCGACCAGCCCCTCGACCGTGCGGCGCTGTGCGGCCAGCCGCGACTCCACCTCGGCCAGCCGCGCCCGCAGCCGTGCCTCGGCGCTCTTCATCCAGGCAGTCTCCCACCGCAACCCGCTGGTTGAGGCTGTCGAAACCCCGCTGATGGTTTCGACAAGCTCAACCGACGAACCTGATTTCGACAAGCCCAACCGACGAACGGGCTCAACCGGCGTGTGTCAGAGCGACCGGTGGGTCCAGCGGCCGGCGACGAGTGTGCCGGCGACGGGTGTCCCGCGCAGGACGGCGGGGTCGCTCGCGTCGAGATCGAGCGGGTCGACGTCGAGCACGGCCAGGTCGGCCGGAGCGCCGACAGCGAGGTCCAGCGGCTGCCCGTCGACGGACGCCTCGAGGGCGGCGCGGACGTCGATCCGCTGCTCGGGGTGCCAGGGCCGCCGCCCGTCGCGGGCGCGGGTGACGGCGGCCGCGATCGCCACCCAGGGGTCGAGGGGCGCGACGGGCGCGTCGGAGCCGAGCGTGAGCGGCACGCCCGCGGCCCTCAGCTCGGCCAGCGGGAACGCGCGGTCGGCGCGCCCGGGCCACAGCTCCTCGGCGATGTCGCGGTCGTCCATCGCGTGCTCGGGCTGCACGCTCGCCGTCACACCGAGGGCGGCGAACCGCGCCACGTCCTCGCGCCGCAGCAGCTGGGCGTGCTCCACGGAGCCCCGCGCGCCGGAGGCCTCGAACGCGTCCAGGGCGAGGGCGTTCGCCCGGTCGCCGATGGCGTGGATCGCGCAGCGCAGCCCGGCGTCGTGCGCGCGGGCCATGAGCGGGGCGAGGCGGTCCGTGGCGATGTTGAGGATGCCGTGCGCGTCCGGGCCGGCCGCCCCGGCGTACGCGTCGAAGCAGTACGCGGTGAGCGTGTTGAGCGATCCGTCGCTGATCACCTTGAGCGGGCCCTGGGTGACGAGCCCGCTGGCCGGGGCGAGCGGGTCGCCGTGGCGCAGCCCGGCGTCGAGCACGGCGTCCAGGTGCTGCTCCCACACCCCGGCGCGCACCCGCAGCCCGTCCCAGCCGCCCGCGACCCGGCGGCGCCAGGTCGTGAGGTTGTCCGCCACCTCCAGGTCGACGACGCCGACCACGCCGCGCGCCGCCGCCGCCCGGGCCGCGTCCGCCACCAGGGCGTCGGACACGACGTCGTCCACCGTGACGATGCGGGGGCTCGCCGGCATCCACTCCTCCTCGCGCAGCAGCCCGGTGGGGTGATGCGCGACGCCGAGGAACCGGAGGCCCGCCGTCGAGGCCCACGCGCTGTGCAGGTCGCCGGACAGCAGCACCACCGGGATCTCGCCGGCGACGGCGTCCAGCACCGCGGCGGTGGGGCCGTCCGGCCAGGTGGCCCAGCGGAACCCGTAGCCCACCAGCGGCTGCCCGCCCTGCGGCGGAGCAGCGCGTCCGAGCCGGTCGCGCACCAGCGCGGCGGCGTGCGCGGCGCTCGTCGCCATGGACACGTCCAGCCGCTGACGCACCATCGCCCACTGCGTGAGGTGGGTGTGCGCGTCCCACAGCCCCGGCACGACGGTGCGGCCGTCCAGTTCGACCCGCTCCGCCGGTCGGGCCGCCCACGCTGGTTGAGCCTGTCGAAACCTGGTCTCGACCAGCGGATCCTGAGCCTGTCGAAGGGCGACCGGCGAGATCGCGGCGATCTTGCCGTCGTCGAGCAGCACGTCGACCGGCGCGTCGGGGCGGCCGGCGAGCCGGGAGTTCGTCAGGAGCAGCGCAGGCACGGGGCCACCGTAGACGGCGCGTGCCCGCGCGTCAGGAGCCGTCCCGGGCGAAGGTGCGCAGCGCCTCGACGACGAGGGCGTGGTCGTCGGCCTGCGCCAGGCCGGACACGGTGACGACGCCGACGATCCCCACGCCGTCCACCCGCACGGGGAACGCTCCGCCGTGCGCGGCGTACTCCTGCAGCGGCAGCTGGTGCTGCGCGCCGAAGTCCGTGCCCCTCGCCCGCGCGCGCAGGCCGACGAGGAACGACGACGCGCCGAACCGCTCCACGACGCGCACCTTGCGCGCCACCCACGAGTCGTTGTCCGGCGTCGTGCCCTCGCGCGCGGCATGGAACACCTGCTGTGGTCCCTTGCGGACGTCGACGGTGACGGCGAGGTCGCGCTCCGTCGCGAGCTCGACCAGCAGGCAGCCGAGCCGCCACGCGTCGTCGTGGGTGAACCGGGTCAGCACCAGCTCCCGCTCCTGCTGCTCGACCTCCGCGACCAGGGCTGCGACGTCTTCGGTGTTCCCCATGGCGCCAGCGTCCCACGGCGCCAGGCGCCCGGAGTGACGAACGTCATGGACGGCATATCTTGCGGTTCCGGGGGATCATTGACCAGGCCGCCCGAACGGGCTGTCCGTGTGTGTCCTCCGTGGCGCGCCGCCCTCACCAGCTCGACAAGGACGGTGCAGCTGTGGCCGATTCGCCCATGCCCCGAAACGCCTCCGCGACGACGGACGAGTCGTCGCAGATGTCGTCGGAGAAGCTCTGGAGCCGCGAGCTCGTGCTCGCGTGGATCGTGAACTTCTTCCTCGCGTTCGTCTTCTACTTCCTCATGACCACCATGGCCGTGTACGCGGTCACGCAGTTCGCCGTCGGGGAGACGGCGAGCGGCCTCGCCTCCAGCATGTTCGTCATCGGGTCCACCGTGGCGCGCCTGTTCGCGGGCAACCTCGTCGACCTCGTGGGCCGGCGCAAGATCCTGCTAATCGCGCTCGTCGTCGGTGCGGTCGCCTCGGTGGCCTACCTGCCGGTGTCGTCCTTCGGAGCGCTGCTCGTGGTGCGCGCGGTGCACGGCGCGTCGTTCGCCATCGCCTCGACCGCGGCGATGGCGCTGGCGCAGTCCGTCATCCCGGCGTCGCGCCGCGGCGAGGGCACGGGCTACTTCACGCTGAGCATGACGCTCGCCACCGCGGTGGGCCCGCTGCTCGGGCTGCTCCTGGTGGACCACCTCGGCTACGGGGCCCTGTTCGTCGGGTCGGTCGTGGCCTCGGTCCTCGCGCTGGTGCTCGCCCTGTTCCTGCGCACGCGCGACGCCGCCCCCACGCCGGAGGTGCGCGCACGCCTCGTGAGGTTCCGGCCCGCCGACATGCTGCACCCCGCCGTGCTGCCCGTCGCGAGCTTCATGCTCGTCCTCGCGATCTGCTACTCCGGCGTCCTCACCTACCTGCAGCCCTACGCCGCCGAGGCGGGGCTGGCAGGCGGCGCGAGCGTCTTCTTCCTCGTGTACGCCGCGTCGATGCTGGTCACCCGGTTCTTCATGGGCCGCCTGCAGGACCGGCGCGGGGACAACGTCGTGGTCCTCGTCGCCGTGCTGGCCTTCGCCGTCGGGCTGGCCCTGCTCGGCCTCGCGACGACCGACGCGCTCGTCCTCGTCGCCGGCGTCGCGATGGGGCTGGGCTACGGCACCCTGCTCGGCGCGCTGCAGGCCGTCGCGGTGTCGAAGGTGCCGATGCCGCGGGTGGGCGTCGCCATCTCGACGCACTACTTCATGGTCGACCTCGGCATCGGCCTCGGTCCCGTGCTCCTCGGCGTCCTGCTGGGCGTGACCGGGTACGGCGGCATGTACCTGGTGCTCGCCGTCGTCGCGCTGGCGTCCCTCGCCCTCTACGCGCTGGTGCACGGCCGGCACGAGCGCGCCCGGCGTGCCCGCGGGTTCCGCGCGACGACGGTCGATAGCGTCAGCGCGTGACCCGACTGGTGCTCGTCCACGGCCGCGACCTCGACGGGTTCGACCCTGACACCCTCGAGGCGGAGTGGCTCGGGGCGCTCGGCGCCGGGCTGGCTGCCGCGGGGTCGTCGTACCGGCCGGGCGACGCCGACGCGTCGTTCGTCTACTACGGCGACACCCTCGAGCACCTGGTCGGCGGCGGTACCGGCGCCGGGCCGCCGGTAGCGGTCCGCGCGGCTGTCGCCCCTGATGCCCCCGGTGCCCTCGCCGCCCTCGCCGTCGACGAGCTGCGCTTCGCGCTCGCCGTCGCGCGCGAGGTGGCGGCGGGCGCCGGACGACGGGACGACGGGGCGCGTGTCACCCCGGTCGAGGCCGAGGGCCCGTCGTCGGAGAACCTTGTGCTCGACGCGCTCGTCGAGGCGTTGGTCGCCGCCCTCGCCGTGGTGGACCGGCACGTGCCCGGCCTCAGCGGCGCCGCCGTCCTGACCCTCGCCCGGGACGTGCACGCGTACCTCCACGACGACGCCGTGCGCCGGGTGCTCGACGACGGGCTCGCGGCCGCGCTGGCTGATGCCGGGCCCGCCGTCGTCGTCGCGCACTCGCTCGGGAGCGTCGTCGCGTACTCGGTGCTTGCCGCCCGGGCAGATGGCCCCGACGTGCCGCTGCTGCTCACCCTCGGCTCGCCGCTGGGGATCCGCGCGGTGCGGGAGGCCGTGGCGGCTCGGACCCCGATCGCCGTCCCCGCGGGGGTGGGGCGCTGGGTGAACGTGCGCGACCCTGGCGACCTGCTCGCCCTGACCGACCTCGATCTCACCGGCCTCGATCTCACCGGCCTTGAGGTAGGGGAGGTCGAGAACCTGCGCGTGGACAACCTCGCGCCGTGGAACCACGCGGCCGCCGCGCGGCTCGAGGACGGCTCCTGGGCGGGCTACCTGGCCGTGCCGGCCGTCGCCGCGCTCGTCGGCGAGCACGCGCCGTAATACTCGCCGGTCGAGTGTTACGGCGTGGTGTTGCGCCGGCCGGGGAGCAGCCGCTCGAGCGCGGCGACCAGGTCGATGGAGCTGCCGTCCTTGCCGCCGGCGCCCAGCACGAGCGGGGGGCGGCGGGGCTCCAGGCGGACGCCGCGGAGCCGGTCGACGAGCGTCAGCGGCGCGGTCAGCACGTAGAACTCGCCGTCCGTGGTGACGCCGGCCGTGCGGTCCTGGCGCAGGTACCAGCCGTGCAGGGACGTGCGGGCCACCCCGCGGCCGCCGTAGCCCTTGACCTCCAGCCGCTCGGGCTCCAGGCCGGCCTCCCGCGCGGCGCGCACGAACCGGCCCAGCAGGGCCTCCGCCTGCGCGTGCTCGGCGTCCTGCCGCGCCTGCAGGAGCTCCCCCTGCACGCGCGCGGCCTCCGTGCGCTGCGCCGCCCAGTCGTCGCTCACCGGGGCAGTCTTCCACCCCGCGAGTTGTCAGGACCACAGGGACGTTCTCATGGTCCTGGCCCTGACAACTCGGGGTGGGACGGGTCAGAGCTCGCGCTCGGCGTAGGCGACGAGTGCGTCGCGCACGAAGGTGGCGCCCTCGGTGCCGCCGTAGTTCTTCGCGAACCGGGGGTCCGCGACGTACATCTCGGCGAGCCCCAGGAGGTACTCCTTCGCCGGGCGCGCCTGCTCCGACCCGGGCGTGCCGGGGACGGAGCCGAGCCACTCGGCGTGCCGGACGGCGAGGGCCTGCGCCTCGTCGGACGTCGGGTCGACGCCGCGCGACGCCGCCTCGCCCCACGCGTCGGTGAGCTCCTGCGTGCGTGCCTGGAAGGCCTTCCGGCCCTCCTCGCCGAGGCCCCGCCACCACGCGTCGCTCGTGGCATACGCGTCGGCGCCCCAGCGCTCGGTCACCTCCTCCTGGTACTGCGCGTGGTCGAAACCGTCGAGCATGTCCTCGGCCATGAGCTGTTCTCCCTTCTCGATCGCGGTCACGGTCCGCTCCACGGATGCGATCTGCCGCGACAGTCGGTCCTGCTCGGCGCGCAGCTGGTCGAGGTGGCGGCGCAGAGCGCCTGCTTCCTCGGCCTGCTCGTCGAGCATCCTGCCGATGTCGGTCAGCGGCAGGCCCAGGTCGCGCAGCAGCAGGATGCGCTGCAGCCGCCGGATCGCCGCGGCGTCGTAGCGGCGCAGCCCGGCCGTCCCGGTGCCCGACGGCGGCAGCAGGCCGATCTGGTCGTAGTGACGCAGGGTGCGGCTGCTGACGCCGGCGAGCCGGGAGACGTCCTGGATAGAGCGGGTCATGACTCGACCGTAGAGGTTGACGTTGCGTCAACCGCAACCCCTGGTTCGCGGGGCCACCCGAGATCACCCCCGCGGCCCGTTGACCCGCCGCGGCGCCGGTGGGTCACTGGAGGCATGGCCCGCTCGGTCGAGACCGACTACCTGGTCGTCGGCGCCGGGGCGGCCGGGATGGCCTTCGTCGACGCGCTCGTCGACCACGACCCGACGGCCCACGCGACGCTGGTCGACCGACGCACGGCGCCCGGCGGGCACTGGCTCGACGCCTACCCGTTCGTGCGGCTGCACCAGGCGTCCCAGCTCTACGGCGTCGCCTCGACCCGGCTCGGCGGCGGCGAGGTGCAGACCTTCGGACCCGAGCGGGGCCTGCACGAGCGGGCGGACGGCGCCGAGGTGTGCGAGTACTACGCGCGGGTGCTCGCCGAGCGGCTGCTGCCGACCGGCCGGGTGGAGCTCCTCGGCGGGCACGAGTTCCACGGCGGGCGCGTCGTCGATCTCGCCACCGGCCGGGACGTCGACTCGCGCGTGCGGCGACGGGTCGTCGACGCCCGGTACCTCGCGCCGTCGGTCCCCGCGCTGACGCCGCCGCCCTTCGCGGTGGAGGACGAGGCCGTCGTCATCCCGGCCGGCGCGCTGCCCGAGGTCGCCGGCGCCGACCGGTACGTGGTCGTCGGGTCCGGCAAGACCGCGACCGACGCGATCGTGTGGCTGCTCACCCGCGGCGTCGAGCCCGATGCGATCTGCTGGGTGCGGCCCCGCGACCCCTGGATGTTCGACCGCGCCACCATCCAGCCCGACCCGGCGGTCTTCCTCGCGATGGCGACGACGCTCATGGTCGCGGCCGGGGCGGCGGCCACCGTGGACGACCTGTTCCTCCGGCTCGAGGACGCCGGGATCATGGTCCGTGTCGACCGGACGGTCACCCCGACGATGGCGCGCACGCCCACGCTCGGGCGGTGGGAGCTCAACCTGCTGCGGTCCGTGACCGACGTGGTCCGGCTCGGCCACCTGCAGAGCGTCGCACCCGGGCGCCTGACGCTGCGCGACGGCGAGGTCGCCGTGCCGCGGGGTGCCGTCGTCGTGCACTGCGCCGCCTACGGCCTGCACCAGCGGCCCGCGCTGCCGATCTGGGGCGAGCGGATGACGGTGCAGTCGGTGCGGGCCGGGTTCCCGTGCTTCGGGGCGGCCCTCGTCGGGTACGTCGAGGGCACCCGGCACGACCGGCCCGACGAGGAGAAGAACCGGCTGTGCCCGCCGACGCCGTACTGGAGCACGCCGGCGGACTGGGCGGCGCTGCAGGCCCGCGGCGCCCGGGCCACGGCCACATTCATGGCCGAGCCGGACGTCGCCGCCTGGGCCAACTCCGTGCTGCTCAACCCCGTGCGGGTGCCACCCGAGGACGCCGCGCGGCCCGAGGTGCGCGACGCCGTCGGCCGGCTCTCCCGGCACGCCGCGGCAGGGATCGCCGGGCTGGAGCGCGTGGGCAGCACGGCGCTGTGAGCTGCCCCTGTCGACCCAGTCGGCTTCAGCCGGCCAGGACCTCCCGCAGGCGCGCCGCGAACGCCGCGGGGTCGTTGTCGGGCGACCACTCGTTGGCCACGAACCCACCGTGGTCACCGGGGAAGACGACCGGTTCGACGCCGAGCGCGGCGGCCAGCGCCTCGCCGCCGCGGCGCGGCATCGTGCCATCCCCCGCCTCGCCGACGGCGGGGACCAGGCGCACCGCGGTGCGCCGCAGCGCGTCGAGGTCCGGCTCGAACCACGGCAGCGAGGCCATGTTGCCGTTCAGCAGCAGGTCGCCGCGGGAGCCGTCGTCCTCGGTGGGCAGGCCGAACGCCGCCGGGTCGGGGGCCGGCTGGGCGAGGTAGTCGTCGGTCAGCGGCTCGGACTGCATCGAGACCTGGATGAACTTCGCCATCGCCGGGCCGAATCCGTCGCGCCGGTACGTCTCCACGATGTCCTGGGTGACCTTGCGCTGGACCTCGCGGTCCTCCAGCAGCGCCCACAACGGCGGCTCGTGCGCCACGACGGTGCCCAGCTCGTCCGGGTGAGTAGTAATCCACGGGAGCACGTTGACGGCACCGCCGCTGGAGGCGAACACGTCGACCGGGCCGTCGCCGATCTGCGCCCTCGCGGCCTGCACCACGCGGCGGAAGTCGTCGGCGTGGAGCTCCACCGAGACGTCGCCGTCCGGGGCGAGCGTGCTGCGCTCCGTGCCCCGCGGGTCGTAGGTGATGACGGTGCGGTCGTCGACATGCTCCACGAGCTGCTCGAACCCCGACGCCGCCATCGGCGAACCGAGCACGAACAGCGGCGGCAGGTCGCCCGGGGTCGCCGGCCGACGCACGTCGTAGGTGAGGACGGCGCCGGGCGCGTCCACGGTGAAGGTCTGCGGCGTGCTCATTCGAGGTGCCTCCGTCGTCGTCGATGGTGCTGCCATCTTGCGTCATCCCTCTGACACGGCGGCGGCGCGGAACTCATCGGTCGGCGCGGGCCCGACGCTGGCACGCCGCTGCAGGCTATGAGCCTGCCCCCTGACGGGCGTCGTCCACAGATCGGCATCGCCGGGGCCGTCCGGGGCGACGACCGACGAAGGTCGGACCACGCCGCCCTCTCCGGGCCCTGACCGCCACCAGAAGGAGACCGACATGGCCGCCGCACCCGCGCCACCGGCACCGCGCGGAGCCCGTCCCGCTCCACCCGCCGCCCGCTTCACCCCGCCCGACCTGGTCGACCTGCACACCGCGTGGACCCGCGAGCGGGAGCTCGCCGGCCGACCCGACGCCCGGCACGACGGCGGCCCCGGCTGGTCGTGCCCCGACCGGCACGGCCGGCTGCTCGACGACGGCCTCGACGTGCTGCTGGAGCCCGTGCTCGGCGCCAACGCGCAGCCGGGCTACTACCCGTTCAGCCTGCTCGACGAGCGCACCGCCGCCGGCCTGCTGGACCGGCTCCCGGAGGAGGAGCTCGCGACCCAGCGGCAGAACCTGGGCCCCACTCTCGGGTCCGTGCTGCGGGCCGTGGTGCGCCACCCGGACCGCGTGCTCGCGCAGGGGTACGTCATCGGGCCGCTGCGCTGCGACGAGCGCATCAGCGTGACCGGAGTGCTGCTGCGCACCGACCGCACTCTGCGGCTCGACTCCCGCCACGGCCCCGGATGCGGGTGCCACGAGGTGGTCACCGTGCTCGTCGACGAGCTCGGGATCGACGACCTGCATGCCCCGCCGGACGAGGTCACGCCGTGGCGGGGGGTCGGCCGCACCGACGACCCGGAGGACGGCGAGACCTGGTACCGCGTGTGGTGGGACTGATCCGGGCCTGTGGACAACTCCGGTCGCCATGCCCCCGCCCTCGCTACCGTCGTGCCCGCGCCCCGGCGCAGCCACCGACTGCCACGACCCAGGACAGGACGGGATGACCCAGCTCGACCTCGACACCACGGCCCTCGCGGCCGCCGGAGCGGACGTGGGTGGCGCCGCCTCGGCGCTGTCCGGCTCCCCCGGCCTCGCCCTCGGCGCCCTGTCCACGGCGCCGCCGGCCCAGGCCACGGGCGACGCCGGCCTCTCCGCGGATCTGGACGACCTGGCCTCCGCGTGGCGGGCCGCCCAGGAGTCGCTCGTCGGCGCGCTCGGCTCGGTCGGGTCCGGGCTCACGCGAGCGGCCGAGGTGTTCGACGGCGCGGAGCAGGTCACCGCGGACGCGCTCGCGGCGTTGCTCGGCCCTTCTGTGCCCACAGCGCCCACGGTGACCGGGGCCGGGGCCGGGGGTGGCGAGTGATGCTCGACGTCGAGTTCGAGCCGCTGACCGGCAGCCCGGCCGCGCTCGCGGACGCCGCCGCAGGGTCGTCACGCACGGCCGCGCGGCTGACGGACGCGCGCGGGCAGCTGCTGCGGGTGCACGCCGCGCTGGAGGGTCAGCGAGGCGGCGCGGTCGCCCAGGCACGCACCCGCGTGACGGAGCTGGCCGACGATACGCAGGCCGGCGCCGGCGTGCTCGACGCCGCGGCAGCGACCCTCCGCCGGCACGCCGAAGCGCTCGGCGACGCCCAGGCAGCGGCCGAGCGGGCGATCGCCGCCCGTGGGGAGGCGCTCGCCCGCGAGCGCACCTGGCAGGCGGAGGTCGACGAGGCGCGTCGTTCCACGTGGAACGCGGCAACGCCGGGCGCGGCTGCATCGCTCGGCACCGCAAGGGCACTCGGCACGATCACGCTCGGCACGTCATCCCTCGGCTCGGCGGCGCTCGACACCGGTGCGGCGCCCGCCCGGCTCCTGACCGCCGAGCGGGAGCTCGCCGCAGCGCGGGTGGACGTCGCCACGGCGGAGGCGCGTTGGCGTGCCGCCCGCGACGCCAAGGCGGACGCCTCCCGGCGGGCGACGGCCGCCGTGCACGCACTCGCCGACGTCCGTGCGGTCCGCATCGCCGTGGCCGCCGGCATGTCCGGCGCGCAGCTCCAGGCCTCGGCGGCCGAGGGCCGGCACGCCGCCGCGCTCCTGCGCGTCGCCGCGGGCGGTGCCGGCGGGGCCGAGGCGGGACGCCGCACTGCCCTGACGGAACTCTTCGCCGCACGCTCCGACGACCCCGCGTTCTGGGCCGCCTTCTGGGACAGCGCGACACCGGAGCAGCTCTATCGGGCCATCGCACCAGCCGTGGACGGCCCCTTCGACATGCTCGACCCGGGGCTCGCCGACACGCTCGAGCACGGGGTCGAGCAGTGGGCCCGCTCGGCGTCACCGGAGGAGCTGCAGCAGTTCGGGCACAGCGTGGTCGACGGGGTCGAGGGCGCGCCGTTCGGGCAGGCCGGACGCTCCGACGTCGCCGCGGCCCTCCTCCCGGCTGACCTGCCGGCGGCCGCGCACGCCGGAGCCGGCGACGCACTCGACGCCTGGTGGGGGGACTTCCGCCTCGACGACCGGTCGCTCACTGTGATGGCACCGGTGGTCGTCGCCGTCGCCGGCGGGCATGCCGCGCACCGGCGACTTGCCTTCGACCGGCTCGCCCCCGCGGACGAGGCCCGGCTCGCCCGGTCGGCCGGGCAATGGCTCGGCACGACGCCGCGCGGCGGGTGGCCGGACGGCGGCCGCACCATCGCGCAGGCGTTCGGCACCGCGGTCGAGGTCGGCTCGACGTCCGCGGACCGGAGCGACCAGGCCCGCGCGGCGCTCCTCGTCTCGCACGCCACGCGAGTGCTGCCGGACGGCCTGCTCGCGACGCCGGCACTGGCCGGTGACGCGGCGAAGGACATTGCCCTCGCCTACGAGCCTTATCTCCCGAGCATGGGTGACGCGACCCGGGACCAGAGCCCGTCGATCCGGTGCGACGACGTAGAGCCCGCGCCGCCTCCCGGCATCGTCCGCGACGCCCGGGTGGCGGACCAGGTCGGCGACCGGGCCACCCTCGTCGTCCAACCCGAGCTCGATGCGTTCGCCCTGCGGGACGTGATCGGCGCAACCTCCCGCACCCCGGAGGCTGCCGGAGTCTGGCTCGGTGCCACCGACCGGTATGCCGCCTCGATGCTCGAGGTCACCACCTCCGGAGCCTTCGACGTGGACACCGGGCCACGGAACTCCCTGGTGCTCGAGTCGCTCAGCGACATCGGGGCCGTTGCCGGGGGGATGCAGGCGGAGACGATCGCCGCAGCCAAGGATCGCGTCGAGACCCGCGAGGCCGTCGTCTCTCTCACCGGTGTCGGTCTCGGCCTCACAGCCATCGAGCGAGGGGCCGCCGCATCGGCCGCGTCGACGATCGGCGGGACCGCCCTGTCGTTCCTGTCCACGGATGCCCCGCTTGATGATGCCCGCGAGGACGTACGGGCCACGGAGGCCGACCTGCGCGACCGGTACGCCCCCGAGATGTTCGACGCCGTGATCGCCCACGACCGAGCCCTCGGCCTGCCTCCCGACCAGGTCGAGGAACGCGGTCAGACGATCGACCCCGCAGAGAACAACTCCGAACCAGAGTCGGCGTTCGACGACACCTTCGACGACCTCTCCGAGCCTCCCGAGGAGGAATGCCGATGAGCCCGACAACGCGGCGCGTCTTCGCCGACCCCAGCGTCACACCCCTCCTGATCTTCTGCCTCGCCGCGACGGGGCTGTTCCTCTGGTTCCACGTGGGCAAGGACATGTGGCGGGACTGGCAGATCCACCGTGCGGCCCACTGGGCCCCCGAGCCGTGGGCGCTGACCGCCGACGACTTCCCCGGCCACGACGCCTTCGAGCTACCCATCGAGCGGGAGTGGATGACGCCGGTGCGCCAACGCGGGTGGAGCGTCGCGGCGATCACGCAGGAAGGCCTGGGCCCGCTTTTCTACCGCGACCGCTCCTACCGCGAGTTCGGGACCACGAGCGACGATGCATGGGAGAGCGAGGACGACAGTCTGTTCCCCACCGACGCGACCTCCGGCCTGGTCGTGGACGGGGTGCAGGTGTTCACGTACGTCACCGCGTCCCCGTACGGTTCCTACGCGACGGGTCCCGGAAGCCACAGAGCCTGGGGCCTGCAGCGCGACGCGCTCGGGGCGGAGGTCCTCCTGCAGGACGGGTTCCGGTCGAACGTCTGGAACGCGGAGGGAACGGTGCTCTCGGTCGGGTACGTCGGCCCACAGCTGACGGGTGAAGAGATCACCGAGCTGGAGGTGGGGAGCTTCGGCCCCGGTGATCCCGGGTACTTCGGTGTCACGACCCACCAGCTCGGCAAGGACGGCGAGGGGTTCCGCACCACGACGATCGCCACGGTCGTCGAGGGCTCGCTCGCGGTGGTGGGCGTCGTCGTGCCCGACGGCGTGGAGCCGGCCGCGGACCTGGAGCCGGCGCTGCTGCTGGAGCGACTGTCCGCGGAGGTGCGCGCGGACCCGCCGTCGGACACGTCCCCTGATGAGGAAGGCGAAGGCATTCGGGCCGACTCGCGCACCACGAGCGAGGTGGGCAGCGTGATCGCGGCAGAGCTTGCTGGTTGAGCCTGTCGAGACCAGGTTTCGACAGGCTCAACCAACGAGTTTCGTCAGGCTCAACCAGCGAGTTTCGTCAGGCTCAACCAGCGAGGGTCAGCAGGTGGCGAGCAGCGCCGGCACCATCGCGGTCATGAGGTCCGACTCCAGCGTGGTGAGGTCCCGGCCGGTCAGCGCCACGGTGGCCTGACGCTCCCCGTCCGGGGAGGTCAGCGTCATGCTGAGCGTGCCGTACGAGGCGCCGTCGTGCCCGTAGAGCCACTCGCCCTCCTGGCACGGGTCGGGCAGGCGGTACACGCCCAGGCCGTAGTCCAGCTGGGTGTCACCGCCGGCCGTGCGCGGCGTGAGGACGTCCGCGACGGTCTCCGGCTCGAGCAGGTCGCCGGTGACGAGCGCCTCGGTGAACCGCTGCAGGTCGGCGGTGGTGCTGGTCACCGCGCCCGCGGCGCCGAAGCCCGTCGGGTCGAAGTGCGTCAGGGAGTACCAGCCCGAGCCGAGGTCGCCGGTGTACGCGGACTCCTGGAGGTATGGCCCGCGCAGCCCCGGCTCGTCGGGGTAGTCCGAGCGCCCCATCCCGGTGGGCCCGAAGATCCGCGTCTCGAGCAGCCGCTCGACGCTGGACCCCGTGGCTTCCTCGAGCGCCAGGCCGAGCAGCACGTAGCCGGCATTGGAGTACGAGAAGTCGGTGCCGGGCGCGAACAGCCACGGCTGGTCGTCCATCGCCGCGAGGTGGTCGGCGACCGGGTACTCCTCGCCGAGCACCTCGAAGAACTCGTCGAAGTCCTCCGGGTCGTCCATCCGGTTCGCGACCAGGGGCCCGAGGTGGTCCGGCAGGCCCGAGCGGTGGGCGAGCAGGAGCTCGAGGGTGACGGCGTCCTCGTACTCGTCGGGGATCACGGCCGCCGCCTCCGGCACGGCGTCCACCACCGGGGTGTCGAGCGTCCAGGTGCCCTTCTGGATCTCCTGCAGGACGAGCGTCGACACCATCATCTTCGTGTTGCTCGCCACCCGGAACCCGTCGTGCGGGCGGGCCGGGGCGCGATCGCCCCGCTCGCGCTTCCCGTCGGCACCGCGCCAGTGCAGCCCCGGCGCGTCGACGCGGGCGACGACGCCCACGGGGATGCCGGCGACCGTGTCCTCGAGGGCCTGGTCCAGGCCCTTCTTCACGTCGCGCACCCCCTGCGGGGTCGCGTCGCTCGGGGCGGTGAACGTGCGGGCGCTCGCCTGCTGCTGCGCCTCCTCGGCAGCCTCCGCGACGGCACGGGCCAGCGACTGCGAGTCCTCGTCCAGGGCGGAGGAGCCCGCGGCGGGCGATGGGGGTCCCGGTTTCTGCGCGCTCGCGGGGACGGCCCCGAGGGCGAGCGGCAGCGCGAGGGCGGCAGCGATGACGGTCAGGGGTGCGCGCATGCGACGACGCATGGTGTCTCCTTCAGGTCGGTGTGCCGCCACCCTCGCAGGTCACCCGGCGAGCGCGGATCCGCCTTCCGACGGAGATTCACCGCGCCCGGCCTCCCCCTTCCGTTCGATCACGCCGGTCGATCAAGGTCGGTGAGGTCGAGCACGAAGCGGTAGCGGACGTCGCCACGAGTACGTCCGCCGTCCGGACCTGGTCCGGCTGGCGACGTGGGCTCGGCTCGAACGGCGCCGCACTCTGCTGCGGGACTCCGTCCGGCGCGCGGTGCGCCCCGAGGCCGCCGGCTAACCCCGCCCGGGTTCGAGACCGGCCAGGCGCGCATCCGCCTCGTCGCGACGGCGGGTCGCCTCGTCCCGCGCCCGCTCCGCCCGCTCCCGGCGCAGCGCCGCACCCCGCAGCTCGGCCTCGACGGTCTGCGCCTCCTCGTCCAGGACCGCGAGGCGACGGCGGACGGCGTCCCGCTCGGCGTCCAGCCGGCCCGCGGCCGCCTCGATCCGCGCGACGTCGTCCGCCGCCGCCGCGTGCTCCCGCTCCGCGGCCGCCAGGTCGTCGGCGGCGTCCGCGACGTCGCGTCGCACCTGCTCGCGCACCTGCTCGCGCTCCGCCTCGGCGGTCCGATCCGAGGCCGACCGGCGGCCGCCGCTGCCCGATCCCGGGATGTCGGGCACGGCGTGCAGGTGCCGCCGCCTGCCGTCCGTGTGCGGCTCGATGCCGAGCTCCTGCGGCGCGGCGACGGCGGACGCGACGTCCGCCGGATCCACCCCGGTCGCCTCGAGCGCGCCGACCAGCACCCCGGCACGCACCGCCCGTCCCGCGCCGTCGTCGATCATCGCGGCGGTGAGCGTGGCCTCGACCTGCGTCGCGACGGCGTCCGACACGATGGTCCCGGCCTCGGCCGCGAGCGCCCGCGCCCGCGCGGTGACGGCCGCGGTGAGCTTCCGCCGCTGCCTGGTCAGCTCACGCAGCTGGTCCCCGTCCACGCCTTCCTGGGCCGCGCGCATTGCCGCGCCGAGGTCCACGACCTGCTGCACCTGGTCCGGATCGGCGCGCACCAGATGGTTGACGACCCACGCCGCCGTCGACGGCTTGCGCAGCGCCCGCACCTGCCGCGCGAGGTCGGGCTCGTCGTCGGACCCCAGCTCGGCGGCGCGCGCCTCGCGCGCCGGCACGAACCCGCCCGGGGCCAGCGCGTAGAGCTCGGTGGCGACCTCCAGCAGCGTGGGCACCCTTCGAGGGTAGAGGGGCGGCCCGCACCCGGCTCGGCGCTTAGGATCGATTCGATCATCATGACCGACACCCCGCCGCAGAGCCGGCCCCCCGTAGCGTCCGCCGGCCGAGCGCCCGTGGACGAGCGCCGCGCGACGATCATCCTGCTCGCGATGGCGCTGTCGACGTTCCTGTTCGTCACCGTCGAGTCGCTGCCGTCCGGGCTGCTCACGCTGATGGCCCCCGACCTGGACCGCTCGACGTCGCAGATCGGCCTGCTCGTCACCGGGTACGCGGTGGTCGTGCTGCTGACCTCGATCCCGCTCGCGCACTGGACGCGGCGGGTGGCGCGGCGCTGGGTGCTGTCGGGCTGCGCCGGCCTCGCGGCCGTGGCGACGCTGTGGGCGGCGCTCGCCCCGACGTACGAGCAGCTGATGGTGGCACGGCTCGTCACCGCCGCCGCACAGGCGCTGTTCTGGGTCGCGGTGGTGCCGGCCACGACCGGGCTGTTCCGGCCGATCGTGCGCGGCAAGGCGATGGCGCGGCTGGCGCTCGGCAATTCGCTGGCCCCGGTGCTCGGCGTCCCGGTCGGCACCTGGCTCGGCGAGCACACGTCGTGGCGGTGGACGTTCGCCGCGGTCGCCGCGCTGTCGCTGATCGTCACGCTGGTAGTCCTCGCCCTGTTCCCCACCATCCCGCCGTCCGAGGGCGGCGCGAGCCGCGCCCCCCACCCCAACGCGCGCCGGTTCGGCTTCCAGATGGTCACGACCGGGCTGGTGCTGGCGGGCGCGTTCGGCATCATCACGTTCGTCACCCAGTACCTCATCGACGTCGCCGGGTTCACCCAGGCCGACATCCCGCGGCTGCTGCTCCTGCAGGGCGCGGCGAGCGTGGTCGGCGCGATCGTCGTGGGCCGGTTCATCGACGCCTACCCCGTGGTGGTGCTCCTGGCGGGCCTCAGCGTGCTGACCGTGTCCCTGGCGGCGATGTGGGCGCTCGGCGACAACCCGGTGGCCGCCGTGACGACGCTCGCGCTGTTCGGGTTCTCCTTCTCCACCGTGCCGCCCGCCCTGTCGCACCGCGTGATGCTCGTGGCCCCGCGGTCGACCAACATGGGCGTGGCCGTGTCGTCGTCCATGTTCAACGTCGGCATCGCGGCCGGCTCCGGGCTGGGCGCGGCGCTGGTCGCCGTCGTCGGCATCCGTGCCGTGCCGCTCGCGAGCGCCGTCGCCGTGCTGCTGGCCCTGCTCGTCGCCCTCGCCGAGGAGCGCTTCAACCCGCCGCTCACCACGGCGAACACCCCCGCCCGACCCGACATGACGCAATGACTGAATCAGTGCGTCACGTCTCCGCCGACCATTGGCAGGTGGACGACACCGACCGCTGCCCCTGCGGCTCCGGGGACACGTACGGCGCGTGCTGCGGCCCGCTGCACCGCGGCGAACGACCGGCGCCGACGGCGGAGGCGCTGATGCGCTCGCGCTACAGCGCGTTCGCCGTCGGGGACGCCGCCTACCTGAGGGCTACGTGGCACCCCCGCACCCGGCCGTCGTCGCTCGACCTCGACGTCGACCAGGAGTGGCGGCGCCTCACCGTGCTCGCCACCCACGCCGGCGGCCCGTTCCACGACGGCGGCGAGGTGGAGTTCGTCGCGTCGTACCGGTCCGCGGGCACCGGCGCGCGCGGCCGGCTGCGCGAGGTGAGCCGGTTCGTCCGCGAGGGTGGGCGCTGGTTCTACGTGGACGGCGACGTCGAGGCCTGACCATCCACGTGCCGTGCGACCGGGTGGATGTCCGGGTGGATGTCCGGGTGCACGTCGGCGACGTGCAGGTCGACGGCCACCCGGTGGGCGTCGAAGTCGGTGCCGAGCACCGCCGACACGGCGTCGGCCGTGGCCCCACGCACCAGGTCGGCGGCGTCGGCGATCCGGGAGCCGAAGCGCACGCTCAGCACCACGGTGACCGACTCCAGCTCCGGGGCGGCCGCCCCCGAGGGGTCGCCGGCGGCGCATCGGACGTCCCTCACCCCGATCTCGCCGTCCGGGTCGTCGAGCGCCGCGCGCACCCGGTCGACGACGAGGCGCGTCGCGACGACGAACGGCCCGCCGGCGTGCCGGCCGGCCACGTACGCCGAGGGCCGCGCGGTCCGGAGCACCCGCGTGAGGACGGACTGCCGCGCCCGCACCCAGCCCTCGTCCGTCAGCTCGCGCAGTCCCGCGGCGGCACGGCCGAGCACGTCGTCCTGCACGTCGTCCTGCACCTCGTCCTGCACCTCGTCCTGCACCTCGTCCTGCACCTCGTCCTGCGCGGTGTCGTCGCCGAGGTCACCCGTGCCCGGGTTCACCTCCATGGCTCCAACCTCCTCCCGAGGTTCTGGCGCGCCCGGTGGACCGCTCCACGCACCGCACCCACCGTCGTCGCCTGGACCTGCGCGACGTCTGCGTAGGGCATTCTCTCCACCTCGGCCAGGATCCAACAGGCCCGCTGCAGCTCGGGCAGGTCGGCCAGCGCTCCCTCCAGCGCCTCGAGCAGGTCGCGCACCCGCGCCGCGGCCGCCGGGTCGGAGGACCCGTCGGCGGGCAGGCTCTGCGGCAGCTCCTCGGCCGGGTGCCGCACGATGTCCCGCACGCGACGACGCACCGTGTTCGCGAGGATGCCGAAGAGCCAGGTTCGCACGGCCGCGTCCCCGCGGAACCGGTCGACCGATGTCCACGCCGCCACGAGCGCGTCCTGCACGCAGTCCTCGGCGGCGGTGCCGTCGCCCAGCATCCTGCGCGCGTAGCGGTACATCGCCGTCCCGTGGCGGGCAGCCAGCGCGCCAAACGCATCCTTGTCCGCGAGCCTGGCGCGACGGACCAGCTCGGCGTCGTCGTCCACCGTCGGCCATGCGACGCCCAGCACGATGTGACGCAGATCACTCTCCTCGGAGCGTGACGATCGACGGGCTGCGGGCACTCACCCAGTGTCGGAAGAAACCGCACTCGTCGCGCGACAGACGACGCACGGGGCACCGAGCACGGAGGCTGGACATGGCAGAGAGCACGCAGCAGGATGCCACCACCCAGGGGGGGAACGACTCGGCGAACACCCGGCGACAGCCGGCCGAGCGCACCCCGAAGGGCCCGCTGGCGACCGACAAGGGCACCACCACCATCGCCGACGGCGTCGTCAGCAAGATCGCCGGTATCGCCGCGCGCGACGTGACGGGGGTGCACGGCGTCGGCGGCGGCGCAGCCCGTGCGTTCGGCTCCATCCGGGAGCGCATCCCGGGCGGCACCACCAACTACGCCCAAGGCGTCAACGTCGAGGTGGGCCAGGCCGAGGCAGCGGTCGACGTCGAGATCGTCGCCGACTACGGCGTTGCCATCGCCGACGTCGCCGAGGCGGTGCGCCGCAACGTCATCACGTCGATCGAGCGGATGACCGGGCTCAAGGTCATCGAGGTCAACGTCGACGTGAGCGACGTCTGGTTGCCCGATGAGGAGGACGAGGGCGGGCAGCAACAGCAGCAGCGGGTGCAGTGAGCGGGCCGACGCTCCCCACGCCCGCCCGCAGGTTGCACGACGCCGCCGTGGCGGTCCCGGGGGTGGCAGAGCTGAGCGGCGGACTCCTCGGTGAGGTCGCCACCTACCTGCCCGGGGACCGGGTGCCGGGCGTG
Organism: Isoptericola sp. Y581; assembly: GCF_059445475.1. Lineage (NCBI taxonomy): Bacteria > Bacillati > Actinomycetota > Actinomycetes > Micrococcales > Promicromonosporaceae > Isoptericola > Isoptericola sp. Y581. The sequence continues at coordinate 189,634 of NZ_JCAIUK010000007.1, read as the reverse complement.
CGGTTCGACGAGGACGGCGTGCACGTGCACGTCGTGGTCACCGAGGCGGGCCTGCACGACTTGCCCGGCGTGGCCGGCGCCGTGCACGAGGCCGTCCGGGAGGCGCTGCGGCGGTCCGCGGCGCAGGGCTACGACGAAGGCGAGGAAGGCCCGGCGGCGGACACGCCCGTCATCGTGCACGTGGACGACGTCGAGGCCACCGGGACGACCGGTGGCCCGGAGGTCCCGACGACCGGGACGTGGAAGGACGAGACATGAACAACCTCACCACGACAGGGCTGATCGCCGGCCTGCTGCTCGCGCTCGCCGTGACCACCGGGGGCTTCCTGGGCTTCCTCCTGGCCATCGTGCTGGGAGGGATCGGCCTCGCGGTCGGCGCGCATCTCGACGGGAGACTGGACATCGGCGCGCTCCTGGGAGGCCGGCGCCGTGGCTGACGACGACCTTGACGACGACGTGTCCGGCGAGGTGGCCGGCGAGGTGGCCGGCGAGGTGGCCAGCGACCCGGACGGCGGGCAGGACGCCGGGTCCGTCGCCGGCCGCGTCACCGTCGCCGACCGGGTGGTGGTGAAGGTGGCGCAGCGCGCCGCCGCGGGCGTCTCGACGCGGGTGCCCGGCGGGCTGGCGGGCAGCGACCTCCCACGAGTCGACATCGAGCTCGCGGGCCTGCGGGCACGCGTGCGGGCTCAGGTCGCGTCGACCTGGCCCGAGCCGGCCGCCGACGTGGCGGCGCGGGTGCGCGACGCCGTCCGCGACGAGCTCCGGCGCCTGGTCGGGGTGCACGTGGACGACCTCGTGGTGACGGTGGCCGGGGTGCAGCCGCCCGCGGCAGAGATCAGGAGGGTGCGATGACGACGATCGTGGAGGGTTTCGGGCCGGCGCCCGGCGCCGAGGCTGGCGCTCCGGTGCCCGCCGCGCCGCCGCATCGTTCCGCGGCCGCGGCGCGCGCCGCGAGCGTCGTGCTGGCCGTGCTGCTGATCGCAGCGGGCGTGGTCGCCGGGCAGGAGGCGCTCTCCGCGCTGTCCGTGGGGGGCCTCTTGCCCGAGGACGGATGGCTGCGGCTGACGGCGGACCGGCTGGACGGGACGACGCTGAGCTCCGGCGCGATCGGCGCCGGGGTGGCGGCGATCGTCGTCGGCGTCATCGTGCTGGCCGCGGCGTGGCGCACCGGGGCCCGCACGGCGCGGCTGCGCCACGCGCCCGGCGTGGAGCTGCGGGCCCAGGACGTCGCACGGTTGGCGTCGGCGGCGGCGGACGACGTCGACGGCGTGCTCGCCGCGGCCTCGACGGCGTCGCGCCGCAGCGTCGTGGTGCGGGTGCGGACGACCGGGGACGACGGCGTCCCGGGCGAGGTGACCGAGGTGGTCACCTCCAGGCTCGCCGTCCTGGACCCCGCCCCCCAGGTGCACGTGCACGCCGTGACCGCTGGGGGTGCGCCATGAGGACGCGCCGCCACGTCGTGGGAGCCGACCGCACGATCCTGACCGTCGTCGGCCTGGTGCTGGTGATCGGCGGGGCCGGCCTCGTCGCCCTCGCCGCGGGCTGGCTCCCCACGGGAGCCGGGCTGCCCCAGCCGGGTACGTCGTTCGACGCCTCCGTCGTCGGCGATGCGGCGGACGCGAGCTGGTGGGCCGGCGCCTGCGCCGTGGCGGCGCTGCTGCTGGTCGGCCTCGGGCTCTGGTGGTTGATCGCGCACCGGCCGGGTCCGCGCTCCGGGTCGCTGCCCCTGCCGGGCTCGCGCACCGGCGACCGGCTGCGAGTCGTTCCGGACGCTGCGACCCGGGCGGCGTCGGCCGCCCTCGAGTCGGACCCCCGCGTGCGCTCCGCGTCGCTGGGGCTGAGCCGGGAGCACGGTCAGCTCGTCCTCGTGGGACGCGTCAGGGTCGCGTCGCAGGCCGACGTCACCGCGCTGGGCACCCTCGTCGACGACGTCGCCCGCCGCACGGGTGAAGTGCTGGGGCAGGACCTCACGGCGCGGGTGCACCTCGCCGTCGCCCGCCGCGGCGCGGCGGGCCGTCGCGTCGCCTGACGCGCGTCAGGCGATGCTCTCGCGAGGCGCGACGGCCACCGGTGCGACGGCCGCCAGCGGGGACGCCGGCAGCGCGCCCCGACCGCCAGAAACCCCAGCGACTGGATGATCGACGCGATGCCTACGATGTGACATCTCCTCGTTCGAGTCGATTCACCCTTCTTTGAGCCTCAGAACCTGAGCTCAGAACGGGTAGCGCTGGACCTGCGACTGGACGGTCACCCACTGCGTCTCGGTGAACGCCTCCACGTTGGCGTCGTGCCCGCCGAACCGCGCGCCGGTGCCCGACGCCTTGGTGCCGCCGAACGGCGCCGCCGCCTCGTCGTCCACCGTCTGGTCGTTCACGTGCACGATGCCCACGTCGAGGCGGTCGGCCAGCTCGTAGCCGGCAAACGCGTCCGCGGTGAGCACCCCCACCGAGAGCCCGTACTCGGAGGCGTTGACCAGGTCCACGGCCTCGTCCACCGACGAGAACCGCAGCACGGGCGCCACCGGACCGAAGATCTCCTCCGCCCAGGCGCGGTGCTCAGGCGTGACCCCGGACAGCACGGTGGGCTCGTAGCAGAGCCCGTCGTACCGGCCGCCCGCCTCGAGCACCGCGCCCGCCGCGACGGAGTCGGTCACGATGCCGTGCACCTTGTCCCGCTGGCCCGCGTCGATGAGCGGGCCGAGCGGCGTGCCCGTGGCCGGGTCGCCCACGGGGATGTTCCGCGCCTTCTCCGTGAGCGCCGCCACATACGCGTCGTGGACGTCGGTGTGCACCAGGTGCCTGCCCGCCGTCATGCAGATCTGCCCCTGGTGCAGGAAGGTCCCCCAGGCGCCGGCGCTCGCGGCGGCCTCGACGTCGACGCCGGGCAGCACGACGAGCGCGTTGTTGCCGCCCAGCTCGAGGTGGGCCCGCTTGAGCAGCCGCCCACACCGCTCCCCGATGACGCGGCCCGCGGACGTGGAGCCGGTGAACGACAGGACCGGCACGCCCGGGTGGTCGACGAGAGCCGCGCCGGCCTCCGCGCCGCCCGGCACCACGGACAGCACGCCGGCGGGGAGCCCCGCCTCCTCGAGCACGGCCGCGAGGAACAGCCCGCCCGCGACGGCGGTGCGCGGGTCGGGCTTGAGCACGACGGCGTTGCCCAGCGCGAGCGCGGGCGCCACGGACCGCATCGCGAGGATGCCGGGGAAGTTGAACGGCGAGATGACGCCGACCACGCCCACCGAGCGCCGCCGCGCCAGCGACAACCTGGGCTGCGCCGTGCGCAGGAGCTGCCCGTACGGGACGAGGGCCGTCGCGGCGGCCAGGTGGAGCTCCGCGGACACGAGGCCCACCTCGAAGGCCGCCTTGCCCTGGCCGGAGCCCGCCTCCCGCACGAGCCAGTCCACGTACTGCGGCGTGCGCTCCGCCAGGACGGCGGCCGCGGCGCGCATGACGGCCGCGCGCTCCTCGGCCGGGCGCGCCGCCCACTCGCGCTGCGCGGACGTCGCGAGGTCCGCGGCCCGCGCGACGTCGTCGGCGCCGCCGGCAGCGACCCGCCCGATCGTCTCGCCGGTGGCGGGGTTGACTACGTCGGCCGTGGCAGCGGTGGCGGCCCACCCCCCGAGGTATGCACACCCGTCCCAGTCGGCCGGATCGAAGAACGTCATCGTCTCCCCATCTCGTCGTCCGCACTCGGACGTTAACCCACCCCGACCCCTCCTCCGTCGGCGTTTTGTGCACTAGCGTTCGCAGGACCGGGCAGCCCGTGCACGGAGGCACCATGGCAGTACTCGAGGTCGAGAGCGCCGACGCCTGGCAGGACGTCGTGAGCAACTTGTTCGTGCCCCTGAGCTGCCTCGGTTTCGAGCGGACGTTCCGCGGCCGGATGGAGCACGTCGGGCTCGACGACGGGATCTCCGTCTCTCTCGTCACGACCTGCGGCACCAGCGCGGAGCGGTCGGCCCGGCTCGCGGCGCACGCCGCGAGCGACGACCTGCACCTGTCGCTGCAGCGCTCCTCGCGCGGGCTCGTGCGCGCGAGCGGCACCGCTGTCGGGGTGCGGCCGGGCTCCGTGTCGGTCTACGCCACCGACGCCCCGTACTACCTCGACTACTCCGCGCCCCACCAGCAGCAGCTCATCGTGCAGGTCTCCCGATCCTCGCTCGGCCTGCCCGAGGGGATGCTCGACGCCGCCCGGCGCCGCCTCGCGCTGCCGGGCTCGCCCGCCGCGCGGGTGCTGTTCGGCTACGTCGCGGGCATCGTGCCCGGCCTGGGCGGCATCGCGATCGACGACGGTGCCGCGGTGGACGACGCCGGAGCCGTGGCGCGCGACCTGGCGGTGGCGATGCTGCGCACGTCCTTCGCGTCGGGGCCGGTGCTGCCGGAGACGCCGGCGGGCCTGCTCGCGGCGATCCAGGACTTCGTGCGCACGCACGCGGGCGACCCGGCGCTCGACGTCGAGCTGATCGCCCGCCGATTCTCCATGTCGCGGCGCCGGCTGTACGTGCTGTTCGGCGCGCTGGGGGCCACCCCGGGCGAGCACCTGCGATCGGTGCGGCTGGCGGCGGCCGCCACCCGGCTGAGCGACCCGACCGAGCGCCGCACCGTGGCCCAGATCGGGTCGGCCTGCGGGTTCGACGACGCGACCACGTTCACGCGGGCGTTCCGCCGCGCCTACGGCACGCTGCCGCGCGACCACCGCGCCGCGTTCCGCTGAGCCCCTGAGCCGCTGCCCGGGCCAGCGGCGGCGCGCCCGCGCATCGGCGTTCTGTGCACGGTCGCGGCACACTCCTTGAGCCGTTCGCACAGCGGACCTACGTTCGCGACACGCCCGACGACGAGGCCGGGCCCGCCGATCCCCGTCACCGTCGACGGGCGGAAGGACGTGTCATGATGCGCGGACTGCGAACCCGGACCATGGCGGCCGTGACGCTCACGGCCGCGACCGCCCTCGGCCTCGGCGCCTGCTCCGACGACGCCGGCGTGGACGACCCCTCCACGGGCCCGGGCGGCTCGAGCGGGGCCGCCGACGTCGCCGCCGCAGAGGAGTTCCTCGCTCCCTGGCTCGGCGGCACGGAGAAGGACCTGCTGATCGATGAGCCCCTCGACGCCCCCGTCGAACCCGGCACGCACGTCGTCTACCTCGACGTCGGCACGCCCGTCAGCGCCCAGATGTGGGCCAACCTGCAGGCCCCGGCCGAGCTGCTGGGGCTCACGCTGGAGCGGGTCGAGACCGGCCAGGACGCCCAGTCGATCAACGCCGCGATGAACTCGGTGGTCGAGCTCGAGCCCGACGGGATCATCAACATCACGCTGGACCCGGTCTTCTTCGAGCCGCAGCTCGCACAGCTCGAGGAGCTCGGCATCCCCATGGCCAGCGGCTCCGTGATGAACACGGAGGAGCTCGGGCTCCCCGAGGCGTTCAACGGCCCCGAGTGGATGCGGGCCAACGGCGCCGCGCTCGCCGCCGCGGCCGTCGTGCGCTCGGGCGGCGCGCAGGAGTACGCGTTCTACAACATCCCGGAGTTCCCCTTCTCCTCCTACGAGCTCGAGGGCGCGCAGGAGAAGATGACCGAGCTGTGTCCCACCTGCGAGCTACGCGTGATCGACATCCCGATCGCCGAGCTCGGCTCCACCGCCGCCGACCGCATCGTGAGCGACCTCCAGTCCAACCCCGACACCGAGTACTTCATCGGCGCCGTCGACGAGGTGCAGATCGGCCTCGCGCAGAAGCTCGACCTGGCCGGGATCGACGTCGACGGGATCGCCATGTGGCCCGCCCCGGCCAACCTCGAGCAGGTCGCCGGCGGCCAGCAGGACGCGACGCTCGCCGTCGATCTCAACCTCATGATGTGGACGGTGCTGGACCAGCTCCTGCGCGAGATCGGCGGCCAGGACTACGCCTGGCCGGACGACCTGGTTCGCGCCCAGACCCTCACCCAGGTGATCGACACGTCGACCGTGCCCGACGACCCCGCCGTGGGGTACGTCGCGATCGAGGACTACCAGGACCGGTTCGCGGCGAACTGGCTCGTGGGCCGGTGACCGGACGTTCCGCCGGCGCCGCTCCCCTCCTGCGGGTCACCGGGGTCGTCAAGACCTTCCCCGGCCTGGTGGCCCTCGACGAGGTGTCCCTGGATGTGAACGCCGGCGAGGTCGTCGCCGTCGTCGGCCACAACGGCTCCGGGAAGTCCACCCTGGTCAAGGTGCTCGCGGGCCTCTACGTCCCCGACGCGGGCACGATCGAGAGGGGCACGAACGAGAAGAGCGGCGCCGACGACGGGACCGCGACCGAGGTCCACTTCATCCACCAGGACCTGGCACTCGTGGGCGAGCTCAGCACCGTCGAGAACCTCACCCTGCTCGCGGGGTCCGGCGCCGCAGCGCTCGCACCCACCCCCGTCGCGGCGCCGCGGGCGCGCGCCCGCGAGCTCGTGGGGCGGTTCGGCGACGTGTTCGACGTCGACGCCCCGGTCCGCACGCTGACCCCGGCGCAGCGGGCGATCGTCGCGATCGCGCGCGCCCTGGACGGGTGGACGCACGGCCGGCATGTCGTCGTGCTCGACGAGCCCACGGAGTCGCTGCACCGCACCGAGGTCGAGGTGCTCTTCGCCGCCGTCCGACGGCTCGCGGCGGACGGCGCCGGGGTCGTGTTCATCTCCCATCGCCTCGACGAGGTGCTGGCGCTCGCGGACCGGGTGGCGGTGCTGCGCGACGGTCGCAAGGTGGCCGACGAGCCGGTCGAGGGTCTGGACCACGGCCGCCTGGTGGAACTCGTGACGGGCGAGCTCGGCACGGGTTCACTCGGCACGGGTTCACTCGGCACCGGCTCGCACACCGCGGACGGCGCCGCCCGGCCGGGGCCCCGCGCGGGCGCCGAGCCCGTGCTGCGGGCCCGGGCCCTCGCCGGCCCGGGCCTGCGGGGCCTGGACCTCGACCTGCACCCGGGCGAGGTGGTCGGCGTCGCGGGCGTGCTGGGCTCGGGCCGCGAGACAGTGCCCGCCCTCCTGTTCGGCGCGGCCCACGGCACCGCGGCGGAGCTGACCGTGCGCGGCAGGCCGTACCCGCGCCGTTCGCCGGCGGCGAGCATCCGACGGCGGATGGCGTTCGTCCCCAGCGACCGCGCCCGCGACGGGTCGACCGGGCCGATGACGGCGCGCGAGAACCTCACGCTGCCGCAGCTGCGCACGCTCACGGGGCGGCTCGGGGCGGTCGCGCGGCGTCGGGAGAACGCCGAGGCGGAGCGGCTCCTGGAGCGCTTCGACGTCGTGCCGCGGCGGCGCGAGCAGACGTTCTCGCTGTTCAGCGGCGGCAACCAGCAAAAGCTGGTGCTGGCGCGGTGGCTGCGCGACGACCCCGCCGTGCTGCTGCTCGACGAGCCCACGCAGGGCGTCGACATCGGCGCCAAGCACGCGGTCTACGCGGCCGTCGACGCCGCGGCGGCGGGCGGCGCCGCCGTACTCGTTTCCTCCTCGGAGGCCAAGGAGCTGGTGCGGTTGTGCGACAGGGTGCTCGTGCTGCGCGACGGCGAGGTCGCCGTCGAGCTCGCCGGCGGCGACCTCACGGAGCACCGCCTCGTTCGCGAGGGCTACGGCCTCGCGGGCTCGACGCAAGGTGCACCATGAACTCAGCGCTGCGCGCCTTCTCGTTCCGCAACATCAGCGCGGTCTACATCTTCGTGGCGATGTTTGTGCTGTTCTCGCTGTGGATCCCCGAGAAGTTCCTGCAGCCGGGCGTGTGGCGGTCGCTGCTCGACGCCGAGGCCCTCACCGGCCTCGCCGCGCTCGCCGCGCTGGTGCCGCTGGTCGCCGGGTCGCTCAACCTCGCCGTCGGCGCCCAGGTGGGCTTCTCGGCCATCCTGTCGGCCTGGTTCCTCGCCCGGGCGGGCCTGCCGATCGCGGTCCAGCTACCGCTGGTGGTGTTCGTCGGCGCGGTCATCGGCCTGGTCACCGGGCTGATCATCACGCGGCTGCGCGTCGAGTCGATCATCGCGACCCTCGGTGCCAGCTCGATCCTGCTCGCCGGGATGGCCTGGGTCTCGGACAGCCGGCAGATCCTCGACCTCGGCCCCGACTACCGCGCGATCGCCACGACCGACCTCCTCGGCGTGACCGTGCCGGTGTACGTGCTGCTCGCCGTCGCGCTGGTCACCTGGTACGTGCTGGAACGCACCCCGGCGGGGCGACGCACGTACGCGACGGGATTCAACGCGGACTCGGCGCGCCTGGCCGGCGTGCGGGTCCAGCGCGTGCGGGTCGCAACGCTCGTCGCGGGCGGGGCCGTCGCCGCTCTGGCGGGCGCGCTGCTGACCAGCCGGATCAACGCCGGCGACCCGACGGTCGGGCCGAGCTTCCTGCTGCCCGCCCTGACCGCCGTCTTCCTCGGTTCGACGCAGTTCCGCGGCGGCCGGTTCAACGTGTGGGGCACGATCGTGGCGATGTACGTCCTGGCCGTCGGGATCAAGGGGCTACAGCTCGCCGGGTCCCCGGCCTGGGTGAACGACCTGTTCTACGGCGTCGCCCTGATCCTCGCGACCGCGCTGTCCCGCTGGAAGGCCGCCGCCCGCGAGACGGCGGCGATCCGGCGGGCGACGCGCTTCCTGCGCAGGCCCACGGCCGGCCTGCGAGCCAGCCCGCCAGGCGGTCCGGCCGGTCGGTGACGATCTCGTCGACGCCGAGGGTGACGGCCGCCGCCCAGTGCTCGGGCTCGTTCAGCGTCCAGACGGCGGCCGCGAGCCCGCAGGTCCAGGCACCACGGCCTCGCCGTCGACCGTGAGCCGCCTGCGCCCCCGACCGTGGCCGGCCCGGCGCTCACAGGTAGGGCTCCACGTTCTCCCTGAACGCCGTCTCGATGCGCGGCGTGATCGCCTTGAACCCGGCGGCCGGGTCGGCCCCCTCGATGACGATCTGCTCCAGCGCCTCGTTGAGCAGCACGCCGGCGCCGGGCACGAACACGCGCTACGTCACCGGGCGGCGCGTGGACCGCGCCCGCCGGCTGCTGCTGGAGGGCAGGACGCCCGCGGACGCGGCCGTCGAGGCGGGGTCCCACGACCAGTCGCACCTGACGCGGCACTTCCGTCGCGTGCTCGGTACGACGCCGGGCGCGTTCGCCGCGTGGCGGTTGTCGCGTGGCGGTTGTCGCGTGGCGGTTGTCGCGTGGCGGTTGTCGCGTGGCGGTTGTCGCGTGGCGGCCGTCGGGCCGTCAGCGCAGGCCGCGCCGGCGCTCGGACGTCCCCATCCCCCAGCGCACGGCACGGACGGCGACCGCACCGGCGGGGCCCCCGCACGCGCGCCGGAACGGGGTGCCGACGCCGAGGGCATCGCGGGCCCAGCCGGGGAGCAGCGCGACGGCGCCCGCGGCGAGCAGGCCGTACGGCGCGCGGGCCGAGCGCGGCAGCGGCGGCTCGCGCAGCATGAAGTCCGCGGCGTCGAGCGCCGCGGGCGTGGCCTCGAGCTCAGGGCGGTAGGCCGTGATCGTCTCGCGCAGCTCGGCCACCGTCTCCGGCACGACGACGGCGCCCAGCGCCCGTGCGATGCGGGCGGACTGCGCCACGTACTCGTCGGCCTCGCCGGCGGCGAGCGGGCGCTCGCCGTAGCGGGTGTGTGCGGCGAGGAACGAGTCCGCCTCCGCGGCGTGCACCCAGGTGAGCAGGTGCGGGTCGCCCGCGCGGTACGGGCGGCCGTCCGGGGCCTTGCCGCGCACCCGCTCGTGCACCCCGCGGACGCGGTCGATCATCGCCTCCGCGTCGTCGGTCGTGGCGAACGTGGTGGTGGCGATGAAGGTGGACGTGCGCGCCAGCCGGCCCCACGGGTCGCCGCGGTAGCCCGAGTGCCCCGCCACGCCCGCCATCGCCAGCGGGTGCAGCGACTGCAGCAGCAGCGCCCGCAGCCCGCCCACGAACATCGACGCGTCCCCGTGCACCCGGCCGATCGGGCTGTCCGGGGTGAACCATCGCGGCCCTGGCGTGAGGTGGATGCGGTCGCGGTTGGCATGCCCGTCCGGCCCGGCGACCTTGAGGAAGAGGGCGTCGCCGACCTTGGCCCGCACCGATTCCACGGGGTTCGTCGCCGTCGTCATGCGGCCAGTATCGCCCCCGCTCAGACGTCCATCGGGGTGAGCACCGCGATGCGCCACCCGTCGTCCGTCGTCATGTCGCGTTCGGTCGTCATGTCGTGGCCTCCCTCGTTGGTGGCGCCGTCGATGTCGAGCCCACACAGGGCCGCAGACACCGTCACACGAACGCGCTGATCCCGGTGATCGCGCGGCCGACGACGAGGTGGTTGATCTCGTCCGTGCCCTCGAACGTGTAGATCGCCTCGGCGTCGGCGAAGAACCGCGCGACCCCGGCGTCGAGGGTGATGCCGTTGCCGCCGCACACCTCGCGGGCGAGCGCGACGGTCTCACGCGTGCGCCGCGCGATCCACCCCTTGGCGAGCGCGGCGTCCGCGTCGGAGAACCCCGGCGCGTCGACGGTGCCGGCGTCGGCGAGCTGCGACAGCCGCACCGCCATGCCGAGCGACGCGGTGAGGTTCCCGAGCATCGCCGCCAGCTTGGCCTGCACCAGCTGGAACGACGCGATCGGCCGCCCGAACTGCTCCCGCTGGGTCGTGTACGCGAGCGCCGCCCGGTAGGCGCCGGCCTGCGCCCCGGCCGCGAGCCACGCGACGTCGGTGCGCATGGCACGCAGCAGGCGGTTGACGTCGCGGAACGACTCGACCCGCTGCAACCGCATCGACTCCGACACGCGCACGCCGTCGAGCGTCACGTGCCCGTTGGGGACGATGCGGACCGCGGTCTTGCGCCCGATGGTCTCGACGGTGACGCCCGGGGCGCGACGGTCGACGAGGAACGCCATGACCCGACCGTCCGCGGCACCCTCGGAGCGGTCCTTGGCGAAGACGCAGAGCAGGTCCGCGCGCCCCGCTCCCCCGATCCACCGCTTCGCGCCCGTGAGGGTCCAGGTGTCGTCCTTGCTGTCCCGGACGGCCGCGGTCTCGAGCCCGCGCGCGACGTCGCTGCCGTGGTCGGGTTCGGTGAGCGCGAAGGCGCCCCAGGTGCTCCAGTCGCGGACGGCCGGGTCCCAACGGTCGACCTGCTCCGGCGACCCGCCGCGCAGCACCGCGTTGCGGAACAGCCACCCGTGCCCGCCGAAGAGCACCGCCGTCGAGACGTCCGTGCGCGCCAGCTCGAAGGTGCGGAAGCCGGCGAACAGCGCCGACGGCTCGGGTGGCGTCGTGGCGCCCCCCGGCTCCGGCGGGTCCATCAGCCGCAGCCCGGCGAGCGTGTCGCGCAGGGCCGGCGGGCACTCCGCGCGCTCCCACCAGTCGTCGACGTGCGGCGCCACGTCGCGCTCCAGCGCGTCGCGCAGCCGGCGCAGCACTGCGCGCTCGGCGCCGGTCAGCAGCAGCTCGTAGTCGTAGGGGTCGACGTCGGCGTACAGCCGGTCGTCGGTCACCTCATCCTGCCGCGTGTCCCTCGAGCTGCTCGTCATCGCGGCCGCCTCAGGCGTAGAAGCGCGCGAGCCAGGTGGCGACGACCGCTGGCTTGGTGCCGCCGTCCACCTCGATCACGGCCTCCACGGCGAGCTGGTGCCCGCCCGCGACTGCGGTCACCTCGCGCACCGTCGCGGCCATGCGCACGCGGGAGCCCACCGGCACGGGCGCCGGGAAGCGCACGCGGTCGAGGCCGTAGTTGACCTTGGTGCCCACGCCCTCGACCTGCAGCAGCTCCTCGGAGAACGGCACCACCAGCGACAGCGTGAGGTAGCCGTGCGCGATCGGGCCGCCGAACGGGCCGGCCGCCGCGCGCTCCGGGTCCGTGTGGATCCACTGGTGGTCGTCGGTGGCGTCGGCGAACAGGTTCACCTGCTCCTGTGTGACCTCACGGTAGGCGGTGACGCCCAGGTCGGCGCCGGCCAGGGACTCGATCTCGGCGTACGGGACGGTGGTGGTCATGCGGTCTCCATCGTGTCGGTGCCGGTCTCGGTCTCGAAGCGCTCGCGGAGAGCGTGCTTGCGGAGCTTGCCCGTCGCGGTGCGCGGCAGCTCGGGGCACAGCACCACGTGCTGGGGGATCTTGTAGCGGGCCAGCCGGTCGGCCAGTGCCTCCCGGACGCGGGCCGCGGCGACCTCGGGCGTGAGGCCCGCGCCCTCGGCGGGGACGACGAACGCGCAGCCCACCTCGCCCCACCGCTCGTCGGGCACCCCGACGACGGCGACCTCCGCGACGCCGGGGACCTCGAGGAGCGCGTTCTCCACCTCGGCCGGGTACACGTTCTCGCCGCCGGAGATGTACATGTCCTTGAGCCGGTCGCGCACGAAGACGTACCCGTCGACGTCCACGGTGGCGAGGTCACCGGTGCGGTACCACCCGTCGGCGAGGACGGCGGCGCTGGCCTCGGGGTTCTGCCAGTAGCCCGCCATGACGTTCGGCCCCTGGGCGATCACCTCGCCGATCTCGCCGGGGGCGGCGTCGGTGCCGTCGCCGCGCACCACGCGCCCCTCCACCCAGAAGTGCGGGCGGCCGGCCGAGCCGGGCTTCCGCGCGGCGTCCTCGGCGGTGAGCAGGAAGACGCCGGGCGCTGTCTCCGTCATGCCGAAGCCCTGCAGGATGCCGACGCCGCGCCCGGCCCACGCCCGCAGCGTGCGGTCGGGCAGCGGCGAGCCGCCCACATACACGTTGCGCAGGCTGGAGACGTCGGTCGTGGCGAAGTCCTCGTGCCGGGCGAGCAGGTCGAGCATGGTCGGCACCGCGAACATGCTGGTGGCCCGCTCGGCCCCGATCGCGCGCAGCACCCGCTCGGGCCGGAACTGCTGCTGCAGCACGATCCGCCCGCCCTTGAGGAACGTCGGCATGGCCAGCATGTTGAGCCCCGCCACGTGGAACAGCGGCGCGAACGCCAGCGCGACGTCGTCGTGCACCACGTCGGAGTCGACCAGCACCGAGAAGTACTGGAAGCTCAGCGAGCCGTGCGTGTGGACGGCGCCCTTGGGACGGCCGGTGGTGCCCGAGGTGTACATGATCAGGGCCGGGTCGTCCCAGGAGACGGGCTCGTCGATCTCGGCCTCGGCCGCCGTCGCGAGGAGCCGCTCGTAGTCGACGGCGCCCGCCACCTCGGGTCCGGCCGGATCGGCGTCGACCGCCACCCAGGCGCCGACCCCGTCCAGCGCGGGCGCGACGCGCACCGCCAGCTCCGCGTGCTCGCGCCCGTGCACGACCACGCAGGCGCCGCAGTCGCGCAGCACGTACTCGACCTCGTCGGACGCGAGCCGCGCGTTGACGACCACCCAGATCGCTCCGAGCTGCGCGGTCGCGAAGAACGTCTCCAGCAGCGCCGGGTGGTTGAACCCGACGTACGCGATGCGATCGCCCTTCTGGACGCCTGCGGCCCGCAGCGCGTTCGCGAGCCGGCGCGTGCGGCGCTCCACGTCCGCGTAGGTGAACGAGCGGTCGCCGAACGAGATCGCCGTCCGCCCCGCCGTGTTCTTCAGGCGGCGGCGGGGCCACGACCCGATGCCGAGGTCACGCACGGCCGGCCCCGGCGAGGCCGAGCACCCGCAGCGCGTTGTCCTTGAGGATCTTGGGCCGCACGTCGTCCTTGACGTCGAGGGCGGCGAAGTCGCGCCGCCAGCGGTCCGGCGTGAGCAGCGGGAAGTCGGAGCCGAAGAGCACCTTGTCCTGCAGCAGGCTGTTCGCCTGCCGCACCAGGGCCTCGGGGAAGTACTTCGGCGACCAGCCCGACAGGTCGATGTACGCGTTGCCCTTGTGCGTCGCGACGGCGATCGCCTCGTCCTGCCACGGCACGGACGGGTGCGCCATGATCACCGTGAGCTGCGGGAACGTGCCCGCGACGACGTCGAGCAGCATCGGGTTCGACAGGCCGAGCCGCAGCCCGTTGCCGCCGGGCATGCCCGCGCCGATGCCGGTCTGGCCGGTGTGGAAGAGGGCGGGCACGCCCGCAGCGGAGATGGCTTCGTAGAGCGGGAACCAGCGTTCCTCCGACGGGTCGAAGCCCTGCAGGGTGGGGTGGAACTTCATGCCCCGAACGCCCAGGTCGTCGAGCTGGCGGCGGGCCTCGTCGAGGGCGTCGGGGCGGCGCGGGTCCACCGAGCCGAAGGGGATGAGCACGTCGGCGTTCGCGGCCGCGCCCGCGACGAGGTCGTCCACGCTGTTGGGCGCGTGGCCGAGCTCGGTCGTGGCGTCGACGGTGAAGACCACGGCGGCCGTGGCGCGCTCCCGGTAGTGGGCCGCGGTCTCGTCGACGGTGGGCCGCTCGGTGGGGGCGCGGAAGTAGCGGGCGGCGGCCTCGATCACCTCGCGCGGCAGGGAGTGGCGGCCGTCGTGGTCCTTCTCCACGTGCACGTGGACGTCGACGGCGTCGATCGCGTCGACGTCGACCGCGCACTCGTACCGCGCCACGTGACGGGTCACGTCACACCCCCGGCGCCGGCGGCTCGGGGAACTTCTGCCCGACCGTCTGCAGGTGCGGGCCGACGACCGAGCCGAAGTCCTGCGCGAGCTCGTCCGCCGTCCAGCCGCCGTCGGCGAGCGCGACGACCGCCTCCTGCGGGTGCGTCCACAGCGCGAGGCGGTCGCCGCCGACGCCGATCGCCTGGCCGGTCACCGACGCCGCGGCTTCCGAGGCGAGGAACGCGACCAGGCCCGCGACGTCGTCCGGGCCGCCGAAGCCGAGCGCCCGGCGCGCGAAGGGCGGCATCGGCTCACCACGCTGCGCTGCCTCGACGAACGGGCGGAAGAACGGGACCGTCTCCGTCATCGCCGTTGCCGCGACGGGCACGATCGCGTTGACCGTGATGTCGGCGCGCGCGAGCTCCAACGCCCAGGTGCGGACCATGCCGACGATGCCGGCTTTTGCCGCGGCATAGTTGGTCTGGCCGAAGTTGCCGCGCTGACCGGTGGGAGAGCCGACGCAGACGATGCGGCCGCCCTCGCCCTGCTGCCGTAGATGGGTCGCGGCCTCGCGCACGCAGGTGAAGGTGCCGCGCAGGTGCACGCCGATGACGGTGTCGAAATCGTCGTCCGACATCTTCCACAGCACGCCGTCGCGCAGCACTCCCGCGTTCGTCACGAGGACGTCGAGCCGGCCGAACGCGTCCACGGCGGCCGCCACGAGCTCCTGTGCCGTGGCCGTCGGACCCACCGGCGCGACCACCGCGACCGCCCGGCCCCCGGCGTCCTCCACCCGGGCGACCGCCGCCTTTGCGACGTCGTCGTCGACGTCGTTCACGACCACCGCGGCGCCGCGGCGCGCGAGCTCGGTGGCGTAGGCGAGGCCGAGCCCCCTGCCGCTGCCCGTGACGATCGCGACCTTGCCGTCCAGGCTGACGTTCCCGCTGGCCATGCACTCCCCCGGTCATCGTCGACTGCAACGTCGCTATGACGTCGTTGCGCCGTCGACCGCGTCGTCGAGGCGTGCTGCCAGCGTGGCCCCGGATAGTGAGGATGTCAATCATTGTGATTCTCAATGATCGCGGGTAGCGTCGACGACGTGACAGGCATCCACCGGCTCGGCCGGGAGAACATCGGGCTGCTGCTCGCGCTGTCCAGCGGACGGGCGGTCGCCGCGGCCCGCGAGGCGCTGGTGCCGCACGAGCTCAACGCCCGCTCGTACTCGTTGCTGGAGCAGCTTGTGCTCTCCCACGGCGTGAGCCAGCGCGAGCTCGCGGACGCGCTCGCACTCGACCCGAGCCAGATCGTCGCGCTGGTGGACAACCTCGAGAGGCGCGGGCTCGCCGAGCGGCGCCCGCACCGGGCCGACCGCCGGCAGAAGTCTGTCATCGCCACCGCCGCCGGAGCGGACCTGTACGTCGAGGCCCGACGTCGGGTCGAGGGGTCGCTCGACGAGCTGCTCGGCGACCTGTCCACCGACGAGCGCGCCGTGCTCGCCGACCTGCTGCACCGGATCGCGCGTCCGGCGTCGGGCGCGCTGGAGGACGTCGGCTGACGCCCTCCGCTCACCTCGACGAAGGGGAAGCATCATGCGCACAAAGACGTGTGCTCTGGCCGTGGGGACCGTCGCGGCCCTGATCCTGTCGGGCTGCTCGGGCGGCGACGCCGGCGGCGATGGCGGCGGTGGCGAGTCGGAGGGCGGCACCACCGCCGTGACCGTGGGCGTGCTGCCCATCGTGCCGAGCGCCGCGCTGCAGCTCGGCATCGACGAGGGGATCTTCGAGGAGCACGGCTTCGACGTGACGCTCGAGTCCGGGCAGGGCGGGGCGGCCCTGCTGCCGGCGGTGGTGTCGCAGCAGATGGAGTTCGCGATCTCCAACCCGCTGAGCGTCATGCTGGCGCAGGAGCAGGGCCTCGACGTCCAGCTCGTCACCGGGTACTCGCACTCCAAGGCCGAGGGCGACGACGTCACCAGCGTGTGGGCGGCGCCCGACTCGGGCATCGAGCGGCCGGCCGACCTGGCCGGCAAGACCGTGGCCGTCAACACCCTCAAGACCATGGGCGAGGTGTCGATCCGCGAGATCGTCACGCAGGACGACGGCGACGGCGCGAGCGTCGAGTTCGTCGAGATGGGCTTCCCGGACATGCCCGCCGCGCTCGACGGCGGCGACGTCGACGCCGTGTGGGTGCCCGAGCCGTTCCAGACTCAGCTCAAGGAGGGCGGCAACACCCTCGTGTCGTACAACTACCAGGAGGTGTTCCCCGGCGTCATGACGATGGGCGTCATCACCTCCGGCGCGCTGGCCGAGAAGGACCCCGAGATGGTGGAGGAGTTCACCGCCGCCGTCGACGAGGTCACCGCGTACGCGCAGGAGAACCCAGACGCCGTGGCCACCTCGCTGGCGGGGTTCCTGGAGATGCCGGAGGACGTCGCCGGGTCGCTGGTGATGGAGGACTTCCGCTCCGACATCGACGCCGACGCCATGCAGACGCTGTCCGACCTGTCCATCGAGGACGGCATCCTGTCGCAGCCCGTCGACATGGGGACGTTCCTGCCGGGCGAGTAGCCCGGCGCCTCGTCAGGCGACGCGCAACCGGGCGTACGCCTCCTCGAGCACGCCGTCGAGACGACTGCGTGCCGTGCCGAGCTGCTCGATCTGCGCATCGATCCGGGCCCTCTCCCGCTCGAGCCGTTCGACCATCGCCGGCGACGTCGTCCCGGAGTACACGCAGGGCAGCAGCCCGAGGACGTCGTCGCTGGACAGGCCGGCGCCGAACAGCTGCTGGATCAGCACTACCCGCTCCACCGCATCTGGCCGATACAGCCGCTGGCCGCCGGAGGATCGCTCCGACGCCAACATGCCCCGGGTCTCGTAGTACCGCAGCGACCGCACGCTCACGGCGGTGCGCCGCGCGAGGTCGCCGATCTTCAGCTGCTCCATCCCGTCCACGCCTCCCACTTGCACCTGACATTGATGTCAGCTTCTAGTGTGCCGTACATGAACACACACGGATCCACCGCACTGGTCACCGGCGCAAACCGCGGGCTCGGCCGCGTCTTCGTCCAGGAGCTGCTCGCCCGCGGCGCCCGCAAGGTCTATGCCACCGCGCGCGACGTTGAAGCCATCGACGTACCGGACGGGGACGGCCGCGTCCAGCCGCTGCGCCTCGACATCACCGACCCCGACCAGGTCGCCGCCGTCGCGGCGGCCGCCCAGGACGTCGACCTGCTCGTCAACAACGCCGGCATCGCCACCGCGCAGAACCTGCTCACCGGCGATCCCGCCCTGATCCGTGCCGAGCTGGACACCAATTTTTTCGGGACGCTCGACGTCACCCGCGCCTTCGCGCCGATCCTCGGCCGCAACGGCGGCGGCGCGATCGTCAACGTCCTGTCCCTGCTGTCGTTCCGCACGTTCCCGGGCAACGGCTCCTACGCCGTGGCCAAGGCGGCCGAGTGGCAGCTCACCAACAGCACGCGGCTGGAGCTCGCCCCGCAGGGCACACAGGTGCTCGGTGTGCACCTCTCGTCCACCGACACCGACATGATGGCCGGCTGGGACATCCCCAAGAACGACCCGCTCGACGTCGTCCGCCTCACCCTCGACGCGCTCGAAGCCGGCGAGCTCGAGGCGCTCGACCCCGACTCCAGCGCCGTCAAGGCGCTGCTCGACCTGCCTCCGGAGAAGCTGTACGCCGACTTCCTCTGACTCGACGGGCGGCCTTCCGTGACATCCCTGCGGTGTCGCCGGCCGTCGGCAGTCAGCCGTGGCGCTCGATCTCGTCGATCCAGTCGTTGAGCACGTGCATCGAACACGTCGACGCACGCTTTCCTCAACGACATGACGGACGGCGGCCCGTCCGCGACGAGCGGCCGCAGGCTCAGGAGGTCGACGACGTCGCGGGCACGATCCTTGACCGACGACGGCGGGTCATGCGGGTCGGAGCATACATGCAGCTTCTGGGCGATCTGATACCGGAGCGATCTACCCAGGAGCGCGTCGGGAGTCTTGAGGCCAAAATGCTCGAGCCGCGGAGCCGGGAGGATATCGACCTCGCCCGCTGCACCGCCCTCGTCCGGCGAGATCTCGACCTGCACGCGTCGCCACACCTTGCCGCGAATGCTCAGAACGACGTCGAAGCGGCGCGGCTTGACGAGGCGCGCGGGTGTCTCGATGACGGCGAGCCGCTCTCGGTGGAGTTCGAACGGTGGCCACGGTTCAGCCAGGAGGTCGTCCAGCCCGGCAAGGAAGCCCTCGATATCGCCTCGCACGATGCCGTCGAGGTCCTTGGTCGGACGAGAGCTCGCCCCGAGCCTGTGCTGGAGGTACGTGCCGCCCTTGAGGAGAAATGACGGGGAGTCGTCCGCGACGACGACACGTTGGAGTGCGGCCGTCACGACGGTAGTCGCGATCAGCCAGCCGAGCCGCCCGCCGTCGATGGCCGTGCTTCGCTGGGCGGCGGCGATCCAGCCTTCGAGCACGCGAACAGTCGCGGGCTCTTTCTCCCGCGGCGAGAGCCGGCCAATGCGGGCGATGGGATCCTCAGCTGCCATCGCGATCCTCCAACTGCGCGGCGAGCGCGGTCCGTTGGCGCGGCGCGATCAGTCCGCGTTCCGCGGCTTGCGCGAGTGCCGGTCGCAGGAGATAGGTCGGGGTGCCGGTGCCGATGCACTGCCGGGTCGCCGTGCCCACCGTCACCGTGGGAATCTCCTCCCACCATCCGATCTCGTCGTCGGCGAGGTTCATGCGATGCACGACGTACAGCTCTCCGCCGGCACGTCGGATGCGCCGGTTCTTCGGCACGGTGAGGTGAACGCGATCGGGGTTCACGTCACTGAGCTCCCGGACGGAGAGTGCAGTCTCGTGGCTCAGACAGGCCCGCTCGTCACCGGCCCAGAGGACCGCGAGCATGTAGTGGTCGCCGGCTCCCACAGGGAACCGCGGGAAGCGGTAGACCCCTGTCGCCACCCGGTCGAGCTGCTTGCGGTACTGCAGCATCTTCAGCGCATCGGCGGAGATCCCCGCGTCCTTGGCGTCTCGGCGCGTGACGAAACCGTGCTGGTCCGCAGCACGCTCCCAGAGAACGTCGTACGCCGTCTCCGCCACTCATCACCCCCGCGTCAAATCTGCCGACGGTCTTGACGCGTCCCGGGATGACCACCAGGGCGATTGCCGAGCGCGGACGTCTCTGCCCGCCAACCTCGGGGAGAGGCTGTCGGGCAGAGACGGTCATCAGGTCGCGGGCATCACTTCACCGCGACCTGCACGCCCCCGGAGAAGATCGAGTCGTGCAGCTCGAGGGTGGCCGGGATGGCCTTCTTCGGGAGGTCGAAGACCACGACGCCGTCGACCTTGTTGCCCGGGTTGATCTCGTTGAGGAACGAGTTGGACTCGTCGAGGTAGATGGCTGCCTCGGTGTCCGTTGAATGGGTACGCCCCTCGGTGTCGACGAGCTCCTGGCCGGTGCCGTCGAAGAACTGCGCCTGGTCGCCGATGTTCTCCACAGTCATGTGGACGAGCACGAACTGGCCCTGCGCCTTCTCACTGAGGTACTCGTTGCCGATCTCCGTGCCGCCGTCCTCCAGGTCGGTGACGGTGAACTCGAACTTGCCGTCGCGGACCTTGTCTCCGACGGTGGGCAGCTTCTCGGCCTTCGCCGGCACCTCGGCCTTCTCGGGCTTCTCCGCCTCGGCGGCCGCATCGTCCGCCTCGGTGGTGTCAGCGCCCTTCGCGGTGTCGTCCTGCGTCGTGGCGGCGTCGGCCTCGGCGACGCCAGCGGCGCCGGCGCCGTCGTCGTCCCCGCCCCCGAGGCTACTGCTGATGATCGAGATCAGGGCGATCGCGCCGATTCCGGTGAGCACCTTGTGGCGGGCGAACCAGTTCTTGCGCTTCTCCGGAGGCGGCGTCTGCGGCGTCCAGCCCTGCGGCGGGCCGTACTGCTGGCCAGCCTGAGGCTGACCGTACGGCTGCTGACCGTACGGCGGCTGCGGCGCGTACTGCGGCTGCGGCGCGTACTGCGGCTGGCCCCGGTGCTGAGACTGCTGGGGCTGCTGCGGCGTGGGCTGCTGGGACGGGTCGGGGTACGGCGTGGACATGATGACTCCTGGAATGGACGGTGACGATCGGAACGGCACGATCGTCCGGCGCGGGCACACCCCGGCGGATCCCCTGCGCGGCTGGACCCGGCGAGCCGAAAGGTGGACGCCGGGGCCGCGTCGTCGAGCCGATCCGGCGACGGCGGCGCCCCGACGCCCGCCGTACGCTGCCCGCATGAATCCGCCGTCGAACCCCGCCGACCCGTACGGCCCACCGCCGTCGGCCCCGGCCCAAGGCTCCCCGGCTGCGCCGTATGGGCCGACGGCACCCGAGCCGCTCCCCCCGCCACCCGTGCCTCCCTGGCCGCCTCGGCGCGGCCGGCGGTTCTGGAGCGTCACGGGGACGATCGGCGCGATGGTCGTGGCGTGGTTCTCCGCCATGGTCGGGCTGGCGTACGCCTCCCCGGGGCCGGAGCTCAGCGGCGGCGAGCTCGCGCTGGCGCTGCTGTGGTTCGTGGTCGCCGGCGGGGTCGCGGCGGCGATGTGGTGGCGGATGTCGCACCCGGTGGTGGTCTGTCTGGCCACCGCCGCGGTCGGCATCGTCGGGCCGCTGGGCGCGGTCGCGCCGCTCATCGCGCTGCCGTGGGTGATCGCCCGGACCGACCTGCGCCGCAGCTTGCTGTGCGGCGGGGCCACCGCCGTCGCGCTGGGCGTGTCGCTGTGGCGGGACGCGTCCCGCGAGGTCGACGTCGTTTTCGCGGTGGTGCTGGAGAGCGGCCGGACGTCGTTCATGTCGCCCGTGGGGTATGTCGTCATCGGCGTGCTGGGCCTCGCCCTGGCCGTCGGCATCGGGCTGCTGCGCCGGCTCCTCAGGGCCAACGCCGACGCCGACGCCGCGCGCCAGGCCGCACAGGAGGCGACCGTCGAGGCGCACGCCGCCCGGCAGGAGGCGACCGTCGAGGCGCGGCGTGCCGACCGCCTTCGGGTGGAGTCGGAGGCGCTGCGGACCGAGCTGACGCGGCAGGAGGAGCGCGACCTCATCGCGCGGGAGATGCACGACACCGTCGCGCACCAGCTGTCCCTGGTCTCGCTGGAGGCGGTGGCGCTCGAGGTGTCCTCGGACGACCCCGACGTCGGCGAGGCCGCGCGGTCGATGCGGTCGTCAGCGCACCGCGCGCTGGAGGAGATGCGCACGCTCATCAAGTCGCTGCGCGAGGGCGCCGACGAGTACACCGGCGTCGCGCCGTCGCTCGGCGATCTCGCGGAGCTCCTCGATGGCGCACGGGAGCGCGGCGTCGACGTCACCGCCACCGTATTCGTCACCGACGCCGAGGCCGCGCCGCCGGTGCTGACGCGCGCCGTCTACCGCGTGGTGCAGGAGTCGTTGACCAACGCCGCCAAGCACGCGCCCGGCACGCGGGTGGACGTGAGCGTGCGCGCTCGGCCCGGCGCCGGGATGGACGTTGACGTCCGCAACGGCCCGGGCGCTGACATCTCGGGTGCCGTGCCCGGCGGTGGCGCCGGGATCTCCGGGATGCGCGAGCGGTGCGAGGCGTTGGGCGGCACATTCGACGCCGGCCCGCAGGACGACGGCGGGTTTCGGGTGCAGGCGCACCTGCCGTGGGCTTGCCCCGGTGCCGGAGGCACCGCCCGAGCCGCGCTGACCTGCGCGCCCGACGCCGCCCGTCGCTAGGGTCGGCAGTGTGGTCAGGGTGATGGTGGTCGACAACGACGCGATGGTCCGCGGTTTCCTACGCACGATCCTGACCCAGAGCGGGCTGGCCGTCGTCGCCGAGGCCGCCGATGGCGACGAGGTGATCACCGCCGTGCAGGCGTACCACCCCGACGTTGTCCTCATGGACCTACGAATGGAGCGCATGGACGGCATCCGCGCCACGGCTGCCGTGGTGGCCCTGCCCTCCGCGCCCGGGGTCATCGCGATGACGTCCTTGGACACCGAGTCCGCCATCCTCGACGCTGTGCATGCCGGGGCGTCCGGGTTCCTTGCGAAGGACTCCGGGCCCGACGAGCTCGTCGCGGCTGTGCGTGCCGTCGCCGACGGCGAGGGGGCGTTGTCGCCACGCGCCGCCCGGATCGTCATGGAGCAGGTGAGCGCGAACCCCGCTGCGCGTGGTCAGCGCGAGGCGCGCGATCTGCTGGCACAGCTCACCGCGCGGGAGCTGGAGATCGCGAAGTGTGTCGCCGAGGGGATGTCGAACGCCGCCATCGCGCAGCGGCTGTTCCTCGGCGAGGCGACCATCAAGACGCACCTGACCCGCGCCACCACCCGGCTCAGCGCCAACCGTGTTCAACTGGCGCTGCTGGTGGACCGGGCGGGGTGAAATCGCCTGTCACCTGCCACGTTGCTCACGCGAACTCTTGCGGGAGCGCCCCGGCGATGGTGAGCTCCTCGGGTGGAGTCAGCGGTCGAAGCAGAGCTTCGCAAGCAGATCATGGCGTGGGTTGCAAAGCGTGCTGAGTCCAACGGCGGCTTCCTCCACCGCGACGAGCTGCTCGACTTCCACCTCGATGGCGAGAAGCTGCCGGTCATCGACTACTCCCGCGGCATCCGCAACCCCGCCACGTTCCACTCGACGCTCTCCATCGTCAGCGCCGCCAACGGACCGTACGACGACACGGAGTCCGACGACGGACTGCTGCACTACGCGTACCGCAAGGGCGACCCCTGGGCCGGCGACAACAAGAAGCTGCGCCATGCCATGGAGACCGGCATGCCGCTCCTCCTGTTCCGCAAGGAGATCGCGAACATCTACACGCCGGTGTTCCCGGTGTACGTGGTGGATGACGAACCGGAGAACCGGCAGTTCCTCATCGCCCTCGACGAGGCGTTCACGTTCCTGCACGACCCCCGCCACCTCACCGCGCCGCAGCGAGAGTACGCCCTCCGGCTCGCGAGACAACGCCTGCACCAACCGGCCTTCCGCACCCGCGTGCTCGTCGCCTACGACACCCAGTGCGCGATCTGCGAGCTCAAGCACGGCTCCCTGCTCGACGCCGCGCACATCGTGCCGGACGGGCACGCGCTCGGCGCGCCGACGGTGAACAACGGCCTCGCGCTCTGCAAGATCCACCACGCCGCGTACGACCAGAACATGCTCGGCGTGACGCCGGACTACGAGGTGCGGATCTCGTTCCGCCTGCTCGAGGAGATCGACGGGCCGATGCTCAAGCACGGCCTCCAGGAGATGCACGGCCGCCAGCTCTCGCTGCCGCAACGGCGAACCGACCGCCCCGATCGCGATCACCTCGACTGGCGCTACGAACAGTTCGGCGCCGCAACGGGCGTGCGCTGGTGACTCCAAGGCTGGGCCGTCCCAGAACCTGCCCTGGTCGTGGCCGGCTTCGTCGTCGTTGTCACCGGATGGCCTGGAGGACGCCGCTGATGACGAGCGCGGTGGCCGTGGTCCATGCGACGATCGCGGCCGCCTGCCAGATGAGGATGCGGACCTTGCCGACGCCCGAGGCAGCGAGCATCGTGGCCGTGAACTGGGTCGGCAGCAGCGCGGGCCCGAGCAGGCTCACGCCCGGTACGCCGTAGCGTTCGTAGGCGCGCTGGAACTTCGCCCGGCGCGCGGAGCTGCGAGCTTCATCGGGCTCCATGGCCGGTGCTGACTCCATGGCGGACCAGCCGCCGACCGTCGCGCCGACCCGTGCCTGGGCGTTCGCACGATGCCGGGTGACGACGGCGTTGCGCGCACCGGAACCGAGCAGCACCAGCGCCGCCACACTGAGGAAGTTGCCGATCATCGCTGCAACGGCAGCGACGACCGGGTGGATGCCGCCGAGGATGCCGATCGCCACGCCACCTTCGCCCTCGATGAAGGGGATGGCGCCCGCGGCCGCCACGATCAGCGGCTGCACGAGCTCGGGCACCTGGCCCATGAGGTTCTGGAGGGTTTCGACGAGGTCCATGATCTGCTCCTGTGGTTCGTGGGTCGGGGTGACCCCCGTGCTGACTCCAGTCCACCGTTCGCGCGCGCAGCGCGTAAGTGTCCGTTGTCAGCAGCTTCTGGGCACTTCGCACGCCGCACCCGTGACATGTGTCATGCCCCCCGTCGCCTGATGAGCCGCTAGCGTCACGACCCATGACCTACGCGAACGTCGGCACGCTCGGCACAGCCCCCGGACGGCGCGACGAGCTCGTCGCGCACCTCACGCAACGCAGTACGGAGCTGGCGGACGCGGGCTGCCTGCTCTACGAGGTCGGCGTCAGCGACGACCAGCCGGACACGGTGTTCGTCGCCGAGCTGTGGATATCGGCGGAGGCACACCGCGCGTCGTTGCAGCTGCCCGCCGTGCAGGCGTCGATCGCCGCGGCCCGCCCGCTGCTGTCGGGCGACTTCGGCGGGTTCGACTTCACCGTCGTCGGCTCGCCGCTGAGGGGCTGACCGATGCCGGACGAGCGCACCGCCGTCGTGATCGGCGGCGGCATCGGCGGCCTGGCGTCGGGCGTGGCGCTGGCCCGCCAAGGGTGGGACGTCACGGTCATCGAGCGTGCGACGTCGCTGGACCCGGTGGGCGCGGGGATCGCCGTCGCGCCGAACGCCGTGCGGTCGCTGGACGCGCTGGGCGTCGGGGACGCGACGCGCGACCTGGCCGCGCTGCAGGGCGAGGTCGGCCTGCGCAGCCCGGACGGGCGGTGGCTGCTGCGCGGCCGGGCGGAGGAGTCGACGTCGCTGTTCGGCGACCGCACGCTGCTGCTGCACCGCGCACAGCTGGTCGGCCTGCTCGCGGACGCCCTCCCCGCCGGGTCGCTGCGCCTCGGCACGAGCGCCGTCGTCACCGATCCGGGCACGACGTCGCGGCCCGCGCGGGTCACGACCCCGGACGGCGACCTCGACGCGGACCTCGTGGTCGCGGCCGACGGCATCGGGTCGGCGACCCGCACCCGCTGGTGGGCGGGCGCTCCGGCGCCGGTGCCGGGCGGGTCGACGGCGTGGCGATTCGTCACCCCGCCGGTGCCGGGCGTCGTCGGCTCGGAGACCTGGGGTCGGGGGATCGTCGTGGGCGTCGCGCCGCTCGCCGACGGGCAGGTCTACGCGTACGCGTCGGTAGCCGAGGCCGCGGGCGTGCCCCGAGACCTCGACGAGCTGCGGGCCCGGCTCGCCGGCTGGCACGACCCGATTCCCGCGCTCCTGGCGTCGGTCGACGACACCGCGGTGCTGCGGCACGAGCTGCGCCACCTGCCCGCTCCCCCGGCGTCCCTCGCGGCGGGGCGTGTCGCGCTCGTCGGCGACGCCGCCCACGCGATGCTGCCGAACCTCGGGCAGGGCGGGTGCCAGGCGATCGAGGACGCGGTGGTGCTGGGCGCGCGCGTGGGCCCACGCGACGACGTGGCGGCGGCGCTGCAGCGCTGGTCGGCCGAGCGGCGGCCGCGGGTTCAGCGGGTGATGCGGATGTCGGCGCGGGTCGCCGGGCCCACCCTGTGGACGTCGGCGGCCGCCACCGGCGTCCGCGACACGGGAATGCGCGCCCTCGGCCGTTGGACGGAATCGCTCGGTGCCCGGGCCTTGCGGCCCGTGATGAGCTGGCACCCGCCCAGCAGCTGAGCCGCCACCTGCGGCGACGTCGTTGTCCACAGACTCCGAGTCAACCATCTGACGGATTGCCCTACAGTGACCGCGACGTCACCGCCGACAGGAGCCCCGTCATGACCCGCACCCGGGCCATCCTCGCCGCCACCTCCATCGCCGCCGCACTGCTCGTCGCCGGCTGCGACGGCGACGCGCCCGCGCCGCCGTCGCCCGAGCCGACCGCCACCAGCGCGAGCCCTGATGCCTCGTCGTCACCGTCGCCGACATCCAGCTCTGTCGTCGTCGCGCCAGAGCGGCCGAAGGCGATGGACGACGACGGCCCCGCGGGTGCCGAAGCCGCCGCGGTCTACTTCCTCGAGCTCGACGACTACATCATGAAGACGGGCGACACCGCCGAATGGGAAGCGATGTCGCACAAGAGCTGCGGATTCTGTGCAAAGCGACTGACGCAGGCGCAAGACATCCAGGAGCGTGGCTACACGTGGGAAGGCACCCAGTCCCAACCCCGTGTGACCCACACGTATGACCAAGACGCAGCGACGGGGATCTGGCCCATCGACGTCAAAATCACGCAATCGGTGAAGATCCTGGACTCGGCGGGCGAGACCATCCACTCCCCAGATTCCGAGAAGGTCGGCCTTGCGTTCGAGGTAGGCCGCAAGGACGACGAGTGGATCATCGTCGAGGTCGGCCAGGTGGAAGGTGACTAGCGTGCGTCTCTCCGCTCTCATCCTTGCGGGTGTACTTCTCGGCGTGTCCGGAGCGCCGACTCCATTGCTGGCCACCGCCACCGAGGCTTCCGGCGACGAGGCGTGGGGTCTTGGGGATGACAGCAACAACGAACTCACCGTCGGCCGTGAGGGCAGTTCGCGTCACGGCAACGGTGACACGGCGGAGGAATCCGAAGGGCCCCAGGACAAGTACACGCGCACCGACGCGGTGACGTGCGGGACGCTGGGCGACCTGGACTCCCTCAGCGGCATCGTGACCGCCCCCGGCGCGTGCCCCGACGGCAAGGACGTCGCGGAGATCATCGTGCCCTGCGACGAGAGCGAGTACGCGCTCGACGCGCTCTGGGTGCGGCGCGTCCAGGAGGACGGCTCGTACGGCGACGCGGAGCAGCTGTCGGACGACGAGTGCATCACCCCCGCGGACATCGCCGCCCAGGCCCGCCGCGAGTTCAAGTCGATGAAGATCGCCGCGCCGGAGGTGACGGTGCAGGGCAACCCGCCGATGGTGGTGAACGTGCACTACCCGGCGTACACGTCGGCCACGCCGCAGGACCGGCAGGTCACGCTGCTGGGTGTGCCGGTCGTCATCCGCGCGGAGCCGACGGAGTTCACGTGGGACTTCGACGACCCGTACTCGCCGGGCGGCAGCACCCTCACGACCACCGACCCCGGCCGGCCCTGGCACGACGGCGACCCCCTGCCCGACGCCACCTGGGTGGGGCACACCTACAGCCGCCTGGGCACGCCCGGCGCGGACGCCGGCACCGACGTGGACGACAACGGCAACGTGTACCGCACCGGCGTCGCGGTCTCGCTCACCACCACCTGGCAGGGCCGCTTCCGCGTTCAGGGGACCAGCACGTGGACCGACATCGCCGGCACGATCTCTACGACGAGCACCACGGGTCCCACCACCGTCACCGAGGTGCGAACCCACCTGGTCTGCGACGACCTCGAGGGCAGCACCTCCTGCTGAATCGCGCCGCCGGCACCACAGGTGCGGTGCGGGCTGCAGATGCCCGACGCCGTCGTCCTCGCCACCGCGCTCCACCTGGACGGCGCGGTGGCCACTTTCGACGACGCCCTCCGTCGTGCGGCCGAGACCCAGGGAGTCCTGCACAGCTTCACCGTAAGGTGACCGGTCGTCCCCCCCGGAGCCGCGCATCCGCCGGGCGCCCGTCGTCGTCGGAGTCCAGATACCGGACGATCCGCGCGACGGCTTCGCGCCCGGCGCGGTTCGCCCCCACGGTGGAGGCCGACGGCCCGTAGCCCACGAGGTGCACCCGCGGCTCGCCGTCCACCTGGGTGGAGTCCATCCGGATGCCGCCGCCCGGGGCGCGCAGCTGGAGCGGCCGCAGATGGTCCAGGGCGGCGCGGAAGCCGGTGTTCCAGAAGATGACGTCCACGGCGAGCGTCTCACCGTCGGCGGACACGACGCCGTCAGGCACGATCCGCGTGAACATCGGACGGCGCTGGAGCACGCCGCGAGCCTCGGCCGCGAGCAGCCGCGGCGTGCGGATCAGCCCAGTCACGGACACGACGCTCAGCGGTGGCAGGCCCTCGCGCACGCGGTCGGCGACCATCGCGACGGCGTGCGACCCGTCGTCGGGCCCGAACTCGTCGCGCCAGACCGGCTCGCGCCGCGTGAACCAGAAGGTCTGCGCCACGTGCGAGACCTCCTCGAGCAGCTGCACGGCGGAGATCCCGCCGCCGACGACGGCCACCCGCTCCCCGGCGAAGTCCTCGGCGCGCACGTAGTCGGCCGTGTGCAGCTGGCGTCCGCGGAACGTCTCCTGGCCCGGGTAGCGCGGCCAGAACGGCTTGGACCAGGTGCCCGTCGCGTTGACCATCGCCCGGGCGGCGATCACCCCCGACGTCCCCCGACCCTCCCAGCGCACCACCAGGTCGTCGTCTCCTCCGTCAGCGCCGTCCGCCCGCTCGACGCGGCGCACCCGCACCGGCCGCGCGACGGCGAGGCCCAGCTCGTCCTCGTAGTCGCCGAAGTAGGCGGGCAGCACGTCGGCGCTCGCGGCCTCGGGCTCGACGTCCGGCTGCTCGATTCCGGGCAGGTCGTAGATGCCGTTGACCGTGCTCATCCGCAGCGAGCGCCAGCGGTGCCGCCACGCGCCGCCGGGGCCGTCCTCGGCGTCGAGGACCACGAACGTGCGACGGGCCGCGCCGTCGACACCCGGCTGCGCACCCGCGGGCACGAACCCGCGGCGCCGCAGGTGATAGGCCACGGACAGCCCCGCCTGGCCCGCGCCGATGACGACGACGTCGGCCACGGTGGGCAGCACGTCGGTCGGGGTCACGACCACGAGAACGCCGGTCCGGCCTGCAGTCTTCCCTCGCGCCGCATGGAGTGCGCCACCGCGGAGGGCACGCCACCGCGGTCATCGTCCGGATCGTAGGCTGGCGAGGTGTCGGACACCGGAATCCCTGCGGCCCTCTGCGGCGCGACCACCTGCCGGATCACCACTCGCGGGCGCGTCAGCGGCGCGGCGCATGCGGTGACGGTCTGGTTCGCACCGGTTGGCACTCGGCTGTACGTCGCGGTGCGCGGAGGGCCTCGCAGCGACTGGCTCCAGAACGCACTCGCGCAGCAGCGGGTGGGCGTGAGCCGACGCAGCAGCTCATGGTCAGCCGCCGCGACGCTCGTCAGCGATCCAGACGAGAGCCGTCGTGCCGTCGAGGCGTTCGCCGCCAAGTACGCCCGGCACGGCTCGATCATCCGCGCCTGGCGCGCCGACGCTCCCACCTTCGCGCGGCTCGACCTCGACGTGTGACCTCCTGGCACCCGCCACGACGGGGATGATCGCCCTCGGCGAACCCGGAAATTGAGTCGAGGGCGCTCAAGTTGAACCCTTCAGCAGCACCCACCTGGAGGAGGACAGCATGACCACCACCCTGACCCGTACCCCGTTCGCCGACGCCTGGCTCCGCGACCTGTGGACGCCGCGTCTCGCGACCGAGAGCCCCGTGCCCGCGGCCGACGTGTACCGCGACGGCGAGGACCTCGTCGCCCGCCTCGACCTGCCGGGCGTGAACCCGGCCGAGGACGTCACCGTCGAGGTCGAGGGCCGCAAGCTCGTCGTGCGCGGCGAGCGCAAGGACCAGCGCACGGAGGAGTCCGAGGGCCGCCGCATCTCGGAGGTCCGCTTCGGCTCGTTCCGTCGCGTCGTCACGCTGCCGAAGGCCGTGGACGGCGACGCCGTCCGCGCGACCTACGACGCGGGCGTCCTGACAGTGACCGTGGCCGGCGTCTTCGCCGGCACCGCGCCGCAGCGCGTCGAGGTCACCACCGCCGCCTGAGGCGGAGGTGCAGCGAAGGGTGAGGGCCGAGGAACGAGGCCCTCGCCCGCAGCGGAACCGCAGACTCGGGCGGCCGACAACACCGCCGCCTGATCGCTCAGGCGCACGCCCGACGGCGTCCGGTCGCTTCCGCGACCCGGGCGCCGTCTGCATGTCCGGTGTCACGTCTCCGACCCCCACCCCGTCGTGGTGTCAGAACCGACGACGATGAGGGAGAGACGATGTCTGAGAAGAACATCAGCAAGGTCGTGGTGATCGGCGGCGGGTACGCCGGTGTGATGACGGCCAACCGGCTGACCAAGCGCGACGACGTGACGGTGACCCTGATCAACGCCCGCCCGCAGTTCGTGGAGCGGATCCGCCTGCACCAGCGGGTGGCGGGCTCGAACGACGCGGTCGTGAGCTACGACGAGATCCTGGCCGACGGCGTGCGGCTGACGGTCGGCACCGTGGACCGGATCGACGCGCCCGCGCGCCGGGTGACCCTGGCCGACGGCGGCACGGTCGGCTACGACTACCTCGTGTACGCGGTGGGCAGTACCAGCGCCGATCCGAGCGTGCCGGGGGCGGCCGAGCACGCGTATCCGCTCGCCAGCCTGGAGGAGGCGGACCGGCTGATGCCGGCGCTCGACGCCGTGGGTCGCTCGGCCGCGATCACCGTGGTCGGCGCGGGTCCGTCCGGCCTCGAGACCGCCACCGAGCTGGCGGAGCAGGGCCGACGCGTGACGCTGGTCGGCGGCGACGTGCTCGGCCCGTACCTGCATCCGAAGGGACGCGAGGTCGTCGCCGCGACGCTCGCCCGCCTCGGCGTCACCGTGCTGGCGGGCCCGTCGGCCACGGTCACCGAGGTGACGGCCGACGTCGTGCGGCTCGCCGACGGGCGCGAGATCCCCGGCGACGTGACGATCTGGACCGCGGGGTTCCGCGCGCCGGACCTCGCCGCGCGCAGCGGCCTGAGCACCGACGCCGCGGGCCGCCTGCTCACGGACGAGACGCTGACCAGCGTGGACGACGACCGCATCGTCGCCGCCGGCGACTCGGCCGCGCCGTCCGACCGGCCGTTCCGCATGAGCTGCCAGGCCGCGGGGCAGCTCGGCGGGGTGGCCGGCGACACGGTGCTCGCCAAGATCGCGGGCGAGGAGCCCGCACCCGCCGCGGTCGGCTTCCTCGGCCAGTGCCTCAGCCTCGGCCGCAGCGCCGGCCTCTTCCAGTTCGCCCGGCGCAACGACGACCCCGTGAGCCTCTACCTCGGCGGCCGCCTGGCCGCCAGGCTCGGCGCGGGGCTCAAGGAGCTCGTCTGCTGGAGCACCGTCAAGCAGCTCACCTGGGAGGCCCGAAAGCCTGGGCTGGTGCGGTTCCCGTCGTTCATGGCCGACCCGCGACGTCGCCAGGTGCTGAGCGAGCAGGCCGCGCCCGAGCGGGCCGACGTCGTCCGGGTTGCCTAGGTCGCGCCCCGCCGGCTCAGGCGGGCACGGGGTCACGACCGGCCGAGCCTGGTCATCTGGTCCTCGATCCGCCGGAGTCGCGACTGCATCGCGCCCAGCAGCTCGGGGCACCCCGCCCACTCCGGGACCTCCCCGACGGCGCAGGGCAGCACGTAGGCGATGTCCACGGACGACAGGCCCGCACCGAGCAGATGCCGGATCTGCCTGACCCGCAGTACGGCGTCCTCGCCGTACTCGCGATAGCCGTACGCGCCGCGGTCGGCGTCCAGGAGGCCCTGCGACCCGTAGTAGCGCAGCTGGTGGGCGCGGACTCCCGTCCGACGGCTCAGCTCCCCGATCCGCATCCCGCTCCCCCTTGACCTTCACACCGGTATGAACGTCGACGATGCACGGCCCTGCTCACGACGGCCGGTGTCGACGCCGCGGCATACGCCCCGTTCGCGCAGCAGATCGCGGCCGGGGTGGCCGGGTGGCTGCCCGGGTACGCCGCCCAGATCGACCGCGGTTCGTTCCCCGCCGAGATCTCGGCCCTGGAGACCGACGCACGCGCGATGTCGCACCTGGTCGAGGAGAGCGAGGCGGCGGGTGTGAACGCCGAGCTGCCGAGGCTGATCAAGGCGATGGCCGACCGCGCGATCGCCGCAGGGCACGGCGCCGAGCAGTACCCCGTGCTCATCGAGGAGTTCGGCAAGCCGTCGACGGCCGACCGGGCCCCGGCTCCGGCCCTAGCCCTCGAGCGCGTCCCACAGGACCCGCACCGCCTTCGGCCGGACGCCCAGCATCAACCCGTCGAAGCCGACAGAGCCGGTAGCGTGCCCGGCATGGCAGAGAGCTCCCCGAGGGCCCGGGATCACGTACGGCTGCGCGACGACGTCCGCCCGGGCGAGGAGGACAGGGCGTACCTGCCCGGCATGAGCAGCGCCTGGAAGATGCCCTGGTACGACGTGCAGAGCTGGTGGCGTCGCGCCGGCCGCCTGCACCGCCGCACGGTCGAGCTCGCGGGCATCACCGGCGGCCAGCACGTGCTCGACGTCGGCTGCGGCACCGGCAACCTCACGCTCGCCGTGCTGCGCACCGTGCCCGACGCCGTCGTCACCGGCCTCGACCCCGACGGCGCCGCGCTCCGCCGTGCGGCGCGCAAGGCCCGGCGGCGCAGGGTGGGCCGCACCGGCGACCTCACGCTCGTCCGCGGGTTCGCCGACCGGCTGCCCGCCGCCGACGCGAGCCTCGACCACGTCCTCTCCTCGCTCGCGCTGCACCACGTGCCGCTGGACGAGAAGGAGCGGTTCGCGGCCGAGCTCGTCCGCGTGCTCCGCCCCGGCGGCCGGGTCACCATCGCCGACCTCGACGCACCCGGGGGCCACGGGCACGGCGGCGGTCACGGGCACGGCGGCCACCCGCACGGGCACGGCGGTCACCCGCACGGGCACGGGGACGAGATCGGCGGCAACCAGCACCGCGAGGACAACGCCGACGGCGGCATCCAGCGGCTGCTCACGGACGCCGGCCTGGTCGACGCCCGCGAGGTGGGCCGCACGACGTTCATGGACACGCCGGTCATGTGGGTCCAGGCCGGCCGCCCCTGAGCGGTTCCGCCGTCAGGCGGATCCCTGCGGCGCGAACTGCGACAGCACCAGCTCGGCCCCCTGCGGGTCGCGCACCACCGCGCGGCGCTCCCACTCGTCGTCCTTCGTCGACAGCACGGTGCCGCCCGCCGCCCGCGCGGCGTCGGCCGAGGCGTCGCGGTCCGCGATCGCGAAGACGACCGACCACCGGGCCGGGCCGTCGGTGTGCTGGATCCCGGCGACGGCGTCGGCGAAGCCAGGCGGCGCAAACCCCACCTGACGCTCGAAGATGTCGGGGTCGGAGGTGGCGGCCAGGTGGTCGCCGTACCCCGGCACGCGGGCCATACCGATCGCTAGCTCCGGGTCCACCTCCCAGCCGAGGAGCGCCCCGTAGAACGCGACGGCGCCGTCGCGGTCGGAGGTCTCGAGGTTGCTGAAGTTCCACGTGCCCGGCGCGTTGACCACCTGCGCTCCGAGCCGGTACCCGGCCTGCCACAGGCGGCCCGGCGCACCCTGGGGGTCGACGATGCGCGCCATCCACCCCGCGACGTGGCCGGGCGGGCCCACGGGCTGGGCCGCCGAGGCGACGACCCCGCCCAGCTCGGCGACCCGCGCGGCCGCCGCGTCGGCGTCGTCCACGGCGAGGTAGGTGTGCCACTCCGTCCCGCCCTCGAACCCCGGGTCGGGGCTGGCGATCCCGGCGATCGCCGTATCGTCGGTGCCGTCCCACGACGCCACGACGTACCTCCCGGGCGCCCCGGGCGGCAGCTTGTCCGTGAACGTCCAGCCGAACAGTGCGCCGTAGAACGCGATCGCGGCGTCCACGTCCGGCGTCTCGAGGTCGATCCAGCTGGGTACCCCGTGCGGGTAGGTGTGTGACGTCATGCCTCCAGGCTGCTCCGCGCCACCGACATCGAGCCCGACATCGAGCCCCGCAGGTCGCCGATCCCGCCCTCGAGCATCGCCAGGGCCGAGCGCGTGAGGCGGCGGACGTCCTGATCGAGCTCGGCCACCCGGTCGTCGTCGAGCACGCGGCGGCGCACGTGCAGGAGGAGGGCGCGCTGCACGCCGACCAGCGCGGCGGCGGCCGTGCGGGCGAGCACGTCGACCTCGTCGTCCTCGGACGGGGTATGAGCCACCGTGCCCCGGGGCGCCCCGCCCGTTCCACGCCCCGCCTCCGCGGCGAGCTGCACCGCCAGGGCGTCGGTGTACCGGTCGGTGGCCTGCCGCTCGCGCGCCTGGAGCGCGGGGCTCGCGGCGACGACCCTGTGCAGGGTACGCAACCGCTCCGCCGCGCCCGGTTCCCCGGCCGAGGCCTGGGCGACGAGTCCGCCGGAGGCCGTCAGGGCGCGTTCGACGGCCGCGACCACGGTCTCTCCTTCTGCCCGCCCCGCGACGGTGGCGACCAGCCGGTCGCCGAACTCGTCGAGCCGCGGGAAGAACAGGTCCTCCTTGCCGCGGACGTAGTTGAACACCGTCGCGGGCGCGACCCCCGCGTCCCGAGCGATCTGCTGCACGGTCACGTCGTCGTAGCCGTGATCGGCGAACAGCCGCCACGCCGCGTCGAGGATCGCGCGCCGCGTGCGCTCCTTCTTCTCGTCCCGCAGTCCCACTCATCCACTCCTCGTCCGAGCCTGTACGGAAGTCTAGATCCAGACTAGTTTTAGAGTTACTCTAATTTTAGACCAACTCGAAAATTTGGAGACAGCCGATGCGGATCAGCATCAACCTCACCGACCAGTCCTGGCAGGGAACGGCGCCGACGGCGATCGCCGATGTCGCGCGCCGCGCCGAGGACGCCGGCGTCGACACGCTCTGGCTCCCCGACCACCTCGTCCAGGCCGACCCCACGGTCCCGGCGGACCACGACGACCAGCTGGAGGCGTTCACGACCCTCGGCCACCTCGCCGCGCTCACGTCGCGCGTGCGGCTGGGCACGATGGTGGCCGCGGCGACGTTCCGCGCCCCGGCCCTACTGGTCAAGGCCGTGACTACGCTCGACGTGCTCAGCGGCGGGCGCGCGTGGCTCGGCGTCGGCGCGGGCCACCACGGCGGCGAGGCCGCGGACATGGGTCTCGACCTGCCCGCCACCGGGGCTCGGATGGACCGGCTCGCCGACGTCCTTCGCCTCGCCCGCCAGATGTGGGCGGGCGACGAGAGCCCTTTCGTCGGCAGCGGCGGCCTCCGCCTCGAGCGCCCGCAGTGCCGGCCGGGTCCGGTGCACGAGGGTGGACCGCCGATCCTCGTCGGCGGCGCCGGCGAGCGCCGCACCCTGCGGCTCGTCGC
Organism: Isoptericola sp. Y581; assembly: GCF_059445475.1. Classification (NCBI taxonomy): domain Bacteria; kingdom Bacillati; phylum Actinomycetota; class Actinomycetes; order Micrococcales; family Promicromonosporaceae; genus Isoptericola; species Isoptericola sp. Y581. The sequence continues at coordinate 154,296 of NZ_JCAIUK010000007.1, read as the reverse complement.
CGAGCACGCCGACGCGTGCAACGTCTTCGACATCCCCGACGAGGGCGCGACGGTGCGGCACAAGCTCGCCGTCCTCGCCGCGCACTGCGCCGACGTCGGCCGCGACGTCGCGGACCTCGACCGCTCGCTCAGCGCGCGCCTGACGCCGGGCGAGCCCGCGGACAGCCTGGTGCGCCGGGCCGAGGCCGCCGCCGCATGGGGCATCACCCACCTCGTGCTCATCACCCCGGAGCCGTGGGGCGCGGCCGCGCTCGACGCCGTCGGGCGGGCCGTCGCCGAGGTCGCGACGCTCGAGGCCACGGTGCCGCAGCCCCTCGGCCGCTGACCGGCACGCTCAGAACGGCACGCTCAGAACGGCACGCCGCAGCGCAGGACGACGTTGGCGTACGGCGTCGCCTCGCCGGTGCGCACCACGAGCGCGGCGCCGGCGCTCAGCTCCTTGAGCCGCTCGTGCGGCACCGCGGACGGCTCGAGGCCGCGCGTCGTGACCCACCGCTCGACGACCGTGCCACGCGCCTCGTCCGCGATCGTGGACGCCTCGACGACGAGCTCGTCCAGCAGCGCGTCGAGCACCTGCTCGAACGTCGGGACCCCGGGCACGAGCGCGAGGTCGACGACGGCGACGGCGACCTCGCCGCCGCGCGGCAGCGGCAGCCCGCGGTCGGCGACGACGACGCGGTGGGTGTGCCCGAGCCGTGCGACCTCCCGGGCCAGGTCAGCGTGCAGGATCCCGCCGCGCTTCACTCCGGTACCCCCGACTCGCGGCGGCCCGAGCCGCCCGGCGTCACTTGACGAAGTCGGCGACGTTGTCCGCCGTCACCGTCTCGACGGGCACGGGGATCTCGGCGTCGACGCTCTCCCCCGCGAGCACCTTCGACATCACCTCGACGGCCTGCTTGCCCAGCTCCACGGGCTGCTGGGCGATCGTCGCGATCATCGTGCCGTCCTGCACGGCGGCCAGGCCGTCGTCGGTGCCGTCGAAGCCGACGACGGCGACGTCATCGCCCGCGCGGTCGCCGAGCGCCTGGACGGCACCGAGCGCCATCTCGTCGTTCTCGGCGAAGACGGCCGCCGCGTCCGGGTGCGACTGCAGCAGGTTGGTCGCGACGTCGAGCGCCTCCGCACGGTCGAAGTTGGCCGTCTGCGTGGCCACGACCTCGATGTCCGGGTAAGCCTCCAGGCCCTCGGCGAAGCCCTGGCCGCGGTCACGGCTCGCGGACGTGCCGGCCACGCCCTGCAGCACGATCACCTCGCCCTTCTCCCCGATCGTGGCGGCGAGCGCGTCGGCGGCCTGCTTCCCGCCCGCGACGTTGTCGCTCGAGACGAGGGAGCCCACCTCGGCACCGTTGACGGCCCGGTCGACGGCGACCACGGGGATGTCGGCCTGGATCGCGGGCCCGATGCCGGCGCCCGCGGCGTCGGAGTCGACCGGGTTGATGATGAGGCCCTCGGCGCCGCCGGTGACGGAGTTCGCCACCTGGTTGGCCTCGGTCGTCGAGTCGTTCTGCGCGTCGACCACCTCGAGCTCGATGCCGAGCTCGTCGGCGGCGGCCTGCGCGCCGTCGCGCACGTCGACGAAGAACGGGTTGTTCAGCGTGGACAGCGACAGGGTGACGGACTTGCCCTCGGCGGCGCCTTCGCCCTCGTCGCCCGATCCGCCGTCGCCGCCCCCGGTGTCCCGGTTACAGGCCGCGAGCGTGAGCGCGAGCGTCGTGCCGAGCGCGACGGTGGCCGTGAGGCGGCCGGTGCGTGTGATGCGGTTCCGCAGCATGGTTCTGCTCCCTGGGTGTGGGTGGGCGTGTGGGGTGTCAGTGGCGGGTGTTCTTGCGGCGCAGCACGTCGATCCCGACCGCGACCGCGATGACCACGCCGATCACGACCTGCTGCCAGAACGACGACACGTTCATGAGGTTCAAACCGTTGCGGATGACGGCGAGGATCAGGGCGCCGACGAGCGTGCCGGACACGCGGCCGACGCCCCCGGCGAGCGATGCGCCGCCGATGACGACCGCCGCGATCGCGTCCAGCTCGTAGCCCGCGCCGGCCTGCGGCTGCGCGGACGTGAGCCGACCGGCGAGCAGCATGCCCGCGAGCCCGGCGTACAGACCGGAGAGCGTGAAGACGGTGACGAGGACCCGGCGGACGCGGATGCCGGACAGCCGCGCCGCCTCGACGTTGCCGCCGACCGCGTACATCTCGCGCCCGACGACGGTCCGGTTGAGGATCAGCGACGCCACGAGGCCCGCGACGACCAGCACGAGGATGGGCACGGGGACGCCGACCACCGTGCTGCCGAGGAACGACACCTCGGACGCCGTCGCGATCGGGCGCCCGTCCGAGACGACGAGGGTGAGCCCGCGCGCGACCGACAGCATCGCCAGGGTCGCGATGAACGACGGCAGCCGGCCGTAGGCGACGGCCAGCCCGGAGACGGCGCCGGTCACCGCGCCGGTCGCGAGGCCGGCCACCACCGCGAGCCATCCCGGCATGCCGGCCGAGGCGTACGACCAGGCGGAGATCATGCCGGCCAGCGCCGCCACCGACCCGACAGAGAGGTCGATGCCGCCGGCCACGATGACGAAGGTCATGCCGAACGCGAGCACCGCGATGGTGGAGGCCTGGATGCCGATGTTCAGCAGGTTGGTTCCGGTGAGGAAGTCCGGGGTCGCGATGAACAGCGCGAGGCACAGCACGACGAGCCCGACCAGGGCGCCGTTCTCCGCGAGGAACCTGCCGACCCGGGCGCGTCCCCGGCGCGGGGCAGTGGTGGTGGCGGTGGTCATGACTCAGCTCCTTCGGCGCGGTCCTCGGCGTCCCGGTCGACGTCCCGGACCGCGAGGGACATGACCCCGTCCTGCGTGGCGCCCTCGGCGGGCAGCTCGCCCGCGAGGTGGCCGCCGCTCATCACGAGGATCCGGTCGCTCATGCCGAGCACCTCGGGCAGGTCGCTCGAGACCATGACGACGGCCCCGCCGGCGGCGGTGACAGAGTTGACGAACTCGTAGATCTCGACGCGGGCGCCGACGTCGACGCCTCGGGTCGGCTCGTCGAGCAGGAGCACGCGCGACCCGGCGAGCACCCAGCGCCCGAGGACGACCTTCTGCTGGTTGCCGCCCGACAGGTCGCCGACCACCTGGTCGACGTCGCGCATCCGCACCCGCAGGCGCTCGGACACTGATCCCGCCCGCCGGCGCTGGCCGGCGCGGTCGACGAGCCCGGCCCGCGCGGTGGACCGCAGCGTGGCGTACCCGAGGTTCTCCGCCACCGACGCGCCGAGCACCAGGCCCTGGGACTTGCGGTCCTCGGGGACGTGCCCGACGCCGGCGTGGATCGCGCCCGCGACGTCCTTGCGCCGCAGCCGGCGCCCCCCGACCCGCACCGTGCCCGCGTCGTACGGGTCCGCACCCGCGATCGAGCGCAACAGCTCCGTGCGACCCGCGCCGACGAGGCCCGCGACGCCCACCACCTCGCCCGCGCGGGCCTGGAACGTCACGCCCTCGAGCACCCCGGCGCGCGTCAGGCCCTGCACGTCGAGCAGCACGTCGGCCGGGCCGTCGTACTCCCGGCGACGTGGGAACTGGTCGTCGATGTCGCGGCCCACCATGAGCCGCACGAGCTCCGGCTCCGGCGTGCTCGCGGGCACCTCGTCGACGAGTCGCCCGTCGCGCAGCACGCTGACGCTGTCGCCGATCTCTGCGATCTCGTCCAGGTGGTGGCTGATGAAGACCATCGCCACGCCCGCCTCGCGCAGCTCCCGCACCACGCGGAAGAGCTGGTCGATCTCCGTCCGCGTCAGCGCCGCCGTCGGCTCGTCGAGCACGAGGATGCGCGCGTCGAGGCTCAGCGCCTTCGCGATCTCCACGAGCTGCTGACGTGCCACGCCGAGCTCGCCCACCTGGTGGTCGGGGTGGACGTCGAGCCCGATGCGGTCGAGCCAGCGGCGGGCCGTGGCGCGCATCGCCCTCCGGTCCAGCAGCCCACCGCGCTGCGGCATGCGCCCGAGCGAGATGTTCTCGGCCACCGACATGCTCGGCACGAGGTTGAGCTCCTGGTGGATGGTCCCGATCCCCAGCGCCTCCGCGGCCCGGACATCCGGCAGCGACACCTCGGCGCCGTCGACGACGATGCGGCCGCCGTCCGGCTGGTAGATGCCGGACATCATCTTGATGAGCGTCGACTTGCCGGCGCCGTTCTCGCCGAGCAGCACCTGCACGCGCCCGGGCCGCACGTGCACGGTCACGTCGTCGACCACGGTGACCGGGCCGAACGTCTTGGTCACGCCCTCGAGCGAGAGCACCGGGGTCATGCGGACCTCCTGGCGGGCCCGGTGGACCCGCGCACGACGAGATGGGCGGGCAGGACCGTCGACGCCGCCCGGCGCCCGGCGAGCAGCTCGCGCACGGCGTCGGCGGCGAGCGCCCCCATCCGTGCCGGGTCGTGCGCGACGACGGTGAGGGGCGGGGTGACGAGCGAGAACGCGGGCAGGTCGTCGTACCCGACGAGGGAGACGTCATCCCCCACCCGGACCCCGCGCTCGCGCAGCACCTCGAGGGCACCGAGCGTCATGGGCGAGTCCGCAGCGACGATCGCCGTGGGCGGGACGTCGAGGTCGAGCAGGCGGCGTGCCCCGGAGACCCCGCTCGCATACTGGAAGTCGCCCTGGGCGACCAGCGCCGGGTCCGGGTCGAGTCCCGCCGCGGCCGCCGCCTCGTGGAACGCACGCAGGCGCTCGCGCCCGGTGGACGTCTGCTGGGGGCCGGCGATGAGCCCGACGCGCCGGTGTCCGAGCCGCACGAGGTGGTCCACCACCTCGTGCATGCCCGTGCGGTTGTCGGAGGTGATGCTCGGGACGAGCGCCCCGCCGGCGCCGGCATCGCCATCCAGGTCCTCGAGCGTGCGGTCCACGAACACGATGGGGATGCCGATCCCGAGGATCTCGCGCAGCGTCCCGGAGCCGTCGCCCTGCGGGGCGATGACCATCGCGTCGACCCGCTGCGAGACGAGGAGGTCGAGGTAGCGGTCCTGCTGCTGGACGGACTCGTCGGCGTTGCACACGAGCGTCGCGATGCCGGCCCGGAGCGCGCGGCTCTCCACGGCGTACGCGATCTCGGCGAAGAACGGGTTGCGCACGTCCGAGAGCAGGATCCCGATCGTGCCGGTGCGGGTCCTGCGCAGCGAGGCCGCCCGGGCGTCCGGGCGGTAGCCGAGCGCCTGCACCGCCTCCTCCACCCGGGCCCGTGCCGTGGGCGACGTGGCCGGGTGCCCGGACAGCACGCGCGAGGCGGTCGCGACGGAGACCTCAGCCTGCGCCGCGACGTCGCGGATGGTCACCGACCGCATCCCGGCCTCCCACCGTGTTGGTTGAATCTGTCGAAACCCGCTGGTTGAGCCTGCCGAAAACCCGCTAGTTGAGCGTGTCGAAACCCGCTGGTTGAGCGTGTCGAAACCCGTGCAACCGTTTCCATGGAATCGGTTACACGATCGTGTCATGCCCGGTCGCGCCCGGGCAAGGGCAGCCGCCCGAGTGCCGCGCCCCGCGCACTCCAGGTACGTTGTCGCGGGCGACCGGCCCCCCTGACCTGGCACTTCGCGATTCCCTTCGCGACGAAGCCCCCGACCCCCGAGGAGACCCGCACCGTGCACCGCCTCCGCACCAGCACGCGCATCGCCCCGCCCGTGGTCACCTTCCTCCTCGTGACCGGGGTGGCCGCACCCCTGCTCGACGCGGCCCAGGGCGCACTGGGGCTGGGCGTCGACCTGGTCCGCCTCACCATGTTCGCGACGGTGGTCGGCGCCGCGGCCGTATGGGCCGTCTGGCCCCACACGCGCACTGCCCTCGACGTCTCTCGGACGGACACCGGGCGGGCGGTCGGGCTCGCCACCGTCCTCGCGCTGGCGGTGGCCGCGGTGCTCCTCGTGCTCGACCTCGCCGAGGGCGACCGGTGGTCCGTGCTCGATCCGTCGACGCTGTCCGCACCGCTGGTCGTGGTCCTCGTGGTCCAGGTGGTGGCTGCGGCCGCCGAGGAGGTCGGCTGGCGCGGCGTCGTCCAGCCCCTCCTGGAGCGGCGGTTCTCGCTGCTCCTGTCCGGCGTCGTCACGGGCCTGCTGTTCGGGCTGGGGCACGTCTACATGCTGGCCGACGGGGGAGCGGTCGTGTACGCGACGTTCGTCCTGTCCGCCGTGGGCCTCTCCGTGCTGCTCGCCGTCCTCACCACGGGCCGCTCGCTCGTCGCGCGCGTCGTGATCGGCACCGTCTTCCACTGGCTGATCAACGTCGTGATCCTGCTGCTCTTCTCGGACGGCGACGCGTCGCTGCTGTGGACGGCGAACCTGGCCGTCGCGTTCGTCGCCGTGGCCCTCGTGACGCTCGCGCTCCGCCGGCAGTTCACCCGCCGTTGACGCGCGTGTCACGGGCAACCCAACCATGGGCCGCGTGACCCTGCGACGACGCACCCTCACCACCGCCACGGCCCTGGCCGCGGCTCTCGCAGGGCGGCGCCGACCCGGCGCGCTACCGGTACGCGTACACCGCGCCGTCGAACACGGGGATCAGCATCGACATGCACCGCCGCTGACCACATCGCTGGTTGAGCCTGTCGAAACCCGCTGGTTGAGCCTGTCGAAACCCGCTGGTTGAGCCTGTCGAAACCCGCTGGTTGAGCTTGTCGAAACCGGGTTTCGACAAGCTCAACCAACGGCGGGCCGGATTTCGACAAGCTCAACCAACGGCGGGCCGGATTTCGACAGGCTCAACCAACGGCGGGCCGGGTTTCGACAGGCTCAACCAACGGCGGGCCGGGTTTCGACAAGCTCAACCAGTGAGATCAGGGCGTGAGCACCCGCGCGGTCTTCTGGGCGCGCACGCTCAGCTCGGCCGCCTTGAAGGCGTGCTCCTGCGTCATCGCGTTCTCGGTGCGCTCCAGGGAGTCGAGGATGAGCTGCCCGAAGAAGGGGAAGCCGACCTGGCCGTTCGCGACCAGGTGGTGCTCGCCCTCGCCGTCGACCAGGAACACGTGCCCGCCGCCCTCGCCGGTGGCGACGTTGGCGTACTTGCGCAGCTCGATGTACCCGTCGGTGCCGAGGATGAACGTGCGGCCGTCGCCCCAGGTGCTCAGGCCGTCCGGCGTGAACCAGTCGACGCGGCAGTACCCGGTGGCGCCGTTGTCCATGACGATGCCGGCCTCGCCGAAGTCGTCCAGCTCCGGGTGGTCCGGGTGGTGGTAGTTCGCGATCGCGGCGTGGCTGACCTCGGCGTCCTTCGCCCCCGCGTAGTGCAGCATCTGCTCGAAGTTGTGGCTGCCGATGTCGCAGAGGATGCCGCCATACTTCTCCTTCTCGAAGAACCAGTCCGGGCGGCCGGTGCCGAGCCGGTGCGGGCCCATGCCCATCACCTGCAGCACCCGCCCGATCGCGCCCCGGTCGATGAGCTGGTCGGCCAGCACGGCCGCCTCGACGTGGATGCGCTCCGAGTAGTAGACGGCGTACTTGCGCCCGGTGCGCGCGGTGGCCTCGCGGGCCGCCTCGAGCTGCTCGAGCGTCGTCAGCGGCGCCTTGTCCGTGAAGTAGTCCTTGCCCGCCTCCATGACGCGCAGCCCGAGCGCCGCCCGCTCGGAGGTCACCGCGGCGCCCGCGACGAGGCGCACCTCGTCGTCGTCAAGGATCTCGGCCTCGCTGCGCGCGACGCGCACGTCGGGGAACTTGGTACGCATCACCTCGACCTTGGCGGGGTCCGGGTCGTACACCCACTTCAGCGTGCCGCCCGCGCCGGCCAGCCCCTCGCACATGCCGTACACGTGCCCGTGGTCGAGGCTGGACGCGGCGAACGCGAACTCGCCCCGCTCCACCACCGGCGCGGGCACCGGGTCCGGCGCGTAGGCGGCGCCGCTCGCCGCGCCCGTGCTCCGGTTGCTCGTCGTGCTCATGCCTCGCTCGTCGCGTTCATGCCTTGGCTCCCACCGTGATCGCGCCCGGCAGCTCGCCGACCGACGCCGTCTTGGAGAAGAAGTGCGGGGCCCGCTCGACGAGGGTGCCCGTGCGATAGAACGGGTCGTCGGGGCCCAGGGGCAGGTCGACGGTGCGACGCTCGATGCCCGCCTCGTAGATGGCCGTCACCAGCTCGATCGCGCGGCGCCCGTCCTCGCCGTCCACGGCGGGACGGCGGCGCTGCCGCACCGCGTCGAGCATGTCGCCGATCTGCCCGGCGTGCCCGGTGTGCGCCAGCGGCCGGTGCGCGGCCGCGACGGCCTCGATCTCGGCCTTGCGGCCCACGTCGCCCTCGTCCGCCGGGAAGCCGTTGGGGTTCGCGAGCTCCGCCTCGACCTTCCACGGCTGCGAGACCCGCGCGTCGCGGCCCTGCACGACGATCGCCTGCTCCTCGCCGTGGGACACCACCGAGGCGGTGACCTCGGCCAGCGCCCGGTCGTACTGCAGCACGCTCACCGACAGGTCCTCGACCTCGGCGTTCTCGTGCGCCGTGTTGGCGAGCACCGACGTCACGGCCCGCGGGGAGCCGAGCATCCACAGGGTCATGTCGAGGTGATGGATGGCGTGGTTGAGGGTGCAGCCGCCGCCCTCGCTCTCCCACGTGCCGCGCCACCACAGGTCGTAGTACTCGGTGCTGCGCCACCAGGCGGAGCTGACCTGCGCGTGCGTGACCGGGCCGGCGAGGCCCGAGTCCAGCACCTCCTTGAGTGTGGCGATGTCGTCGCGGAAGCGGTTCTGCGCGACGACGGACAGCAGCCGGCCGTGCTCGCGCGCGGCCGTGATCATCGCGTCGCACTCCTCGAGGGAGAGGGCCATCGGCTTCTCGACCAGCACGTCGACGCCGGCGCGCAGGACGGCGATCGCGAGGGCGGCGTGGGTGGACGGCGGCGTCGCGACGCTGACGAGGTCGAGGTTCTCCGCGGCGAGCATCGCGTCCTCGTCCTCGTACACGCGGGCACCGTCGAGGCCGAGCTCGGCGCGCACGGCCGCGGCCCGGCCGGGCGCGATGTCGCACAGCGCGACGATCTCGCACTCCTGCCCGAAGCGCTGATAGGCGTCGATGTGCGCTCGGGAGATCCCGCCCGTGCCGACGATCCCGATGGTGAGCATGGTTCCTCCGATGGAACGGCATGATACGTATCATGTGAACGAAGATCAGAGTGGCCGCAGGGCGCGGACATGTCAAGACGGCGAGCGACGGAGGCCATACTGTGGCGGTGCCGAACCCCCCGACCAGCCGCGACGTCGCCCGCCTCGCCGGGGTGTCGCAGGCGGCGGTCTCCTACGCGCTCACCGGCCGCGGCACCATCTCCGCGGCCACGCGCGAGCGCGTGCTGCAGGTGGCCGAGTCGATCGGGTACCGCCCCAACCTGGCGGCCCGCTCCATGCGCACGCGGCGGTCCGGCCGGCTCGCCGTCGTGACCGGCACGACCCTCGACACCCAGCTCCGGGTGCTCACGGGCGCGAGCGAGGTCGCCGAGGCCGCGGGCTACGCGACCGAGACGCACACCATCGACGGCACCGTCGAGGAGCGCACCGCCCGAGTGCGCGACCTCGCGGCGAGCCGCCAGTACGAGGGGGTCCTCACCCTCGTGCCCTTGCTCCCCGAGGCCCTCTCCGCGGAGTCGTCGCCCGAGGGCACGGCGCCCGTCGTGGCCGAGGCCACCTTCGACGAGCAGATGCGCAGCCTCGGCGACCTCGCCGAAGCGAGCTCGATCGAGGTGTTCGTCCGGGCGCTCGCCGCCGCCGGCTGGCGCCGGTTCGTGCACGTCGGCGGCCCGGAGCAGTACGCCTCCGCCCGCGCCCGCCGCGACGTCTACCTCGCGACGGTGGCGAGCCTCGGCCCCGAGGCCGAGTCGCTCGGCGTGTTCGGGGGCGAGTGGTCAGGGGAGTCGGGCCGCTGCGCGATCCACGAGCTCCCCGACGACGCGCCGCCCTTCGCGGTGATCGCCGCCAACGACGTGCTCGCCGCCGGCGTGCTGCGCGGGGCGGCCGAGCGCGGCTGGTCCGTGCCCGGCGACCTCGTCGTCACGGGCTGGGACGACTTCGAGATCGGCGCCTACATGTCCCCGTCGCTCACCACCGTGGCCGTCGACTTCGCGGAGGCCGGCCGCAACGCGATGCGCGTGCTGGTCGCCGCCGTGCGCGGCGAGCCCCGACCCCCCGCCGGGGGGCCGATCCACCGCGTCGTCTGGCGCGAGTCCACGGGCGGGGAGCCCGCTGGTTGAGCCTGTCGAAACCCGCGTTGAGCCTCTGGTGCGCCCGTGGCCGCCATCCAGCAGAAGTCCGAAAGGCGACTGGGGTGCGTTGAGCCGGGCCACCCACGGCCCCGGCCCTCGCCGGCTGGGTGGCGCGGTCCAGGACATAGGAGGCAGGCGGACGATTGGCTGACCTCGTCGTTCGGGCTGGGCCGGGAGGATGGCGCGCGAGGGGCTGTCGAGTACGCCCGTCGTCGACGGCTCGAGGCGGAGTGTGCTTCCAGGAGTGGTCGGGCGGTGTCGTGGGTCAGGTTGCCGGAGACGAGCGATGGGGGTGCGGGCTACGCGACGTCGGGCCGCGTCATCAGCGGTGACGCGAGGTGCAACGCCAGGCTGGGGCCGGTCAGGGGCACGACGTTCCACGTCGCGACCGCCGTCCCCGCGCCGGCGTCGACCACCAGCCGGACCCGGTGCGGGGTGGTGATGACGTAGAGGTCAGCGACGAACGCGTGGCCCTGCCAGGCGCCGGCCGCGACGACCGGGCGGCCGAGCGGGGAGCTCTCCCGCCACTCGCCGTGGCCGACCTCGACGTCGAGGGACGACCCGAGGTGCACGAGCCACCCGCCGTCCACGGGATCGACGACCACCGTGGTGCCGTCGGGCAGGGCAGAGTCCTCGGCGGGGGCGTCGACCCTCGCCTCGACGAAGCGCCCGGGTTCGGCCGAGCCCTGCGGTGGCGCGAGCGACAGCCGCCGCGACCGCTCGGCGAGGGCGTCGTCGTCCTGACCGCTGTCGGCGTGATCCAGGCCGGGCAGAAGGTACTCCCAGATCGGATCGAGCACGGTCTCGCCGCCCTGCGTGAGGGCGCTGGTCACGACGACGACGAGATCGTGCGACGGCACGACCACGCACAGCTGACCGAACGAGCCTTCGCCGCGAAACCCGTGCCGCGACATCCAGAACTGGTAGCCGTACCCGCACCGCGTGTCGGGGTTGTCCGACCAGCCCTCGACCTGCTGCGTCTCGATGTGGCGTCCGGTCGCGAGCTCCACCCACTCGCGCGGGACGAGCTGCCGGTCGCCCCGACGCCCGCCACGCAACAGCAGCTCGCCGAAGGCGGCGACGGCCTCGGTCGTGAGGTGCAGACCGTGGAAGCCGAACGCAGCGCCGCTCGCCACCCGGTCCCATTCGGCGTGGTCGACGCCCATCGGCGTGAAGAGGCGCTCGTCGAGCAGCTCCGGCAGGCCGCGGCCGGTGACCCGTTCGACCATCCGGGCCAGGACATAGGTGGTGGCGTTGTCGTAGGCGTGCCGCGTCCCCTCGGCCTCGGGGAACGGCACGCGCAGGAAGCCCCTGGTCAGGTCGTCCGGTTCCAGCTGCCACGCCTCGGCGAGGCTGTCCGTGTCGTGCCCGGTCGTCATGGACAGCAGGTGGTGCACGGTGAGGCGGCGGCCCTGCTCCGAGATGTCGGAGGGGACGTGATCGGGCAGCACGTCGACCACCCGATCGTCGAGCGAGAGGAGCCCGTCGGCGATCGCGAGCCCCACGGCGACCGAGGTGAACGACTTGGTGAGCGAGTAGAGCAGGTGCGGGCGCTCGGCCGAGTAGGGCGCCCACCAGCCCTCGGCGACGACGTGGCCGTGGCGCACGACCATGACGGCACTCGACGGACTCCGCTTCGAGCCGGTCCAGCAGCGCGGCCACGGCACGGGACGACACCCCCGTGGCAGCCGGCGTCGACCGCGGCAGCAGGGCGCGTGGCGAAGGCATCCCCGCACCCTAGCGAGCCCGGCCACGTGAGTGGTCAGGTTTTCGACGACGTCGGCACGCGCACCGGCGCGGCATGTTCGACAGATGTTCAACACGGTCCTACGCTGTACGCATGTCGCAGAGCACCGTCGGCTTCCGCCCGTCCGCCGAGGAACGTCGCATCCTCGAGAACATCGCCCGCACGGGCATGTCCACCAGCGACGCGCTGCGCCGCGGTCTGCACCTCGTCGCGCACGAGCGGTGGCTCGACCAGGCGCGCGCCGACGCCGAGAAGCTGCGCGACGAAAACCTGAACGACGAGCCGGACGGCTGGTGATCCGCGGCGCCGTCTACCGGGTCGACCTCGGAACCCCGCGCGGCCACGAGCAGGGCGGTCGCCGGCTGGGACTCGTGCTGTCGCCCTCGGAGATGAGCTGGTCGGTCGCGACCGTCGTGCCCACCTCGACCAGCGCCCACCCGGCGACGTTCCGCCCCGAGCTCATGATCGGCGGGCAGCAGACGCTGTTCCTCGTCGACCAGATCCGGACCGTGGACACCGACTACGTCGTCGGCGAGCCCGTCGACTACCTGCACCACAGCGAGCTCGCCATCGTCGAGCAGGCCGTGATCCACTACCTCGGCCTCGTGTGACGAGCGCTCCGGCACCCCGTCGTCCGGTCTCGCCGCTCGAGGCTCACGGCGCCCCACGTCGCTCGGGCTGTCCCCCCAGGTTGCCAGGAGGCGTGCACCGTGTCGGCCCCGTCATGCTCCACGCGACGCTGATCGCATGTTCTTCGGACGAGGTTCCCGATCGGTGTCCCGTACGTTCCTGGCGCTGACCTCCGTCGTCGCGGTCGGCCTGAGCGCCGCGTGCGGCGCGGGGCGCCGTGCAGTCGGTGACGCCGGTGGAGGACCTGTCGGCGGCCGAGGTCTCGGCCCGGCTGCGCGACGCGGAGGTCGATCCGGGCGAGGTGCGCTACGGCGTGACGGCGTACCGGGTCGTGTACAGCACGATCGGCGTGGAGGGCGCGCCCACGACGGCGAGCCAGCTGGTCGCGTTCCCCCAGAACGACGAGAGCGACCTGGGGGTCGTGTCGTGGCTCCACGGCACCACGGTGTACCGGGGTGACGACGCCTCGGTGAACGAGGCGTCCACCGACCGGGCCGCGACGCTGCTGCTCGCCTCGACCGGCCGTGCGGTCTCCGCCCCGGACTACCTGGGTCTGGGCGAGGGCCCGGGCAACCACCCGTATGGGGAACCGGAGGCGACGGTCTCGGTGTCGCTGGACGCCCTGTGGTCGGCGCGGGAGCTGGCCGAGCGGCACCACCTGACGTTCGACGAAGAGGTGCGGGTCGGCGGCTTCTCCCAGGGCGGGCCGGCCACGATGCTGCTCGGGCGGGCGCTCCAGGAGGGCGCCGACCCCGCGTTCGAGCTGGGCGGGCTCGCCCCGATCTCCGGGCCGTTCGACCTGAGCCGGTTCGAGGCGGACGCCGCCGACGACAAGATCGCGATGGCCGCGCTCTACCTGGTCTACTTCTCGACGGCCTGGGATCGCCTGTACGACCTCTACGACACGCCGGAGCAGGCGTTCCGCGAGCCGTACGCCGCCCAGGTGGAGGAGCTGCTCGACGGCGACCACCGCACGCAGGAGATCGCCGCCGCGCTGCCACCGGCGTCCGCGGACCTGTTCACCGACGAGTTCCTCGAGTCGATGCGTCACCCCACCGGGATCCTGCGGCAGAAGCTGCGCGTCATGGACACGACCTGCGACTGGCGCCCTGAGGTCCCCGTGCACCTCTTCCACGCCTCGGGCGACCAGGACGTCGCCATCGAGCACGCCCGGCACTGCCAGCGGCAGCTGACGGCGCAGGGCGCCGACCAGCAGCTGACCGACGTCGGCGACGTCGACCACAACGGCACCGTGCGCGCGGCGCTGCCGCAGGTGGCGCGCGCGTTCAGCCCGGGTGCGTGAACGAGCGGGTCAGCCGTCGAGGCGGTAGTACGCGGCGAGGCGGGCCAGGCCCTCGTCGATGCCGACGGCGGGCGTCCAGCACAGGTCGGCGCGGGTCGCCCGCTGGTCGAACCAGTGCGCGGTGGACAGCTGCTCGGCGAGGAACCGCGTCATGGGCGGCTCGTCGTCGCCCGGGCGCACCCGCCACACGACCTCGGCCAGCCCGCCCGCCGCGCGCGCGACCGGCGCGGGCACCCGCCACGCCGGCGGGCGCACCCCCGCCGCCCGGCAGATACCCGTCAGCAGGTCCGCGACCGTGCGCGGCTCGCCGTTCGTCAGCACGTACGCGCGCCCGTGCACCTCAGGCGCGCGGTCGAGCGCGGCGACGATCCCGTCGGCGGCGTTGTCGATGTAGGTGGTGTCGATGAGCGCGGCGCCGTGCCCCAGCAGGGGCAGCCTGCCGCGCGCGGCCCGGTCCACCACCCGCTGCACGAGCTGCGTGTCGCCCGGCCCCCACACGATGTGCGGGCGGACGGCGACCACGCTCGTCCCGGCGGGCCCGCCATCGAGGGACAGGGCGGACCGCTCCGCCACCGCCTTGGTCCGCGCGTACTCGCCCCGGGCGTGCTCCGGGTCGGCGGGCTCGGCCCCGACCCCCGTCAGCGAGGTTCCGGCGTGCGCCACCGACGGCGACGACACCTGCACGAAGCGCGGCACCCCGGCCCGAGCGGCGGCCTCGAGCAGCCGGCGGGTGCCGCCCACGTTCACGGCCTCGAACTCGGCCGGGTCCCCCGCGAGGGACACCTTGGCCGCGAGGTGCACGACGGCGTCCACGCCGGCCAGGGCGCGTTCCACGGCGTCGGCGTCGGTCACCGACCCCTCGACGTCGAGGGCCCCCGCGACGCCGGACGGGCGCCGCTGCAGGGTGCGCACCGGCTCGCCGCGGTCCACGAGGACCCGCGCGACCGCGCCGCCGAGCAGCCCGGAGGCGCCCGTGACCAGCACCGTCACGGCGCCGCCACCCGGCCGCCGGCCAGCACGCCGTCCGCCCAGGCGGCGAGCCGGGCGCGGTCGATCTTGGAGTTGTGCCGCACGTCGGTGGGCATCGACGGCACCACCAGCACCGCGGCGAGCGGGACGGGCGACGCGGCCCGCACGGCGGCGCCGAGCTCCTCCGGCGCGAGGCCGGGACGGCGCGCCCCGGCGACGGTCTCCACGACGGCGACCGGCTGCTGCAGCCCCGCCGGCCCCACGCCGACGACCGCCGCGCGGCGCACCTGCGGCACCCGCTCCACGTGCTGCTCGGGCCCGACGGGCGCGAGCGGGCCGGACGTCGTGGTGAGCACGTGCGCGAGCCGCCCCTCGATCCACAGCCGCCCCTCGGCGTCGAGGTGCCCGACGTCGCCGGTGCGGTGCCAGCGCCCGGGCGGGGTGTCCCGCTCGGCGGCGAGGTCGGTGAGCCAGAGCCGGTCGTACCGCTCCTTGAGGTGCGGCGCCCGGACGAGCACCTCGCCCAGTACGCCCGGGGTCGCGGCCGGCTCGCCCGTCGCGGCCCCGTCGTCGTCCAGCGCGCTGACGAGCACCTCGCCGCCACCGACCGGCCGCCCGACGCAGACGCCGTCGTCGGGCGCGGACGCGGCGGCCCGGATGCCGTCGAGCGTGACGTCCGTGACGAGCAGGCACTCCGTCATCCCGTACGGGGTGTGCGCGGTCGCGGCGGGCATGAGGTCGGCGGCCGAGCCGAGCAGCTCCGCGCCGATCGGCGCCCCCGTCGACAGGAACGTCCGTACCCGCGCGAGGGCGGCCCGGTCCGCGTCGTCGAGCGCGCCCGCGGTGGCGACCACGTGGAGGATGGCCGCCGGGGAGAGGAAGACGATGTCGCCGTCGGACGCGCGCACGGCGTCGGCGACCGCCCGCGCGGTGAGGGTCCGGGGCGCGGACACGTCCATGCGCGGCGTCACCGAGCGGGTGCCGAGGGCCGGGCCCAGCAGCGCGAACGGCGCGAAGCCCGTCACCAGCCCCGTCTCGGGCCCGACGTCGAAGTGGTCGCGCAGCACGTCGCGCAGCGCCGACAGCTCGGCCTGCGTGTAGACGACGCCCTTCGCGGGCCCGGTCGACCCGGAGGTGAACAGCACGGCGGCCTCGTCGTGCGGCCCGGGCTCGGGCGGCAGGTCGTGACCCTCGCCCGCCCGCGCGACGTCGATCAGCTCGTGCGCCACCCCGAGCGCCCGCCGGACCACGGGGCCGAGCGGTTCGGCGGAGATCCGCACCCCCGGCCAGCCGAGCGCCCGCGCCGCCGCCAGCCCCGGTCGCTGCGCCACCACGAACTGCGGCCACGCCCCCCGCTGCGCGCGGGTCAGTCCGCGCACCCCCAGCCCGGCGTCCGCCACCACGACGACGGCCCCGATCCGCAGGCACGCGTACACCAGCGCGGTCAGCGTCGGCCCCGGCTGCACCAGCAGCGACACCCGGTCCCCGCGCCGCACCCCGATCCCGTACAGCCCGGCGGCGACCCGCCGCACCTGCCGCGACAGCGCCCGCCAGCTCACCGTGAGCGGCCCGCCGTCCGCGCCCTCGGTCGTCATGTCCAGCACAGCGGGCGACCCGTCCGAGGCGCGCGAGTCGAGCGCGGCCCACAGCGGGGTTTCGACAGGCTCGACCGGCGGCTTCGTCGGTCGAGCGGACGGCGACGCGGTCCACGAGGCGGAGGAATCGGCGGGCTCGGGCACGGAAGTAGAAGTTCCCGAAGTGGAGGGCCCCTTGGGGCCCGTGAACGCATCCGTGCCCGAGCCCGCCGATCCCTCCGCCGGCCGCAAGACAACCGACGGAAGCCATGCGAGCACGGTCGACGCGACGTCGACGTCCTCCGCGAGAAGATGCCCGGCGCCGGCGAACCGGTGCACGCGCGCGTGCGGCATCCGGTGCACGAGGTCGTCGAGGTACCGGTCGGAGAACACGGGGTCCCGCGGGCCCCACAGCAGGAGTGCGGGCACGGTGAGCTTGGCGACGCCCGCGGCGATGCGGTCGAGCTCGGGCCGGCTGGGGTGGCGCGGCGCGGCGGGGATGTCGGCGACGAACCCCTCGATGCCACCGCGCTCGTCGGCCGCGCGGTACGGCAGCCTGTAGGCGTCGGCGACGTCATGCGGCAGGCCGGGGTGCGCCAGACGCAGGGTGGTCTCGAGGAACGCGCGGGTGGTGCGGGTGCCGAGCGGCAGCACCGGGCCGGCGAGCGCGAGGCGCAGGGGTGCGGGGATCGGCACGTCGTCGGGCTGGTGGACGGCGGTGTTGAGCAGCGCGACGCCGGCGAGCTGCTCGGGGTGGTCGACGGCCCAGCCGAGCGAGACGACGCCGCCCCAGTCGTGGCCGAGCGTCACGACGGGGCCGTCCAGCCCGAGCGCGTCGGTGAACGCCGCCAGATCTGCGACGCGCCGCGCGAGCGGCCGGTGCTCGCCCGTCCGGCCGGACAGCCCCATCTCCAGCTGGTCGACCGCCACGACGCGCCAGCCGGCGTCGCCCGCGGACCTGACGAGCCGCCGCCACAGGTACGACCAGGTGGGGTTGCCGTGCACCGCCAGCACCGTGCCGGCGGGGTCGACGCCCCGCGAGCGCAGCTCGGCGAGGTTGTCGAGGTAGTGCCACTGCCCTCCACGGGCGTCGTCGAGCACGTGGCTGAACCGCGGGTCGAGCCCGGGCAGCCCCGGCGGCACGGTGTCCGCACCCCGCGACACGGGGACCGTCACCACGCGAGCTCCAGCATCGCGGTGTTGATGCCGGAGCCGACGCCCATGAGCAGCACGCGGTCGCCGGCGGTCAGGGAGTCCTGCTGCCCGGCGAGCGTGATCGGCACCGAGGCCGGGCCCACGTTGCCGAGGGTCGGATAGGTCACCGGCACCCGCGACCGGTCGAGCCCGACGGCCTCGACGATCGCGTCGGTGTGCACGCGCGAGACCTGGTGGGTGACGTACCGGTCCATGGAGGCCCAGTCCCAGTCGGAGACGGCGTCCTTCCAGGCGTCCACCACGAGCTCGAGGCCGCCGTCGAGCAGCGCCTTCGCGTCGGTGAACATGCCGTCGGTGCTGCCGACGCACAGGTCGTGGAACCGGGTCGCGGCGCGCGACACGCCGCCCAGCACGCGATGCCCCTCCGGGTGCTCGTCCGCACGCCCGAGGACGGCGGCGGCCGACCCCGAGCCGAGGGTGAGGGAGGCGAACTCCTGCATGAACTCGGAGCGCCCCCGGTCCTCGGCGAGCAGCCGCTCGATCGTGCGGTCGTGGATGAGGTCGGCGTCCTCGCCGTCCACCACGACGGCGTACCGGATCTGCCCGGAATCGATCATCGTCGCCGCCAGGCTCATGCCGTTGATGAAGCCGAGGCACGCGTTCGCGATGTCGAAGTTCACGGCCGACGACGGCAGCCCGAGCCCGTGGTGCAGCCGCACCGCGACCGACGGCTCCAGGTGCCTGCGCGTCACCGAGGTGTTGATCAGCAGGCCGACGTCGCTGGGGTCGACCCCGGCCGTGCCGAGCGCTTCGTGCCCAGCGGCGATCGTCGCGGTGTCCGAGTCCTCGCCCGGCGCCCAGGCGCGTCGCTCGGTCACGCCGGCCACACGCTCCAGCAGCGTGGACGGCAGGCGTAGTCGCCGCAGGGCAGGACCGAGCCTCGCCTGCACATCGGCGGAGGTGCGGACTCCGGAGGGGAGCCTGCTCGCGACCGACAGCAACGAGACGTTGGTGAACCTGGTGGTGGCGTTCCCTGTCACACGAGCTCCAAGAGGCCGGGTACACCGGCACGACGACGGTAGGTCGGGGCCGGCATGGCGTCGCCGCCCCCGGACAGTGCCGGCGGCACATCTCCTAACCTTCCGCCCCCCAGGGGTCTGACGCACGACGCCGGCGCACGGTTCCCGGGTGAGGTGTGGCGTCGCCCACGCCCGCGGGGGCGTCCCGGCCGTTGCCGCGCCGACGCCGCGCCTACCCTAGGCGCGTGACCGACCCGCGCAGGACCGCCCCACAGCTCCCGCCGTTCGCCTCCGACAACTATGCGCCCGCCCACCCGGACGTCCTCGCTGCCGTCGCCGCGGCCAACGACGGGTACGCCGTCTCGTACGGGGACGACCCGTGGACGGCGCGGCTGGACGCCCGCGTGCGCGAGGTCTTCGGTGCGGGGGCGCTCGCGTTCCCGGTGCTCAACGGCACGGGCGCGAACGTCGTGTCGCTCACCGCGCTGTCCCCCCGCTGGGGCGGCGTCGTCGTGTCCGACGTCGCGCACGTCAACACCGACGAGAACGGCGCGCCCGAGCGGGTGGGCGGCCTCAAGCTGCTCGCGTGCCCGTCCGTCGACGGGCGGATCACGCCGGACGACGTCGCGCGCTGGGCCGGCCAGCGGGACGACGTGCACCGCGCGCACCCGGCGGTACTGTCGCTCACCCAGTCCACCGAGCTGGGCACCGTGTACGCGCTCGACGACCTGCGGGCGCTGACCCACGTGGCGCACGCCCTGGGAATGGCGGTGCACGTGGACGGCTCGCGGCTGGCGAACGCGGCCGCAGCGCTCGGCTGCTCGCTGCGGGCGCTGACCACCGACGCCGGGGTCGACGTCGTCTCCCTCGGCGCCGCGAAGAACGGCGGCATGCTCGGCGAGGCCGTCCTCGTGCTCGGGCCCGACGACGCGCCCGACCCGGCGTCCGCCCGCTCGCGGGAGGCCGCCGCGGCCGCCGTCCCGTACCTGCGCAAGTCGACGATGCAGCTCGCGTCCAAGACGCGGTTCGTCTCCGCCCAGCTCCTCGCGCTGCTCGGCGAGCCCTCCTCGCCGGTTGAGCCTGTCGACATCGACTCGCTGGTCGAGCCCGTCGAAACCCGCCCACTGGTCGAGCCCGTCGAAACCCGCCCGCTGGTCGAGCCCGTCGAAACCCGCCCGCTGGTCGAGCCCGTCGAAACCCCGCCGCTCTGGTGGCGCAACGCCGCGCACGCGAACGCGATGGCTGCGCGGCTGCGCGACGGGCTGTCGGAGCTCGCGCCGCAGGTGCGCGTCACCCGCCCCACCGAGGCCAACGCCGTCTTCGCGACGCTCCCCCGCGCCGCCGCGGACCGGCTGCGCGCCGTCTCGCGCTTCTACGACTGGGCCGACGGCGAGTCGCCGGACCGCGTCGAGGTGCGGCTCATGTGCGCCTGGGACACCGCGCCGGAGTCCGTCGACGCGTTCGTCTCCGCGGCGGCCGACCTCGCCGGTTGAGCTTGCCGCTCGCCGGTTGAGCCTGTCGAAACCTGGTTTCGACAGGCTCAACCGGCGTGCGTGGTTTCGACAGGCTCCACCGGCGACGCGTCGTAGTCGTCGAGGTCGCGCAACCGGCGGACCGGGCTGAGCCCCACGATGACCGGGCCGGCCAGCAGCACGAAGGCCGAGCCGAGCAGCACCGCCCGGTTACCGAGCTGCGCGGCGAGCACGCCGGCCGCCAGCGACCCGAGCGGGATCATGCCCCAGGAGACGAACCGCACGGTGGCCATCACGCGCGAGAGCAGCTCCGGCGGGCTGGCCACCTGCCGGTAGGTGCGCGTCACGACGCTCCCCGGCACCACGGACGCCCCGAACACGAGCGTGCCGAGCGCGAAGCAGAGCCACCCGACGGGGCCGGCGCCGAGGGGGATCAGCAGGGCGCCGGCGAACCCGAACAGCCCGTCGAAGAGCAGCACCCGCGCGGAGCCGAACCGTCGCACCAGCCACGGCGTCGCCACCGCCGCGAGCAGCGACCCCACGCCGTCGGCGGCGAGCAGCACGCCCACCATGGCGGGCGGCGCGTCCAGGTCACGCACCAGGTAGAGCGCGAACAGCCCGGCCTGGACCCCGCACACGAGGTTGACCACGCACGCCCACCAGGTGGCGGGCGCCATCACCGGGTGGCGCACCACGAACCGCCAGCCCTCGGCGATCATCGCCCGCATCCCGGGGCGCTCCTCGCCGGCGGCGAGCGCGGGCTCCCGCCGCTCCGGCAGCCGGGTCAGCAGCAGCGCCGAGGCGAGATACGACACGACGTCGACCAGCAGCGCCGGCACCGCGCCCACGGCCTGGACCAGCAGCCCGCCGGCGGACGGGCCGCCGAGCTGCGTCGCGGCCTGCGTGCCGGAGACGAGGCTGTTGCGGCTCGTGAGCTCGTGCTGCGGCACCACGGTGGGCAGGAACGTCGTGTTGGCGGTGAAGAAGAACACCTCGGCCACGTTGACCGCGAGCGCCGCGAGCACGAGGTGGGTGAGCGTGAGCTCCCCCAGCCACCAGACCAGCGGCACCGTGAGTATCGCGGCCGCCCGCACCAGGTCCGCCACCACCTGCGTGGCCCGCAGCGGCAGCCGGTGCACGATCGCGCCCGCAGGCAGGCCGAGCACGATCCAGGCGAGGTACGACGACGCGGCCAGCACGCCGGTCTCGATCGGCCCGGCGTGCAGCACGGCGACGGCCGTCAGCGGCAGTGCGACGGCGGTGACCGCCGTGCCGACGCCGCTGGCGGTGCTCGCGGTCCAGTAGGTCCAGAACGGTCGGGCGCCTGGGGCCACCGTCCGCCTCCCTCGATCGTTGTAAGTTCCAATTTGGAACTCTATACGAACGACGACTCCTGGACGTACGCCCGGCCCGACGAGAGGATGACCCCCATGCGCCGCGAGGACCTTGCCGACAGCGACTGCGGCATCGCCCAGTCCCTCGGCGTCGTCGGCGACTGGCAGAGCCTGCTGATCGTGCGCGAGGCCGCCGCCGGCGTCACCCGGTTCGAGGGCTTCGCCCGCGAGCTCGGGCTCTCCCGCCGCGCCCTCACCGAGCGGCTCGGCCAGCTCGTGGAGCACGGCGTGCTGGAGAAGGTGCCGTACTCCGAACGGCCGCCGCGTCACGACTACCGCCTCACCGCGCAGGGCGAGGGGCTGCTGCCGGTGCTGATCGCGCTCCAGGAGTGGGGCACGCGGTTCGTCATGGGCGACGGCGAGCTGAGCGGCGCGCTGGGCGACGGCGACCTCGCGCGGGTGCGCGCCCTCCAGGGGACGCGCGTGCCCGACGTCGAGCTCACGGCGCACGACGGCTCCCGCGTGACGCTCGTCGACCCCGACCGCTGGACGGCGCTGTTCTTCTTTCCCGGCGCGTACGCGCCGGGCACCCACGGCTACCCGCCGCGCTGGGGCGAGGTGCCGGGCACCAGCGGCTGCACGCTCGAGTGCGTCACCTACGGGCGGCGGCACGCCGCCCTGGAGGCGGCGGGGGCGCGCGTCCTCGGCGTCAGCACCCAGCACCCGGAGCAGCAGGCCGCGTTCGCCGCGCACGCCGGGCTGCCGTACCGGCTCGCGTCGGACCAGGACGGCCTCGCGGCCTCCGCCCTGCGCCTGCCCGTGTTCCGCGCGGGCGGGGCGGACCGGCTCAAGCGCGTCACGCTGCTGGTCGACCCGGGCGGCATCGTGCGGCACGTGCAGGCGCCCGTGACCGACCCGGCGCAGTCGGTCGACGACGTGCTCGCCCTCGTCCGCGGGCTTCGGACGGCGACGCCGCGTTAGGGTCGGGTGCGAGCACCGGAGCCGGCGGAAGGACCCCCCACATGACCAGCCCCACGAGCCCGACCAGTCCCACCGAACCGGCAGGACCCCACAGCCCCCACGTCGCCGAGGCGTCGATCCACGTGACCCAGCCGCCCCCGCGCGTGTGGGCCGAGCTCATGCACCCCGGCGCGCGGTGGATGCTGGGCGCGAACATCGAGACCGACTTCCAGCCGGGCAGCCCGATCACGTTCGAGGGCCGCTTCTTCGGCCGCCAGTTCGCCGACAAGGGCATGGTGATCGCCGTCGAGCGCCCGCACCTGCTGCACTTCACCCACTTCTCGCCGCTCGGCGACCTCGAGGACCTGCCGGAGAACTACCACGAGATTCGCATTACTCTCGCACCGGACGAGACGGGTACGGTCGTGTCCGTGAGGCAAGAGAACATCGACACGGCACAGCACGCGACCAACTCCCAGGCGCACTGGCAGGACGCTCTCCGCACCCTGGCCCATCGGGATGGCGCGCCTGCCCGGCACGCGTGACCCCCGTACCCCGCCGCTGGCTGAGCGTGTCGAAACCACGCCGGTTGAGCCTGTCGAAACCACGCCGGTTGAGCCTGTCGAAACCACGCCGGTTGAGCCTGTCGAAACCTGGTTTCGACAAGCTCAACCAGCGGTTCGTGTCGCTGGCCGGCGCGCTGGCCGTCGTGACGATGCTGGCAGCGTGCTCCGGCGCCGGCACCGAACCCTCCCCGGGGTCGGGCTCGTCGTCGAGCGCACCCGCGGCTGACTCGCCGTCCGCCGCGCCGACGGCGTCCGGCACGCCGTCCCCGACGCCCTCGCCCACCGAGGAAGCCCCCGACGACGTGCTCGCCGGCTGGTCGCTGGAGGAGAAGGTGGGCCAGCTGCTCATGGTCGGGGTGTCGGTGAGCGAACCGGCCGCCGTCAGCGCCGACTCCGTGCGCGAGAAGCACGTGGGCAACGTCTTCCTGCACGGACGCAGCGAGGCGGGGGTGGAGGCCACCCGCGACCTCGTGGACGAGTACACCGCCCTGGTCTCCGAGCGCTCCACGCACGGCACGCCGCTGCTGGTCGCGACCGACCAGGAGGGCGGTCTGGTCCAGGTGCTGCGCGGCCCGGGATTCAGCGAGATCCCGAAGGCCACCGAGCAGGCCACCTGGAAGGCCGCCACCCTGCAGGACCGGGCGCGCGACTGGGGCGACGAGCTCGCCGCGGCGGGCGTCAACCTCAACCTGGCCCCGGTGATCGACGTCGTCGACGAGGGCGACGCGGCGAACAACCCGCCCATCGGGGCCTTCGGGCGCAACTACGGGTTCACGCCGGAGTCCGTGCTGCGGTCGGCGACGGCGTTCGGTGACGGCATGACCGACGCGGGGGTCGCGCCCGTGTTCAAGCACTTCCCGGGGCTCGGCCGCGTCACGGCCAACACCGACACGGACGCCGACGTCGTGGACGACGTCACCACCACGGACGACCCGTCCGTGCAGGTCTACGCCGACGTGATCGACGACGGCGCCCCGTACGTCATGATGTCCACCGCCGTCTACGAGCGCATCGACCCCGACGCCCCCGCCGCGTTCTCCCCGGTGGTGGTGGGCGACCTGCTGCGCGACGAGCTCGGCTTCGACGGCGTCGTCATGACCGACGACCTGTCCGCCGCCGCCCAGGTGCAGGGCTGGTCGCCCGGCGAGCGGGCGGTCGCCGCCGTGGACGCCGGGGTGGATCTCGTGCTCGCCTCCGCCGACCCGAGCGTCGCGCCCGAGATGGCGGACGCGCTGGTGGCGAAGGCTGGCGAGGACCCCGAGTTCGCCGAGAAGGTGGACGAGTCCGCGCGGCGGGTGCTGGCGGCCAAGGCCTCGCTCGACGACTGACCCCGGCGCCGCAACGTGCGTGCCCGTTCCCCCGCGGTTGGAGGCAGTGGTCCGCCGTCGGCGAACGTCGTTGACCGGGGTGACGCGGAGGTCTTGGCTGACCGGATGACGAGCTCACCCGGCACCCCTCCCCCCGTCCCGGACCCCTCGCAGCTGCGGCAGGTCGCGTCCTCGTTCGGCGGCGACGCCGAGAGCTACGACCGCGCCCGGCCGCGCTACCCCGACGCCCTGATCGCGGCGATCGCCGAGGCCGCCGGCCGGGTCGCACCGGGCGGGCAGGCGCCCCGGGTGCTCGATGTCGGCGTGGGCACCGGCATCGTCGCGCGCCAGCTGCGCGCGGCGGGCTGCGAGGTGCTCGGGGTGGACGTCGACGAGCCCATGGCCGAGATAGCGCGCCGCGACGGGATCGACGTCGAGGTCGCCACCATCGAGGACTGGGACCCGGCCGGGCTGGTCTTCGACGCCGTGACCGCGGGCCAGACCTGGCACTGGGTCGACGCGAAGGCCGGCGCCGCGCGGGCCGCCGAGGCCCTGCGCCCCGGCGGCGAGCTCACGATGTTCTGGAACGGGGGCGACCCGCCCGCGGACCTGGCGGCCGCGTTCGCCGCCGTGTACCAGGAGGTGCTGCCCGGGTCCCCGATGGCCGCCGCCGGGACGCTCTCGGCAGCCGAGGGGTACGCGCGGATGGTCGCCACCGCCGCCGCGGGCGTGCGGGCCGCCGGCAGCTTCACCGAGCCGCGCGAGCACCGCTACCCCTGGGAGCGCACCTACACCCGCGAGGAGTGGCTGGACCTGGTGCCCACCTCCGGACTGATGACCCGCCTCCCCGCCGACCAGCTGCGCGCGGTGCTCGACGGCCTCGGCGCCGCGATCGACGCCGACGGCGGCAGCTTCGTGCAGCGGGGCGTCACGCTCGCGCTCAGCGCGGCACGCGTCTGACGGCGCACCGCCCCAGCGGGGGCGGGGCGGCCGACGGGCCCCGGCCCCGGCGTCGGTCTGCAACTCGGAGTTGTCACCGTTCCGGTTGGGCGTTCGCCGACGCGATCTCCACTGTCGGCTCCTCGCGCTCGTCGAGCGTGACGGCGTTCTTGGCATGGTCCACAGACTCCTCCGAGGCCGGGCCGCCCGGGTTCTCGGTGGCGAGGGCCTGGTTGGCGGCGACGAACGGTCGCAACCGCCGCTACCCGGCCTTCGCCGGGATCCTCAGCACGTTCATGCAGGACGGCTACGACCTGGACCTGGACCAGCTGTTCGAGCTCGGACTGCACTTGCTCCTCGACGGCATCACCACACGTCTCGGCAGACCATAGCTCCGACGAGATTTCGTGCGAGCTCACTCGCCGTCGCGTTCGCCCTCGTACCGGGAACTTGTCGCTCAGTGCCCGCCGGAGACGAGGAAGACGATCCCGAAGGCGATCGCGCCGACCACGACGCCCAGGCACGCGATGGCGCCGGCGAGGCGGGCCGGCGTCGGGCGGGGGATCGAGATCGCGCGGGACCCACCGTCCGCCGCATCCGCCGCACCGTCCTGAGCCGGTCGAAGGGTGCCGGGGATGGCGGCCGGCGCCTCCGGGGGCGTGGTGCCGGCCAGCAGGCGCAGCCCGAGGGCGAACAGCGCGGGGATGCCGGCGCCGATGATCAGCCCGGCCACGACCACCTGGCCCAGGGCGCCCCACTCGATGAAGTTCATGCTCCCACCTTCTGGTTCGACGGGGCTGCCACGGTGCCGACGGCCTCGACGGCCGGCCCGACGGAGGACGCGGTCGCGGTGGCGGGCACCGGCCCGACCCGCTCGCCGCCGGCCTCGCCCGTGGTCGCGGCGACGGGCTCCACGGAGGCGCCCTTCTCCTCGTCCCAGGCCTCGTTGACGTTGTTGTGGTCCACCGGCCTGCGGCGCGACGCGAGCCAGATGGCCACGGACACGACCACCAGCAGCACGAAGACGGCGATCGTGCCGGCGGTGCCGCCGATCGACGACTCGAGCCAGTGGCACAGCGCGCCGACGAGCCCGGCCGCGGGGAGGGTGACCAGCCAGGCGACGAACATGCGCCCGGCGACGCTCCAGCGCACCTTTGCCCCCGGCATGCCGACACCGGAGCCGAGCACGGACCCGGTCGCGACGTGCGTCGTCGACAGCGAGAAGCCGAAGTGGCTGGACAGGAGGATGACGGCGGCGGACGACGTCTCGGCGGCCATGCCCTGCCGGGTGTCGATCTCCACGAGCCCCTTGCCGAGCGTGCGGATGACCCGCCAGCCGCCCAGGTAGGTGCCCATCGCCATCGCGACGGCGCAGGCGAGGATCACCCAGAACGGGACGCCGGAGTCGGCCGGCACGGCCCCGCCGGCGATGAGCGCGAGCAGGATGATGCCCATCGACTTCTGCGCGTCGTTGGTGCCGTGCGCCAGGGAGACGAGCGACGCGGAGCCGATCTGGCCCCAGCGGAAGCTGCGGCTCGTCACCTCCTGCGGCACGCCGCGGGTCAGGCGGGCTACGAGCCATGTGCCCACGCCTGCCACCGCGATCGCGACGAGCGGGGCGATCAGGGCGGGCACCAGCACCTTGGAGATGACGCCGGTCCACAGCACGCCGGACGTGCCGACGGCGGCCAGCACCGCGCCGACCATGCCGCCCACCAGCGCGTGCGAGGAGCTCGACGGGATGCCGAACAGCCAGGTGATGAGGTTCCAGACGATGCCGCCGACCAGCCCGGCGAGGACCACCGGGAGGGTGATGACGCCGGCATCGACGATGCCCTTGGCGATCGTGGCGGCGACGGCGAGGGAGAGGAACGCCCCGACGAGGTTGAGGACGGCGGACAGCGCGACGGCGGTCCGGGGCTTGAGGGCTCGGGTGGCGATGGAGGTGGCCATCGCGTTGCCCGTGTCGTGGAACCCGTTCGTGAAGTCGAACGCGAGGGCCGTCACGACGACGAGCACGAGCAGAAGCGTCTCGGTCACGTCATCCATCGTGGGGGGTGATCCTGAGCGTTGACGACCAACGGTGGGCCGACAGGTGAACTGTTCGAGGACTGTTCACCTGCTGTTCATCTTGCCTGGAGCACGTCCAACGTCCAGGCGTGCTCGAAGGCGATCTCCTCCCAGCGCGCGTACCGGCCGGACACGCCCCCGTGCCCGGCCGACATCTCGATCTTCAGCAGCGCAGGGGCGCCCGCGGCCCGCAGGCGGGCCACCCACTTGGCGGGCTCCACGTACAGCACGCGGGTGTCGTGCAGCGACGTGGTCGCGAGGATCTGCGGGTAGGCGGACGCGGCGCGCCGTCCTGAGCTCGTCGAAGGGTCCGGCACGTTCTCGTACGGGGTGTACGCCTTCATCCGGGCGTACACCTGAGCGTCGTGCAGCGGGTCGCCCCACTCGTCCCACTCCACCACGGTCAGCGGCAGCGTCGGGTCGAGCATCGACGTCAGGGCGTCGACGAACGGCACCCCGGCGAGCACGCCCGCGAACAGCTGGGGTGCCAGGTTGACCGCCACGCCCACCGTGAGGCCGCCCGCGCTGCCGCCGTCGGCCACCATCCGCTCGGGCGCCGTCCAGCCCGTCTCCACCAGGTGCCGCCCGCAGGCGACGAAGTCGGTGAACGTGTGCGTCTTGTGCTCCAGCTTGCCGTCGTCGTACCAGTGCCGGCCCAGCTCGCCGCCGCCGCGCACGTGCGCCACGGCGAACACGACGCCGCGGTCGAGCAGGCTCAGCCGGGGCACCGAGAAGTACGGGTCGATACTCACCTCGTAGGCGCCGTACCCGTACAACAGCAGCGGCGCGGGCTCGGCGCGGGTGCCCGAGCCGTCCAGGGTCACCGCGTCCCGACGCCACACCAGGCTGATCGGCACCCGCGTGCCGTCCTCGGCCGTGGCCCACTCCCGCCGCTGCACGTAGTCGGCCGGGTCGTAGCCGCCGAGCACAGGCTGCTGCTTGCGCACATGTCGCTCGCCCGTGGCGAGGTCCACGTCCACCACCGTGGTCGGGGTGACGAACGACGTGTGCTGCACCCGCAGCAGCGGCTGCTCCCACGCGGGGTTCGCGTCCACGAACACGGAGAACAGCGGCTCGTCGACGTCGATCTCCTCCGCCTCCCACGCGCCGTCGGCCGCGCGCTGCGCCGCCCGCTCGAGGTCGACGACGGCGACCCGCGGCAGCGCCTCGCGCCGCAGGCTCAGCACCGCGTGGCGGGCGAACGCGTCGACGCCCTCGAGCCGCACGTCGGGGTCGTGCGGCACGACGACGCGCGCTGCCGCGGGGTCGAGCGGGGCCGTCGCCCCGTCGTCGCCCGCCGTGGGCACGTCCGCCACGACGAGCTCGAAGTTCTCCGCCCCGTCGTTGTGCAGCACGAGCAGCACGTCCCTGGTGCCGACCATGCGGTCGGGGCCCGTCCCGTCGCCCGGACGGGCCCCCACCCCCTGGTCGGCCGACGAGTCCGCCTGGTCGTTGCCGGCAGTCGTCGGGAGGACGGCGTGCTCGACGGTGTACTCGACGCCGTCGCGGCGCGCCCACACCACCCGGGGCTCGCCCGTCGGGTCGGCGGCGTCCAGCAGCAGCGCCTCGCTCGTCGTCTTCGACCCGACCTCGATCACCAGGAAGCGGCGCGAGCGCGTCAGCCCGACACCCACCCAGAACCGCTCGTCCGGCTCCTCGAGCACGAGCACGTCGTCCGCGGCCGGCGTGCCCACCCGGTGCCGCCACACCTGGTGGGGGCGCCAGGCGTCGTCCACCGTCAGGTAGAAGACGTGCGAGCCGTCCGGCGTGAGCACCGCGCCGGGGAAGGTGTTCTCGACCACGTCGGGCAGGTCCTCGCCCGTGGTCAGGTCCCGCAGCCGGAGCGTGAACCGCTCGTCGCCCGTGGTATCCACCGCGTACGCGAGCCGCGTCCCGTCCTGGGACACGTCGAACGTGCCGAGGGAGAAGAAGTCGTGGCCCTCGGCGGCCACGTTCTGGTCGAGCAGCACCTGCTCGCCGGCCGGCACGGTGCCCGCGTCGATCAGCGGCGGCGCCCACTCCCCCGCCGCGGGCACGCGCGCGTGGATCGGGTACTGCCGCCCCTCCTGGGTGCGCGTGTAGTACCAGGAGCCGTCGAGCCGCACCGGCACAGACAGGTCGGTCTCGAGCGTGCGCCCCTTGATCTCGTCGAAGACCGCCTGGCGCAGCGGCGCCAGGTGCGCCAGCCGGGCCTGCGTCCACGCGTTCTCGGCCTCGAGGTGGGCCAGCACGTCGGGCGAGTTCTTGTCGCGCAGCCACTCGTAGTCGTCCACGACGTCGTCGCCATGGTGCGACCGGATGGTCGGGCGGCGCTCCGCCACCGGCGCCTGCGCGGGGGCCGTCGCTGCGTCCGTCACGGCGTCCGTCACGGCGTCTGCCTGCGGGGTCGTCTGCGGGGTCGTCGCTGGGTCGACGTCGGGGTCGGCTGGGGGCGTCAGGTCGTCGGGCACCCGGCCAGCCTAGGTCCCGACCGCAACGCCGGGGTTGACGCCGGGGTCGGTGCCCCGGGCCCATCCCGCGATGCAGGACTGTGACCTGGATCTGTCATTTCTGTCACATTTTCGTCGCTACACTCGCGGCACGCTCGCGAAACCCCGCGGATACATGGGCCCTTTAGGGTCCCTGCATCGACGGGGCGAGCGGGTGGAACCTGGGCTCGCCCAGGGAACGACACCGATCTGACGGAGGACCCGCCCGATGACGACGGACCGACCCAGTAGGGCAACCGTGCTGTGCCGCACCGTGGCAGTGCTCGCGATCGCCCTCGTACCAACGGTGCTCGCCACGCCACCAGCTCAGGCGAGCCCCGGCGCGAACACCGAGGCGCACGCCGCCGCCGCAACCGCCGGCGACAGCGACACCCCGACCGACTGCCAGCCGGACGACACGACCGCGTGCGTCGCCGTCCTCGTCCTGAACGAGCAGAACGACCGGATCGCGGGCGCCGAGGCGACCATCGCCGGCCCGGGCGACTTCAGCGCATCCGTCACGACGACGGCGGACGCCCTCACGTCCGTGGCGGTGCCCGAGGTCGGTCGGTACACGATCACGATCGACCCCGCCTCGCTCCCCGCCGACGAGCAGCTCCCCGAGGGGGCGTCCACCGAGCTCCAGGTCACCGCGCAGACCGGCGGCACGGCCCGCGCCGCGTTCCGGCTCGGCGCCGAGGCCGAAGCGCCGAGCCCGTCGTCCGAGGCGACCAGCTCCGCGCCCGCCGAGGGCGGGACCGACGCCGACTCGGGCACCGGAACCACCACGGAGGGCGAGGGCGTCAGCACGGCACCGGAGGGCGACGCCTCCCAGCAGGCCATCACCTGGGCCCAGGTGTGGCAGCAGTTCGGCTCCGGCATCCGCTTCGGCCTGCTGCTGGCCCTCGCCTCCATCGGGCTGAACCTCATCTTCGGCACCACCGGGCTGTCGAACTTCGCGCACGGCGAGCAGTTCGCGCTCGGCGCCGCGGTCGGCTTCATCACCATCAACCAGATGGGGATGTCGATCTGGCTCGGCGGTCTGCTCACCATCGCGATCTGCGCGTTCACCGGACTCGCGCAGGACGCCGGGATCTGGCGCCCGCTACGACGGCGCGGCACACCGGTGATGCAGATGATGATCGTCTCCATCGGGCTGTCGATCACCCTGCAGTACGTCATCCAGCTCCTCATCGGTGGCGGGTCCGAGCGCATCCTGGGCGCCAACCCACGGCCGCTGAACATCGCGGGGATCACGCTCAGCACCACGTCGTGGATCTCGATGGCGGTCGCCCTCGTGTGCCTCGTGGGCTTCGCGTTCTTCCTCACCCGCACCCGGCTGGGACGGGCCACCCGCGCTGTGTCGGACAACCCGGCGCTCGCCGCGACCACCGGCATCGATCCCGACAAGGTCGTGCGCATCGTGTGGATCGTGGCGACCGGCTTCGCCGCCCTCGCCGGCCTCATGTGGGGCATCTCGTTCGGGTCGTTCAACTGGCAGCTCGGGGTGCAGCTACTGCTTCTGATGTTCGCGGCGGTCACCCTCGGCGGCCTCGGCACCGCGTTCGGCGCGCTCGTCGGGTCGATCCTCATCGGGCTCGTCGTCGAGCTGTCCAACCTCGTGATCCAGAGCGACCTGCGCTACGCGTCCGCGCTCGTGATCCTCATCCTCGTGCTCCTGATCAGGCCGCAGGGCATTCTTGGCCGCCGCGAGCGGATCGGCTGAAGGGAGACCCATCATGGACGAGTTCCTCAGAATCCTCACCCAGTCGCTGGCCGAGCTCATCGCGCCCACCACGGCCGCCTACGCCATCGCCGCGATCGGCCTCAACCTGCACTTCGGGTACACGGGCCTGCTCAACATGGGCCAGGCCGGCTTCATGCTGCTCGGCGCCTACGGCTTCGGCATCGCGACGATCGCCGGCGCCCCGTTCTTCCTCGCGCTGCTGGTCGCCCTCGCGGCCGGCCTGCTCTTCGCGCTGCTCCTCGGTATCCCGACGCTCCAGCTCCGGGGCGACTACCTCGCGATCGTCACCATCTCCGCCGCCGAGATCATCCGCTGGATCGGCCGGTCCACCTGGCTGCAGGAGTGGACCGGCGGCGCGTCCGGCCTGCAGGGCCGCAACTTCAAGGGCACCTTCCAGGACCTGTCCCCGCTGCCCGACGGGCGCACCGTCATCGGGCCGCTGGAGTACATCAACACGGGCTCCGACTCGTGGTGGACGCGGATCTTCGCGTGGGGGCTCGTCGCCGTCGTGCTGCTCTTCGTCTGGCTCATCACCCGCAGCCCCTGGGGCCGCGTGCTCAAGGGCATCCGCGAGGACGAGGACGCCGTGCGCGCCCTGGGCAAGAACGTCTACTCGTACAAGCTCCAGTCGCTCGTGCTCGGCGGCATGCTGGGTGCACTCGGCGGCGTGCTCTACGTGCTGCCGCTCACGATCGCGCCGGACGCGATGGGGCGCACGATGACGTTCTTCACCTGGACCGTCCTGCTATTGGGCGGAGCGGCCACGGTGTTCGGGCCGGTTCTCGGTTCGATGGTCTTCTTCGGCGCGTACATGCTCATGCGCACCGGCATGCGCGCCCTCGCGGAGAACACCGGCGTGGGCGACGTCATCACCACCACCAACGTGGAGCAGATCGGCGGCATGCTGGTCGGTCTCACGCTGATGCTCCTGGTGATCTTCCGGCCACAGGGCATCCTCGGGAACAAGAAGGAGCTGGCCTTCAATGTCCGCTGACGAGACCCCCACCCAGACTGCGCCGGACGCCACGCCCGAGCCCACCCCCGCGCCCGACTCGGTGGTCGACGCCGCCGCGGCGGCCGCGCAGGAGCCGAACTCCGCCGTCGCCGTCGAGGCCCGCGGCGAGCTGGCCCAGGTCGAGCCCAAGGTCGGCGTCGCAAAGCCCGACGCCATCCTCGTCGCCGACGACGTCGTCCGCCGCTTCGGCGGCATGACCGCCGTCGACGTCAAGCACCTGGAGGTGCAGCGGGGCGCCATCACCGCGCTCATCGGCCCCAACGGCGCCGGCAAGACGACGTTCTTCAACCTGCTCACCGGGTTCGACACCCCGCAGAGCGGCACCTGGAGCTTCGAGGGTCGCTCGCTGCAGGGCAAGGGTGGCGCGCGCGTCGCCAAGGCCGGGATGGTGCGCACCTTCCAGCTCACCAAGGCCCTGTCGCGGCTCACGGTGCTGCAGAACATGCTGCTCGCCGAACCGAAGAACCCCGGCGAGCGGTTCTGGCTGTCGTGGCTGCCGTTCACCTGGCAGGCGCACGAGAAGGCCGCCACCGAGAGGGCGATGGAGATCCTCGCCCGGTTCACGCTGGATGCGAAGGCCGCCGACTACGCCGGGTCGCTGTCGGGCGGGCAGCGCAAGCTGCTCGAGATGGCCCGTGCCCTGATGACGAACCCCACGATCATCATGCTCGACGAGCCGATGGCGGGCGTGAACCCCGCGCTCGTGCAGTCGCTGCTGGGGCACGTGCAGGCGCTGCGTGACGAGGGCATGACGGTCCTCTTCGTGGAACACGACATGCACGCCGTGCGGCACATCTCCGACTGGGTGGTGGTGATGGCCGAGGGCCGGATCGTCGCCGAAGGGCCGCCGGCGACGGTGATGCATGACCAGGCCGTCGTCGACGCCTACCTGGGGGCCCACCACGACACCGACCTCGGGGACGACTCGCTGCTCGACCCCGAGATCCTGGCCCGGCTCGAGGCCGAGGAGGAGAAGCGATGAGCGACACCTCGATCCTGCCCGGGGAGACCGCGACCGGCGCCCCGAAGGACAAGGAGCTGCTGCTGCGGGCCGACAACCTCGTGGCCGGCTACATCCCGGGCGTGAACATCCTCGACGGGTGCTCGATCGAGGTCACCAAGGGCGAGCTGGTCGGCATCATCGGGCCCAACGGAGCCGGCAAGTCCACGCTGCTCAAGGCCCTGTTCGGGCTGGTGAAGGTCTACTCCGGCACCGTGACCCTCGAGGGTCAGGACATCACCGGCATGAAGGCGAACTCCCTCGTGGCGCGCGGCGTCGGGTTCGTGCCGCAGACGAACAACGTCTTCCCGTCGTTGTCCGTCGAGGAGAACATGCGTATGGGCGTCTACCTGCGGCCCAAGGTGTTCGAGGAGCGCTGGTCGTTCATCGGCGACCTGTTCCCCGTGCTGCACGACCGGCGCAACCAGCGGGCGGGCGCCATGTCGGGCGGCGAGCGGCAGATGGTCGCGATGGCCCGAGCGCTCATGATGAACCCGTCCGTGCTGCTGCTCGACGAGCCGTCCGCCGGCCTGTCCCCCGTCCGCCAGGACGAGACGTTCCTGCGCACGCGCATGATCAACAAGGCCGGCGTCTCGGTGATCATGGTCGAGCAGAACGCCCGCCGCTGCCTGCAGATCTGCGACCGCGGCTACGTCCTCGACCAGGGCAAGGACGCCTACACCGGCACCGGCCGGCAGCTACAGGCAGACCCGAAGGTCATCTCCCTGTACCTCGGCACCCTCGCTGAGGAGCCGTCGTGACCCACCCGGCGAGATAGTTCGATTCTGGCCGAGGTAGTTCGAGTCTGGCCGAGGTAGTTCGGAATTCGGCGAGATAGTTCGAGTCTGGCCGAGGTAGTTCGAGTCTGGCCGAGGTAGTTCGGATTTCGGCGAGGTAGTTCGGAATTCGGCGAGGTAGTTCGGGTGAGCACGACGACGGCGGTGGAAGCTCCGCGGAGCTCCCACCGCCGTCGTCATTCCACCTGGCTCACCGACCCGGGCGTGGCCTCAGGCCGTCAACCCGAGGATGCTGCGTCTGCGCCCCACCCGGTACGCGGCCCGAAGTCGCTGCTCCAGGGCGATGGGGTCGCCCAGGTCCTCCCAACGCACGCGCACGACGATCCACCCAGCGGCCTCGAGCGACTGCTGCCTCGCTGCTTCCGCACGACGCACGGCGTCCGGGTCGCCGTGCTCGTCACCGGAGTACTTGATCGCCCCGTCGAACTCCACGGCGACACGCACGTCCTCCCAACCGAGGTCGACGAAGACCGTCCCCTGCGCCGTCGCCACCTCGATCTGGCAGTCCGCCCGTGGGAGCCCGGCGTCGGAGGCGACGAGCCGTGTCACCGTCTCGCCCGGCGATCCCGACCGCGGATCGCACAGGTCGAGGACGCCGCGGGCCTGCACCACACCCCGCTTGCCACGCGACGCCGACATGATGCGTGAGACCTCGTCGAGGTCGGCACCGAGCCGGGCCAACGAGTCGCACACGACGAGCGCGCCGTCCCGCGGCAGGCTGCGGATGCAGTCGACGAGCGTGCGAGCGAGCGACGTCACCGGCATGCCGCGCACGGTCGCCCGGTCCGCGACGGGAAGAGTCGTGTGGTGCCGCCGCACCAGTGGCTCGGCCTCCTCGTCGACGTGCGGGTTCCACTCCCGCGTGACGTGGACCAGCGACGGTGTGCGATAGAGCCAGGCCCCGTGCAGCAGCGCGGCGGTCGTGTGGCTGAACCACAGGGGTGCGGTCGTCCCGTCGACGAGCCCTCGCACCTGCGTCAGGATCGTTTCCTCGAACGTCCGCTCGACCTCGCCCGGCAGGAAGACTCCGCGAAGGCGCTCGACCACCCCGACCGCGAGCCGGTCCGCGACCGTGCCGGCGTCAACGCGGGAGAGGTCGAGGGCGAGCGGCACGATCGGCGGGTGTTCGACGTCCGCCGAGCGCATGCCGCCCAGCGGAGAGCCGGTGGCGTTCATTGCGTCCACGATCCCGGCGATCCGGCGGATCGCCGGGAGGTGCTCGGCTTCTCTCATGGACCGACGATGCTCCAGGGACGACGTCGGGCGGGCCACCGGACGCTGACCTGTGGAAACTGCAAGCCTGGGGGCAGCGTCGCACCCCGCCGTCCCGAGAACGCGACGCGAACTACCTCGGCGAGATCTGGACTACCTCGCGGGGTTCGTAACTACCTCGCGGGGTTCGTAACTACCTCGCGGGAATCTGGACTACCTCGGCGGACGACGACGGCCCGGGCGCTGGTTGAGCGCCCGGGCCGTCGTGCCGTGCGGTGGTGCTGTGGGGTCGCCGGTCAGGAGCTCGGCCCCGACCGCCGAGGTGTCACTCGGTGGTGCCCTCGATCTCCCGCTCGAACGTGTAGGTGTTGTCGGGGCCGTACTGGTAGATCCCGATGAACGCCGAGGACGGGTCGTTGGCGTCGTTGAGCGGCCCGATGCCGGACTTGCCGACGTAGTTGATCTCGTCGCCCGCCTCGAGCGCCTTCACGCCCTCCTCGAACGAGTTGACCTCCTTGCTGCCCTCTTCGGCACCGGAGACGGCCCGGATGTTCTTCGAGATCGTGGCGCCGTCGGTGGCGCCGCCCCTCACCGCGGCCAGCGCGGCGAGGACGGTCGCGTCGTACGACTCCGCCGAGTACGAGAAGTCGTTGAGCTCGCCGTCCTCGTTCTCGGAGTACCAGGCCTTGAGCTCCTCGCGGAACGTCTCGTCGGCCTGCGCCCCCGGCAGAGTGCCCTTGACGCCCTCGAGGGTGCCCGGGTCGAACTGGTCGCCGTAGTTGGACAGGTTCCCGTCGACGAAGTAGGTGTTCCCGGCGAAGTCCCACCCCTGCGAGACGAGCTCGTTGACGATCGCGACGGTCTCCTCGAAGGCGATGACCGAGATCGCGTCGGGCTTCTGCGCGAGCAGGTCGGTCACCTGGGCTCCGAAGTTGGTCTCACCCGGGGCGAACTCGTGGCCCTGGCCGGTGCCGCCGTAGACGACTTCGCAGCCACCGGCCTTGACGGCCTCCTCGACCACGTCGCGCAGACCGGTGCCGTATGCCTCGTTCTGCACGAGGAAACCGATCTTGCAGTGGCCGTCGTCCAGGAGGAGGGAGGCGTGCGCCGCACCCTGCACCGTGTCCGGCGGGGCCGTGCGGGCGAAGAAGTCGCCGTACCCGGAGAGGTCCGCCGCGGTGTTCGCGGGCGAGATCAGCATGACCCCGGCCTCCTCGAACGTGTCGACCACGCCGAGGGTCACCGCGGAGGACGCGGCACCGATCACGGCCGAGACGCCCTTGCCGATGAGGTCAGTCGCCGTGCTGCTCGCGACGGACAGGTCCGTGCTGTCGCCGGAGTCGCCCCACTCGACGGTGACGTCCTCGCCGAGGACACCCCCGCCGGAGTTGATGTCGTCGATCGCGAGGCCGACGCCCGCGATCTCGGGCGGGCCGAGGAACGCGAGGGTGCCGGTGACCGGGAGGATCGTGCCGATCTTCAGGGGTTCGGCCGAACCCTCGCTGCCCTCGTCGTCGCCGCCGCCGCCGTCGGAGGAGGCACAGGCGGTGAGGCCAAGGCTGAGTACCGCCGCGAGGGCGAAGCCCCGGGCGACCGTGCTGCGTCGGATCATGCTGTTCCCCTTTTGGAGGTAGGACATTCGCGCGGCTCAACACCGCATTCAGTGCCGCTGAACGTAGCGAGACTGTATGTCGCGTACGTGTCGCGCGGGTCACTCGCAACAGATCGTGACGAACCTGTTACCTGCGTCACACTGGCATATCCGGGGGCGCGCCGATAGACCCCGGAACGCGGGTCGCGACGCTCGGTTCAGTCGCGGAACTGCGTGAACGACGCCGTCGCAGGGTCGGCACCCGTGCGCCCGGCGACGCCGGACTCGAGCGCGTCGATCTGTGCCACCTGCTCCGCCGACAGCTCGAAGGTGAAGAGGTCCAGGTTGGAGGCCTGACGGTCCGCCGACAGCGACTTCGGGATCACGATGCGGCCCTGCTGCACGGCCCAGCGCAGCACCACCTGCGCCGGCGTGACGCCGAGGTCGGCGGCCGCGGTGACGACAGCGGGGGCGTCGAGGTCGGCGCCCCGCCCGAGCGGGGAGTACGCCTCCACGGCGATCCCGAGCTCACGGCAGCGCTGCTGGAGCGGCACCTGCTGGAACGTCGGGTGCACCTCGATCTGGTTCACCGCCGGGACGACGTCGGCCGCGGCGACGAGCCGGTCGAGCTGCTCCACCAGGAAGTTCGACACCCCGATCGCACGCACCGCTCCGTCGGCGAGCAGCTTCTCGAAGGCGCGCCACGTCTCGACGTACAGGTCGCGGCTCGGGACCGGCCAGTGGATCAGGTAGAGGTCCACCTGGTCGACGCCGAGCGCCCGGCGCGAGCCCTCGAACGCACGCAGCGCCGCCTCGTAGCCCTGGTCGCCGTTGCGCAACTTGGTGGTGACGAACACCTCCTCGCGCGGCAGCCCCGACGCGCGCAGCGCCGCGCCGACCCCGGCTTCGTTGTAGTAGGCGGCCGCGGTGTCGACGTGGCGATATCCCAGCTCCAGCGCCTGCTCGACGTTGGCCTGGGTGCCGTCGTCGGGAACCTGGAAGACGCCGAGGCCGACCTGCGGGATCTGGATGCCACCGGCGAGGTGGACGGGCGGGACAGGTGAGGTGGTCATGACCCCTTTCTATCGGCCGGGACGCCTGTCTGCGCCGCACGTGCTCACCCTGTGGACGTCCTGAGCGGGAACACTGGTGCCTATGCGCGCGCTCGCGTACCGTTGTGCCTGTTGCAGTGCCTCGCTCGTACCGGACGGTCATCCCGTCTGCGCCACGGTGGCCGTGTCGTCAGGATTGACGCAGCCTCCCGGCGGACCTTGGTTTCAAGAGTTGACGACGATTCACCGTGATGCGCGATCTCGACGGTCGAGGTCGTCGACACCTCTTGAAGGAGTAAGCATGGCCACCGGAACCGTGAAGTGGTTCAACAGCGAGAAGGGCTTCGGCTTCATCGCCCCCGAGGACGGCTCGGCTGACGTGTTCGTCCACTTCTCCGCGATCCAGTCCCAGGGCTACCGGTCCCTGGACGAGGAGCAGCGCGTCGAGTTCGACGTGACACAGGGGCCCAAGGGCCCGCAGGCGGAGAACGTCCGCCCGCTCTGATCTCGTCTCTCGGTCGGCTGACGCCGGCCGCGTGAGGCGCACGGCCCGTGCCCCGCTCGTCGGGGTGCGGGCCGTCGTCATTCCCGGACGAAGCATGGGAACGCGCGTCCGGCCACGGTCGTTGACCCG
Organism: Isoptericola sp. Y581; assembly: GCF_059445475.1. Taxonomy (NCBI): domain Bacteria; kingdom Bacillati; phylum Actinomycetota; class Actinomycetes; order Micrococcales; family Promicromonosporaceae; genus Isoptericola; species Isoptericola sp. Y581. The sequence continues at coordinate 115,512 of NZ_JCAIUK010000007.1, read as the reverse complement.
TCATGGGATTCCTCGACCGACTTCTCGGCAGGGCTCGCGACGAGCGCTCGTACCACGGCGTGCCCGGCCGGCCCGGGTACGAGCAGCCAGCCACGGGTGAGGCGCCCGGCAAGTACGGCTACGCGCCCGCGCCCGGGCAGCAGCCCGCCGGCCGCCCCGGCTCCGCGACCCCGGTCGCCCACCGCGACCCGGACGAGGTGGCCGTCGAGCGGTACCGCTACCTGCTGCGCACCGCCCCGCCGGACGCGGTGGAGCAGGCGCACGCGGAGGCGTTCGCCCGCCTCACGCCGGAACAGCGGCGACGCGTGCTCAGCGAGCTGGGGTCGACGGTGCCCGAGTCGGAGCGCGCGACCTCCGACGACCCGCAGTCGCTCGCCCGCATGGCGACGCGTGCGGAGATGCGCAACCCGGGCACGCTCGAGCAGTCGTTCCGCGGCCAGGGCGCGGACGGCGGCGCTCCCGGCGCCCGCGGCCTCGGCTTTGGCTCGATGGTCGGCTCGAGCCTGTTGGGCACGGTGGCCGGCGTCGTCATCGGCTCCGCCGTGGCGAACGCCATCTTCGGCCCTGCGTTCGGCGACCCCTCGCAGGACTTCGCCGGCGACGCGGGGGCCGAAGGAAGCGGGTCCGGCGGTGAGGGCGGCGACGCCGGAGCGGACGCCGGCGCCGGGGATCCCGGGTACACGGAGGCGGCGGGCGCGGACCCGGGGTACGGCGCGGACCCGGGTGGCGACGCCGGCGGGTTCGGCGACTTCGGGGGTGGCGACTTCGGCGGCTTCTGACCCTCGTCGGTCGAGCCTGTCGAGACCACGCTCCGGGTTTCGACAAGCTCACCAGCGGGGTTTCGACAGGCTCAACCAGCGGGGTTTCGACAAGCTCAACCAGCGGGGTTTCGACAGGCTCAACCAGCGGGGTTTCGACAGGCTCAACCAGCGGGGTTTCGACAAGCTCAACCAGCGGGGTTTCGACAAGCTCAACCAGCGGCGCAGAGCCCGAGGAACGCGCCGAGCCGGCCCAGGCCCTCGGCGCTGTGCGGCAGGTAGTCCGTCAGCGCCGGGGACCGTACGACGATCGCGCACCACTGCCCGCGGGAGACCGCCACGTTGATCCGGTGGCGCGAGAGCAGGAAGCCGGTGCCGCGCGGCACGTCCTGCGGGGAGGACGCGGCGAGCGTCACGATCGCCACCGGCGCCTCGGTGCCCTGGAACCGGTCGACCGTGCCGACTCGCACGCCCGCGAGCCCGGCGCCCTCGAGCGCGCGCCGCACGGCCCAGACCTGGGCGTTGTAGGCGGCGAGCACCACGACGTCGCGCGGCTCCAGGGGCCGTGCCGGCTCCCCGGCGCCGGGTACCCAGGCGCGGCCGACGATCTCGGTCACCTGCCGCACCACTTCTGCGGCCTCCTGGGGCGAGGCGACGCCGTTGCCGGAGTGCTCCACGGGCACGTGGTGGACACCGGGGGCCACGCCCTCCAGCCGCCGGCCGGACGCGGTGTCGTGGGCGCGCAGCCGCCCCTCGTAGGCAAGCTGGGACACCGCCTCGCACAGCTCGGGGTGCATACGCCACGACCGCGCCAGGAAGTACCCGAGCCCGGGCGGGAGCACATCGTGCCCATCCGCGAGCCACCCGAGCGCCGACCGGTCCACGGGCTCCGGGTGCCGGCCCCGGCTGACCTGCGGCAGCTGCTGCGGGTCGCCCAGGAGCAGCAGCCGCTGTGCCGACCGAGCTACGGCGATCGTGGACGCGAGGGAGAACTGCCCGGCCTCGTCCACCACCAGCAGATCGAGCCCGCCCTCGGGCCAGCGGTCCGGGTGCGCGAAGTCCCAGGCCGTTCCCCCGACCACGCTCGGACCATGCCTCGAGAACTCCGCCAGGTCCTCCCCCGGCAGCTCGGCGCAGACGGCCGTGGGCGACGGGCCGTCGGCCTGCCGCTTCTTGGCGACGCGCTCGGCGGGCACACCGGCCTTCTCGACGACGGCACGCAGCATGTTCTCGACGGCGGCGTGCGACTGCGCCACGACGCCCACCCGCCAGCCCTCCGCGACGAGCGCGGCGATCACGTGCGAGCCCACGTGCGTCTTGCCGGTGCCGGGCGGGCCCTGCACTGCGAGGTAGGAGCGGTCGAGGTCGCGCGTCGCGGTCAGGATCGCGGTCGTGAAGTCGTCGTCGACGACGTCGGGCAGCGCGCCCCCGCCGGCCACGCGCGGGGGGCGTCGGCGCAGCAGGTCCGTGGCCGGGCCGTCGGGCAGCGTGCGGTCGGCGTCCCAGCGCGAGAGCGCCGCCTGCGCCACGTCCTCGAGCGCCTGCTCCTGCGGGTCTGCGCGCGGCCCGCTCGACGGCGTGAGCGCCATCGGCAGCTCCGGGAAGGTCTCGGCGCCCACGCGTACCTGCTCGCGCAGCACCAGCACGTCCCGCTCGCCGCCGGGCGTCTCACGACGCGAGGCCTCGAGGATCAGCCCGCCCCCGTGGAAGCCCCGCACCGCGTTGGCCGGGACGGTCGCCGCGGCCGGCGCCGGCGCGTCGTAGAGCACGAACGGCGCCGCCCCCACCACGAGCTCGGACCCCTCGGGCAGCCGCCCGACCAGCTCCATGACGCGCGACGACGCGCGCCGCCCGTCTTCGACCGCCCAGTCCTGGACCACCGTGGCGCGTTCCACGTGGAACGTGTTGCGGCGACCCTGCCACTCGTCCGTCGGCAGCTCGAGCCGGGAGTAGTGCTCGTGCCAGAACGGCTTGCTCTCCCGGCGCCAGTAGCCCAGCGATGCCCCGATCATCGCCAACCCCTGGGCCTCGTCGTCCCGGATGCCACGGTCCTCGCCGGCCCGCTCCCGGATCTCGGCCTCCAGCGCGAGCCGCCGCTCCCGTGCCTCGCGGGCCGCCGCCTGCCGCGGCGTCTCCTCGGCGGGGGGCATGGTCTCGACAGGCTCGACCGACGAGTCGGGGGGCATGGTCTCGACAGGCTCGACCGACGAGTCGGGGGGCATGGTCTCGACAGGCTCGACCGACGAGTCGGGGGGCATGGTCTCGCCGGGCTCGACCGACGATGCCGCGTCGACGACGTCGGCCGCGCCACGCAGCCAGTCCAGCAGCCGCAGCGTGGAGAGGCAGTCGTAGCGGTTGTAGTCGGCGATGCCGCGCAGCAGGGCGTCGGCCTCCTCCGTCCGCCCGGCGTCGCGCAGTGCCGTGAACTCGGCGTACGCCACGACGGACGCCGCCGCGGTGGTGACGTCGCCCGAGCGCAGCTCGTCGCCCAAGTACAGCGGCTCGAGCTTCTTGATGGACTTGGACCGGTTCGAGATCCGCAGCGAGGACCGGACGACGGCGTAGAGGTCCACGAGCACGCCGTCGCGCAGCAGCTGGTCCACCTCCTCCTCGTACACCCCGTGCCGGGCGGCGATGGACAGCAGGTGCACGCGCTCGTACGACGCGTAGTGGTAGACGTGCAGGTCCGGGTACCGGCGCCGACGGTCGGCGAGGTAGTCGACGAAGTCGATCAGCGCCTGCCGCTCCTGGGGCAGGTCGTGCGCCCAGAAGGCGCGGAACGGCGGCGCGCCGCCATCGGACATGCCGTCGGACGCCGGGCGCTCGACCAGCCCGAAGAGGTAGTCGAGGCCGGTCTGCGCGCCCCATTGCTCGCCCTGCGGGTCCGACCACAGGGGGTCGCCCTCGAAGTCGAAGAACACGTCGCCCGGGCTGGGCGGCGGCAGCCGGCGCACGAGCGAGGTGTCCGGGAGCGACCACCGGATGGTGGCGGGCCGGCCGTGGTCGTCGTACGCGACCTCGCCGTCGCCGGGGCTGGTGCCGAGCTGGAGCCGTGCCTGGTCGCGCAGCCGCTCGAAGCTCCGGGCGGGCATGCCCGCGGGCGGCTCCTCGGCCGCGGCGAGGGCGTCGATCGTCGTGATCCCGCCCGCGACGAGCCGCTCCCGCTGCGCCTCGTAGACGCCGCCGACGAGGAGCACGTCGCGGTGGGCGGCCGCCTGCTCCGCGCACGCGGCGCAACGCCCGCAGGCGGTGAACCGCTCGTCGCCCCAGGCGAGCGGGCCGTCGTCGGCCCGGTGCTCGGCCACGACGGTGCGCAGCCGAGCGCTCCGCTGGTGCAGCACGGGCAACAGCTCGGCCAGGCGGTGGCTGGTGGTGACGCGCGTGCCGAGCACGAGGTGCACGGCGTCGGTCGGGTCCACGTGGGCCGCCACGAGCTGGTCGGCGTACGCGGCGAGCTGGAGCAGCGCCGTCACCTTGGCCCGGCGCGCGAGCTTCGTGTCGAGGACGGCGTAGCGCGGCATCGCCGCCGCGGCGTGCCCGCCCGGGCGTCCCGGCCCGACCTCGGGGTCGCCCAGCGGGTCGCGCAGCAGGAAGTCGGCGCGACCGTGGAAGTCGCCGTCGAAGAACGTCGCCTGCGAGACGACGTCGGCCCCCGCCGCGATCGCCGCGAGCGTGGCGCCGTGCGCGGCCTCGAGCTGGTCGCGCGTCGGGCGCCCGACCGGCGGCACCTCGACGACTCCCCCGCCACCGCCCGGAGCGGCACGCCCGTACCGGGCCACGTAGTCGTCGAGCACCCGGCGCTCGTGCGCGGCGCCGAGCGCCGCCGTCCGGGCGAGCATCGCGTCGTCCTCGTGCTCGCTCCGCGGGACGCGTCCGAGCAGCTCGTCGAGGCGGTGCAGCAGCCGGAACTCGCACTCGGCGGCCACGACGAGGTCGCTCGCGGAGTGCACCACGGTGGGCTCGGCCGTGAGCGTGGAGGTGGGCAGAGCCGCGTCCAGGAGGAACATGCCCCCGGTCTACCAGCGGCGACCGACACCGCCGCGCCACCCGCCTTCCAGCACGCGATCCCTCGCGGCATCGGGATCGGCCTCTCGTCTGCCCGGCTCGAGGTGCAGCGCATCGCTGGGGCGCGCGCGACCTGGCCGGGCCGACGGGCGTACCCCGTCGCGTACGCCGGGTTCCGGGCGCCCCCGGTGGTGGCGGCGGTCACACCGCCGTTCACGACGGCGAAGCTCTTCAGCGTCCCCGTGGTGCTCGGCGTCGTCGCGACCGGCGTCGTCGTGGCGCACTACCGCAGCACCTCCCGGGGGGCCGACACCGGTGTGCAGCCCCCGGCCTGACGAGCCGGCGGGGACCTCTCTCCATCGTAGGGCGGTGGTCGCGCGACGGCCGACATGGACCGGAGCGCCCGGTTTCCGCCATAGTAGGGGCCGCTCGACGACGGAGGAGTGTCATGGCAGTGCGTTTCAACCCGCCCCCGGGGTGGCCGGTGCCCCCGGGGTTCCGGCCCGACGCCGGGTGGGGCCCCGACCCTGCGTGGCCGCCCGCGCCCCCCGGGTGGGACTACTGGGTCGACGACCAGGCGGCCGCACGCCCGGCCCGCCCCGAGTCGCCGGCCGAGGCGACCACGATCATGGCGCCCATCCGCGCCGCGGCCTCCGCCCCGTCCGCGACGCCGCCGCCCGCCGCGACCGTGACGTACGGCGAGCCGGTCGCGACGCTCGCGCCGCCGCCTCCCCCGCCGCCGCCGGCGGTGCCTTCCGTCGGCCCGCTCGGCGGCTCGCTGGAGGGCGGTCGCGAGTCGGCCTCGCCGGTCTCGGCGGCGCTGCGCACCGTGGGCGACAAGCTCCGCGACGCCGGCGACCGCCGCAGCGCGCAGCGCGCGCAGCGCGCGCAGGAGGCCGCCGCGGCCGCCGCGGCCGCTGGCGCGCCACCCCGCGCCGGGGCGACGCGCACCGCCAGGCCCGCGCGCCCGTCGAGCATGCTCATCACCGGCGTGGCCGTGGCCTGCCTCGCCTTCGGCTGCATCCTCGGGGTCACGGTCTCGATGATGCGGAGCTCCGACGCCGCGCAGGCGCTCGTCGACGCCGACCGCAAGGTCGCCGCGGCCGAGGCGAAGGAGGCCGAGGCCACCGAGGCGAACGAGAAGCTGGTCGCCCAGCGGGCCGACGTCGAGAAGCGTGAGCAGGAGCTGAAGGAGCGGGAGAAGGCGGCCGAGGCCCAGGAGACCGAGCTCGCCTCCAAGCAGCAGCAGCTCGCCGACCAGCAGTCGCAGGCCGACCAGCAGCAACAGGAACAACAGCAGCAGGAGGAGCCTCAGGAGGGCGCCGCGTGGTTCTACTGGGACTGCAACGCCGCGCGCGAGGCCGGCGCCGCCCCCATCCAGAACGGCCAGCCCGCCTACCGCGGCGCGCTCGACGCCAACGGCAACGGCATCGCCTGCGAGGAAGGGGAATAGGCCCTCAGCGCGTCCAGGGCAGGCGCAGCTGCCCGGCGACCAGCTCCACCAGGCGCACCGAGTCCGCGTCGGCGGGTTCGAGCCCGATGACGTCGCGCTCGGCGGCCGAGAGGTCGCCCGGGCAGTAGGCGCGTTTGACGTGCACCGCGACGTCGTCCTTCGCCGGGTCCGCGCACGCGAGCTCGATGGGCTCCCCCGCCGGTTCCCAGTAGCTCAGTGCGACGTCGGCCTTCTCGCCCTCGCAGGTCGCGGTAGCGGCGCGGCACGAGGGTCGAAGGCGATCGTGCGTTCCGCCGCGAAGGAGACGTCGGGCTCCTCCGGCACGACCACCCGGTCGGCCCACATCACGATCGGCGTGACGGTCTCCCTGCGCCAGGTCACGTCGACGAGCCGCGGGACGCACGCGCTCACGGGCTCGGGCTCGGGCGCGGCCGACGTGATCGCCGTCGCGGGCCCGACGCGGTAGGTACGTTCGAACGTCTGCTGCACCAGCTCCTCGGCACGGTGCCGGTCGCCGCACAGCAGGTAGGCGGTGCGGTGCAGCGGGTCTGCCGCCGCGGCCATGAACGCCGTGAACTCGGCGTTGCGGTTCGCGTGCGTCACGCGCACGTCGACGAACGGCACGTCGTGCCGCCGGTCGGGCAGGGCACCGGCGGCAGCGGCGGCGTCGCTCGTGGTGGTCACGACCGGTACACGCAGCAACCGCCGCGAAGGTTCCACCGGGTTGCGACGACGTCGGGCAGGGTCGCGGCCGACCTCAGCCGATCGTGACCCTCGCCGTCGCGCCGTCGGTGAACGTCACCTCGGCGGTGTCGCCGAGCGACGCCTCGCCCGGCGCCCAGGCCGCCCACCAGCCGTCCTGCACGGTCGCACGGACCCGTTCGCCGGACTCGTCCACGAGCTCGACGCCGACGACGTCGGCGCCGGCCTGTCCGTACGCCGAGCTGAGCGCGCCGTCGCCCGTGTCGCCCTCGGACCACGAGGCCGTGCCGGACTGCAGGGAGGTCACCTCGCGCGCGCCGGGCTCCGCCGGCGCGGACTCCAGCACCGCGTCGCCCGTCACGACATCGCTCGCGCCCGACGCCTGGGTCGTGACCAGGCACTCCCCGACCGCCGTGTCGCCGGTGAGCAGCACGTAGGTGTAGTCGCCACGCTCCTCGGCGAGCACCGGGCTGATCGGTACGTCCGCGACCTGCGGCCCGTCCGCGCCCTCGGAGATCTGGTGCGCACTCGTGTCGCACGCGGAGGCCCGCTCGGTGGCGTCGGCGGCGGACAGCACGGTGGGGGTCGCCGTCCAGCTCGCGTACGCGGCGGGCGCGCCCAGGTCGGTCACGGTCGCCACGACCGCGACCACCACGACGGCCGCCGCAGCGGCCCCCGCGAGGACGGCCGGGCGCGGGGTGCGCCGGATCGGCGTCGCCGACCGCGGCGAGCCGAGGATGGCCAGCAGGGCCTCGTCGTCGGCCCGGCCGGGGGCCTCGATGTCGTGTGCGGGGTCGAGGCCGGCGAGCTCGACCATCATCGGGGACTTCATCGCGCCTCCTGGAGCTTCTGCAGCACGCTGGCCGTGTCGGCCGGCAGGCCGGAGAAGGCCAGCAGCCGCTTGCGGGCCCTGGTCAGACGGACGGAGAAGGTGGAAGGCCGGCACCCGAGGACGCGCGCGCCCTCCACGGTGGTGAGCCCGTCCCACGCGACCAGCGCGATGACCTCTCGGTCGGCGTCGGAGAGCATCCCCCACGCGCGCCGCAGGTCGGCCCGGTCGGCCGCGAGATCGGCGGTGCCTTGCTTGGCCGGCTCGGGCTCGCGCTCGAGCCGGACGCCGAGCGCCCGCCAGCGCCCGTGGGTGCGCAGGTGGGTGGCCAGCACGTTCCGGGCGACGCCGAACAACCACGGCTTCGGGTCGTCGGGAACGTCGGCGAGCCGGCGCCACGCGACCAGGAAAGTCTCGGAGACGACGTCGTCCACGAGGGCGGGATCCACCCGGCGCGCCACGAATCTCGTGACCGCCTCGTGCTGATCCACCCACATCTGCGTCAGCAGCTCGCGGGCACGTGCGTCGTCCACCTCAGACCCTTCCGTCCTACCACTGGAGTTGCCGGCAACCCCCCGAGTGCTACACGGTAGTCATCGCGAGGGGTCGACGACGGTGCCGCCACAGCGCGCCGGAGCCCAACCAAGGAGTGACATGAGCCGAGGCAGAACCGTCCACAGAAACATCGCCGCAGGTCTGGGCGTCACCGTGCTGGCGTTGGGGCTGTCGCTCGGCGCCGCGACAACGTCACAGGCCACAACCGGTGCGTCCGAGCAGGTGGAGAACCTCCCCGGGGTGCCCGCGCCCGGCAGCGCCGCGAGCGACTGGGAGGCCTGGGCCGCGCAGGAGCGGGCCGACGCCGAGGCCACCGACTGGGAGGCCGACGCTGCCGCCCGCGGGTGCACGCTGAAGGACGTCACGATCTCCGACGAGGTCGACGCCGACTACAACGCCGCGATGGGCGCCCCCGCCGACCTGGCCACGCACCGCGTGGACCTCCTGGAGAGCTGCGACGACACGGCGACGAAGGCCGCCGGGGCAGCCGGCGCCTCGCCCCTCAGCCTCCCCGCGGGCGACCAGTGCGAGACGACGTCGGGCCCCGGCACCATGTGCCTCACCAAGAGCAGCGGGCGCATCTACGCGTCGTGGAAGTACCGCGGGTCCGGCTCGGTGCGCGGCTTCGTGCGCATCTACCGCGTCTCCTCGAGCGCGAACGGCTGCCCCACCGGCACCACCTGGCTCACGGGCGGCAGCGCCACCTGGGACAGCGGCGACACCCGCACCATCTCCAAGACCCGCACGTCGGCCGGCGGCTACTCCGCGCACATCTGGAAGAAGGTCACCATCGGCCACAAGGACTGGGGTGGCGCCTGCGCCACGCTCTGAGGCTGATCGGTGACCAGCGACCAGCTCGGGGTGGCGATCTTCTGCCTGTGGACGGCGGTACTCCTCGCCGTCCCTGCGGCCACGGTCGTCCTCGCCCTGCGTCGGTACGGGCGCCTGACCCCCACTCAGCTGGCCGTGACCGGGGCGGCCACCGCCGTGCTGGCGGTCGGGTGGTGGCTCAGCCTGTCGCCCGTCGTCGTGGACGGGACCACGTGCATGTCGGGGTCGGCCGCTGCCGGGCTCCTGGACGACAGCCTCGACATGACCGACCAGGCGATCCCCGAGGCCGCGCGGCTCGCGTGCCGTGGCCTGGCGCGACAGATCGTCGGCGGGTGGGCCGCCGCCGGGGCAGCCGCCTTCGCCCTGTGGTTCGTCACCCTGGTCCGCAAGCCGCGGCGGACACCCGCGTCCCCGGCCGTGGGGGCCGCCTCCTGACGACGGCCTCAGAGCACGTGTGCGAGGAAGTCCTGCAGCCGCGGCTCGTTGGGGTTGTCCAGCACGTCGGCGGGTGAGCCCTCCTCGACGATCGCGCCGTCGTCCATGAAGACGACGTGGTCGGCGACCTCGCGGGCGAAGCCGATCTCGTGCGTCACGACGATCATCGTCATGCCGGACCGCGCCAGGTCCTGCATGACCGCGAGCACCTCGCCCACCAGCTCCGGGTCGAGCGCGGAGGTGGGCTCGTCGAAGAGCATGAGCTCCGGGTCCATCGCGAGCGCCCGCGCGATGGCGACGCGCTGCTGCTGGCCGCCGGACAGCTGCGCCGGGTAGAACTGCGCCCGGTCGCCGAGGCCCACCCGGTCCAGCAGCTCGAGGGCTCTGCGCCGGGCCTCCGCCCGGGACAGCCCGCGCACCTGCACGGGCGCCTCCATGACGTTCTCCAGCGCCGTCTTGTGCGGGAACAGATGGAAGCGCTGGAAGACCATCCCGATCCGGGAGCGCTGCTTGGCGATCACCTTGGGGTGCAGGCGGTGCAGCACGCCCTTGGCGTCGCGGCGGTAGCCCATGAGATCGCCGTCCACCTGGACGGAGCCGGCGGTGATCTCCTCGAGCTCGTTGACGCAGCGCAGCAGCGTGGACTTGCCGGAGCCGGACGGCCCGAGGACGACGGTGACGGAGCCGCGCGCGACGTCGAGGTCGATGCCCTTGAGCACGTGGACGGCGTCGTGGCCGCGGCCGAACACCTTGTGCACGTCGCGCACCTCGACCATCGGTTCCTGAGCCTGTCGAAGGGCGACAGGCTCGACCGGCGAAGATCCGGTCACGGGGTCACCTCCAGGAAGGGGTCGTCCTTGGTGGTGCCGGACGCGCCGATGAGAGCCTGCTTGCTGGGCCTGCCCCCGCCGCGCGGGCCGCGACCGCCGCGGCGACGGGTCGCGCCGCCGTCGAACCCGCGGCCGTAGTACCGCTCCAGGTAGTGCTGGCCGATCATGAGGACCGACGTGATGAGCAGGTACCAGAGCGCGGCGACGATGAGCAGCGGGATGGGCTGGAAGATGCGGTTGCCGATCGCGTTGGTGGCGTAGGTGAGCTCCAGCGTGAACGGCACGGCCAGCACCAGCGACGTCGTCTTGAGCATGGAGATCGTCTCGTTGCCGGTGGGCGGCACGATGACGCGCATCGCCTGCGGCAGCACGATACGGCGCAGGATCTTGCCGTCCTTCATGCCCAGCGCCTTGGCGGCCTCCGTCTGGCCCGGGTCCACCGACGAGAGGCCGGCGCGCACGATCTCCGCGAGGTAGGCCGACTCGTTGAGCGCGAGGCCGAGCAGCGCCGCCCAGAACGCCGTGATGACGTCCTGCGTGGTGAACGTGAGGAACTCCGGGCCGAACGGCACGCCCAGGCTCAGGCGCGGGTACAGCACCGACAGCAGGCCCCAGAACACCAGCTGGGTGTAGATCGGGGTGCCGCGGAAGAACCAGATCCAGAACCAGGACACCCCGCGCATCACGGGGTTGTCGCTGCGCCGCATCACGGCGAGCATCACCGCCAGCACGATGGCGAGCACCATCGAGCCGAACGTCAGGACGAGCGTCCAGCCCACGCCGCGCACGACGACGACGTCGCGCAGGTAGAGCCAGACGGTGTCCCAGCGGAATTTTGGGTTGGTGACGAGCGCGTTGACCGCCATCGCCACGAGGACGAGGACGATCGCGGCCGACACCCACCGGCCCGGCCGGGGGACCGGCCGGGCGTGGAGGGGTTCGGGCATCTGGTCGGGCACAGACTCAGCCTGCCGGGTTCAGCTCGGCCGTGTCGAGCACGGCCGCGCCGGAGCCCCAGGTGTCGGCCACCTGGGCGAGCACGCCGTCATCCATGAGCTTCTGCAGCCCGGCCTGCACGGCCCGGGCGAGCTCGGTGTCGCCCTTCGCGACGACGGCGCCGTACGGGGCGGCGTCCGTGACCTCGCCGAGCTCCTCGACGGTGCCGCCCGTCTGCTCGACGGCGTAGGCGATGATCGGCGAGTCGGCGTACATCGCCTGCAGCTTGCCGCCCGTGAGGTTGGTGGTGACATCGGCCTGCGAGTCGTAGGGCAGCACGTCCACGGCGTCCTCGCCCTTGTCGGTGCACTCCTGGCTGATGGCCGCGAGCTCGTCCTGCTGGATGGTGCCGGTCTGCACGCCCACGGTGACGCCGCAGAGCTCGTCGGGCGATACGCCCTCGGGGTTCCCCTTCGCCACTGCGAACTGCGAGCCGGCGGTGAAGTAGCTGACCATGTCGACCGTCTTCAGCCGCTCGGGGGTGACGGTGAAGGCGGAGAAGCCGACCTCGTACTTGGAGCCGATCGCCGGGATGATCGAGTCGAAGCCGGCGTTCTGCACCTCGAGCTCCAGCCCCATCGTCTTCGCGAGCGCCGTCGCGATGTCGATGTCGAGGCCGACCGGCGTCGTGCCGTCGGCGTCGACGAACTCCACCGGCGCGTACTCGAGGTTGGAGCCGACGCTGAGCTTGCCGTCCTCGGCCACGGCCTCGGGGACCAGCGCGGCGATCCCGTCGTCCTTCTCGATGGCGTCGAGGTCGACCGCGGCGGCCGACGCGCTGTCGGAGGCGGCCGGGTCAGATCCGAGGTCCTGCGAGGCCGTGGTGCAGCCGGTGAGGGCGAGGGCGGCGACGGCCGAGGTGACGACGGTCGCCACGAGGGCGGGGCGGGTGCGCATGATGGGCTCCGGGGGTGGTGCGACTGGTCAATGCATGATTATTCCGCCGATTGCATGATTCTCCAAACCGGCTGGTGACGGGTGCGGGTACCGTCGGCGCGATGTCCACCACCTCGCTCGCCCTCGTCCTGGCCGCCGCGGTCCTCCACGCGGTGTGGAACGTGGCCGCCAAGCGCGTGGTCGGGGACTCGCGCGTCTTCGTGTGGCTGTACGGCACTGCGTCGGCGGTGCTGTGGCTGCCCGTCGGGCTGGTCATCCTCGCGCGCGAGGGCTGGCCGGACATGGGGGCACTGGTCGGCGCCGCCGCGGTCTCGGGCGTGCTGCACAACCTCTACGGCGTCGTGCTGAACACCGGCTACAGCCGTGCCGACCTCGGGATCGTCTACCCGACGGCGCGCGGGACGGGGCCCTTGCTCACGATGGCGGTCGCGCTCGTCTTCCTCGGCGAGCACGTCGACACGATCCACGTGGTCGGCGGCCTGGTCGTCATCGCCGGCGTGGCGGTGGTCGCGAGCTCCGGCGCCTCCGGGGTGGACGCGGCCCGCGGCCTCGTCGGCGTGCGCTGGGGGCTCGCCACCGGCACCGCCATCGCCGCCTACACGCTGTGGGACGGCCACGCCGTCACCTCCCTGGGCCTTGATCCCGTGGCCTACTTCGCGTTCAACGCGGTCTGGCAGTCGCTCACGCTCGCCCCGATCCTGCGGGACCGGGGACGGCGGGCCGAGGTGGTCCGCATGAGCCGGCGGCACGTCAAGGAGATCGTCCTCGTCGCCGTCCTGTCGCCACTGGCCTACATCCTGGTGCTCGTCGCGATGCAGACGACCCCCGTCGCCCTCGTCGCCCCGGCCCGCGAGTCGAGCATCGTCATCGGCACGCTGCTGGCGTGGTGGCTCTTCCGCGAGCAGCGCCCGGCGGTCAAGATCGTGGGGTCGCTCGTCGTGCTGGGCGGGATCGTGCTCCTGTCGCTCCCGGCGTGACATCTCACCCTCCGTCCGACATGCCGGGCACCGAGGGCGTCCCTATGCTCCGAGCATGATCAGATTCCTCGCCCGGATGGCGGCCTTCCTGCTCGCGGCCGCGGTGGGCATCCTGCTGACCGCGTGGATCTTCGTGTCGTTCGACCTGGAGACCTTCTCCATCAACTGGTCCGAGCCCCTGGGCTTCGTCCTCGCGGTCGTCATCTTCGCGCTGGCGCAGGCGATCATCGCGCCGTTCCTCGCGAGCGTCGCACGCAACAGCGCGCCCGCGTTCCTCGGCGGCGTCGGCCTGGTCTCGACGTTCGTCGCGCTGATCGTCGCCGTCCTCATCACCGACGGCCTCGAGATCTCCGGCGTCGCCGGCTGGATCATCGGCCCGGTCATCGTGTGGGTGTTGGGCATGATCGCGGCGTTCCTGCTGCCGTTCGTGCTGCTCAAGAAGGGCACGGAGAAGGTCCGCGAGAACCGCGCGGACTGACCGCCTTCGGTGGCCTGCGGCATCTGTCAGGTGTCGCGCTCGGGGATGGCCTCGTCCTCGCGGTGGTCGTCGTCGCCGCCGGGCGGGAAGTCCCCCCGCTCCGGACGTGCGCGCAGGGCGACGATGCTGACGACCAGCCCGCCCCAGATGATCACGAGGGACAGGACCATGAGAGCGATCGCGGGGCCGGTCATCGCGAGGCCTCCTTCGTCGCGGCGGCCACCGGCGGGTACGGCGGCCACGGGGTGAACACGTCCGGGCTGCGCTTCCACCGCGTCGCGGTCAGGACGACGGCGCCGGCCACGATCACCACGATCGTGCCCCACCCCGCATACAGCAGGTAGCCCTCGTCGTAGTCCTCGTAGGGGTTCTGGACGAGGTCCACGATGCGCGAGACCAGCATGTACGCCAGCACGGCGGGTACGACCGCCCCCACGCACACGTACCACCAGCGGCCCACCTGGAACGTCGAGATCGCGTTCATGTGGTACCTCAGCTCGGGGCCGGTACGCAGCACCCAGACGAGGAAGATGCACATGAGCACGGCGGACGCGACGATGCCGACGTTGTTGGACCAGTTGTCGATAGTGTCCAGCGCGATGAGGCCGGTCGTCGTGGAGAACCCGACGATCGACAGCACGGCCGCCACGATCCCGATGCCGACGACGGCGCCGCGGCGGGTCAGGCCGAACTTCTCCTGGAACGACGCGGAGACCACCTGCAGGATCGAGATCAGCGACGTGAACCCGGCCATCGTCAGCGACCCGAAGAACAGGGCGCCGAACAGGGCGCCGGCCGGCATCTGGGAGACCACGGCGGGGAAGGTGATGAAGGACAGCGTGGGCCCCGAGATGCCCTCGATATCGGCCACGGCCACGCCCTGCTCGTGCGCCAGGAAGCCGAGGGCGGCGAACACGCCGATGCCGGCGAGCATCTCGAACCCGGAGTTGGAGAACGCCACCACGAGCCCCGGGGACGTCAGGTTGGCCCGGCGCTTCCGGTAGGAGGCGTAGGTGATCATGATGCCGAAGGCGACGGAGAGGGAGAAGAAGATCTGCCCGTAGGCGGCGATCCACACGTTCGGGTCGCTCAGCGCGCCCCAGTCCGGCGTGAACAGCGCGTTCAGCCCGTCGGTCGCGCCGTCGAGGAAGACGGCCCGTACGACCAGCACCGCGAATGCGATCACCAGCAGCGGCAGGAACACCACGTTCGCCTTCTCGATGCCCTTGGCCACACCGCCCGCGAGGACGGCGATCGTGGCGACCCAGACCAGCACCAGCGGGATCAGCACGGCCGGGACGAAGTCGAGGGAGAACCAGGCCCCGCCGTTCGCGGTGTCCGACAGCTGGAGGTACTCGCCGGTGAAGAAGCCCGCCGTGTCGTCGCCCCACCGCAGGTCGAACGAGTAGACGAAGAAGCTGAGCGCCCACGCGATGATCGCCGCGTAGTAGATGGAGATGACGAAGCAGATCATCACCTGGAACCAGCCGAGGCCCTCCAGCCACCGCCGCACCCGGCGCAGCGCCGTCGGGGGGCCGCCGCGGAAGCGGTGGCCCAGCGCGTAGTCGAGGAAGAGGATCGGGATGCCCGCGGTCAGCAGCGCGATCACGTAGGGCACCAGGAAGGCGCCACCGCCGTTCTCGTACGCGACGCCGGGGAACCGCCAGATGTTGCCCAGGCCCACGGCGGAGCCGATCGCGGACAGGATGAACCCCAGCTGCCCGCTGAACTGCTCACGGGGGGGCTGGGTATCTGTGGATGTTGCGCTCACGGGTGACGAACCTCCATGGTGCTCACCGTCGCGTCAGACGTGTCTCACCGCCGATGGTCCCTCAGAATCGTCGATCGAGCCTGTCGAGACCAGGGTTTCGACAGGCTCAACCAGCGGGGAGTGGTCGACAGGCTCAGGAGGGCGCAGGCTCAGCCGGCGAGCAGCCGCCCCACGAGCCCGCCGCGCAGCCGGCCCTCGGGGTCGAATCGCCCCGCGAGCTCGCGGAAGTCGTCGAACCGCGGGTACAGCGCCGCCATCTCCTGCGGGGCGAGCACGCTGACCTTGCCCCAGTGCGGACGCGCCCCGAGCGGGAGCAGCGCCGCCTCGACGGCGGGCAGCACGGCCCGCACCGCGTCCTCCTGCGGCAGCCAGGTGAAGTGAAAGCCGACGGAGGGTTCGTCGAACGGGCTGAGCCATAGGTCGTCCGCGGCGATCGTGCGGATCTCGCTCGTCTGGAGCAGCGGGGCCACCTGCGATCCGAGCCGGCGCATCGCCTCGATGGCCACGACGGCGTTGCGGCGCGGCAGCAGGTACTCGGACTGCACCTCGTCGCCCGCGGACGGCGTGAACTCCAGACGGAAGTGGCTGAGCCGCTCGTTCCACGAGCCCGGGACGCCGAGCTGCTCCGTGCACGCCGACGGGTCCACGCCCGGCAGCGGGTGCACCGCGACGTCCGACCAGCGCAGGAACTGCGGCGCCAGGCCGCGCACCTCGGGGCGCCGGCCGCCGTCGGCCCCTGCCACGGACTTGAACCACACGTGCCGCACCGCCGGCTCGTCCCAGCTGGTGAACGCGCTCACCGAGTACGCGGCGGAGGCGATGGCGTCGAAGTTCGCGAGGTAGGTGTCCCACGGCACGTCGGCCGCCACGTCCTGCCGCACGGTGAACGCCGGGACGGTGCGCAGCTCCACGCGCGTCACGATCCCCAGCGCGCCCAGCGAGACCACCGTGCCGGCGAAGACGTCCGGGTCGCTCGCGCGCGTGATGCGGCGCAGCTCGCCGCCGGGCGTCATGATCTCGAGGCCCTCGACGGCGCCCGCAAGGCTCGGATTGGCGTCGCCCGAGCCGTGCGTCGCCGTGGCGACGGCGCCGGCCACCGAGATGTGCGGCAGGGAGGCCAGGTTGCCCAGCGCCCGCCCCGTCGCGTGCAGCGCGCGGGACACCTCGCCGTAGCGCAGGCCCGCGTTCACCGACACGACCTCGTTCTCCGGCCCGCCGTCCACCGGCACCGGGTCCACCGCCGGGCGGCCGTCGTCGAGCGCGTCCACCTGCACGTGGACGCCGTCGGTGTCCGCCACGTCGTTGAACGAGTGGCGCGACCCGAGGGCGCGCACCTGCCCGGCGCCCTCGAGGACGTCGGCCAGCTCCTCGAGCGACGTCGGTCGGACGACGGAGGATGCGGCGTACATGAAGTTCCCGGCCCAGTTGCGATGCACGGCCCTACCCTGCCATCCCCCCGACCGCGCCGAGGTACGCCTCGAGGTCGGCGACGGCGGCGTCCAGCGCGGCCCGCTCGGCCACAGTCGGGTCGCGCAGCCACTGCACGTCGACGGCGGCACCGCGGCCAGAGGGCGCCGGCCAGCGCCAGCGCCCGGCGACGACGCCGTCCACCGCCACGCAGTGCACGTACGCGCCGGCGCGGTCCTGGGGCGGCAGGGCCGGGTCGAACACCACGTGCCGGGTCTCGCGGTACGACATGAGCAGCTCGTCATAGGCCTGCAGCAGGTCGACGACGGGCTCGTCGTCGCCGGCGTCCTCGTCCCCCTCGCCGAAGCCAGGGTCGGGCCGCTCCGCGGCGGTGCCGGCCGTGCCGACGAGCGTCAGCCCTTCGAGGTCCCCGGCGCCCGGCACCTGCAACACCTCCCCCGCGTCGACCAGGGCGGCGAGGGCGGGCGTGAGGTCACGGACGGTCACGTCGCTCCACAGCCGCAGGTCGTTCACCGTGGCGAAGGCGCGGCCGGGCAGGTAGCGGCGCCACAGCTCGACGGTGGCGGCCTCCGCGTCGAAGCGCTCGCCCAGCGGCCCGTACCCGGCGGGCACCCGGTCGTCGAACGTCGCGTACGACTGGTGCTGATACGGCTTCCCGGCCGGCGGCGGGCCGCTGATCACGAGCTGTTGCAGCTCGGCGTGCATGAGCATCTGGGTGAACGCCAGGCCGGGAGCGTCTGGCGCAAGGACGCCGCGCGCGAGCAGCTCGTCCTTGATCTCCGCGCGGGTCCGCGGGCCGTCCGACACCGAGGCGGCGACAGCGTCGGTGCCCGGACCGAGGTCGCCCAGGTCCCACGACCGCTCCGTGGACGCCATCAGACGCGCGATGCGCGGCGCGGTCAGCTCGAGCAGCCAGCGCGCGTCGGCGGGCCGCACCAGGTGCCAGGTGGGGCGCAGCGCGTGCGTACGCAGCACCAGCCCGTCGGTGAGGGCCGCGTTGGCGGCAGCACGGTCGGGGCGCGACGACGGCGCCACCCGACGCGACAGCCCCCACAGGGCCGGCTGGAGCTCCTGGCCCTGCACGGCCAGCTGGGCGCCGACCACGGCGGGAAGGTCGGGCAGGTGCCCGCCCCGCAGCCCCGTCGCACGGAGGCGCGCCGCACGGACGGCCTCCGGGTGGAGCTCCACCCGGGTCAGCCGAGCCGGCCGGCGGACTCGGACTCGGTCAGGGGAATGCGGCCGCCCATGCCCACCATCTCCAGCACCTCGGCCACCGCGTCCGAAGGCTGGAACAGGCTCACGGGTGTCCCCGACTCCTGGCCGAGCATGTACACCTGCAGGATGAACGCGACTCCGGAGGAGTCGATGAACGAGACGTCCCGGGTGTCCAGGACGATGGGGTGGGTCGTACCCCGGGCGGCGAGCGCCGCCATCGCGTCGCTCGCGGCCTCCCGCAGCGCGGCGTCGACCTCGCCCCACAGGGTGAGGACGGTGGCCTCGTCGGTGGTGCGCGACGCGATGCCGGAGTTCGGCCCGGGGTCGTTGCTGGTGTCGATGTCCATGTGCTTGTGCTGCTCCCCGTGGCGTGGTGCCGGTCGGCGCGCGGACGCCGTCTGTGTCCTCTCGGTACAGCGGGCGGCCCGCGTCGAGTGTTCCCCCGTCAGGCGGATTCGTCCAGCATCCGGTCACTCTGACGGGTCGATGTGCTCGTCGGTCCAGGGTCGTCCAGGTCGGTGACGTCCGCGACCCGGGCGTCGAGCACGCGCACCAGCTCGGCGCCGTCGACCGTCGCAGACACCCCGTGCCCGCCGGCCCCGATCGACACCTGGCCGGCCTCCGGGATCCGCGAGTCGGCGACCACCGGCCAGGCGGTGAGCGAGCCGAACGGCGTGATCGTGCCCCGCTCGTAGCCCGTGACGTCGCGCGCCACGTTCCGGTCCGGCATCGACAGCCGGGACACGCCGAGCAGAGCGCGCAGCCGCGGCCACGAGATCGTGCGGTCACCGGGCACGAGGACGAACAGGTAGTCGCCCTCGCCGCGGCGCACCACCAGCGTCTTGATCACCTGGGACGGCGAGATGCCGCGAGCGCTCGCCGCCTCCTGCAGCGAACCCACCGGGCCGTGCCGTGCGATCTCGAACGCGATCCCCGACTGCTCCAACGCCTCGCGCGTGCGCCGCTCGCCCGGCGTCTCCGCCGCGGAAGAGGTGGTCGTCACTCGTCGCCCGGGCCGGTCGACACGACGAGGGTCACGGTGGAACCCGCGTCCACGCTCTCCTCGGTGCCGGGCTCGATCCGCACGACGACGCCCTTCGGCTCCTCGTCGCTGGTCGCCTTGACCACGTTCCATGTGAGCCCGGCGTCCTCCAGGATCTGCTGCGCGGTCTCCAGGTCCTCGCCTACGAGGCTATCCGGCACCTCAACCTGCTCCGGCGGCGGCGGCCCGGTCGAGACGGCGACGGTCACGGTAGAACCGACGTCCACGCTCGTCCCGGCGGCGGGATCCGTCGAGACGACGTCGCCTGCCTCCTGCTCGCTGCTGGCGTCCTCGACCACCGTCACCTCGAGGCCGGCGTCCTTCAGCGCCTGCGTCGCGGACGCCTTCTCCTTGCCGACGACGTCCGGCACGGTGACCTGCTCCGGCTGCGGCGGGCCGGTCGAGACGGTGACCGTCACGGTGGAACCCTGCTTCACCCTCGTCCCGGCGGCGGGATCCGTCGAGACGACGTCGCCTGCTTCCTGCTTGGTGCTGGGCTCCTCGACCACCGTGACATCGAGCCCGGCGTTCTTCAGGTCCTGCGTCGCGGACGTCTCGCCCTTGCCGACGACATTCGGCACCGCGACCTTCTCCGGCACCTGCTCCGGGCCGCTCGAGACGACGAGGGTGACGGTCGTCCCCTTCAACACCTTCGTACCGGCGCCCTGGGTCGTCAGGACCTGGCCCTTGCGCTCGTCACTGGCCACCGTCCTCGTCGTCACCTTGAGCCCAAGCTTCCCGAGCTGCTGCTTCGCCGTGGCAAGGCTCTTGCCGGCGACGTCCGGCACGGTGACCTTCTGCTTCCCGGTCTCCCCCGGCTTGGTGTCGCCGCCCTTGTCCGGCGTCGTGCCGCCCTTGCTCGGATTCGACCCCTTGTCCTTGCCCGAGCCCTTCTGGACCGACGTCGAGTTCCCGACGGCCTTACTCGGCGCCTTGCTGTCCCTGGCCCGGTCCTTCTCCTTGGTGCGCTCGGCGACCGTGTCCGGCGTGTCCCCGCTGCCGCCACCGGCGCCCCAGGAGTCGACGTCGTCCGCGTTCCAGGCACGGTCGGGGATCGGCCCGGCGGCGAAGAACTCGAAGTGCCACGGCTCGGGCTTCGAGCCGGTGAACCGTGCCCAGGACGGGTTGTCCCACCCGTAGTCCGGCGCGTGCACGCGCATCCACGTGTACTCGGCCGACGTGCCGGTCGAGATCGGGGTCGAGAGGTCGACGGCGAGACCCCAGCCGTGGTTCGAGGTACCGGGCGTCGCCGCGAGGTAGCCCTTCGTGGCCTTGAGGCGAACCTGCGAGTCGTAGGTGCGGTACGAGTCCGTCATCGGGATCGGGACGCCGAACTCCTTCTCGTACTCGGCGCTGAGGGCCGTGAGCTGCTCGGCCGCGTCACAGCGCAGCATGTGGCCCGGGGCGAAGTCGAGGGGGCACAGCGCCGACGTGGGGATCTGCCCGTTGGCGTAGCCCGCCGTGCTGTTCCCGTACTTGTCGACCACCTGGAGCAGGCCCGCCGTCAGCGTCGCCCGAGCCGCGGTCGTCCCGTCCGCGCCGGCCGGCAGGATGCCGGCCTCGAGGGTCGTCATCGCCGGGTCGAGCAGCGTGGCCAGCCGGGTCGCGGCGACCAGGACGTCGTCGAACGTCACGGCCTCCCCGTCGTGCGTCACGAGGTCCCCGGCGTCGACGGCGGCCTCGGCGTCCACCGCGCCCGGCCCCGTGGGGACGTCGCGCGCGACGCTCGTGACCTCGACGTCCTCGACGTCCTCGGCGACCGACGACGGCTCGGCCGGCTCGGGAACCGTCTTCAGGGCGACGGGCGACGGCACCGTGTGGTCCGCCGCGGCGAAGGGCTGCTCGGCGGTCTTCTCGGCCTCCTGCGCCAGGTAGGTGCTCAGGAGCATGCCGAGCTCGGCGGCCGCCTGCTCCACCTGCGGGGTCACCTTGCGGCCCGCGTCCTTCGCGGCGATCTCCGCCCGCTCGAGGACGCCCAGCACCTCCGCGATCGTCGTCGGGCCGCCCGAGGTGGAGGTGCCGACGACCCCGACCGAGACGCCCTCGCCCACCTGGCTGCCCGCGCCGAACTCCGGCGAGCCCTGGTCCGCGGAGATCGCGTCGTCGCCGATCTCGCTCCCCGGCAGGCCCGCGACCGGGGCGGCGAGGAAGCCGGCGGCGAGCACGCACGAGGCGGTCACCGTGGCGAGCTGCCTCCCGAACCGGCGGCGCCGGGCTCCCGTTTCCGCTGTGTCGGCGCGCGCGCCCAGGCCGGTGCCCATCGAAGACCTCACGACGACGAACCTCCCCCATCGGCACTGCTCAGGCGCTCGGATCTTGTCACACCCTGGTGCCGTCGTGTGACACAGGCGACAGGATCGTCCCTCCACTGTGCGCCGAGCGCCGAGGACATGCCACCCCTGGCGGCAAGAGTTCACATGGCGCTCGTCCACGCATCATCGAGGGAGCCCGCGGCAACCGCCCTGATACCCGGGCACCGCGCCGCCGTACGCGAGGGCAGACTGGCGGACATGACCACCGTCGACCTCAACAGCGACCTCGGCGAGAGCTTCGGCCGGTGGACCCTCGGCGACGACGAGGCGATGCTCGGCATCGTGTCGTCGGCCAACGTGGCCTGCGGCTTCCACGCCGGCGACCCGGCGTCGATCCGCCGCACCGTGCGCCTGGCCGCCGCGCGCGGCGTCGCGGTCGGGGCCCACGTCGGCTACCGCGACCTGGCGGGCTTCGGCCGCCGCGCCATCGACGTCCCGTCCGAGGAGCTGCGCGCGGACGTGATCTACCAGATCGGCGCACTACAGGCCCTCGCCGTCACCGAGGGCACGCGCGTCACGTACGTCAAGCCGCACGGCGCCC
Organism: Isoptericola sp. Y581; assembly: GCF_059445475.1. Lineage (NCBI taxonomy): Bacteria > Bacillati > Actinomycetota > Actinomycetes > Micrococcales > Promicromonosporaceae > Isoptericola > Isoptericola sp. Y581. Next base: position 93,457 of record NZ_JCAIUK010000007.1, on the reverse strand, counting down.
TCTACACCGCGTCCGCGGTGGACGCGCGGGTGGCGGCCGACGTCGCCGCGGCGGCCGCGGCCGTCGACCCGTCGCTGGTGCTGCTCGGGCTGCCCGGCACCCGCTCGCTCGAGGCGGCCGAGGCCGCCGGGCTGCGCGTCGCCGCCGAGGCGTTCGCCGACCGCGCGTACACGCCGTCCGGCACGCTCCTCCCCCGGGGCGAGCCGGGCGCAGTCCTGCACGACCCCGACGTCGTGGCCCGCCGCATGCTGCGGCTCGTCGCCGAGGGTGTGGTCGAGGCGGCCGACGGGACGACGGTCACCGTGCGCGCCGAGTCCGTGTGCGTGCACGGCGACTCCCCCGGCGCCGTCGCGATGGCGCGGCGCATCCGCGAGGTCTTCGACGCCGAGGGCGTGCGGCTCGCCCCGTTCGCGCCCGCCGCGCCGCTCGCGGAGGCCTGACGGTGCGCGTGCTGCCCGCGCGCGACGACGCCGTGCTCGTCGAGCTGGACGACCTCGCCCAGGCGCTCGCGCTGCACGCTTCGCTCGCCGCACGGCCGGTGCCCGGCGTCGGGCAGACCGTGCCGGGCGCGCGCACCCTGCTCGTGCCGTTCGACCCGTGGCACCTCCCGGGGCGCGAGCTCGCCGCCGTCCTCCGCGACCGGATCCTGGTCGAGCCCGGCGAGACCCCGCGGCACGGTCCCGACCCGTCGACAGGCTCAGGACGGCGCACGCTCGACCGGCGCGGAACCACCCTCGTCGAGATCCCCACCGTGTACGACGGCGAGGACCTCGCCGACGTCGCCGACCTGCTCGGCTGGGGCACGGAGGAGGTGGTGCGCCGCCACGCCGCCGCGTCGTGGGTGGTGGGGTTCGTCGGCTTCGCGCCGGGGTTCGCCTACCTCACGGGGGACGACGAGGGGCTGGTCGTGGCCCGGCGGGACAGCCCGCGCACCCGGGTGCCCGCCGGCTCCGTGGCGCTCGCCGGGCCCTACTCCGGCGTCTACCCGCGCGCGAGCCCCGGCGGCTGGCAGCTCGTGGGGCGCACGGACGTCGTGACCTGGGACCCCGACCGCGACCCGCCCACGCCCTGGGCGCCCGGCGACCGCGTCCGCTTCACCGCCGTGCGGGAGTCTGTCCGCGCGGCCGCCCGCACGGCGGCCGAGCCTGTCGGAACCACCCGACGGGCCGGTGCCGCCCCTTCGACCGACTCAGGCCGGCGCGGGCTCGATCACCGAGGCGGCGAGCTCGAGGTCCTGGCGCCGGGCCTCCAGGCGCTGGTGCAGGACCTCGGCCGCCCGGGCCTCGCCCACCTCGGCGTGTCCGCGTCCGGGGCAGCGGACCCGCGCAGCCTGCGCGCGGCGAACCGCGCCGTGGGGAACCCGGCGGGCGCGGCGGCGATCGAGGCGGCCGGCGGAGGGCTGCGGCTGCGCGCCCGTGGTTCGGTGGTGGTGGCGCTCGCCGGCGCGGACGCGGGCGCGGTCGTGCGCCCCGCCGGCGACGACGCCCGGCCGACGCCCGTCGCGCGGCCGTTCCGCCTGGACGACGGCGCCGAGCTCGAGCTCGGCGCGCCCGCCCGCGGCTGGCGGACCTACGTCGCGGTGCGCGGCGAGATCGACGTCCCGCCCCTGCTCGGGTCCCGCGCCACGGACGTCCTCGCCCACCTCGGCCCGGACCCCCTCTCCCCGGGCACCCTCCTCCGCTGTGGGCCCGGAGATGGCCCACCCTGTGCGGGAGGAAGGGGCCATCTCGATGCTCACAGCGGACCGGTGGGTGCCGTCGCGGTGGGCGACGTCGGTGCCCCCGACGCCGCCGCGCTCCCCGCGCCCGGCGAGGTCACGACGCTCCCGCTCGTGCTCGGCCCGCACGACGACTGGTTCGACGCCGCCGCCGTGGAGCTGCTGCGCCGCCAGGAGTGGGAGGTCACCGCGCGCTCCGACCGGGTGGGGCTGAGGCTTGGTCCGTCGGCAGGATCGGCGGGCGCCCGCCCGCTCGAGCGCGCGGCCTCGGCCCGGGAACGCGAGCTGCCCAGCGAGGGCTGCGTGACCGGCGCGCTGCAGGTGCCGCCCGACGGGTGGCCCGTGCTGTTCGGCGCCGACCACCCGCTCACCGGCGGCTACCCCGTGGTCGGGGCCGTGCCGTCCACGCACCTGTGGCTGCTCGGCCAGCTCCCCGGCGGGGCGCTGGTGCGCTTCGCCTAGGCCCGCTCGTCCGCGAGCGCCCCGACGCCGGCGAGCACGCGCCCGATGCCGAACTGCAGGGCGTCGTCTCGGGTGGTCGCGGACGTCTCCGCGAACGCGGCCACCGTCAGCGGGTAGGTGTCGGCGCGTTCGGCCAGGATCGGCGCGAGCCGCGCGGCCAGGTCCGCCTCCGGCGCCGGCCCGCTCACCTGCTGCCGCACAGTCGACATGACGTGCCCGACGAGCAGGGCGAGCGTGTCGAGCTTCTCCGCTCCGGTGAGCGGCAGGCCGGCGATCGCGGCCAGCCCGGCCTCGTACCAGGAGAGCTCCGCCGGGCCGGGGGCGTGCGGCCGCTGCGCGAGCTCCACGCACCAGGGGTGGGCGAGGGCGCGCGCGTGCACGCTGTCGGCCCAGTCCGTCAGAGCGGCACGCCAGTCCGTGCCGCCGACCTCGGGCGCCTCACCGAGCGCCAGGTCGAGCATCAGCGAGTCCAGCTCAACCCGCCCGGGCACGTAGCGGTAGAGCGCCATCTTGGTGGTGCCGAGGCGCTCGGCGACGCTCTGCATCGTGACGGCGTCGAGGCCGCGGGCGTCGGCGATCTCCACCCCGGCCGCGGCGACGCCCTCCACGGTGAAGCGAGGCTTCGGCCCCCGCCGCACGGGCGCTGAGCGTCGCCACAGGAGCGCGACGACGTCGTCCTCTGTGGTCGTCGGGGAGTTCGGTGCGCTCATCGGTTCCCTCCAAAAAGATTATTGCGTCCATCGTACGCGGTGCCCTACTGTGTCCACAGGACGCGATTAATGGAGGGGCATCATGGCCACCACGAAGATCCTCATCTCGGGCGCGAGCATCGCCGGCCCGGCGCTCGCGCGCTGGCTGGGCCGCAACGGCTTCGACGTCACGGTCGTCGAGAAGGCGCCCGCACCCCGGCCCGGCGGGCAGGCCGTCGACTTCAAGGGCCGCACGCACCACGACGTGCTGACCCGCATGGGGATCCTCGACGACGTCCGTGCGCGCCAGACCGCCAAGACGGACTGGCGCATGGTCGACGCGCACGACCGGGTCCGCGCAGTGATCCCCGGCGAGTTCATCGGCGGCGACGTCGAGATCCTGCGCGGCGACCTCGCCGGCATCCTGCTGGAGCACAGCGCCGCCGACGCGGAGTACGTGTACGGCGACGAGATCGTCGCGATGGGCGAGGCGACGGCCGGGGTGCAGGTCTCCTTCGCGCACCGGCAGAGCGAGCGCTTCGACCTCGTGATCGGGGCGGACGGCATGCACTCCGCCGTGCGGCGGCTCGCGTTCGGCCCCGAGGAGGAGTTCATGCAGAACCTCGGGTACTACTACGCGGTCGCGGGGGCGAACGCGCCGCTCGACGACCTTGAGACCCGGCTGCCGGACGGCCGCGGCGTCGCCTACGGGTACAACACACCCGGGCGGCTGGCGCTGCTGGGCGGCCAGAAGGCGCCGAGCCTGTTCGTCTTCAGCGCGCCGGGTGCCCGAGGTCCGGGCCCGGCCTATGACCGCCACGACGTCGCCTCCCAGCGCGCGTTCCTCGAGGCTGCCTTCGACGGCGTCGGGTGGCGCGTCCCCGCCGCGCTCGCCGCCGCCCGCGAGGCGCCCGATTTCTACCTCGACGCGCTGGCCCGCACCCGCATGACGTCGTCGACGCGCGGACGGGTGGCCCTCGTCGGCGACGCCGGGCACGCGAACACGCTCGGCGGCTTCGGCACCGGGCTCTCCCTCGTCGGCGCCTACGTGCTCGCGGGCGAGCTGGTCGCCGCGCATGGCGACCACGCGGCGGCGTTCGCGGCCTACGACCGCCGCATGCGGAAGCCGACCAAGGTCGCGCGGTCGGGAAACGCCGGCCCGTTCCTGGCGCCGCAGTCGCCCGCGCGCCTCCGGATGCGGGACTGGAGCTTCACCACCCGGTGGGCGTACCGCTCGATGCTGTGGATGACCGACACCTTCGCCACCGACGACACGATCCCGGCGTACGGCCTGCGCTGACGCCGCCGTCCCACCTGCGAGGAGGGTCACGGCGCACCACACTCATGGGGTGGCGCAGCGCATCGAGGACTACGGGATCATCGGGGACCTACACACCACAGCCCTCGTCGGCAGGGACGGCTCGATCGGCTGGCTGTGCCTACCCCGCCTGGACTCGCCCGCCTGCTTCGCGGCGCTGCTCGGCGGGCCGGAGCACGGGTTCTGGCGGTTGTCACCGGCGAGCGGCGGGCCGTGCACCACCCGGCGCTACCGCGGGGACACCCTCGTCCTGGAGAGCGAGTGGACCACGCCTGACGGGACGGTCCGCGTCATCGACCTCATGCCGCCCCGCGACGGCGTGCCCGACGTCGTGCGCATCGTCGAGGGCGTGAGCGGGCGCGTGGGCATGACGACCGAGCTACGGCCGCGGTTCGACTACGGGTCGGTCGCGCCGTGGACCACGATCGACGGCACCGACATCTCGACGGTCGCCGGCCCCGACGCCCTGCAGCTCGACACCCCGGTCGAGGTCGTGCACGAGGAGCGCTCCGTCCGGGCCCGGTTCGAGGTGTCCGCGGGCCAGCGGGTCCCGTTCGTCCTCACGTACCACCCGTCGTACCGGCCCCGTCCGCGCACCGAGAACGCCGACCGTGCCCAGCGCGAGACCGAAGGCTTCTGGACCGAGTGGGTGTCCCGGGCCCGCTACCGCGGACGCTGGGAGGACGCGGTACGGCGCTCGCTCGTGACGCTCAAGGCCCTGACGTACGCACCCAGCGGAGGTATCTTCGCCGCGGCGACGACGTCGCTGCCCGAGCAGCTCGGCGGCACCCGCAACTGGGACTACCGCTTCTGCTGGCTGCGCGACGCCACGTTCACGCTGCAGGCGCTGCTCGGCACCGGCTACGTGGCCGAGGCGCGCGCGTGGCGCGAGTGGCTGCTGCGGGCGATCGCCGGCGACCCGGCCGACCTGCAGATCATGTACGGCATCGACGGCCGGCGTCGTATCCCCGAGCTCACCATCGACTGGCTGCCGGGCTACGAGGGCTCGGCGCCCGTGCGCGTCGGCAACGCGGCGGCCGAGCAGTTCCAGCTCGACGTGTGGGGCGAGGTGCTCGACAGCCTGCACGTCGGCCGCGAGGCGGGGCTCGCGCCCACCGACGACGCGTGGGCGCTGCAGCGCACGCTGCTCGACTTCCTCGAGGGGCACTGGGACGACCTCGACAACGGCCTGTGGGAGGTGCGGGGCCCGCGGCGCGCCTTCGTGCACTCGAGGGTCATGGCCTGGGCCGGCGTCGACCGGGCCGCCCGAGCCGTGGAGGCGTACGGGCTCGACGGGCCGGCGCCCCGCTGGCGCGGCCTCGCCGAGACCATCCACGCCGACGTGTGCCGTCGCGGTTACGACCGGGACCGCAACACCTTCACCCAGTTCTACGGCTCCGACGGGCTCGACGCCGCACTCCTGCTGATCCCGAAGGTCGGGTTCCTGCCGTGGGACGACCCGCGTGTCCTCGGTACGGTCGACGCCGTGCAGCGCGAGCTGACCGAGGACGGGCTGCTCCTGCGCTACCAGACCCACCTCGACGACCGCGTCGACGGCCTCCCGGGGCGCGAGGGCACGTTCGTGGCCTGCAGCTTCTGGCTGGTCGACGCGCTGCACGGCATCGGCCGGGAGGACGAGGCGGTCGCGCTCTTCGAGCGCCTGCTGACGCTGCGCAACGACCTGGGCCTGCTCAGCGAGGAGTACGACCCGCGCACCTCGCGCCAGCTGGGCAACGTGCCGCAGGCGTTCAGCCACGTGGGGCTCGTCAACGCCGCGCGCACGCTGCGCGGCTCCGGAGGGGACTCCACCACACAGGAGGACGACCGATGAGAGCACTGACCGTCGTGCCGGAGCAGGCCGGCTCGCTCGCCGTGACGGACGTACCGGACCCCCGGCCGGAGGCCGGGGAGCTCCTCGTCGACGGGATCGCCGTCGGCGTGTGCGCCACCGACCGCGAGATCGCCGCCGGGGAGTACGGGACGCCACCGCCGGGGCGCGACCGGCTGGTCCTCGGGCACGAGTCCCTCGGCCGAGTGCGCGACGCGCCGGCGGGCAGCGGCTTCTCGCCGGGCGACCTCGTGGTCGGCGTCGTGCGACGCCCCGACCCGGAACCGTGCGGCGCGTGCGCGAGGGGCCAGTTCGACATGTGCCGCAACGGTCGGTACACCGAACGGGGCATCAAGGGCCTCGACGGGTACGCGAGCCAGACCTGGACGGTCGAGGCCGACTACGCCGTCCGCCTCGACCCCGCGCTCGAGGAGGTCGGCATGCTGCTGGAACCCACGACCGTCGTGGTCAAGGCATGGGAACAGGTGTGGGCCGTGGGCGAACGCGCGTGGTTCGAGCCACGGACCGCCCTGGTGACCGGGGCCGGGCCGATCGGCTTGCTGGCCGCGCTGATCGGCGTCCAGCAGGGCCTCGAGGTGCACGTGCTGGACCGCGTCACCACCGGCCCCAAGCCGGACCTGGTGCGCGACCTCGGCGCCGTCTACCACAGCGCGTCCGTCGACGAGATCGCGGACGACGTGCAGCCCGACGTCGTGATCGAGGCGACCGGCGCGAGCTCCGTCGTGCTCGAGGCCCTGTCCGCGACCGGGACCTACGGGGTCACGTGCCTGACGAGCGTCACGCCCACCGGACGTCACCTGCGGTTCGACGCGGGGGCGGCCAACCGGGAGATCGTGCTCGAGAACGACGCCGTCGTCGGGTCGGTCAACGCCAACCTCGGGCACTACCGCGAGGGGGCGGAGGTGCTCGCCCGCACCGACCCGGACTGGCTGCGGCGCCTCGTCACCCGCCGGCTGCCCCTCGAGCGGGCCGCGGAGGCGTTCACCCCGAGCGACGACGTGAAGGTCGTCGTCGACCTCGGGTGAGGGCGGGTGAGGGCGGGTGAGGGGCGGGTGAGAGCCCGGCGGGTTCGACCGCCGGGCCCTCACCGGCGGCGTCAGGCGCGCGTCCCGGCCTCCGCCAGCTCGCGTCCGTCCTGCCCACCGGACTCCCCTGGGCCGGTCGAAGGGTCGTCCTGCGCGGCGTCGGTCGCCTCGGCGCCCTCGGCGTCGTCGTCCTCGAAGAGGTTCTCCGCCGACGCGGCGCGGAACTGCTCGAGGTCGAGGATGCCCTCACGCTTGGCGACGATGGCCGGCACCAGCGTCTGGCCCGCGACGTTCACCGCGGTGCGGCCCATGTCGAGGATCGGGTCGACGGCGAGCAGCAGGCCCACGCCCGCGAGCGGCAGCCCGAGGGTGGACAGCGTCAGGGTCAGCATGACCATGGCGCCGGTGAGGCCCGCCGTCGCGGCGGAGCCCACGACCGACACGAACGCGATGAGCAGGTAGTCGCCGACCGACAGGTCGACGCCGAAGATCTGCGCGACGAAGATCGCGGAGATCGCCGGGTAGATCGAGGCGCAGCCGTCCATCTTGGTGGTGGCGCCCAGCGGCACCGCGAACGACGCGTATTCGCTCGGCACGCCGAGGTTGCGCTCCGTGACGCGCTGCGTCACCGGCATCGTGCCCACCGAGGATCGGGAGACGAACCCGAGCTGGATCGCGGGCCACGCGCCCTTGAACCAGGCGATGACGCCGAGGCCGTTGACCTTGAGCAGCACCGGGTAGACGACGAACAGCACGAGCGCGAGGCCCACGTAGATCGCCACCGCGAACGACCCGAGCGAACGCAGCGACTCCCAGCCGTACGCGGCGACCGCGTTGCCGATGAGGCCCATCGTGCCCAGCGGGGCGAGGCGGATGATCCACCACAGCACCTTCTGCACGATGGAGAGCGCCGAGCGGTTGAACGCGAGGAACGGGTCGGCCTTGGCGCCGGACTTCAGCGCGGCGATGCCGATGACGAGCGCGACCACGAGGATCTGCAGCACGTTGAAGCTGATGCCGGTCTCGGCGCTCAGCGCGCCGTCCGCGCCGGCCTCGACCGAGGTCGAGGCGCCCAGGCCCAGCACGTTGGTCGGGATGAGGCCGTTGAGGAAGTCCAGCCAGGTGCCGGTGCTGGACGGCGCGGCGCCGTCAGCGGTGGACAGGGACGTGTTGTGGCCGGGCTGGAAGATCAGGCCCAGGCCGATGCCGATCGCCACGGAGATCGCGGCGGTGATCGCGAACCAGAGCAGCGTCTGGCCGGCCAGGCGGGCGGCGTTGGTGACGGTGCGCAGGTTGGCGATCGACGCGACGATCGCGGTGAAGATCAGCGGCGGCACCACGGCCTTGAGCAGCGTGACGAACGACGAGCCGATGGTGTCGAGCGTCGTGGTGAGCCCGTTCGGCGTCTCACCATCCGCCTGCGGGCCCATGGACAGCGCGAGCCAGCCGAGCAGCACGCCCAGGCCGAGGCCCAGCAGGATCTGGACCGAGAACGACGGGAAGCGCAGACCCTTGCGGGCGCGGGGTTCCGCGCCGGGGATCTTGGCGGTTGCGGAGGACACGAGGAAACCTTTCGCCTGGGCGCCGCCGTACGGCGCCAGTGGGTGGGCGGACGTCGCCCACGAGGGGTGTGGATCGGGGGGCAGGAGGTGCCCGGCGCAGCGGTGCCCGACGGGCCAGCGCAGGCGCGACCGCCGACGACGGCGTCGGCGGGTCAGCGAAGGGTCAGCGACACAGCGCGCTGGCGACGCGACCGAAGTCGACGTCGAGGCGCGCGATGAGGAGGTGCCTCACGGGGACGCTGCAGGCCACGGGTGCTCCCAGAACGATCGAGAATCGGGGTGATCAGGCGACCGGATTGATCGACATGATCGAAGGGACGTATCGAATCCACGAATTCCGCACCCTAGCAGGGACACGACGCGCCGCCCAGAGGGTGTGAGCCGCCTCATGTCCGCCGTACGGTCGCCACGTGACCGACGCCTCCCTGCCCCACGACCCCCTCTGGCCTCGAGCGGGCGGGTGGCCTGCGACGACGCCTGACAAGTCGCCCGCCGACCTCGCCCTGCTCGGCGTCCCCACCTGGCGCACGTCGTTGTCGCCGACGGGCGCGCACGCCACGCCCGCCGCCGTGCGCGACGCCCTGCGCCGCTACAGCCCCGCGCTGATGTCTCGTCGGTCGAGCCTGTCGAGACCACACCCGCCGGTCGAGCAGGAGCACGTCGACCCGGACGAGCTCGCCGTCGTCGACCACGGCGACGTCAGCGAGCCCGACGGCCCGGACGGCGAGGCCCGCGCCCGGGCCGCCGTCGCCGACGCGCTGGCGGGTGCGCGCGCCGTCGTCGCGCTCGGCGGCGACAACGCCCTGACCGTCCCGGTCGCACTCGGTGCGTGGGGCGAGGACCTCTCGACCGCCGGGCTGATCACCCTCGACGCACACTTCGACCTGCGCGACGGCGTGTCCAACGGCTCCCCCGTGCGGCGGCTGATCGAGGCGGGCCTGGACCCGGCGCGGATCGTCCAGATCGGCATCGCAGACTTCGCGAACTCGGCGGCCTACGCGCGCCGGGCGCGGGACCTCGGCATCACCGTCGTGACGCTCGACGACCTGCGACGGCTGCTCCACCGCAACGGCCCGGGCCGGCTCGACGCCGTCGTCCGCAAGGCCCTCACCGTCGCCGGGGCCGCGGGCGGGCCGATCCACCTGGACGTCGACGTCGACGTCTGCGACCGCTCCGTCGCCCCCGGCTGCCCCGCGAGCGTGCCCGGCGGCCTCGCGGCCTGGGAGCTGCGCGCACTCGTCCGCGAGATCGTCAGCGACCCGCGCGTCCGGTCCGTCGACATCGCCGAGGTGGACGCCACCGCCGACGCCCCCGACGGCCGCACCGTCCGCCTCGCCGCCCTCTGCGTCCTGGAGGTCCTCGCCGGCCTCGCCCACCGCCGAGGTAGTCCAGAACTCGGCGAGGTAGTCCAAGACCCGGCGAGGTAGTTCCGTTCTCCGCGAGGTAGTCCGAAAATCGGCGAGGTAGTTCCGCGGCGGCGAGACGACGACGGTGGGGGCCAAGCTGAACTACCTCGCGGAGAACGGAACTACCTCGACGGGTGCCCGTCCTTCCAGACGGCGTGCACCAGCGGGACGCCGGGGCGGTAGGCGAGGTGCGCGCGGCTGGGGGCGTCGAGGACGACGACGTCGGCGCGGGCGCCGGGCGCGAGGTGCCCGATGTCGGGCCGGCGCAGCGCGAGCGCCCCGCCCGCGGTCGCGGCCCAGACGGCCTCGGCGACAGTCATGCCCATCTCGCGAACCGCGAGCGCCACCATGAGCGGCATCGAGCTCGTGTACGACGAACCGGGGTTGCAGTCGCTGGCCAGCGCGACGACGGCGCCCGCGTCGAGCAGCCGCCGGGCGTCGGGGTACGGCTGCCGGGTGGAGAACTCGACTCCGGGCAGCAGGGTCGCGACGGTCCCTTGGGCCCCCGACGACCCGTCCCACGACCCCGCGAGCGCGGCGACGTCGTCGTCGGACAGGTACGTGCAGTGGTCGACGGCGGCCGCGCCGAGGTCGACGGCGAGCCGCACGCCCTCGCCCGGGCCGAGCTGGTTGGCGTGCACCCGCACGCCGAGCCCGGCGGCCGCGCCGGCCTCCAGCACGCGGCGGGCCTGCTCGGGGGTGAAGGCGCCCTTCTCGCAGAAGACGTCGACCCACCGAGCGTGCGGGGCGCACGCGGCGAGCATGTCGCCGCAGACCAGGTCGACGTACGCGTCGGCGCGCCCGTCGAACTCGGCGGGCACCACGTGCGCGCCGAGGAACGTCACCTCCTCGGTGACCTCCCCCGCGATGCGTACCGCGCGCTCCTCGTCGGCCACGGTGAGGCCGTAGCCGCTCTTCACCTCGAGCGTGGTCGTGCCCTGGGCCAGCGCCTCCGCGACGTGCCGCGCCAGGCCGGCCCGCAGCTCGTCGTCGGACGCCGCCCGCGTGGCGGCGACGGTGGTGCGGATGCCACCCGCCGCGTACGGGCGGCCGGCCATGCGGGCCTCGAACTCGGCCGACCGGTCGCCCGCGAAGACGAGGTGGGTGTGGCTGTCCACGAACCCGGGCACGACGGCGCGCCCCTCCACCCCGACGACGCGGTCGGGTGCGCGGCCGAGCGCCTCCTCGACGCCCTCCGCGCACGAGCGCTCCGGGCCGGCCCACGCGACGCGGCCGCCGTCGAGCAGGAGTGCGGCGTCGCGCACGACGCCTGCCGGTTCGCCGTCGACCCCGAGCGACGGGGAGTTGGCGGTCAGCTCGCCGATCCCGAGGATCAGGGTCGCCGGGTGCGATCCTCCCGGGTGCTCCACCTCGCGCACGGTCACGCCTCCCGCTCGGGGTCCACGCCCTCCAGCATGGGCACGCGCAACCCGCCACGCTCGGCGGCGCGGGCGGCGTCGTCGTACCCGGCGTCGACGTGCCGCAGGACGCCGAGACCCGGGTCGTTGGACAGCACCCGCGCGAGCTTCCGCGCCGCGAGCGGCGTGCCGTCCGCGACGGACACCTGGCCGGCGTGGATCGACCGCCCCATCCCGACGCCGCCGCCCTGGTGCAGCGACACCCACGTGGCGCCCGACGACGCGGCGGTGAGCGCGTTGAGCAGCGGCCAGTCGGCGATGGCGTCGGAGCCGTCGGCCATGCCCTCCGTCTCCCGGTACGGCGACGCGACGGAGCCGGCGTCGAGGTGGTCACGACCGATGACGAGCGGCGCGCGCACCTCCCCCGAGGCCACGAGGTCGTTGAACGCCAGGCCGGCGCGGTCGCGCTCGCCGTGCCCGAGCCAGCAGATCCGCGCCGGCAGCCCCTGGAACGCGACGCGCTCCTGGGCGGCGCGGATCCAGCGGTGCAGGTGGTCGTCGTCGAACAGGTCCAGCACCGCGCGGTCCGTGGCGGCGATGTCGCGCGGGTCGCCGGAGAGCGCGGCCCACCGGAACGGCCCCTTGCCCTCCGCGAACAGGGGCCGGATGTACGCGGGGACGAAGCCGGGGAAGTCGAAGGCTCGGTCGAAGCCTCCGCGGCGCGCCTCGTCGCGGATCGAGTTGCCGTAGTCGAACACCTCCGCGCCCGCGTCGAGGAAGCCGACCATGCCCTCCACGTGCCGCGCCATCGACTCGCGCGCCCGGTCGGTGAACTCCTCGGGCTTGGCGGCGGCGTAGTCGGCCCACTCCTCGAGGGAGACGCCGAGCGGCAGGTACGAGAGCGGGTCGTGCGCCGACGTCTGGTCGGTGACGACGTCGACCTCGACGCCGCGCTTGAGCAGCTCCGGCACCACGTGCGCGCTGTTGCCGACCACGCCGACGGACAACGCGCGCCGCTGCGTGCGCGCCGCCTCGACCCGGCGGACGGCGTCGTCCAGGTCGTCGGCCACCTCGTCGAGGTAGCGCTCGCGCACGCGGCGCTCCAGGCGCGAGCGGTCGACGTCGACCACCAGGCACACGCCACCGTTGAGCGTGACGGCGAGCGGTTGGGCGCCGCCCATGCCTCCGCAGCCGCCGGTGAGGGTGAGCGTGCCGGCGAGCGTCCCGCCGAACTTCTTCACCGCCACCGCGGCGAGGGTCTCGTACGTGCCCTGGAGGATGCCCTGCGCACCGATGTAGATCCACGAGCCGGCCGTCATCTGCCCGTACATCGTCAGGCCCTGCGCCTCGAGCCGACGGAACTCGGGCCACGTCGCCCAGTCCCCCACGAGGTTGCTGTTGGCGATCAGCACCCGCGGCGCCCACTCGTGGGTGCGCAGCACGCCGACGGGCTTGCCGGACTGGACGAGCAGCGTCTCGTCGTCGGCGAGCGTCGTGAGGGTGCGGACGATGGCGTGGTAGCTCGGCCAGTCGCGCGCGGCGCGGCCGGTGCCGCCGTAGACGACGAGGTCGTCGGGGCGCTCCGCCACCTCCGGGTCCAGGTTGTTCATGAGCATCCGCAGCGGGGCCTCCGTCTGCCAGCTGCGGGCGGTGAGCGTCGTGCCGCGCGGCGCGCGCACGGGGACGGGGGTCCCCCGGTCGTAGGACATGGCGTGGGACATCGTCGTCTCCTTCAGCGAGGGGTCAGTGGAGCGGGCCGACGGCGGCGCTCGCGGCCCCGACGACCTCGCCGTCGGCGACGAGCCGCGTCACCGCGTCGATCTCGGGGGCGAGGAACCGGTCCGGGCCCGGCCCGGGGACGGCGCTGCGCAGCAGGTCGTGGACGGCCCTCGTTCCTCGCAGCGACCTGTCAGGACCAGGCCCAGGAATACCTACGCGTGGCCCTGACAACTCTGAGGCCTGAGAGTTGTCAGGATCACGCGCGGAAATACCCTCACGTGGCCCTGACAACTGGGCGAGGCGGAGGTCGAGGGCGCGCGCGGCGGTCATGAGCTCGATGGCGAGCACGCGGCCGAGCCCGTCGACCGACCGGCGCAGCTTGCGCGCCGCGGCCCAGCCCATGGAGACGTGGTCCTCCTGCATCGCCGACGACGGGATGGAGTCGACGCTCGCCGGCGCGGCGAGGCGTTTGAGCTCCGAGACGATCCCGGCCGCCGTGTACTGGGCGATCATCAGCCCGGAGTCGACGCCCGGGTCGTCGGCGAGGAAGGCGGGCAGCCCCTCGTTGCGCGCGACGTCGAGGAACCGGTCGGTGCGCCGCTCGCTCATGGACGCGACGTCGGCCGCCGCGATGGCGAGGAAGTCCAGCACGTACGCGACGGGCGCCCCGTGGAAGTTGCCGTTGGACTCGACCCGCCCGTCCACCGTGACGACGGGGTTGTCGATGGCCGATGCCAGCTCGCGGCCGGCGACGGTCGATGCGTGGTCGACGGTGTCCCGCGCCGCGCCGTGCACCTGCGGGGCGCAGCGCAGCGAGTACGCGTCCTGCACCCGCGTGCACTCGGGCCGCCCGTCGGCGTCGAGGGTGCGATGGCTCGCCACGACCGGCGAGCCCGCGAGCAGCGCGCGCAGGTTCGCGGCCGACGCCGCCTGGCCGGGGTGCGGGCGCATGCCGACCAGGTCCGCGGCGAACGGCGCGTCAGAGCCGAGCAGCGCCTCCACGCTGGACGCGGCCGCGACGTCCGCCGTCGCGAGCAGGCGCCGTAGGTCGTCGAGGGCGAGGCACAGCATCCCGAGCATGCCGTCGGTGCCGTTGATGAGGGCGAGGCCTTCCTTCTCGCGCAGCTCCAGCGGCGCGATGCCCGCGGCCGCGAGCGCCTCCCCGCCGTCCCGCAGCTCCCCGTCGGCGTCGCGCGCCCGACCCTCGCCGAGCGCGGCGAGCGCGACGTGCGCCAGCGGCGCCAGGTCTCCCGAGCATCCGAGCGAACCGTACTCGTGCACGACGGGCGTGACCTGCGCGTTCAGCATCGCCGCGTACGTCTCCGCCACGACGGGCCGCGCGCCCGTGCGACCGGTGGCGAGGGTGGCGAGCCGCAGCAGCTGCAGGGCCCGCACCACCTCGCGCTCCACCTCGGGGCCGGCGCCGGCGGCGTGCGAGCGCACCAGGCTCAGCTGTAGCTGAGCCCGCTTCTCGGTGGGGATGTGCCGGCGGGCGAGCGCGCCGAACCCGGTGGACACGCCGTAGTGCGGGCGGTCGTCGTCGGCCAGGGACTCGACGACGGCGCGGCTTGCAGCCATCGCGGCCAGCGCTCGGTCGGTGAGGCGCACGGGCGCGCCGCGGCGAGCGACGTCGACCACGTCCTCGATCGTCAGCGGCCCTTCGCCCACCTCGACCACCCGGAGCGCGCGGTCGGGCGTGGGGGCGGGACCCGCCGTCGGGCCCGGAGCAGGGCGGCCGGGGACGGCCGCGGGGTGTGTCGACGCTGTCATCTCGCCAGCACACACCGCGGCACGGCGCCCCCGACAGGGCGGCGACGGAGGTTCCGTCTGGGATCCCAGACGGGGCCCCCGACGTCACCGGCGCGAACCCACCTCGCTGACGTTCCCTGCCCTGTCGATCGCCCGGTACTGGAGGGTGATGCTGCGACCCGGCAGGTCGAAGACGGGCCGACCGCGCGTGTCGGACCACGGGGTCGTGATGTCCCGCCGACCCGCCTCGATCCGGTAGCGGAACTGGACCCTCGCGACTCCGGAGACCTCGTCGGTCGCCTCGATCCGGACGAGGAACCGCGAGCGCGTGCGCTCGGCGGTGACCTCCGGCGGGGTTTGATCGATCTTGATCCTGATCCTCGTCCGTTCCGAGACGTTGCCGGCCGCGTCGGTCGCGCGCGCGACGACCCGGTAGACCCCGTCGTCCTCGAGCACCAGCGGGCCGTCCTGCTCGGCGAAGTCCCCGCCGTTGACCCTGACCTCCACCACGGGGTCCGGGTCCTGGTCGTCGGTCGCCGAGAACTCCAGGCTCACCGGCGTCGTGTACCAGCCCCGCCTGCCGTCCGGGTCCTCCGGGTCGGCCGTGATCTCGACGCTCGGTGCCGTCGTGTCCGCGGGCACGACCAGCTCGCCGGTCGCCCGGATGTCGGCGGACGAGCTACCGACGAGCAGGGGCACCGTCCCGGTGGGCGTCACCCACTCACCGGCGTCGACGTCCCAATACTGCAGGGACCGGCGGTCGATCGGGACCTCCACCTCGGCGCTCTCGCCGGGCTCGAGGCTGACGCGCTCGAAGCCCGCCAGCGCGAGGTCGGGTGTCTCCACGGCGTCGGTGGGCAGGTTCCCCACGTAGGCCTGGACGACCTCGGTGGCGGCGGCGTCACCCGTGTTGGTCACGGTCGCCGTCGCGGTGGTCGCGACGGCATCCGTGCCCTGCGGATCCACGGGCGGCGCGGACACGGCATCCTCGTACCCGAACGAGGTGTACGACAGCCCGTGGCCGAACGGGAACAGGGGCGTGGCCCCGTGCTCGATGTAGGCCTTGTACCCCACGTAGATGCCGTCGGTGTACTCGGTGGTCGGATCCACCTCGTCGATCTGCAGGAACGGATCCTTGATGCCGACCTCCTCGAGCTGGTCCTGGTCGACCGGGAACGTGACGGGCAGCTTCCCGGAGGGTGCGACGTCGCCGAACAGCACGCCGGCGACGGACTCGCCCTGCGTCTGGCCGGGGTACCAGACCTCGAGCACGGCCTCGACGTCGTCGAGCCATGGCATCGTGACCGGGCCGCTGGTGGCCAGCACGACGATCGTGTTGTCGTTGACCTCGGAGACCGCCTCGATCAGCGCGTCCTGGTCCTCCGGCAGGGCCAGCGTGCCGCGATCGGCGGCCTCGCCGGTGTAGTCGCGAGCGACGACGACCGCCGTGTCGGCCTCCGCCGCGGCCTCGACCGCCTCGTCGATCGTGGGGTTCGCGATCTCACCTTCCGGCGGGGTCCAGCCGAACCGGATCATCGCTCCGGGCTGGTCGTTCAGGCCGCCGTTGAACTGGTTGGGAGCGTTCGTCTCGTAGCTCACCTCGACGAAGTACTCCTCGCCCTCCTCGAGGTCGACGGACACCGACTGGGTGCCGTAGGTCGTGCCCGGGTCGTCGAGGAGCTGCTCCCGGTCCACCAGCAGCTTCGCCCTGCCGAGGTGGCTGAGCGACAGCTCGTAGGTGCCCGTCGCCGGGGCGGTCAGGGTGCCGCTCCAGACCACCGAGATCGGCTGCACGGCGAACTGCGTGCCGGGGCTGGGCACCTGGGAGGTGTTGATCGTGTCCTGGGAGATGCCGCTCCGCCAGTCCACCTGCTCGTCGGTGCGGATGAGCTCCGGCTGCCCGGGGAACCCGGTGCCCAGGAAGTAGAAGCCGCTCAGGCCCTGCTCGTCCGCGCCGCTCGAGGGAGAGAGGACCGACGACGGCACCGGCACAGGTCCGGGCAGCGTGCCGGACAACGACACGGGGTCGGTGCCCTGCGCATAGGTGACGTCGGTCTCGGCCCGCTCGGTGATCCCGTCGAGGATCGTGGTCAGCTGCGCGGGGTACTGGATCGCGCCGCTGCCACCGCCGTCGATGTAGTGGTCCGCGTCGGCGCCGATCACGGCGATCGACCCGTCGCTCTCGTCCAGCGGGAGGGCGTCGTCGTTCGCCAGCAGCACCGCCGACTCGTCGCCGACGCTACGAGCGACCGCGGAGTGCTCGTCGATCGCCTCCTGGTCCAGCGGTGTGGACTCCGGCTGGGGGTACTCGAAGGAACCCGGGGGCGGGTTGTCGATGATGCCGAACGCGAAGAACGTGCGCAGCACGCGCCGCGCGGCGTCGGTCACCCGTTCCTCGGAGACGAGGCCGTCCTGCACCGCCTGCACGAGGTTCTCACCGGAGTACTGCACGTCCGGCCCCGCCACGTCCAGGCCCGCCTCGTAGTCCTCGAACGAGTGCACGGCGTTGAAGTCCGACGACACGTAGCCCTTGAACCCGAGCTGGTCCTTGAGGATCCCGTTGAGCAGCTCATCGTTGCCGCACGAGTACTCCCCGTTGACCTTGTTGAAGGCGCACATCACGGACCCGGCATCGGCATCCTGCACCACCTTCTCCCAGGGCCTGGTGTACACCTCCTGCAGGGGTCTCTCGTCGATGACCGCGTCGACGTGGCCGCGTCGGGTCTCCTGGTTGTTCAGGTTGTAGTGCTTGACGATGGTGTAGACCTCCTCGCTCTGCGTGCCGCTGGTCTGGGCTGCGGCGATGGACCCACTGACCAGCGGGTCCTCACCGAAGGCCTCCCACATGCGGCCGTTGAGCGGGGTCGTGAGCAGGTCCATCGTCGGCCCTGCCAGCCCGTTGAAGCCGAAGTACCGGGTCTCGTTGCCCGCGACTGCCCCGTAGGCGTCCGCCGCGTCGGTGTTGAACGTGGAGGCGAGCGCGATGCCGACGGGCAGCGCCGTCGACTCCGTGTCGGTCGTCGCGACGCCGCAGCAGCCGTCCTTGCCCCGGATGCCGGGGACTCCGTACTCCGGCAGCCCCGGCCCTCCGGACTGGATGAGGACCGTCGCCTTCTCCTCCAGGGTCAGCTCGGCCACCAGGAGGTCGGCGCGTTCGTCCGGCGACAGGGAGGTGTCCATCCAGGGTTCGTCATCGACGGCGGCGATCGCTGGTGCTGTCAGCCCGAAGCTCATCACCCCCGCCACCGTCAGTGCGGCCATCGTCTTTGAGGTCAGGCTTCGTGTCTTCATGTCCGTCCAGATCGTCTGGAGGCGGCGGCATCGTTGTCGGTGTCGTCAACCCGAGGCGGTGCCCGGCCCGCTCGTTCAGCGGCGTGCCGCGCGTGGGGAGACTTCACCTCGACGATACAAAGGGGGTGCTGGCCTCACAAGCCAACTGAGGGAAGCTCTTGATATCCTCAGGACACCGTTCTCTGCTCGAACCGCACGAGGTCCACGGCGGCGTAGGAGTCGGTCGGTTCGCCGGTGCCGTCGCGGGGCCAGGTCTCGAGATCGACCGGCCCGGACAGGTCGGAGCCCACCGTCATGACGAGGGTGACGAAGAACGGCTGGTCGAAGGGCCAACCGCCCGCCGCCCGTGGGTCGGAGGCCTCGGCCACCTGGTACTCCTGCCCGTCGATCGCCCACGCGATACGCGACGGCTCCCAGTCCAGCGTGTGCTCCGCCCACCGGTCCACGAGCGACGGGACGTTCCCGGTGGCGGAGATGGGGGAGCCGCCCGAGTAGCCGGGGCCGTGGATCGAGGCGAAGGGCGAGTCCGGTCGGGCCAGCGCGACCTCGGTGGCGTCGATCTCGCCGCACGCCGGCCAGCCGACCTCGTCGATGTCCTCGCCGTACAGGGCGACGGCGAACCCGATCCCGGTGCCGGGCCCCAGCAGCTGGCGCGTGGTGAGGCGCCCGTAGGGGCCGACGGTCAGCTTGCCCTTCGACGAGACGCTCCCTGCGACGAAGCCGTAGCCGTCGCGGCCCGACGCCCGAGCGCGCAGGACGAGGTTCCCGTCCTCGACCGACACCAGCGCGGGGTCGTTGTACTGCAGCTCGCCGAGGTCGCGGTTGCCGCCGTAGTCCGCGGGGGTCCACACCGCCGTGTCCAGGCCCTCGGTGAAGTCGTCCTGCCACACGACCGTCCACTCGCCCGCGGAGGCCTCCGCCTGCGACGACGCCGATGCGGAGGGCGACTCGCGCCCGCCGCCCGGTGAGCAGCCCGCAGCGCCGGCCACGAGGCCGAGTGCGCCGAACCTGAGAAAGGCCCGGCGGGACGGCGCGGCGTGCGGTGACGACTCCACGAGCACCCCCAGGGCTGCACGGCCATCAGAGCTGCAAGCACTGTAGCTCCGGCATCGGCGGCCCACCCGAGCGGCTGCGCCGATCTCGCCCCGAGCCCTACCGTGACGTCCATGGCAGAGCCGCTCCGACCCGCCGCTCGACCGCACCCGGCGTGCCCCTCGCGCTCCGACGTGCCGCGATGAGCGACGTGCCCGCCGCGCGCCAGGCCGTGCGCGTGCTCGCCTACCTCGCCGCGCAGGCCGGGCCGTCTCCCGCGGCGGCGGTCGCACAGCACCTGGGCCTGCCGCGCTCCACCGTCTACCACCTGCTGTCGGTGCTGGTCGACGAGGGGTTCGTGACGCACCTGCCGGAGGAGCACCGGTACGGCCTCGGCACGGCGTCGCTGTCCCTCGGCTCGGCGTACGCGCGGCAGGCTCCGCTCGCCCGGCTGGCGCGGCCGGTGGTCGCACGGCTGGTGGAGACGACGGGCGAGAGCGCGCACCTCGCCGTCCTCCACGGGCGCGAGGTGCTGTACCTGGTGGAGCAGCGGGCGCCGCACCGGCCGTCGCTCGTGACCGACGTCGACGTCCGGCTCCCCAGCCATCTCACCGCCAGCGGCCGGGCGGTGCTCGCGTTGCTGCCCGTCGCGCAGGTGCGGGCCCTGTTCCCGACACCGGCCACGCTCGCGGACCGCACCGGCGTCGGGCCGCGCACGTTGCGCGACCTACGGGAGGTGCTGCGCGACGTGCGCCGGCGCGGCCACGCCACGGAGGACGGCGAGGTCACGACCGGCCTCGCGTCGGTCGCGCACGCCGCGCTCGACCACATGGGCTACCCGGTGGCGGGCGTGGCGCTGACCTTCTGGTCCGACGACGTCGACGACGGGCGCCGCGGCGAGCTCGCGCGGTCCGCAGGCCGGGCGGCTGCCGAGATCAGCCGCCGCCTGGGCGCCCGCTGACCCTGCTTCGCCAACCTCGGCAGGGCATGTCGTGGCCGGGCCTACCGGAACGCGGTCACGTGCTGCCGGGCCCACTCGGCGAACGATCGGGCCGGGCGGCCGAGCACCCGCGCCACGTCCGGGCTCACCTGCTGCTCGTCGGGCGTCGGCTCGCCGAGGATCGCCAGGGTGGTCTCGACGACCGGCGCGGGCATGAACGCGAGCAGCTGCTCCCGGGCTTCCTCGCGGGCCTGCTCGACGAACGCCACGGGCTCCCCGAGCGCCGCACCGATCGCCTCGGCACGCTGCCGCGGCGTCGTCGTCTCCGGGCCGGTCAGCTCGTACTCCCGGCCGGCGTGGCCGGGCTCGCGCAGCGCGGCCGCGGCGACCTCCGCGATGTCCGCCGGGTCGACGGTCGGCAGCCCGACGTCCGCGAACGGGGCGGCGACCGTGCGGGAGCGGCGCACCGGCTCCGCCCAGGCGAAGGCGTTCGAGTCGAAGCCACCGGGCCGCAGGACGGTCCAGTCCATGCCCGAGCCGCGGACCGCGTCCTCGAAGGCCCGGCCGGTGCCGCCGTGGGACGCCGAGCCCGGCCGCGTGCGGACCCCCTGGGACGACAGCAGCACGACCTGGGTCACGCCGCCGGCCTTGGCCGCGTCGAGCACCTGCTGCGGGTCCACCGCGGAGGCGCTGGGCCCGCCGTCCTGCAGGAAGAGCGCGCGGGCGCCGTCGAGCACGGGCCGCAGGCTCCCCGCGTCCGTGAGGTCGGCCCGACGGTGCGCGACGCCGAGCGGGACGAGGTTGGGCGAGATCCCGCGCGAGGTCGCGACGACCTCCTCGTCCCCCGGGGCGAGCAGCCGCACGAGCTCCGCGCCGACGTTCCCGGTCGCTCCTGTCACGACGATCATGGTGATCTCCCTGTGCTGGTCGGTCGAAGGCCCGTGATCGGGCGACTCGTGGGACGCTAACAACGTGGAGATAGTAGGTACCTACAGGAAAGTATCGGCGGGCTCGGCGACGGGCGGGCGCGCGGCGCCCGCGGGCACCGACCCCGGGCAGGCATGCCCGATCTCGCCAGTCGTGGACATCGTCTTCAGCCGGTGGACCACGCCGATCCTGTGGTCCCTCCATACCTACGGCCGGCACCGGTTCGTCGAGCTGGAGCGCCGGATCGACCGGATCACGCCCAAGGTCCTCACCCAGCGGCTGCGGCAGCTGGAGCGCGACGGGCTCGTCGTGCGCACCTACTACGCGGAGGTTCCCCCGCGCGTGGAGTACGAGATCAGCGACCTCGGGCGCAGCCTCGCCCCCCTCTTCGCCGGGCTCGCCGACTGGGCGGGGGAAAACCTGCCGACCGTCGATCGTGCACGGACGGAGTATGACGAGGCGGGCCGGCCCTCCCCGTGACCGGCCCGGACACGCGCCGGCGACCCCCACTGTGTGCAAGATCTCCACAGCATCTGTGGAGAACGGCCTGTGGGAGCGTGACCGCGCAGGGCAGAATCGGCCCATGACGTCAGCGACGACATCGACGAAGGGTAAGACGACGACCCGTCTTGCCGCAGCGAGCCTGCTCGCACTCGCCCTGATGCTCGGCGCCTGTTCCGCCCCCGCCGACGTCGAACGGTTCATCGCCGACGCGCAGAGCCAGGCCGAAGCCATCGAGGACGACCTGCAGCGACTGGAGGAGCAGGTGTCCGGGCTCCCCGCCGCACTGAGCGGAGACGTCACGGACGCCGTCGCCTCCGCGACCGCCGCCACCGATGAGGCCCGCGCGGCGCTCCAGAAGGCCAAGGACTCGAAGGACGGCGCGGTCGTCGCCCTGGAGGACGCCCAGGTGGCGCTCGAGGCGGCTTCCGCCGAGGTCAAGCACGTGACCGGCGAGGCCGCCGACGCCGGCGCCGGGGACGTGTCGCGGCTGCTCGGCAACCTGCAGGAGCAGATCGACGCCCTGCGCGGCGAGACGGAGAACGCCGCGACCTGACCACACCGATCGCGGGCTCAGTCCGGGTCGCTCGGGTCCAGCGGCAGGTGGTGGTCGAGGTTGGTGACGCCGCGGCGCCAGTAGCCCGAGATCGAGACCTGCTCCGCCGGCAGGCCCAGCTCCCGCCGCAGGTAGCGGCGCACGGGCACGAGGTCGCCGGCCTCGCCGAGCCCGACGACGAGCTCGTCGTCCTCCAGTCCGCCGAGCGAGCGCACGGCCTCCTCCACCTGTCCCGGGCCGTCGGTGCGGTAAAGGATCTCGACGGTGGCGCGGCCCAGCTCGTCCTCGACGTGCGCGTCGTCGACGTCGTCGCCGATCTCGACGATCGCCGTCACGGGCACGTCCGGCCCGACGGCCGCGACCCAACGTGCCAGGGCGGGCAGGCCGGTCTCATCACCGACGAGGGTGAGCCGCCCGACCCCCTCCGGCACGCCGACGCTGCCGCGCGGCCCGGCGAGCACCAGCTCGTCGCCCTCGGCGGCCCGCGCCGCCCACACGGACGCCGGCCCGTCGTCGCCGTGCAGCACCCAGTCGACGTCGGCCTCGGCGACTCCGTCGGTGCCGTCGGCCGTCCGCGTGGCGCGCACCGTGTAGTCGCGCGAGATCGAGACGCCGCCCGTGGGCCGCTGCAGCCCGCCGTCGGCCGCCAGGGTCGGGGCGTGTAGCTCGCCCGTGGCGGGGTCGGGCAGGAAGACCTTGGCGTGGTCCTCCGGGCCGGGCGCCTGCAGCGCCGCGAGCGACGTCGGCGCGGCGGGGTCGGCGCCCTCGACGTCGCGGAACGTGGTGCGGCGCAGCGAGCCGCTCAGCTCACGGACGGCGTGCACGCGCACGCGGCGGGGGACCAGGTCGAAGCGGGTGCGGGGTCGGGTGAGCACCCGTCGATTCCATCACGCCCGCGCCGGCCTCGACGGGGCCGGGTGCCGGACGACGACCAGCCGTGCCCTGTGGGCGGCGCCGCCTAGCCTCGCGACCATGACCGATACGACTCCGGTGCTCGCGGGTCCCGACATCACCGGCCGAGGCCGCTCCCTCAACCCCTTCGTCATCGTCGACGGCGCTGCCGACCTCATCGCGTTCTGCGAGGACGTCTTCGGTGCCCAGGAGAACATCGGAGCCCGGGCCGCCACCCCCGCGGGGTCGCTCATCCATGCCGAGGTCCGGGTCGGGGACTCGCTGCTGCTCCTGGCCGACGTCCAGGAGGGCTGGCCCGTCCGGCCGGCTTCTTTCAGCTCTGGGTCTCCGACCTCGACGTCGTGCTCAACCCGGCCGGGGAGCGGGGAGCTCGGGTGGTCACGCCACCCAGTCCGTTCTACGGCGAGCTCACCCTCGCCCGGATGGCGGACCCCTGGGGGAACCTGTGGTGGCTCTACGCTCCGACGCCGGGCCAGGCGGACCCCGTGCCACACTGGGACGGAGGGTCGGACGTCGTCTTCCGGACCCTGGACGAGCACCTGCGCTCGACCTCGCGCTGACGCCGCGCGCGCGGCTCAGCCGAAGAAGACCCGCAGGTCGGCGACGACGTCGTCCGGCACCTCCATCGCCGCGAAGTGGCCGCCGCGCGGGAACTCCGACCAGTGCTCGATGCGCGCGTTGTCGCGCTCGGCGAGGCTGCGGATCGTCTGGAAGTCGTCCTTGAAGACGGCGACGCCGAGGCGGCCGGTGCTCACGACGGGCTCCGCCCCGGAGCGCTGCTCCGCGTAGTGGTACCGCGCTGCCGTGGCGTAGGTGTTGGTGAGCCAGTACAGCGTGGCCTGCGCCAGCACCTGCTCCGGCGTCACCAGCGAGGTGCCGTTGCCGAAATTCTCGAACAGCTCGGAGTAGGCCAGCGTGGCGACCGGCGAGTCCGCCAGGCCCGCCGCGACGGTCTGCGGCCGCGACGCGTTCATGGCGTTGTACCCGCCCACCGACTGGAACCACTGCGCGTGCCCCAGCGCCGCGTACTCCTTCGGGCCGAAGTCGTCCATCTCCCCCGGCGCGCCGGTCGGGAAGGAGAAGAGGTGCAGCACGTGCGCCCCGAGGAAGCCCTCCGGGTCGAGGATCGCCAGCTCGCGGGAGATCATCGCGCCGCCGTCGCTGCCGTGGATGCCGTAGGAGTCGTAACCGAGGCCGCGCATCAGGGCGTCGTAGGTGCGGGCCACCCGGGCCATG
This sequence comes from Isoptericola sp. Y581, assembly GCF_059445475.1. NCBI lineage: Bacteria > Bacillati > Actinomycetota > Actinomycetes > Micrococcales > Promicromonosporaceae > Isoptericola > Isoptericola sp. Y581. The sequence continues at coordinate 69,208 of NZ_JCAIUK010000007.1, read as the reverse complement.
GTCCAGTCCGCGCCGACCAACGGCGTCGAGGAGCCGAAGCCGGGCATCGAGGGGATGACCAGGTGGAACGCGTCCTCGGCGCGACCGCCGTGGGCGACGGGGTCGACGAGCGGGTCGATCATGTCGAGGAAGTCGAGCACGGAGCCCGGGTAGGTGTGCGCCAGCAGCAGCGGCGTCGCGTCGGCGTGCGGGGAGCGCACGTGCAGGAAGTGCAGGGGCTGCCCGTCGATCTCGGTGGTGAAGGCCGGGGAGTCGTTCAGCCGGGCCTCGATCGCGCGCCAGTCGAAGCCCTTCCAGCGCTCGACCATGTCGCGCAGGTAGGACTCCGGCGTGCCGTACTCCCACGAGTCGCCGGGGGCGGCGGGGGCGAAGCGGGTGTGCTCGAGGCGCCGGGCCAGGTCGTCCAGGTCGGCCTGGGGAACGTGGACGGTGAAGGTGCTGAGCTCGAGGCCGGTCGTGGTGTTCATGGCGTCTCTCCCGGGTCCGTTGCGGGGCGGCTGCCTCGCTGATATGTCCGACACTACGAGCGGTTCAGGAACGGTTCTTTCCGCTATTCTTGACCTCTTCGGACGAGTTTCGGGAGGACATCGATGGGCTCCACGTCGGCGCGGATGCTCACCCTCCTCGGGCTGCTCCAGTCCCGGCCGGACTGGTCGGGCGCGGAGCTCGCGAGCCGCCTCGACGTCACCGGCCGCACGGTGCGCAACGACGTCGCGCGGCTGCGCGAGCTGGGCTACCCGGTCGACGCCGTGCGCGGCCCGGGCGGGCGCTACCGGCTCGGCGCCGGCGCGCGGCTGCCCCCGCTGCTGCTCGACGACGCCGAGGCGGTCGCGGTAGCGGTCGCCCTGCGCGCCGCGACGGCGACGGCGGGGTTCGAGGAGTCCGGGCAGTCGGCGCTGACCAAGCTCGAGCAGGTGATGCCCGATCGGCTGCGCCGGCGGCTGTCCGCCATCCGCGACGCGAGCACCACCGGTCCGGAGAACACCGGGTCCAACGTCGAGGACCCGGCGGTCGACTCGGCCACCCTGGCCGGCGTCGCCGACGCGATCCGCGACCACCGGGGCCTTCGCTGCCTCTACCGCGACGAGCCCGTGGAGCTCGAGCCCTACCACCTGGTGTCCTGGCAGCGCCGCTGGTTCCTGGTGGCCCGGACGGTCGGGGGCGACGCCGCCACCGGCACCTGGGCCCCGTACCGCGTCGACTGGCTCCGGCTACGCACGCCCGGCGGGCGCCGCTTCAGCCCGGCCGAGTTCCCGGGCGACTACTCGGAGTTCGTGGTGCAGGAGGTCGCGCGCACGGGCTGGGCGGTGCACGCCCGCATCACGGTGGACGCGTCGGCTGCGGACGTGCTGGCGCGCATCAACCCCGCCGTCGGCACGGTCGAGGCGCTGCCGGACGGGCGCAGCGTGCTCGTGACCGGCGGCGACAGCGTCGAGGTCGTCGCGGTCTGGATCGGCATGCTGGGGCTCGACTTCCACGTCGCCGAGCCGCCAGCCCTCGTGGAGCACCTGCGGGCGCTGTCCGCGCGCTACGCCGGCGCGGTCGCCGGTCGAGCCGTCGTTCGTCGGTCGAGCATGCGTAGGTCGGTCGGGCCAACGCCGTCCTGAGCCCGTCGAAGGGTCGAGACCACGAACCAGGTTTCGGCAAACTCAACCGGCGAGTGGCGGGGCGATGGTGGCGCTGCGGCCCCGGCTCCGCGACACTGGCCTGGTGACCGATCCGTACCAGCCCGGCGAGCCGTATCAGCAGCCGGGCCAGCAGCCGAAGCAGCCCCAGCCCGGATACGCCCAGCCGGGATACACCCAGCCCGGCCCGCCGCAGCAGGGTTACCCGCAGCAGGGCTATCCGCAGCAGGGGCAGCCCCCGCCACCGCCCGGCTATCCCTACCCCGGGTACGCGCCCGAGCCCCCCGGCCGGACGATGGGCATCGTGGGCTTCGTCCTGGCCTTCGTGATCGCGCCCGCCGGGATCGTCGTGTCCGCGATGGCGCTGTCGGAGTCGAAGCGGGCCGGCGTCGACAACCCCCTGGGCAAGTGGGGCCTGTGGCTGTCCATCATCTTCACGTCGATCGCGGTGCTGTACTTCCTGTTCATCATGCTGTTCATGGTGGGCGGGTTCCTCAGCGTGTTCTCCAACGTCCCGCCGTACTCGGACTACTCGGCCGGCCTCAGCACGGTCTGACCTTCGCTACGTCAGCACCCGCAGCGGCGCCCCCGCCGCCCAGGCGGCGACGTCCTCGACGGCCTGGGCGTAGAACGTCTCGTAGGTGGCCTCGGTGACGTAGCCGAGGTGCGGGGTCAGCACCGTACGCGGCGCGGACCGCAGCGGATGGTCGGCGGGCAGCGGCTCGACGTCGTACACGTCGAGGCCGGCGCCGGCGATCCGGCCGTCGTGCAGGGCGGCGAGCAGGGCGTCCGTGTCCACGAGCGGCCCGCGCGAGGTGTTGACGAGGTAGGCGGCCGGCTTCATCCGGGCGAGGTCGCCCCACCCGACGATGCCGACGCTGCGCGGGCTCAGCTTGTAGTGCACGGTCACGACGTCCGACGTCGCGAAGAGCTCGTCCTTCGGCACCGCGCGCACGCCGGCCTCGGCCGCGCGGGCGGCGTCGAGGTGCGTGCTCCACGCGACCACGTCCATGTCGAACGCGAGGCCGATCCGCGCGACCTTCGACCCGAGGCGGCCGAGCCCGACGACGCCCAGCCGGCGACCCGCCAGGTCGGCGCCCACCGTGTGCTGCCAGCCGCCGTCGCGGACGGCCCGGTCCTCGGCCGGCACGTGCCGCAGCAGGGCGAGGATCAGCGCCCACGCGAGCTCGGGCGTGGCGTTCGAGGGCGAGTCGGTGCCGCACACGACGACGCCGCGCTCGCGGGCGGCCGCCAGGTCGATCGAGGCGTTCGCGCGCCCGGTCGTGACGAGCAGCCGCAGGTCGGGCAGGCGCGCGAGCCGGTCGGCGGTGAACGGCGTCCGCTCCCGCATCGCGACCACGACGGCGTAGCCCGCGAGCGCCGCGACCACCGCGTCGTCGTCGGGCAGGGGTCGGTCGAGGAAGTCGACCTCGGCCCCCAGGCTCGCCCAGTCGGCGAACCGGTGGGCGACCTGCTGATAGTCGTCCAGGACGGCGACGCGCACGATGCTCCTCCATGTCGTGGGTGGGGTGATGTTCGGTGGTGGGGTGCTCGGACGACCTCCGCGTCACGCCTGGTGGGCGACCTCGAGGTTCGCCTCGGCGACGAGCTCGAGCAACCGGGCCGCGGTCGGTTCCGCCGTCGCCGACGAGACGGCACCGACCACCCACTCCGGCGTCTCGTCCACGGGAAGCTCCAGCACGGCCAGGCCCGCGGCCTGCGGCTTCGCCGCGACGTGCTGCGGCACGATGGCGATGCCCAGGCCTCGCTGCACGAAGTCGAGCAGCGTGTGGACGTCGTCCACGCTCATCCCCACCCGGCGCTCGAGGCGGCGCTCGGCGAACGCGGCGTCGACGAGCTGCCGCACGGCCCACGGCTCCCGGAAGTCGACGAAGTCGCGGTCGGCGAGCTCCCGCCAGGCCACCACGGACGCCGCGGCGAGCGGGTCCGTCGGGTGCGTCAGCACGACGACCGGCCGGCGGCCGAGCTCGAGGCACCGCAGCGGGCCGAGGCGCTCGGTGGTGGCCACGAACGCGACGTCGAGCTCGCCGCCCCGCACCTGCGCGGTGAGCTCGCGCGACCCGGCCTGGGTGAACTGCACGTCCACGAGCGGGTAGCGCAGCCGGAACCGCTCGAGCAGCGGCGCGACGTCGACCACCCCGAGGCACTGCTCGGCGCCGAGCCGGAGCCGTCCCGAGAGCTGGTGGCTGGCGCGGACCACCGCGTCGCGGCCCGCCGCGGCCTGCGTGAGCATCCGCCGCGCGAAGGGCAGCAGGGCGCGGCCCGCGTCCGTGAGGCCGACCTGACGGGTGGTGCGGAGGAACAGGGGCGCGCCGAGCTCACGCTCGAGGTTCCGGATCGCCGCCGAGAGCCCGGACTGCGTGACCCCGCACAGCGCGGCGGCCCGGGTGAAGTGGCCCTCCTCCGCGACCGCGACGAGGTACTCCATCTGGCGAAGCTCCATTGATCACTCCCACTGCTGGAACGCATGACTTCTAGTTGTTGGACTCATCAACCCAGGCCTTCCTATCGTCGGGGGCACCGTCGCGGCAAGGGGGCGTGGAACCTCGGGCATCCGGGAGCCGCGCCCTCGCACCACCGACCGCCGCGCCCACATCGAGGAGAACCATGAGAACCGTCCCCCTGGGCCCCGCCGGCCGCCAGGTCCCGAACGTCGTGCTCGGCCTCATGCGCATCGCGCAGCTGGACGACGACGCCGTCCGCGAGCTCGTGCGCACCGCGCGCGACGCCGGCATCGACTTCATCGACCACGCCGACGTCTACGGCGACGAGCTGCACGGCTGCGAGCGCCGGTTCGCCGAGGCCATGCAGCTCACGCCGGCCGAGCGCGACCAGCTCACCATCCAGTCCAAGGCCGGCATCGTGCGCGAGGGGCCGTACTTCGACTACTCGTACGAGCACCTGGTCTCCTCGGTCGAGGGCTCGCTGCAGGCCCTGGGCACCGACCGCCTCGACGTGCTGCTGCTGCACCGCCCCGACGCCCTCGTGGAGCCGGACGAGGTGGCCCGCGCGTTCGACGAGCTGGAGGCCTCCGGCAAGGTGCGTGCGTTCGGCGTCTCCAACCACACCCCGGGCCAGATCGAGCTGCTCAAGAAGTCCGTCCGCCAGCCGCTCGTCGCGAACCAGCTCCAGCTGTCGATCACGCACGCGCCGATCGTCGCGCAGGGCGTGGCGGCCAACATGGCCGGCGAGGACCAGTCGCTCACCCTCGACGGCGGCGGGATCCTCGACTACTGCCGCCTGCACGACATCACCGTGCAGGCCTGGTCGCCGTTCCAGGCCGGGTTCTTCACCGGGGTGTTCCTCGGCTCGGCGGACTACCCGGAGCTCAACGCCGTGATCGACCGCCTCGCGGCGAAGTACGACGTGCCCGCGATCGCGATCGCCGTTGCCTGGATCACGCGCCACCCGGCCGGCATGCAGGTGGTGCTCGGCACGACGACGCCGGAGCGCGTCGCGGGCGCGGCGCAGGGCTCGGACCTCCCGCTCACCCGCGCTGAGTGGTACGAGCTGTTCCGCGCGGCGGGCTACCGCGTGCCCTGACGCCGGGGCGCCCCGCTCAGCGCTCCGGCACGGGCACGCCGGCGGTGCGGAGCCGTGCCTCCGTGAGCGCGGTCAGCCGGGCCGCGATCGGGGCCTGGTGCTCGCGATGGTTGTTGATCACCTGGTACCGGGCGGAGGCGCGGGACCACGCCTGCATCGGCTGGGCCCGCGGATCCCCCAGCAGAGCGGGGTGGGCGAGGAAATGGTCGGCCATCGCGGCCGCGAGCTCCTCGATCCTCGGGTCGTCCGGCGCCCAGGCCTCGGCCTCCATGCTGCGCCGGGTCAGCTCGACGAACCGGGCGTCGTCGAGCCGGAGCTCGAGCTGGGTGAGGAAGCCGTCGAAGCCCTCGGGGATCAGGGCACGGGTGAGCACCAGGGCTTCCCGCTGGGCGGCGACGTACTCGGGGCCGAAGCCGAGCCCCGGCAGCCGGTCGAGGACCGCGCACGCCCGGTCGGGGAGCAGTGCCCGATCGTCGACCAGCCGGTGCAGGTTGTCGCGACGCACGACCAGGTCGTCGATCCGGTCGGAGAGGCGCTGCTCGACGTCGTCGAGGGCGGCAGCGAACCGCTCGGGGTCGGCGTCGAGCATGGGCGCGATCTCGGCCAGCGGCACGCCGGCGGTCGCCAGTGTCCGGACCTGGACCAGGCGTAGCAGGTCGTCCGACCCGTATCGCCGGTAACCGGAGCCGTCGCGGCCCGGTTCGTCGACGAGCCCGTGCCGGTGGTAGTGCCGCACGGTCTTCACCGTGACGCCGACGAAGGCCGCGGCCAGGCCGATCGTGAGCCCGCGGGTGGTGTGGGTCATGTGTTCACTGTGCCGGTCGACGTGCCGGTCGACGTGCCGGTCGACGTGCCGGTCAACCGAGAGGCGACCTCGCGGACGGCCTCGGCGACGGCCGGCGAGTCCTTGCGCAGGATCGAGCCGTGGTTGCTCGCGACCTTGGCGCTCACGGCGAGGTTCGCGTTGCGGGCCAGCAGCGGGTCGAGGGTCGCGCGCATCTGCTCCTGCAGGTCGTCGCGGCTGCCCACCGCCTCCCCGGAGGCGACGACGTAGCGCACCGGCACGGTCAGCCCCACGAGGAGCGGCTCGAGCGCGGCGTGGAGCAGGTGGGACTCGATGGCGAGCTCCGCGTGCATCTCGGCGGAGAACCGGGCGGCCAGGCCGAGCGGGCGGGCCACCGGCATCATCGGCTTCATCCGCGTGAACACCTTCCGGATCTCGTCGTGGCCGGCCTCGTCGGTCCAGCCGACCGGGTACGGGCCGTCGACGCCGATCACACCCGCGGCGCGGTCCGGGTTCCGGCTGGCCCAGTGCACCCCCAGGAGTGCCCCGTACGACCAGCCCACCAGCAGCGGCCGCTCCACGCCCCGCGCCGCGAGCACCGCGTCGATGTCGCGGACGCACGCCTCGAACGAGTAGTCGGCCGCTCCCTTCGACCGGCCTCGGGCCCGCTCGTCGAAGGTGATGTGGCGGAAGCCGGGGCCGAGGTCGGCGACGACCCGCCGCCAGTGCCGCTGCGAGGCGTACGAGCCGTTGAGGTAGACCACGGGGATGCCGGGGCCGCCGGAGTCCGTGACGGCCAGGGCCGTGTCGTCGATCGGGACCATGCCGGTCCACGCGGAACGGGACGGGCCCATGGAGTTCCGGCCCTCATCTGTCAGGTTCTGGGTGCTCATGCGATCACCGTTCACCCTGACCTTGGGTCAAGGTCAACACCATTGCCACAACCGCCCGCGGACGACCCGGATCGTACAGGGGCCGCGCCCGGCAACCCGACGATGACTGGATCGATCTCCCCACGCCTCGGCGCGGCCGCCCAGCGGCGCTCAAAGTCCGGCGGATCAAGCAGGGCGCCGATCGGCATCGATCTGTGTCAATATAGAAGCATGTCGATACAGCAGGTTCATGAGGTCGTCATCGTCGGTTCGGGTCCCGGCTATACCGCCCTCGACGCACAGTCGTACCGCAGCGCCTTCATCGACGTCGAGAGCCCGGCCGCTCTCGAGGGCGCGCCCACCGCGCCCAACCCTGACGGTCTCCCCGTGGCGCTGGAGGAGGTCCGATGAGCGAGTCCTCGACCGCGCAGGCCACCTCGCGGCGGCTGTCCACGCTCGACCGCTGGCTGCCGGTGTGGATCGGGCTGGCGATGGTCGCCGGACTCGTCCTGGGACGCTTCGTCCCCGCACTGTCGGAGGTGTTGGCGTCGATGGAGGTCGGCGGCATCTCGGTGCCGATCGCGCTCGGCCTGCTGGTGATGATGTACCCGGTACTGGCAAAGGTCCGCTACGACAAGGTTGCTGCCGTCACCGGGGACAAGAAGTTGTTGGTCAGCTCGCTGCTGCTGAACTGGTTCGTCGGGCCGGCCCTGATGTTCGCCCTGGCCTGGACGTTCCTGCCGGACCTGCCCGAGTACCGCACCGGCCTGATCATCGTCGGCCTGGCGCGCTGCATCGCGATGGTCGTGATCTGGAACGACCTGGCGTGCGGGGACCGGGAGGCCGCCACCGTCCTGGTGGCGATCAACTCCGTGTTCCAGGTCGTCGCCTTCTCGCTGCTGGGCTACTTCTACCTGACCGTGCTGCCCGGCTGGCTCGGCCTCGACACCCAGGGCCTGGACATCTCGATCGGGCAGATCGCGCTCAACGTGCTCGTCTTCCTCGGCATCCCGCTCGTCGCGGGCTTCGCCTCCCGCTGGGTCGGGGAGCGCGCCAGGGGCCGCGACTGGTACGAGGAGAAGTTCGTCCCCCGGATCGGGCCGTGGGCGCTGTACGGGCTGCTGTTCACGATCGTGCTGCTCTTCGCCCTGCAGGGCGAGGCCGTGACCTCGAACCCGCTCGACGTCGCCCGCATCGCGCTGCCGCTGCTGGTCTACTTCGCCGTCATGTGGGGCCTCGGGATGGTCGCGGGGCGGGCGTTGCGCCTGGGGTACGCCCGCTCGACGACGCTGGCCTTCACCGCGGCGGGCAACAACTTCGAGCTCGCCATTGCCGTAGCCATCGGCACCTTCGGCGCCACGTCCGGGCAGGCGCTTGCCGGCGTGGTCGGGCCGCTCATCGAGGTCCCCGTGCTGGTGGGCCTGGTCTACGTGTCCCTGTGGGTCGCACGGCGCTGGTTCGCCGTCGACCCCTACGCCACCGGCTCGGCCGGCGGCGTCCCGCGCGAGCTGGACGAGGTGAGGTCATGACCACCACCGAGACGACCGGCGCGGCCCTGCCACTGACGGTGCGCGACCCCGACTGCGGGCCGAGGATCGAGGCGCACGCGATCGGCACCGAGGCTGCGAGCATGGTCGCGACCACGCTCAAGGCACTGGCCGAGCCGCTGCGGCTACGCATGCTGTCGTTCATCGCCACCGCCCCGGCCGGTGAGGCGTGCGTGTGCGACCTGGCCGAGCTGACCGACGTCTCCCAGCCGACCGTCTCCCATCACCTCAAGGTGCTGCGCGATGTCGGCGTGCTCGCCTCCGAGCGGCGCGGCACCTGGGTCTGGTACCGCATCACCCCCGGCTTCAAGGCTGCGATCAGCACCCTGCTCGAGTCGTTCGCCCCGGCATCCCTGAATGCCCTGGGCGAGCACCCGCAGCTGTCCGGGCTCGAGGACGCCGACGCCGCGCTCGACCACCTCGCCGCCGACCTCGCCGCCACGCACCCGGACCTGGCTCCCGACACGGTGCTGCGCACCGTGCGCGAGTCGTACACCGCCCTGGCCCGCTCGGCCAAGGGCTCCGCCCACCGGCTCACCCTCGCCGAACAGTTCGCCCGCCAGCGCCTCGCCGACCTGGCCCGCGAGGCGACCCGGAGTGCCGGCACCGGTCCCGTGACCGCACCCCAGGTGCTGTTCGTGTGCGTCGCCAACGCGGGCCGCTCCCAGCTCGCCGCCGCGCTCGTGCGCCACTACGCCGGCGACCGGGTGACGGTCCGCTCCGCCGGGTCCACCCCGGCCGGCGACGTCCACCCCGCCGTGCGCCCCGAGCTGGTCGCACTCGGAGCCGTCGAGCCGTTCCCCAAGCCGCTGACGGACGACGCCGTCCGCGCCGCCGACGTCGTGATCACCATGGGCTGCGGCGACGTGTGCCCGATCCTGCCCGGCAAGCGGTACGAGGACTGGCTCGTCGGTGACCCCGCCCTCGCCTCGCCCGCCGGGGTCGCCGCCATCCGCGCCGAGCTCGACACCCGAGTACGCGCCCTGCTCACCGGCCTGCTGCCCGACCTCGACCTGCCCACGCCCTGACGACGGAGGTTCTCATGACCGACACCACCGCGCCGTCCGCGCTGTTCGTCTGCGTCCACAACGCCGGCCGCTCCCAGATGGCCGCGGGCTTCCTGCACGCGCTGTCCGGCGGCGCCGTCGAGGTCCGGTCCGCCGGCTCGATGCCCGCCGACCGCATCAACCCCGTCGCCGTCGAGGCGATGGCCGAGGCAGGCATCGACATCACCGCCGAGCAGCCCAAGGTCCTCACCACGGACGCCGTGCAGGCCTCGGACGTCGTCATCACCATGGGCTGCGGCGACGCCTGCCCGATCTTCCCCGGCAAGCGCTACGAGGACTGGCAGCTCGACGACCCCGCCGGCCAGGGACTCGACGCCGTGCGCCCCATCCGCGACGACATCGAGCGGCGCGTGCGCGAGCTGCTCGCGTCCCTCGGCGTCGATCCCGTCACCGCAGGTTGAGCTTGTCGTAACCGAACCTGCTGGTTGAGCCTGTCGAAACCCGGTTCGGGTCTCGACAGGCTCGACCGACGAACCGGCTCAGCCCTCGTCGCCGTCGCCCGAGCGTCCGTGCACGACGCCGGAGGCGAACCCGATCCCGGCGGGGGCGCCGACCCCGAGGGTGACGAGCTGCGGTTCCGCGGGGGCGCTCCCGCAGCACGACCCGGCCGCGGCCTCGCCGTCCGCCTCCAGGGCGAGGTCGCTGGAGCACACCCCGGTGGCCGGCAGGTTGAGCTCGACCGCGTCGGCACCCACCCTGTCTCCCGCCAGCGCAGCGGCGACAGACCGCACCTGCTCATAGCCGGTCGCGAGCAGGAACGTCGGCGCCCGACCGTAGGACTTCATGCCCGCCAGGTAGAAGCCGTCGTCCGGGTGGGCGAGCACGGCCTCGCCGTGCGGCGGCACGGTGCCGCAGGAGTGCTGGTTCGGGTCGATCAGCGGCGCCAGCGCGCTCGGCGCCTCGACCACGGGGTCGAGGTCGAGCCGCACCTCCCGCAGCATGCCCAGGTCGGGGCGGAAGCCGGTGGCGTTCACGATCGCGTGCACGTCCAGCGTCAGCGGCTCGTCCTTGGCCGTGCCGAGCACCTGCACCGAGCCCTCACCCGGCACCAGCTGCTCGATCGACACCCGGGTCAGCAGGCGCAGCCGCCCGGCATCGACGGCCTCCTTGAGGCGCGTGCCCAGCAGCCCGCGGGCGGGCAGCTCGTCGTCGGTGCCGCCGCCGAACAGCCGCCGTGCGGACCCGCCGCGGATCGCCCAGGTGACGGTCGTACCCGGCGTGGTCTCCGCGAGCGCGACCAGGCTCAGCAGGGTGTTCGCCGCGGAGTGCCCCATGCCCACCACCAGCGTGTGCTTCCCGGCGAACCGGTCGCGGGCGGCGCCCAGCACGTCCGGCAGCGGGCCGGTCACGAACGGCGCCGCCTCGGCCTCGCCCGCGGCCGGTAGGCCGGAGACCCCGAGCGGGTTGGAGGTGTCGTACGTCCCGGAGGCGTCGATCACGGCGCGGGCGAGGATGTCGGCGACCCGGCCTTCGTCGTCGAGGGTGCGGACCCGGAAGCCGCGCCGCTCACGGCCGAGCGAGCGCGTCTTGTCCGCCCCGTCTCGCGCCACGGCGAGGACGCGCGTCCCCGTACGCAGCCGCGACGAGATCTCCCCGGTCGCGGCCAGCGGTGCGAGGTAGTCGCGCACGAGCTCGTGGCCGGTCGGCAACGCGTCCAGGTCAGGCTCGGTCCAGCCCGTGGGCTCGAGCAGGCGCCGCGCCGCCGCATCGACGTCGTACCGCCACGGCGAGAAGAGGCGCACGTGCCCCCACGACGCGATCGCCGCACCGGCGTCCGTCCCGGCCTCCAGCACCAGCGGTTCCAGCCCACGCTCCAGCAGGTGCGCCGCTGCCGCCAGACCCACCGGGCCCGCGCCGATCACGACCACCGGCATCTCGTCCCGAGCAACCTCGCTCATCACCACTCCTCACATCGAGAATCATCGATACGCCGATACTGGGGCACCCATCGACAGTTGTCAATATATGCGAGGATGAGGCCATGACCACGACCGCGCCCCTGCCTCTCGCCGCCCCCGTCGCGGACGGCGGCTGCTGCGCGCCCGCGCTCACCCAGGCGGTCGAGCCCGAGGTCGCGCGGGAGCTGGCCCGGTCGTTCAAGGCCCTCGCCGACCCGACCCGCGTCCAGCTGCTGGCGATCGTCGCCACCCAGCCCGGCACCGAGGCCTGCGTCTGCGACCTCACCGAGCCCGTCGGCCTGTCCCAGCCGACAGTCAGCCACCACCTCAAGATCCTCGTCGAGGCGGGCCTGCTCGAGCGCGAGCAGCGCGGCCGCTGGGCCTACTACTCCCTCGCACCCGGCGCCCTCGCCGGCCTGATCGGGTCGCTGTCGGCAGCGACGCGGTTCGGCGCCTAGTCCGAACCGCGGCGAGGCTGTCCGGTTCCGGCCTGACACGTCCTGGTTGATCGTGTCCTCGCCGCTCCCGCGCGGCCGGTAGCCCCGGGCCGAACCAATCACCTTGCGGTGCTTGAGAGAATGGAACGTCGTGAGCACCGAGCCCAGCCCCGCCCCGCAGCCGTCGTCGGACGACGGCGGTGCGCGCCGACCCCGCCGACGGGGTCGTGGGCGCGGCAATGCCTCCGGTTCGGGCCAGTCGAGCGGCCGGTCGAGCGGCCGTCCCTCCGCCCGGCAGCAGGGCCCGCGCCGCGTCAGCCGCGAGCAGCTCGCGAAGGCGGCCGCGCGCCGCGCCGCCGTCGAGGTGCCGCCCATCGTCTACCCCGAGCAGCTGCCGGTCTCGGCGCGCCGGGAGGACATCGCCGCCGCGATCCGCGACCACCAGGTCGTCATCCTCGCGGGCGAGACCGGCTCGGGCAAGACGACGCAGCTGCCGAAGATCCTGCTGGAGCTCGGCCGCGGCCGGAAGGGCCAGATCGGGCACACGCAGCCCCGCCGGATCGCGGCGCGCAGCGTCGCCGAGCGCGTCGCGGAGGAGCTCGGCACCGAGCTGGGCGGCATCGTCGGCTACCAGGTGCGCTTCACGGACACGTCGTCCGAGGAGACGCTGGTCAAGGTCATGACCGACGGCATCCTGCTGGCCCAGATCCAGCGGGACCCGGAACTGCTCGCCTACGACACGATCATCATCGACGAGGCGCACGAGCGGTCGCTCAACATCGACTTCCTGCTCGGCTACCTGTCCCGCCTGCTGCCGCGCCGGCCGGACCTCAAGGTCATCATCACCTCCGCGACCATCGACTCCGAGCGGTTCGCGGCGCACTTCTCGCCTGCGTCCTTGGAGCGTTGGGCCAGGGCAGAGCGGACGGTGGAGGCCGAGCGCAGCGAGGCATCCGCCGGGAGCGGAGCGCAGGACCAGAGCGACCGCGAGTTGGCGCCCGTCGTCGAGGTCACCGGGCGCACCTATCCGGTCGAGATCCGCTGGCGCCCGCTGGTTGAGCCTGTCGAAACCCAGGGAGCGAAGAGGAAGGTCTCGACAGGCTCGACCGGCGGCGGGGAGAAGGACCTCGTCACCGGCATCGTCGAGGCCTGCGACGAGCTGATGCGCGAGGGCCCAGGCGACATCCTCGTGTTCCTGTCGGGCGAGCGGGAGATCCACGACGCCGCCGACGCGCTCGAGGGACACCTCAAGGAGCGGGTGCGCGACCCGAAGCACCCGCAGCACGTGGAGATCCTGCCGTTGTACTCGCGGCTGTCCGCGGCCGAGCAGCACCGCGTCTTCCAGTCCCACCCGGGCCGGCGGATCGTGCTCTCGACCAACGTCGCCGAGACGTCGCTGACCGTGCCGGGCATCCATTACGTCGTCGACCCGGGCACCGCCCGCATCTCGCGCTACTCCAAGGCGACCAAGGTGCAGCGGCTCCCGATCGAGCCGATCAGCCAGGCGAGCGCCAACCAGCGCTCCGGGCGCTCGGGCCGCGTCGCGGACGGCGTCGCGATCCGCCTCTACTCGCAGGAGGACTTCGAGAGCCGCCCCGAGTTCACCGAGCCCGAGATCCTGCGCACGTCGCTCGCGTCCGTGCTGCTGCAGATGATCTCCGTCGGCGTCGTGAAGACCCCCGACGACGTCGCGCGCTTCCCGTTCGTCGAGCCCCCGGACACACGCGCCGTGCGCGACGGCGTCCAGCTCCTCACCGAGCTCGGCGCCCTCGAGACGCGCGACGGCGCCACCCGCCTCACCGACGTCGGTCGCACCCTCGCGCAGCTCCCGATGGACCCGCGCCTGGCGCGCATGATCGTCGAGGGCGCCAAGCGCGGCGTCGCGCGCGAGGTCGCGATCATCGCCGCCGTCCTGTCCATCCAGGACCCGCGCGAGCGCCCCACCGAGACCCGCGCCCAGGCCGACCAGCTGCACGCCCGGTTCACCGACCCCCGCTCCGACTTCCTCACGTACCTCAACCTGTGGGAGTACGTGCGCGAGCAGCAGCACGAGATGGGCTCGTCCGCGTTCCGACGGATGTGCAAGGCGGAGTACCTCAACTTCCTGCGCATCCGTGAGTGGCAGGACGTCGTGTCCCAGCTGCGCGAGATGAGCAAGCCGCTCGGCATCGACATGTCGTTCAAGCCCCGGGTGTCCTCGTCGGTCGAGCTTGTCGAGACCAGTGGTGGTTCGCCGGTTGAGCCTGTCGAAACCAGCGACACCGACCTCAAGCACGACTGGGACGGCGACACCATCCACCAGTCGCTGCTGGCCGGGCTGCTCAGCCAGATCGGCATGCAGGAGGCCGGCGAGATCAAGGCGTCGTCGGTGGCACACCTGCGCGGCGAGGCCCGCGCCCGCGCGCTGCGGCAGGCGGCGAAGCGCGCGCGCAACGAGTACCTGGGCGCCCGCGGCGCGCGGTTCGCCATCTTCCCCGGCTCGCCGCTGAGCAAGAAGCCGCCGGAGTGGATCATGGCCGGAGAGCTCGTCGAGACCTCCCGGCTGTGGGCGCGCGACGTCGCGCGCATCCAGCCCGAGTGGGCCGAGGAGCTCGCGGGTCCGCTCGCCAAGCACACCTACTCCGACCCGCACTGGTCCACCAAGCAGGGCGCGGCCATGGCCACCGAGAAGGTGCTGCTGTATGGGGTGCCGATCGTCGCCGACCGCCCCGTGCTCTTCGCCAAGATCGACGCCGAGGCCGCGCGCGAGATGTTCGTGCGGCACGCGCTCGTCGAGGGGCAGTGGACCACCCACCACCGATTCTTCGCCGAGAACCGGCGCCTCCTCGCCGAGGCGGAGGAGCTCGAGGCGCGCTCGCGTCGGCGTGGCCTCGTCGCCTCCGAGGACGACCTGTTCGCGTTCTACGACGAGCGCGTGCCCGCGTCCGTCGTCAGCGCTGCCCACTTCGACGGCTGGTGGAAGCAGGCGCAGCGCGAGACCCCCGACCTGCTCACCTTCACGCTCGACCAGCTCGTCGACGCCGACGCCGTGGACACCGACGCGTTCCCCGAGACGTGGACGCAGGGCGAGGTCACCCTGCCGCTGACCTACCAGTTCTCCCCCGGCAGCGCCGCCGACGGCGTCACCGTGCACATCCCGCTGTCGATCCTCAACCGCGTCGCCCCCGAGGGCTTCGACTGGATGGTGCCCGGCCTGCTCGACGAGCTGTGCGTCGCGACCATCCGTTCGCTGCCCAAGGCCGTGCGCGTGCAGCTCGTGCCCGCGCCCGACGTCGGGCACGCCGTCGCCGACTGGCTGCGCGCGAACACGCCGTCCTGGGACGACATGACCCGCGCCGGCGACATGGCCGCGCCGTTCCACGTGGAGTTCACGCGCGCCGTGCGCGCCCTGCGCGACGTCGACATCCCCGACGACGTGTGGGACGCCGAACGCACCGAGCGCCTGCCCGCCCACCTGCGCATGACCTTCCGCGTCGAGGAGCAGCCGTCGGTCGAGCCTGTCGAGACCACGAAGCGCACGAGCAAGGGCCGCAAGCGCAAGCAGCCCGCCGCACCGAGCGCCGTCGACGAGTCCAAGGACCTGCTCGCGCTGCAGAGGCGGCTCGCGTCGCGGTCCGAGGCCGCGGTGAGGGCGGCCGTCAAGGGCGCCGTCGGCCTGGCCCTCGAGGAGGCCCGTCGCGTGTCGTTGGTTGAGCCTGTCGAAACCACACCGTCGGTCGAACCTGCTTCGTCGGTCGCCCTTCGACAGGCTCAGGACCCGCGTGTCGAGACCCGGGTTTCGACAGGCTCAACCGGCGGGACGGTCGTCGTGGCGGAGCAGTCCGGGCTGACGACCTGGCCCTCGGGGCTGCCGGACGGCGCGCTGCCCGACGCCGTCTCGACCGACCTCGGCGGCGGCGTGGTGGTCAAGGGTTACCCGGCCCTGGTCGAGGAGGAGGACGCGAAGCGGAAGCCGAGCGTGGCGCTGCGCGTGCTGGCGGACGCTGCCGGTCGGGACGCCCGGCACGCGCGCGGGGTACGGCGGCTGCTGCTGTCCGAAGCAGCGCTGCAGACGGGGCGCATCACGTCGCGGTGGACGTCGTCGCAGTCCCTGACGCTCGCCGCCGCGCCGTACCGGAATACCGAGGCCCTGGTGGCCGACCTGCAGCTCGCGGCCGTGATCGCGCTGACCAGCCCGGACGGCGAGAAGGCGCCGGGCACTCCGGCCGGGGTTTCGACCCTTCGACAGGCTCAGGACGGCGCTGGCTCAACCATCGATGCCGCGAGGATCCGGGACGCCGAGGCGTACGCGGCGGCCGTCGCGTTCGTGCGGCGGCACCTGGAGGACGAGGTGCACCGGATCGTCGGGCACGTCGTCGCCGCGCTGACCGCGTGGCGCACAGTCGAGGGCGAGGTCCGCTCGTCGTCGTCTCTCGCGCTGCTCAACACGCTGCAGGACATCCGCGACCACGTGGCCGGGCTGATCCACGACGGCTTCATCTCCCAGACGCCGCCGCGGCGCGTGCCGCACCTGGTGCGCTACCTGCGCGCCGCGTCCTACCGCCTGGACAAGGCGCAGACCAACCCCGCGCGCGACGCCGAGCTGGCCTGGCGCGTCCACGACGTCGTCGAGGCCTACGACAAGGCCCGCGCTGCCTACGCCGCCGGGCCCGCCGACCCTGCCCGCGCCGCCGAGCTCGCCGACGTGCGCTGGCTGATCGAGGAGCTGCGCGTCTCGCTGTTCGCCCAGCAGCTCGGCACCGACGGCGCCGTCAGCGAGAAGCGCATCCGCAAGATCCTCAGCCCCAGCGGCTGGTGATCATTCCTGGTGAAGGCTCGCCGTCACCAGGGTGACCAGCACCATACTCCTCTTCCTTTTCGGATCTGGGAGGTTGAGAACCCCGCCGCAGCGATGGTGGCGGCCGGTGCGCCCAGCGCAATGGCGCAGGACGACGACGCCGCCAGTGGCAAGTGTGTCCAGATCGCGGTCGCCCATGGCATCGGGCCGCTCGACGGCAACTGGCCGACAGATTGAGTGGAAGACCTTAAAGTGCCTGTCATGACCCTCGACCGCAGCGCATGGATGCGCGTCCTCCTGTCCGTCGTCATCGGTCTAGCGGTCGGCTCGTTCATCGGCCACTACATCTACGACTCGATCGTCTCGTGGGTGCCCCTGGCCTTTGGCGTCGCGTGGGCAGGGTTCGAAGTACAGCGCATCCGGCAGGCTCAGGCTCGAGCGGGTAGGCCCCCGCAGAACACCTGACCCAGTGAGAACGAGGGCCCGCTGACCGCAGATGCGGTCAGCGGGCCTTTCGCTTGCCACGGTCGCGTACCCACTCAGGCGGCCCGAGTCGCGAGCGGGCTTGGCGGGTGATTTATGGCCCTACTCACGAGGGTGACCAGCGCCCTGCTCTTCAGCCCGCGTTCCAGTCCGGAGACATCGGGAGTTGGTCAGCGGTCAGAACTGCCGGTCCGCGACGTTGACGCGGGTGGCCGCCATGAGATGGCGCGACAGGCGCGAGGGGGAAACGGGGCCTGCTGGAGCCTGCATCAACTGTTCCAGCGGTGTACTCGGGTCGGCCAGGTAGATCTGGGTGTATGCCTCCGACTCCGGCTCGAACCGCCACGCGTCGGCCAGCGCGCCGGCGTCCACGGTCAGGAAACCCAGCTGGTCGATCAATTCTGCAGCTTCGGTCTTCGACGTGTCGTCGTCGCCTGCGATCGGCAGGGCAGTGCGGTCGTCGGCGGTGGCCGGGCGAGCCAGCTGCGGGATGTGTGGGGCGACGATGTTGCTGAACGCCTTGACCAGGCGCGCTCCGGCGAAGTGCTCCTGGACGAGCTCGCCACAGGTAACTTCGCCGTTGTCCAGGCGTGCAACACGCCCATCGCGGTAGGGGTAGTAGTTCGTCGTGTCCAGGACAACCTTGCCATCGAACAGGTGCGGGTCCAGTGCCTCGATCGCCGTCAGCGGGACCGCGAGCACGACGTGGTCACCGGCGGCAGCGGCTTGGTCCACGGTCCCGGCAGATGCGAGGGGGCCGAGCTCGTCGATCAGGCCGGCTAGGGTCTGCGGCCCGCGCGAGTTGGCGACCACGACGGGGATCCCCGCCTTGACGGCCAGCCGTGCTACGGCAGACCCGATGCTTCCACTACCGACGATTCCCAGCGTGCTCATGCACCCGACCGTACAACGTGCCTGAAGGCGGGCTCAGCGACGAAGCCGCCGCGAGATCAGGGCCGCGGCCACGAGGCCTAGAACGACGCTCGCCACCCAGACGACGTCGTACAACCAGGCCTGCATGACCGGGGCAAGGACGCTGATCAGAGCGCCGAGCACGAACGTGAGGCCGACGGTTGTCACGCCGAAGACCACCACCGACGTCACGATCGTGACGGTCTGCGCGTCCCGCTCGCCCTGGCTCTTCATTCGGGCATTGTGGTCCGGCCCCGGGTGCAGCGCACCTCCCACGCCGTTCGGGTCACGCAGGCCGACTCAGTGCGTGTGGTCCGCGAGCCAGGTCGCGATGTCTTCGAGGGGCAGATGCTCCGAGGCGATGGTCAGGATGAGCTCCACCATCTCGTCCTGACCCGCCTCAAGCTGATGGCCGTTCATGGCGAAGAAGACGTCGGTGAGGACCAGCGAGAGGCGCTTGTTGCCGTCGACGAGCGGATGCAGCCTGTTCGCGGAGTCGAGCAGGGCAGCCGCCTTGAGGTGCAGGCCCGGGTACAACTCGGTGCCGTACATGACGGCCCGCGGGCGTTGCACGACGGAGTCGAGCAGGCCGATGTCGCGCACCACCCAGGCCCCGTGCTCGACAACGACGAGGGCGTCACGGAGCGTGGGGTAGCGAGTCACGCGAGCTTCTCGAGCGCCGGCGCCCAGCGCTCGAATGCCGACGACACGTACTGCTCGATGCGGGGGTCGGAGGCCTCGTCCAGCAGCCGCTCGAGCGCCTCGGCCTGCGTGACGTGCTGTTCCTCGGCCAGGGCGCGGAGCCGGTCGCGCAGCGCGACGGGCACCTTGATCGTGGTCATCTCGGAGCCGGCAGTCATACCGGTGATCATACTTCCGCCGCGGGCCCATCACCCGACTTCCGGCGGACGAGCGGGCCGAGAACGCGGATCGCGGCGCGGGTGACCGGCGACGCGGGGCGCATGACGTCGCGGTACACGTGCAGCACGCCGGCGAGGCCGACCAGGCCGGCGCGCCCCTCCCGGTGCAGCCGGTCCATGGCGGTGAAGAACGCCTCGACGCGGCCGGCCGGGGTGCTGAGCCAGCGCACGACGGTGGGCTCGGCGCCCGGGTTCCACATGTGGTGCACGGTGCCGCGCGGGACCACGAACTCCTCGCCCGCGACGAAGTCCTGCTCCCGGTCGGCGAACCCGACCCGGAGGGCGCCCGACCGCACGGCGAAGGACTCGTCGTGGTGGGGGTGCACGTGCTTCGGGGGCCGCTCGCCCCGGGGCGCGTAGGTGGCCTCCACCTCGAAGCGGTCGGCGGTGCTCCCGAGCACCTCCAGAGCCTCCGACCCGTTGAGCATCAGCGTCGTCGTCATTACTCCTCCTCAAGTAGCTTGTGTGCGAGTTACTTGTATGAAAGTTAGGCCACAAGTAACTCGCGCGCAAGCTAAAGTGGTCGGGTGGACGACAACGACCGCATCGACGCCCTGGTCCAGCAGTGGGCCGACCAGCGGCCCGACATCGACCGCGACACCATGGCCCTGCTCGCGCGGCTGACCCGCGCCGCGGAGCTGGTGAACGGCCACACGGACCGGCTCGCCGCCGACTACGGCGTGAACCGCGGCGACGGCGACGTCATGTTCGCCCTCCGCCGCGCGGGGGAACCGTTCCGCCTCTCCCCCACCAGCCTCGCCCGCGCGCTGCTCATGACCACTGGCACGATGACCGGGCGCCTGGACCGGCTGGAGAAGCGCGGCCTCATCGTCCGCGTGCCGAGCTCCCACGACCGGCGCAGCCTCGACGTCGAGCTCACCCCCGAGGGGAAGCGCCTGGTGGACGAGGCGGTCACGAAGCACACCGCCGGTCAGCAGGAGACGGTGTCAGCGCTCACGCGCAAGGACCGCGCCGACCTCGACCGGGTGACCCGAAAGCTGATCGCCCACCTCGCCGACGGCTGATGCCGCGGCGCACGGAACGTCAGCAGGCGTCGTAGACGTACCCGTCCTCGCCGGCGACGACGAGGTCCAGGTCGCGGAGGATGGTGAGTGGCGCGCGGTCGTCGAGGGCGCACACGTCGGCGAAGGTCAGGCCCGCCTCCTCGAGGGCCTCGGGGTACTCGATCTGCAGCACGTGGTCGCCGTAGACGTCGGTGTACGCGGCGCACTCGGACCACACGCCGCACTCCTCGGTGACGGCGAAGTCGAAGCCGAGCTCGTCCTTGGCGACCTGCGTGATCTCGGCGGCGTTCTTCTGCGCGATCGCGAGCCCAGCCCCGTGGGCAAGGTCGACGTACGCGCGGGCGAGCTCGTGCGCGCCCTCCTCGTCGATCGCGTCGAACCGGGTCCACGTGTCGAGGTTGTCGATCTCCACGGCGTCGAAGCCGGCGACCGCGCAGCCGGTCACGACCGGCCCGAGCACCTCGAGGATCCCGGCGCGCTGCTCCTCGGTCGACGGGTCGAGCACGTACTCGTCCGGCCACTCCGGGTCGATGACGAGCTCCCCGTCGGCGTCGTGCAGCAGCAGGTCCTCGTGCTCCCCCGTCCACAGGTCGGCGTCGTCCGGCTGGGTCTGGAACCCGTTGACGTAGCAGACGTTGTACGCGCCGGGCAGCGGGTCGGCGGTCGCGTCGCGCACGACGACGTCGATCGGCACCGGTTCGCCCGACCCGGCGCCGTCGCCGGTGTCGACCTCGTCGTACGCGCCGCCGAGCTGGTAGTCGAAGACGCCGCTCGTGGGCGGCAGCGCCACGGAAGCCTCGGGAGCCGGCCCGCCCGTCGTCGCGGGATCGGACCCGCTCGCGCCGGGGGCGCCCCCGCAGGCCGCCGCCGACAGGGCCAGCCCGAGCGTGATGGCCAGGGTCGTCGCGTGCTTCATGCCGTCGTTCCCTCCGTCGGGCGCCCCGCGGGCGTTATCCGTGCAGGACCTGGGTGCAGAGCCGGTCGACGGCATCGCGCACCGCGCCCCGCGCCGGGTCGAGGTACCTGCGCGGGTCGGTGACCGTGTCGTTCGCGTCGAGGAACTGCCGCACCTGCGCCGTGTACCCGACGTTGAGCGCCGTCCCGACGTTGATCTTACGGATGCCCGCGGCGACGGCACCCCGGAGCGTCGGCACCGGCACCCCCGAGGATCCGTGCAGCACCAGGGGCACCGGGACCCCCGCCGCGAGCCGCTCGACCAGGTCGAGGTCGAGCTCCGCCGTCGCCGTCGTCATGGCGTGCGAGCTGCCCACGGCGACCGCGAGGCCGTCGACGCCGGTGCGCGCGACGAACGACGCAGCCTCGTCGGGGTCGGTCCGCACGCCGGGCGCGTGCGCGCCGTCCTTGCCGCCGATCGCCCCGAGCTCCGCCTCCACCCACAGCGACGTGCGGTGGGCGGCCGCGGCAAGCTCGGCCGTCGTCGCCACGTTCGCCTCGTAGTCCAGGTGCGCGGCGTCGACCATGACCGACGAGATGCCGAGCTGCCAGGCGCTCGCGACGACGGAGCGGGCGAGCTCCACGTCCTGCACGTGGTCGAGGTGCACGGAGACGGGCACACCCGCCGAGGCCGCGATCTCCCGGCAGGCCGCGACCAGTGGCGCCGTCCGCCCGCCGTGGAAGCGCACCGCGTTCTCGCTCACCTGCAGGATGCCGGGCAGGCCCGCGGCCTCGAGGCCCAGGGCGATGCCCTCCGCGTGCTCGAGCGTGATGACGTTGAAGGCCAGCACGGCGCCGCCGGCCCGTGCGGCGTCGGCGACGAGGGACCCGGTGGCCGCGAGGGTCACAGCGCGCCCGCCGGGACGTGGGCGCGCAGGGCCTCGGGCAGCAGGTCGCCGTGCGCGTCGACGAGCTCGTCGCACACGGCCCAGATCTGCTCGGGCGTCAGGGTCGACGACGCGTTGGGGTCCACGAGCGCGGCCTGCCGCACGAGCAAGGGGTCGCCGGTGCGGGCGGCCTCGACCGTCAGCCGGCCCACCGACACGTACGGCTGGTTGACCGCCGCGCACTGCACCGGCAGCTGCCCCATCGGCACCGGCACCAGGCCGTTCCCGTCCACGACGGCGGGCACCTCGACGACGGCGTCCTGCGGCAGGTTGTCGATCAGGCCGCGGTTGGGCACGTTGACGTGCACCTCGCGGCGGGTGCCGGTGACGAGCGAGTGGATGATCTGCGGCGCGTACTCGCTCGCGCCCTCCTCCAGCTCGAGGTCCCCGCCCGCGGCGAGGGTCTTCTTGGCCCGGTCCAGCTCGGCGAGGTTCTCGCGGCTGATGCCGACGTACTCGAGCGGCGCCAGCCGGTAGCGCTCGATCTGCGCGTCGGAGCGCAGGAACCACGACAGGTACTCGGACGAGTGCTCGCTGGTCTCCGTCGGGTAGTACCCGAGGCGGCGGAAGA
Source organism: Isoptericola sp. Y581 (assembly GCF_059445475.1). Taxonomy (NCBI): domain Bacteria; kingdom Bacillati; phylum Actinomycetota; class Actinomycetes; order Micrococcales; family Promicromonosporaceae; genus Isoptericola; species Isoptericola sp. Y581. Next base: position 46,885 of record NZ_JCAIUK010000007.1, on the reverse strand, counting down.
TCTCGACCCGCACGCGGCGCTCGAGCTCGGGCTCGGACCGGATGCGGTCGCGCAGCACCGGGTAGAGGTCCTGGCCCTGGTGCTCCCACTCGAGCAGCCACGCCTGGTGGTTGACGCCGGCCGCGCGGTACCGCGTCTCCTCGACGGGCACGCCGACCAGCTCGGCCAGGTCGTGCGCGGTCCAGTAGACGCTGTGGCACAACCCGGCGACCTTGAGCTCCGGCGCGACGACGGACAGCCACCACACGTTCATCGCCATCGGGTTGGTGTAGTTGAGCAGCCACGCGTCCGGGCACAGCTCGAGCATGTCCGCGGCGAGCCCCGTGAGCACGGGGAACGTGCGCAGCGCGCGGAAGATGCCGCCCACGCCGGTGGTGTCGCCGATCGTCTGGCGCAGGCCGTGGCGCGCGGGGATCTCGAGGTCGGCGAGGGTCGCGTCGACGCCGCCCACCTGGATCATGTCGATCACGAAGTCGGCGCCGTCCAGCGCCTCGCGGCGGTCGGCGGCCGTGACGACGGTGGCCCGGGCGCCGAGCTGCCGGTCGACCTGGCGGGCGGTCGCCTCGGCCACCTCCAGGCGCTCGGGGTCGATGTCGTGCAGCACGAGCCGGGCGTCCACGAGCTCGGGGTACCGCAGGATGTCCGCGACGAGCTGGCGGGTGAAGACGACGCTCCCGGCGCCGATGAACACGATGCTGACCATGGCGTCGATCATCGGCGGCTTCGCGCGAGCTGTGCAAGAATGCGATCAGAATTCGGGATAAACGATCACTTTGCATGAGCGGTTTGAAGGGAACGGCATGCCGACCACCGCCGAGACGGCGCCGCGCGCGATCTCCCACAAGCGCACCGAGCGCATGATGCAGACGCTGACCTACGTCAACGAGCGCGGCACGGCCCGCCTCACCGACCTCGTCCGGGAGCTCGACGTGTCGTCCGCGACGATGCGGCGCGACCTCGCCTCCATGGAGGACCAGGGCCTGCTCGTGCGGACGCACGGCGGCGTCCGTGCGCTCGACCCCACCACCGAGGTGCCCGTGCTGCTGCGCGACACCAGGTTCCGGGACGCGAAGCTGCGCATCGCCGAGCACGCGGCCGGCCTGCTGCCCCCCGGCCGCTACTCGGTGGCCATCAGCGGCGGCACCACCGCGGCCGCCGTCGCGCGGGTGCTCGCCACGCGGCCCGACCTCGCGATCGCCACCAACGCGCTCACGACCGCCATGGAGCTCGCGTCGCGCAGCAACCTGCAGGTCATCATGACCGGCGGGTTCGTCCGGTCCAGCTCGTTCGAGGCCGTGGGCGTGCTCGCCGAGAACACGTTCAACGCCATCAACGTGGGCACGGCGTTCCTCGGCACGGACGGCATCAGCGTGCGCGGCGGCGCCACGACCCACGACGAGACCGAGGCCCGCACGAACCACGCGATGGTGACCCACGCCGAGCACGTGGTGGTCGTGGCGGACGGCTCAAAGGTGGGCCGGGTGACGCTCGCGAAGGTCGCCGAACTCTCGGAGGTCGACGTGCTGGTCACCGACTCGTCGGCGGACCCCGACGCGCTCGAGGCGATCCGCGCGGCCGGCGTGGACGTTCAGGTCGTCGCGGACTGAGAGCCGGCCGCGGGGCCCTCCCATGCCTCCTCGGGCACGTCGACCACCTCGACCTCGGCGACGAGACGCTGCACCAGCTTCGGGTCGAGCACCGCCGCGCCGGGCACCTGCGCGTTCGCCGTCCCGGTCGCGGTCGCGAGCGCCATCGCGCCGGCGAGGTCGCCGCCGCGGTCGAGCGCGACGAGCAGACCGCCAAGGAACGAGTCACCGCTGCCCACCGGGAATCTCCCGGTGCGCCCGTCGAGCCGCGCGCGCAGCACGCGGCTCCCGTCCGTGGCCCACGCACCCGCCGCGCCGTCGGTCACCACGACCAGCCCCCCGCTGAGCCCCCGCACCGCCGCGAGGAGATCCGGCATCGGCGCCCCGGGGTCACCGCCCGTCAGCTCGACGGCCTCGGCGCGGTTGACCTTCACCAGGTCGGGACCGGCCAGGACGGCGCCGCGCAGGGCCGGGCCGTGGCTGTCCACGGCCACCCGCACCCCGGCGTCGTGCAGCCGGCGGACGAGGTCGCACAACAGGTCCGGGGGCGCGGAGGCCGGCAGGCCGCCGGCGGCGAACCACCAGCCGGGCCGGCCCGCGGCGAGCCCGACGGCGGTGTCGATTGCGGCGGCCACGGTGTCCGGAGCGAGCGGCACGGCCTGCTCGTAGATCTCGGTGAGCCGGCCGGAGTGCCGAGAGAGGATCGACACGCAGCTGCGCGTCGGCTCCGTGCCGGGCACCACGTACACGTCGACGCCGTCCGCCCGGGCCCCCGCGGCCACGTCGTCCCCGACGCCCGCGCCGAGCACCGCCACCGCCGCGACCCGCGCCCCGAGGGCGGCCGCCGCGCGCGCCGCGTTGAGTGCCTTGCCGCCCGGCACGCGGTGGGTGGAGCGCGGCCGCTGGATCCCGTCGAGCTCGTCGACCACGTACGTGACGTCGAGCGACGGGCTGAGCGCGAGGGCCGAGATCACCGCGCGAGCACCTCCTCGAGGTCGTGCCGGGTCGCCTGGCGGCCGGTGCCGCCGGAGCCGAGCGTCGACAGCGACCCCGCCGTCGTCGCCCAGCGCACGCGCTCGTGCTCGTCGGCGACCCCGTACGCGGCGGCCGCCAGGTAGCCCGCGTCGAAGCTGTCGCCCGCACCCGTGGTGTCGACCACGTCCACGGCGACGCCGGGCGCGCGCACGACGTCGCCGTCCGCGCCCACCGACCAGCCGCCGTCCGCCCCGTCCTTGACGACCACGCGCGGCCCGCGGCCCGCGATCCGCGTCGCCAGGCCGACGTCGTCCAGGCCAGCGGGCTCCCCGAGGGCGCCGGCGATCGCGCGCAGCTCGTTGCGGTTGGGCAGCAGCAGATCGAGGTGGGGCAGCACGGCGTCCAGCCCGGCCCACTCCTCGCGCGGGTCCCAGTTCGTGTCCAGGCTCGTCGTCCAGCCCTGGGCGCGCGCCCGGGCGAGGACGCCGGGCAGGGCCGCCGCCAGCCCGGGCTGCAGGAAGTACGACGCGGCGTGCACGAGACCCGGCGACCGCGCGTCGAGCACCTCGGTGACGCGCGCGCCCGTGAGCGTCGGGATGGTGCCCGGCACTGTGAGGATCGCCCGGTCGTGCGGGGTGGACAGGATCACGGACAGGCCGGTGGGCTCGTCGTCCGCCACCTCGACCTCGGCGACGTCGACCCCGGATCGGCGCAGCGCGTCGAGCGTGAACGCGCCGAACGTGTCCGCGCCCACCCGGGCGACGAGCGACGTCGGCACCCCCAGCCGCGCCACGCCCGACGCGGCGATGCTCGCCGAGCCACCCAGCACGAGGTCGCCGGACTCGGCGAGCTGCTCGGCCTGGCCGAACCGGGGGACGACGTCGCCGCGCAGCACGAGGTCGACGTTCGCGTCGCCCACGACCACGACGGGCCGCGGCCCGCCCTGCGCGGCTGCGGTGGTGCCCGTCATCCCTTGACCCCCGTGAACGTCATGGTGGCGATGAACTGCTTCTGCGCGAAGACGAAGAAGAGGATCAGGGGCAGCGTCGCGACCACGTTGCTCGCCATGAGCAGCGACCAGTCGGTGCGGCGGGCGCCCTGGAAGTTGGTGATGCCGAGCTGCAGCGTGAAGGAGCCCGGGTCGTTGATCGCGATGAGCGGCCAGACGAGGTCGTTCCACGAGCTGAGCAGCGTGAAGATCGCGAGGGTCGCGAGCGCCGGCCGCGCGAGCGGCAGGATGATCCGCCAGAACGTGCCGAAGCGAGAGCAGCCGTCGAGCTCGGCGGCCTCCTCGAGCTCGGCCGGCAGCGACAGGAAGAACTGCCGCATCAGGAAGATCCCGAACACCGACGCGAGCCACGGGACCATCGCCGCCGCGAGGGTGTCGATGATGCCGGCACGGGCGAACATCACGTACGTCGGCACCATGAGCAGCTGGGTCGGGATCATGATCGTCGCGACGATCATGAGGAACCCGGCGTTGCGGCCCGGGAACTTGAGCCGCGCGAACCCGTACCCGGCCAGCGAGCACAGGGCGAGGTGGGAGACGACCGCGACCGCCGACACGAGGATCGTGTTGCCCGTCCACAGCAGGATGTCGCTGTCGCGGAAGAGCTTCGCGTACCCGTCGAAGGTCAGCGCCGACGGGAGCAGGCGAGGCGGGAACCGGTTGATCTCCGACTCCGGCGTCAGCGACGTGAGGAACATCTGCACGAAGGGCACGGCGAACACCAGCGCCACGGGCACGAGCAGCAGGTGCCACCAGCCGGCGCGGGGGCGACGGCGGCGCGCCGGGCCGGGGGTCGGCTCCGGCGGCGGGCCCTCGACGGCGGGAGCGGGAGCGGCGAGCATCGTCATCAGAGTCCACCTACCTTGCTGCGGCGCGAGTAGATCGTCACGCCGATGGTGATCGCGAGGGTGACGGCGAACAGCCCGTAGGCCACCGCCGACGCGTACCCGAACTCGAGGTCCTTGAAGGCCGAGGTCCACAGGTAGTAGACGATCGTCTCGGTGGCCCCGAGCGGCCCGCCCCGCGTGGTCGTGTACACGAGGTCGAAGAGCTGGATCGCCTGGATCGTCTGCCAGATCGCGACGAACACGGTGACGGGCGCGAGCTGCGGGAACGTCACGTGCCAGAACGACTGCCAGCGGTTGGCCCCGTCCACGCGCGCGGCCTCGGTCAGCTCGGCGGGGATGTCCTGCAGCGCGGCGAGGTAGATGACGGTGGTGAAGGCCGCCTGCCCCCACAGCGACATGATCGCGATGACCACCATCGCCTGGTGCGGGTCCTCCAGCCAGCCCTGCTGCGGCAGCCCGAGCCCGCGCAGCGCGTTGTTGACGAGCCCGAACTGGGGGTTGAACAGGTACGTCGTGAGGATGCCGGTCGCGGCCGCGGAGACGACGAACGGCAGGAAGATCAGGGTGCGGTACAGCCCGACGAGGACGATCCGCCGGTTCAGCAGGACGGCGAGGCCCAGCCCCAGCAGCACCGAGGCCGGGACGAAGAGGGCCGTGTACAGCAGGGTGTGCGTCGCGGCGGCGGCGAGGTCCGCGTCCGACCCCATCGCCAGGTAGTTGTCCAGGCCGACCGACTCCGGCACCGAGAAGCCGTTCCAGTCCTGCAGCGACAGCAGGAACGCCCACACCGCGGGGAAGATCGACAGGCCGAGCACGATGAGGGTCGCCGGACCGACGAACCCCCACCCGGTGAGCCCCTCCCGCGCGCGGCGGCCCCGGCCGGGCCGCCGCGCACGGGAGGGGGTCGCCGCGGGGGCCGCGGCCGGGGTCAGCGTCGCGGTCATTGGTCCGCCAGGGCTTCGGTCGCGTCGTCGGCGGCCTTCCCCAGCGCCTCGGCCGGCTCGCCCTGACCCTGCAGCACCTGCGAGATCGCGGTGCCGATCGCCTCCGACAGGTTCACGTAGCCCGCGACCGTGGGCCGCGGGATCGTGGCGTTCTTGCTGTTCTCGGCCATCACGTCGATGCCCGGCATCTCCCTCACCTGCTTCTGGAACTCCGGGGAGTCGATCTCGCTCTCTCGCAGCGGGAGGTTGCCGTACGCGACGTTCCAGCGCACGTCCTGCTCCGGGTCCGTGAGCCACTCGGTGAACTCGTACGACCAGTACTCGCGGTTGGTGTCCTGGTGGTCGAAGAGCACCCACAGGTCGGCGCCCGAGATCGTCGTGTGCTCCCCGTCCGTGCCGGGCAGCGGCACGACGCCGTAGTCGGTGCCGGCCACCTGAAGGTCGTACAGCGACCAGGGGCCGGAGGTGATCATCCCGATCTGGTCGCTCGCGAAGATCTGCCCGAACTTGGTGTCCGTCTGGTCGAGGTACACCGACTCGTCCTCGACCGCCATGTCGCGCAGGAACGTCAGCGCGTCGACGCCGGCCTCGGAGTCAAAGGTGGCCTCGGAGCCCGACTCGTCGAGGATCTCGCCGCCGTTCTGCCACAGGTGCGGCCAGAACTGCCACGTCGTCTCCTCGGAGCCGGAGACGGAGTACGCGTACCCGTAGGTGCTGGTGGTCGGGTCGGTGAGCTCCTTCGCGGCCGCGCGGAAGTCGTCCCACGTCCAGTCCGCGGTGGGGTGGTCGACCCCCGCGGCGTCGAAGACGGTCTTGTTGTAGATCAGCGAGATGTTGTCGACGACGGCGGGGAAGCCGATCGTCGCGTCGCCGGTCGGCTGCGCCGTCTGCCGGGCCGCGCCGGAGAACTCCTCCCACCCGACGTCGGGCTCCGCCACCTGGTCGGTGATGTCGAGGGTGCGCTCGGAGTCGGCGAGCTCGCTCGCCCACGACCCGAACGCGTACGAGATGTCGGGGTAGGTGCCGCCCGCGAACGACGACGACAGCTTCTGCAGCAGGTCCTCCGTGGACGGCGCCCCCGACGAGACCTCGATCGTGACGTTCGGGTGGTCCTCCTCGAACTCCTCGGCCAGCCCGGTGAGGATGGTCTGGGCCTGGTCGGCCTGCCCGGTCCACCAGGTGAGGGTGACGTCGGCGTCCTTGTCGAGGGTCGTGGCCCCGGGGGCGCCCGAGGAGCAGGCGGCCAGCATGGCGGTCGCGGTCACGAGGGCGGCGGTGGCGCCGACGGCGCCCCACCTGCGGCCGGTACGAGCGTGATGACGCAGCATGATCGTCCTTGTCTCTTCTGCGAAGTCTCGTCGGTGAACGCCTCGGCTCAGCCGAGCACGACCGACCGGGTGAGGTGCCGCGGCGTGTCGGCGTCGAGGCCGCGGCTCGTGGCGAGCTCGACGGCGAGCCGCTGTGCCTGGACCAGCTGGACCAGGGGGTCGAGGGGTTCGTGGAGCACGGTCGCGCCGGTGCGCTCCACGTCGGCGACGAGCGCGTCGTCGGCGTCGCCGAAGAGGGTGACGAGGCTCGTGGGGCCGGCGACGGCGACGGGGCCGTGCCGGTAGTCGAGCGCGGGGTACGACTCCGACCACGCCTGCGCGGCCTCGCGCACCTTGAGCGCGGCCTCCTGCGCGAGGCCGTAGCCCCACGACCGGCCCAGGAAGACGAAGTGGTCGAAGCCGGCCGGGTCCACCGGCAGCGGCGCGGCGAGCGCGTCGGCCGCCTGAGCGACGACGGGGCCGAGGTCCTCGCCGAGGGCGGTGCGGGCGAGGGCGAGCACCGAGGTGGGGAACCTCGTCTGGACCACGGACTCCTCGTCCGCGAAGTCCAGCACGAGCGTCTCGTCGGCGGCCTCGGTGACCGGGGTGCCGGCCACGCCGACGACGGCCGCCTTCGTCGTGCCGGCGGGCACGGCCGCCAGCGCCTCGAGCACCTCGCTCGTGGTCCCGGAGCGGCTGATGACGACCACCCGGTCGTACACACGGGTCGGCGTCCACTCGGACGCGTAGGCCGCGTCGGTCTCCCCCTGCCCGGCGCGCTCGCGCAGCTGGGCGAGCGACTGGGCGACGAAGGCGCTGGTGCCGCAGCCGAGCACCAGGACCCGCTCGCCGGGACGGCCGAGCACGTGGCCTCCGGCGGGCGCGGCGGCGACCGCCTGGGCCCAGACCTCGGGCTGGCTGCGGATCTCACGCTCGGTGACGGTGCTGGTGCTCACGTGCGCATTCCTGTCGTCGTGCGACCGCCCGCAGCGGGTGCGGGAGGGACGGCGTCCCGGACCGGCGCCGTCGACGCCCATCGTGCTCGGCCGTTGCGCGCCAGTCAGCAAAACTGGTGAATTCGATCATTCCCACTGAGTGATTCGCGTAACGGATCGGCAACCTGCTCATGCGTGGACCATTCTCGGGGGCGTCCCGCGCACGTCGAGCACTTTCCGCACGCCTCCGAGGAGACCTCCCATGACCCACGCACCGGACCCGCTCGGGGCGGCTCCCGCCGCCCCCGTCGCCGTCCCGGACCTCCGACTCGTCGACTGGGCGCCGCGCCCGCAGGTGTCCGCGCCGGCCTCGCGGGTCACGCGCGCGGCGGTGCCCGCGATCGACGTCCACAACCACCTCGGGCGCTGGCTCACCCCCGACTGGTGCACGCCCGACGTCGTGGAGCTGCTCGCGATGATGGCCGCCGCGAACATCGAGACGGTCGTCAACCTCGACGGCCGATGGGGCGACGAGCTGGAGGCCAACCTCGACCGGTACGACCGCGCCCACCCCGGCCGCTTCCTCACCTTCTGCCAGCTGGACTGGTCCCTGCTGGGGCAGGACGGCGGGGAGCTCGAGCTCAAGGAGCAGCTGCGCGACTGCGCCGCGCGGGGTGCCCGGGGCCTCAAGGTGTGGAAGAACCTCGGGCTCACGGTCGTCGGGCCCGACGGCGCGCTCGTGCTCCCGGACGACCCCCGCGTGGTGGAGGTGCTCGAGCTCGCCGGCGAGCTCGGCCTCCCGGCGCTCGTGCACGTCGCCGACCCGAAGGCCTTCTTCGAGCCCCTGGACGCGCACAACGAGCGCTTCGACGAGCTCGCGGGCGAGCCGGACTGGTCGTTCGCTGACCGCGAGCACTACCCGTCGTTCGAGCGGCTCCTCGACGCGTTCGAGCGGCTGGTCGTCGCCACGCCGGGCACCCGATACATCGGCGCGCACGTCGGCTGCGTCGCCGAGGACCTCGACCACGTCGAGCGGCTGCTGCGGGCGGCGCCGAACCTGGTGGTCGACATCGCCGGCCGGCTCGCCGAGCTGGGCCGGCAGCCCCGGCGGTTCCGCCGGCTCGTCGAGGAGTTCCCCGACCGGGTCCTGTTCGGCACCGACGCGTTCCCCGTGACGAGCGACCAGCTCGAGGTGCACTTCCGGTTCCTCGAGACGGACGACGAGAGCTTCGACTACGCGCCCGGCGAGGACGTGCCGCCGCAGGGCCGGTGGCAGATCTCCGGGGCCGACCTGCCCGCCCGCCTGCTGCCCGGCCTGTACGCGGGGAACGCCCGGCGGGTGCTCGGGCTCGACGCGCTCTGACGCTCAGAGCACCCGCAGGCCGGCCGCCCCGGCCAGGCTGCGGGCCCGGCGGACGTCCGCGCACGACAGCGGCACCTGCGACCCGTCGGCCAGCACCAGCCAGTGCCGGCGGGCCGCGAACGTGTGGGAGGCGCCGCTGATCAGCGCGGCGCCGCCGAGCGCGACCGCCGGCCCGTCGGCCGGACGCAGCTCGGGCGCCTCGCCGAGGGCGAGTACCGCCGGGCCGGCGGGGACTGCGACCGGCCCCTGTGGCGGCACGTCGTCGCGCAGCACCCGGACGGCGACGTCCGTGCCGCGGGCACGCGCCCGTCCGGCCAGCACGCGCACGACGAAGCTGCCGTAGACCACGAGGATCGGCACGACGACGATCGCGATGCCGACCGACAACCCGTCGACGCCCGTCGTCGGGCCGGACGTCAACCGCGCGAGCACGACGACCAGGCCACCGGCCGCGACGGGCAGGAAGACGAGGTTGAGCCGCCGCCACCACGGTGCCTGCACCGCCGGCTCCTGGAGCCCGTGCAGCACGCGCCACCCGGTCCACCGGGCGCGGTCGTCGTTCTCCAGGCCGACCACGGCCCAGCCGTCGGCCAGGCGCCGCCATGCCCGGACCGACGCCGCAAGCCCGGCGACCAGCACCACCACCCCGGGCGCGAGGGCGGTGGCGCCGTCGCTCAGCGGCTCCTGGTCCAGGCCGACGGCGACGAGCAGCAGCCCGACGACCGCCATGATCGGGTAGAGGATCGCCCGCAGCGCGTCGAGGAGACCGGTGGCCCCGTCCACGGGCTTGACCCCGGGGTACCCCTCGAGCCCGCGCTCGCGCGCCCGGAAGTCGTGCATCTGCTCGGGATCGACCAGCCCGGGGCCGACGCCGGAGGCCGGGCGATTCCGTGCCGGCAGCGCCAACGCCTCGGGCCGTCGCAGCGCGAGGGCCCACGCCTGCCGCAGGCGCCGCGTCCGCACCCAGTCCCGCCGGTACCGGAACCACCAGGCGAGCGTCGCCAGCAGGACGACGGCGCCCACGACGAGGGACGCGACGTCGGCCCGCTCGCCGTCGGCGCCCTGCCCCAGCAGCACCAGGACGGGCCGGGTGGCCAGGGCGGCCCCGGCCAGGCAGCCCAGGAGGAGGAGGAGGCCCGCGAGCATGCGCCGCCCCCCGCCGTCGCGCCGCTGGGCGGCGCCGAGGTTTGCGGCGGCCACGTCGTACCAGTCGCCGAACGTCGCGGGCAGCGGCACCTCGCGGGGGAACGGGGGCAGCGGCGCGCGGCCGCGTCGTCGTCCCTGCGGCGGCGCCTCGGCCTCCTGCACCGTCACCCCGTCTCCTCGCCCTGCGCGTTCACGGGGACGATCTTCGCGGGCCCGGCCATCGCGGCGAGCAGCATGCCGACGGCCTGCACGTGATCCGGCTCGCTCGACCAACCCACGAGCACCAGGCCCAGGCCGCCGTCCGAAGGCGCCGTGACGACCACGGCCAGCCCGATCTCGCGCTGCCGCCCCGGCTCGACCTCCTGCGGCGCCGACGGGTCGCGCACGTCCACCGGATAGGTCACGGTCATGCCGAGGGCGGGCCCGATGCCGGTCTCGAACGACTCGGTGTACGCGGCGGACAGGTCGAAGCCCATCTTGGCCGCGACCACGCGCCGCACGACCTCGAGCAGGGACAGCGGCCCGTCGAACGCGTCGACCTGCCGCACGGAGCCCACGACGTTGACGAAGATCTCCTCGTCGATCGCCGTCGGGCCGCGGTACTCCTTGCCCTGGTAGACGAGGCCGTGCAGCAGCACGGACTGGCTGCTCCACACCTCGCGCCAGGCGCGCAGGCCCGCGAGGAGGAGGCCCGCGTCGTGGGCGGGCAGCTCGACGTCGACGGCGTCCAGCGCGCCGCGAATGACGCCGAGCGCCTCGTCCGGGGTCTGGGTCCCGGCGAGCTCGACCCAGTCCGAGGGCACGCGGACGTTGAGCTTCCACCGGGTGGGGTTGTCGACGTCGAGGGTGCCGGCGTCGAGGGTGCCGCTGTCCGTCATCATGCTCACCTGTTCTTGAGCTGGGTGCGCAGCAGCGCGCCCTCGCCGTCGGTCTTGCCCGCGGTGGCACCCCAGTCGGGCAGGATGCCGTTGTAGTCGTCGCCCTTGAGGTGCCCGAAGTCGCTGAACCAGTTGAGCGGCTCGGTGCCGAGGAAGATCCCCTGGTCGAACACGATGTCCGCCGAGCGCCACGCCAGCTCCGCGGCGGAGTCGATGCTCCCGCCCCGCGCCGCCATCGTGAAGAACCCGGGGAAGGCGCCGGTCGCCGCCCGGCCGACGCTGGACGCCGGGTTCATGAACTGGGCGAACGTCGGCGCGACGCGCCCCGCGGCCGTCGCCGAGGCGGACACCGCCTTGAACGTGGCCGTGAGGCCGCCGGCGCCGAGCGCCGTGCCGACCATCCCCACGATGACGCCGGGCGTGAAGCCGCCCGCGAACGACCCCGCCTGCCCCGCCGCGCTCAGGTACGCGGCGAGCGTGCCGACGCCGCCGGCCACGACGCTGACCAGGGCGAAGACCTGCGCGCCCGGGATCGGCAGCAGCGAGATGATGCCGGCCACGAGGCTGACGACGCCCATGATGTCGGAGATCAGGTCGAGCAGGCCCGCGTTCTCGGCCGCCCACTCGAGGATCATGTCGCCGAGGTCGCCGAACGCGTCGCCGAGGTCCTCGAAGCGGTCACCGACCCAGTCGACCGCCTGGTCGAACCACGACGGGTCGTCCGGCGCCATGGCCGCGGCGGTGTCGAAGTCCGCGAGGAGCGTCCGCGACGCCGCGCCGTACTCCTCGACCAGGGTCGTGATGCGCGACCACACGCCGTCGACGACGGCCTGGGTGTCGTCGACGGCGCCCTGCGCGGTGCCACGGGCGCGCTCGTCGTCCTGGTAGTCGTCCCACTCGTGCTGCGGTGCGTCGTCCTCGGGCCGGCGGCCGTCCGGCATGGAGTAGAGGTTCGACTCCGCCGAGCTCAGCGCGGCCTTGGCCTCGCCGAGCTCGCGGTTCAGCGTGTCCGCGCGCTCGCGGTAGCCCTCCAGGTGGTCCGCCCACGTCTCGAGCGCGGTCGCGGCCTTACGGAAGGCTTCCTCGGCCTCCACCACCTTCGGTTCGAAGCCGTCGTGCAGCATGCTGCGGAAGGCGATGGCGACCTCGCCCGCCCACTCGCCCTCGTCGACGCTGCCGAGCAGGAACTTCACGCGCTCGAGCGTCTCGTGCCCGCTGGTGAGGCCGGTGGCGAGCGTGCCCGTGACGGCGTGGTCGCCGGGCGCCGGGTCGTACCCGATGTACTCGTAGTGGACCATCACTCGCCCCCGAGCGCCGCAGCGAGGTCGGCGTCGATCTTGGCGAAGCCGTCGCGGATCTTCTGTAGCTGCTCCTTGGCGTTCCCCGTGGCCTCGCACATCTCGTCGATGCTGTGGTCCCACTTGTCCCGGAAGTGGGACACCTTCTCCACCAGCTCGGGCTCGCCGACGGCCGAAGCGTCGGCGCTCCGGATCGCGTCCAGCGGCTCGTACAGCCGGTCCTTCATCTGCCCCAGGTCGGCCTCGACCTGGGACAGGAACTCGTCGTTCATGACGATGTCGCCGGACATCAGCGGCCTCTTCCCCGGGCATCGGTGGTGGTGTGCGCAAGGCTTTCACATGCCAGGTCCAGGGACGAGGCCGGTCCATGGGGAGAACTCCCCACCCTCGTCGCAGGTGGCACCGCAATTCCCTGGCCTGGCCGCGGCGCGCTCCGTACGGTCGTGGGCATGCCCCTGCACGACGACGAGGTCCCGATCACCGCTGACGACGTCCGCCGTCTGGTGGCGTCGCAGCATCCGCAGTGGGCTTCGCGGCCGGTGCGCCCCGTGACCGAGTCCGGCACCGACCACCTGCTGTTCCGGCTCGGCGACGACCTCGTGGCCCGCATGCCCAAGGTCGCGTGGGCCGCCGCACAGGCTCGGAACGACGCGCGCTGGCTGCCGCGCCTCGCCCCGCACATGCCGCTGACGGTTCCGGCGCCGCTGGCGCTCGGCGAGCCCGACGGGGACTACCCGTTCCCCTGGTCGGTCGCGCCGTGGCTCCCTGGCGCCGCCGTCGTCGACCCGCTCGAGCCCGGCACGACGCCGAACCTCGACCCGGACGACGCCGCCGCCGACCTCGGGGCGTTCGTCGCCGCGCTGCGCGCGGTCGACCCGACCGACGGGCCCGTCAAGGAGGGCACCAGCCGCGGGGTGCCCCTCGCCCGCCTCGACGACGACGTCCGCGCCGCCACCGCCGCGTCCGGGGACCGCCTCGACGGACCCGTCGTCCTCAAGGCCTGGGACCGGGCCCTGGAGGCCGCCGCCGACCCGGTGCCCGGCGCCTGGCTGCACGGCGACCTCATGCCCGGCAACCTCATCTCGGACGGCAGCCGGCTCACCGCCGTCATCGACTGGGGCACGCTCGGCGTCGGCGACCCGGCGGCAGACCTGCCGCCCGCCTGGTGGCTCTTCTCCGGCCGCACGCGCGACGCGTTCCGCGAGGCGGCCGGCGCCGGACCCGGGGGCGACCTCGACGACGGCGCCTGGGAGCGCGGCCGCGGCTGGACCCTGGTGCAGGGCGTCATCGCCCTGCCGTACTACTGGGACCGCTGGCCTCAGTTCGCGCGGGCGTCGCAGCGCCGCGTGGCGGCCGCCGTCGCGGACCTCGACTGACCCCGTCTCGCGGGTTGAGCCCGCGCCGTCCTGAGCCTGTCGAAGGGTCGGGACCCCGGCCGTTCCTCAGGGTCGAACCGGGGGAGCACCCGATACCGGGTGCGCGGCGGCGCTCGTACGGTCGGAGCATGAGCACATCAACCTCGACCCCGTACGTCCAGCCCGCCCCCACCTCCCGGCACAAGCTGTTCCGGCCGAACTACGGCCGCGTGCTGGGCGGCGTCTGCGCCGGCCTGGCGGACTACCTCGGCTGGAGCCGCGGCCTGGTCCGCGTCCTCACCGTCGCGTCCATCCTCATCCCCGGCCCGCAGGTGCTGGCCTACATCGTGCTGTGGATCCTCATGCCCGACGAGGACAAGGCGCGCCGCACCGCCTGAGCACCGCAGCCGGCCCGACAAACCTCACCCGACAGGCACCCGACCAGACCCCGCCCAGGAGGAGCCGTGCGCGTCACCATCGAAGAGGGCGACATCACCACCGTCGCCGTGGACGCGATCGTCAACGCCGCGAACTCGTCGCTGCTGGGCGGCGGCGGGGTCGACGGCGCCATCCACGCCGCCGCGGGGCCACGGCTGCTGCAGGCGTGCCACGAGCTCCGGCGCACCACCCTGCCCGGGGGCCTGCCGGTGGGCGACGCCGTCGCGACGCCCGGGTTCGACCTGCCCGCCGCGTGGGTGATCCACACCGTCGGCCCGAACCGGCACCGCGGCCAGACCGACCCCGCGATGCTGGAGTCGTGCTTCACGCGGTCGCTCGACGTGGCGGCCGACCTGCGCGCCCGCACGGTCGCGTTCCCCGCCGTCGGCGCCGGCGTCTACGGCTGGGCGGCGGGCGACGTCGCGCGCGCCGCCGTCGAGGCCACCCGGGCGTGGGACGACGTGAACCCCGCCGCGCTGGACGAAGTCCGCTTCGTCCTCTTCAACGCCCCGGTGCGGGCGGCCTTCGAGGCGGCGTTCGCCTCCGTCTGACCTGCCGCTGTCTGACCTGCGGCGACGGTTGTCCACAGGCCATTGTCCGCAGCCTTGTCGGGGGTCGGCGACGACGCTAGGGTCGAACACATGTTCGACACCGACGCGACGCGCGACCCGCACGGCTCCGGGCCTTCCGTGCCCTCCGTGGCCAGGGCGTCGCTCGGGCACGTGTCGGCGGCGATCGACGACGTCGTGGCGATCCAGCGGCAGATCGACGAGCTCGAGGGTCGCAAGGTTGTCGCCGTCGAGCGGGCTCGGCGCACGGCCGCCCACGCGGAGGCTGCGCTGCTCGCCGACGACGACGTCGAGCTGAGCCGCGCGAGTGCCGAGCGGCGCCGTGAGCTCGCCCACCGGTCCTTCACGGCCGACCTCGCGACGGCGCTACGCCTGTCCGAGCAGGCCGCCGCCCACCTCCTCGACACGGCCCGCACCCTGGCCCAGCGCGACGGCACCGCGGGACGGGCCACCCTCGACGCGCTCTGCAGCGGCCGCGTCTCGCTGGCCCACGCCACCGCCGTCGCGGACACCCTGGCCGAGCTCCCGACGCGTGAGGCCCGCACGCTGGTCGAGGCCGCCGTCCTCCCCCGCGCCGTGACCTGCACCGTGCCCCAGCTACGCCGACACCTGCGTCGCGCGCGCGACCTCGCCCATCCGGAACCGCTCGTCGAGCGCCACCGCAGGGCCGCGGAGTCGCGAGCCGTCTACGTCGACCCGGGCGCCGACGGCATGGCCTGGCTCTCGGCCTACCTCCCCGCACCGAGCGCGCACGCCGCCTACGACCGGCTCACCCGCGCGGGCCGGCGCGCCCGGGAGGCCGGCGACCGACGCACGCTCGCGCAGCTCCGGGCGGACGCCGCCGCCGACCTGCTCCTCGCCGACGCCACGTCGGGACGGCAGGCGGAAAAGCCCGGCACACCGAGCCGCACCACACCGGACAGCAATCCACCGGGCAGGACCGCGCCGGGCAGCACCACACCGGACAGCACCACGCGGGACGGTGCCGTGAACCACGCCGTGCCCCCTGCGGTGCCGGACCTGGCGTACGTCGCGCGCCGCATCACGCCGACGGTGCGCGTGACGGTGCCGGTGCTGTCGCTGCTGGGGCGCTCCGAGGCCGCCGCCGAGCTGGACGGGCACGGGCCGATCGACGGGGCGGCACGATCGCGTCAGGGCACGATGAGCCAGCGGCCGCGCTGGCCGCCGGCGCCGACCTCGTCGTAGGCCCGTGCCGCGTCGTCCAGCGGCACGCGGCCGGCGACCCGCACCTCGAGCACGCCGTCCACGGCGAGCGCGAGCAGGTCGGCGAGCGCCGCGGGGTTGGGCTCGACGCCGACGGTGTGCACCGTGATCCCGCGCTCCGCGGCGACCGGGGCGCCGGGGGCCAGCCCCACGAACGTCCCGCCGTCGCGCACCGCGGCGAGCGCCGCCTCCAGCAGCACCGCGCCGTCGAGCACCGCGTCGAAGACTGGGCCGGAAGGCGCGCCCGGGAGCTCGGTCACCAGGTCGGCGCCGGCCCGCCCGACGAGCTCCGCGTCGGTGCCGCGGGCCAGCGCGGTGACCTTCCAGCCGGCGCGGGCGGCCAGGACGAGGGCATGCCCGCCGACGGCGCCGGCGCCGCCGGTGACGAGCAGGGTGCGCCCCTCGGCGGGGCCGAGCAGGTCGAGCGCCTGCCGGGCGGTGAGGGCGGTCACCGGGAGCGAGGCGGCCTCGACGAGGTCGAGGCCCTCGGGGACGCGGACGACGGCTCCGGCGGGCAGGACGGTCTCGTCGGCGTGGGTGCCGACGGTCGGCCGGAGCGCGAGCACGTGGAGGAAGCCGGCCACCCGGTCGCCGGGGGCCAGGCCGACGACGTCGGCGCCGGCCTCGATGACGGTGCCGCTGACGTCCCAGCCGAGCCCGAGGGGGTCGGGCAGCCCGAGCATGTCGCGCAGCGGGCCCCTCACCACCGTGACGTCGACGGGGTTGACCGCCGCGGCGGCGACGCGGAGCCGGACGTCGGCGGCGCCGAGCTCGGGCGGGGCGACCTCCTCGAGGACGGGCGCGTCGTGGGTGGAATAGGCGAGCAGTGCGGGCACGGGAACCTCCTGGTGGATGGTGTGTGTCGTGGTGCTGCCAGCATGCGGGCGGTACTCTCTCCCGGGAAGAAGGCACCCCTCAGTGGGGTACGTACCCGAAGGAGAGCCATGCCGACGATGACCGCGCAGGCACAGCGAGACGAGGCCAGGGTCGAGTTCGACGCCTTCCTGGCGGCGTGCCCGAGCCGACAGCTCCTCGACCGGCTCGCGGACAAGTGGGTCGCCCTCGTGATCAAGTCGCTGGCCGACGGCCCCAGGCGCTACTCCGAGGTGTCCCGGCAGCTCGCCGGGATCAGCCAGAAGATGCTCACGCAGACGCTCCGCGGCCTCGAGCGCGACGGCATCCTCACCCGCACGGTGACGGCCGCCGTCCCGGTGCGGGTCGACTACGAGCTCACGCCGCTGGGCGAGTCGCTCGGCGACATCCTCGGGCAGCTCAAGACCTGGGCCGAGCACCACATGCCCGAGGTCGGCCTCGCCCGCGACGACTACGACGCGAGGCAGTGACCGCGACGGTCAGCCGCGGTCGTCCGCGCGGCCGGACAGCAGGATGATCCGCTCGAGGACGCCGGGAGCAGGTTGGACGGCGTTGCGGGCGGAGGTGCGGACGGGCCCGAACGCCTTGCCGTCCCCGCGGGCCGAGTCCGGCACCTGTTCCATCCGCCGGAGCACGATGTCGGCGAGCCCCGGCGCGATCTCGCACTCGAGGCCGACCGCGCGGGCGAGGTCCCAGGTGTGGATGACGGTGTCGCACAGCTGCATGTCGTAGAGGTCACCGACGGTGCGCGGCCCCGGGACCCCGGCGACCGACCTCAGCACGGTGGCGTCCTGGGCCGTCGCGAAGGCACCCGCCATGAAGGCGGCGGAGCGACGGTAGGGCAGGTCCAGCCCGCCCCTGCTGCGGTCGGCGTCGCCCGACGCGTCGAGCAGGGGCGCGAGGTCGTCGGGCGCGTCGTGGCCGAGGCGCTGCTCGCTGACGGCGAGGCCGAAGCGGACGTTCTCCCCCAGCACGTGGTGGTAGAGGTCGGCGACGTCCCAGCCTGCACAGGGCGTGGGGAACCCGAGGTCGCCCGCTGTCACCTCCGACAGGTATGACGCGAACGTCTCGGTCGCGGTGTGCAGTGCGGATGTCTCCATCGGTCGACCCCTCTCAGGCTTCGATGCGCTCGACGACTTCGATGCGCGCGACCCGGCTCACGGGTTTCGGGCCAGGACGAGCTCGAGCAGGCTCTGCAGCGAGTCGCGGCTCCCGGCCGGAAGATGCGACATCAGGTCGTCCTCGAAGGCCCAGATGCCGGCGCGGATCTCGGCGGCCGTGCGGCGCCCCGTGGGCGTCACGTGGACCGCGTGGCTGCGCCGGTCGGCACCCGCGCGACGCTCGGCGAGCCCCCGGGCCTGGAGCAGGTCCAGGTCGTGGATGATCCGGTTCCTGCTGTAGCCGAGCTGGTCGGCGATCTGCGCCTGGCTGAGCCCCTCCTGCCTCGACGCGGTCGACAGGACGGCGTACTGCCACATCGAGAGGTCCGCGTCCTTCGCGCACCGCTCCTCGGCCCGCCGCAGGGCCCGGCTCACGGGGCCGAGCAGGCCGAGCAGGTCACGCCGATCATCGTCCGTCATCCCGCGAAGCTATCACTATTTGGTGACTATCATCATCTGGTGATAGCTCTGCGCCGCACGGCCGCGGATCAACGCTTCGGGAACCCCGCGCCGGGCTTGTCCTCGTCGAGCTCGCCCACGTCCTCGAAGTGGATCTGCCGGTGCCGCACCGCCCGGTTGTAGAGCCACGTGGCGAACGACAGCACCACGCCGAGGGCGACGAGCCCGCCCGCGATGACGTACTGCTCCTGCTGCTCCTCGCTGCGCGCCCAGGGCCCGGCGAGGTACGCGCAGGTGACGGCCCCGAGCAGCGCGACCCAGGCCTTGGTGCGGAAGTGCGCGTGCTGCACGGGCTTGCGGCGCAGCACCAGCAGCGCCACGTTCACCACGGCGAAGACGACCAGCAGCAGCAGCGACGTCGTGCCACCCAGCAGGCTGACGGCGTTGGCTCCGGACTCGCTACCGCTCGCGCGCACCACGTAGATGATCAGCCCGAACGAGATCAGCGTGGTCACGATGATCGACACCCACGGCGTGCGCCGCGTGCGGTGCACCTTGCCGAAGGCCTGGGGCAGCACCCCCTGGTGGGCCAGCCCGTACAGCAGCCGCGACGCCATGAGCATGTTGATCAGCGCCGAGTTCGCCACGGCGAACATGCCGATGAACGGGAAGATCGTGTCGAACGGCAGCCCCGGCGCGCCGGCCGCGACGACCTGGGTCAGCGCGGAGCCCTTGGAGTCGTCGGCCAGGTCCCCCACCGGCACCAGCGCCACGGCCGTGATCGCCACCAGCACGTAGATCAGGCCGGTGATCGACAGTCCGGTGAGCATGGTGCGCGGGAAGTCCTTCACCGGGTCCCGGCACTCCTCGGCCATGTTGACCGAGTCCTCGAAACCGACCATCGCGAAGAACGCCAGCGTGGTGGCGGCCGTGACCGCGAGGAAGACGCTCTTGTCGTCGGCGCTCTCGAAGATGACGACGCGGGAGAAGTCGGCCCGCCCCTGCGTCATCCCCCAGATGCCCACGAAGATCACCATGAGCAGGCCGGACAGCTCCACGAGGGTGAGCACCACGTTCGCCTTGACGCTCTCCCCGACACCGCGGAAGTTCACCAGCGCCACGAGCGTCATGAAGCCGAGCGCGATCCCGATCCGCCCGATGCCGCCCTCCTCCAGGCCCAGGCCGAAGCCGTCGCTGAGGAACCCGGCGAACGCGTTGGACGCCGTCGACGCCGAGGTGATGCCCGAGCTCATCACCATGAACGCGATGATGAACGTGACGAAGTGGATGCCGAATGCCTTGTGCGTGTACAGCGCGGCGCCGGCGGCCTGCGGATACTTGGTGACGAGCTCCAGGTACGAGAACGCGGTGAGGGTCGCCACCAGGAACGCGATGAGGAACGGCGCCCACGCCGCTCCGCCGACCTCGCCGGCCACCTGGCCCGTCAGCGCGTAGACGCCGGTGCCGAGGATGTCGCCCACGATGAACAGCAGCAGCAGCTTGCGCCCCATCACCCGCTTGAGCCCGTGGTCGGGCGCCGCAGCTTCTTCCGGCCCGGCGCCGGACTGGTCGATCGTCTGGCTCATGGCGACCTCCTGGATCGTCTTCCCGGCCCCCTCGCCTCGTTGCGCGGGGCACGGCCCGAGATCCATGGAACTCCTCGAATGCCTGACCTGCCTGGGCGACGCGCGGGGGAGCACGGCAGAGTGTGCGTCACGACGAGGACGTGCACGGGGTCTTGCGCAGTGCGGGAGCAGGGGGCGACCGGACTGAGGGGGAACTGACGTGCGACGAACAGTGGTCACGGGAGCGGGGGCGGTCACGCCCCTCGGGTTGACGGCGGAGGAGACCTGGCGCGGGCTGATGGCGGGCAGGACGGGGGTCGCCGGCATCGAGGACGACTGGGCGCGCGACCTGCCCGTCCGGTTCGCGGCGCGGGTGGACGACGGGTTCCTCCGGGCGCTCGACGCTCGGCGGGCGCGTCGCACCGACCGCGCCGAACAGTTGGCGCTGGTCGCTGGTCACGAGGCGTGGGCGTCGGCGGGATCGCCCGACGTGGACCGCGACCGGCTCGCGGTCGCCGTCGGCACGGCCAACGGCGGCATCGCGACCACCCTGGCGCAGAGTCGGGCGCTGGCCGACGGCGGCCCCCGCCGCGTCTCCCCGCACGCCGTCACGATGCTGATGTCCAACGGGCCGGCGGCCTGGCTGTCGATCGACCTGGGGGCGCGCGCGGGGGCGCGCTCCCCGGTGAGCGCGTGCGCCGCCGGGTCGGAGGCCCTCGCGACCGGCCGCGACCTGATCCGCACCGGACAGGCCGACGTCGTCGTGTGCGGCGGCGTCGAGGCGGGCGTGCTGCCGTTCTCCCTCGCCGCCTTCGCCCAGACCCGCGCCCTGTCCACCCGCAACGACGACCCGGCGCGCGCGTCGCGCCCGTTCGACGCCGACCGCGACGGCTTCGTCATGGGCGAGGGCGCGGTCCTGCTGGTGCTCGAGGCCGAGGAGCACGCCCGGGCGCGGGGCGCGACGGTGCTCGGCGCGCTCGACGGCGCCGCCGTGACGTCGGACGCGCACGACATCGTCGGCGGCGACCCCGCCAACCAGGCCCGCACGGTGCGGCTCGCGCTGCGCGACGCCGGGATCGACCCCGGCGACCTCGGGCTGGTGCACGCGCACGCGACCTCCACCCTGGCCGGCGACGTCAACGAGGCCGTCGCCCTGCGGGCCGCTCTGGGCGCACCGCCGCCGGTCACGGCGACGAAGGCGTCGACCGGGCACCTGCTCGGCGCGTCCGGCGCACTCGGCGCCCTGGTGGCGCTGCTCTCCCTGCGGCACGGCGTCGTGCCGCCCACGCTCAACCTCGATCACCCCGACCCGGCCGTCGACCTGGACGTCGTGACGACGCCCAGGCCGACGACGGCGCGGCACGCGCTCGTGGACGCCTTCGGGTTCGGCGGGCACAGCGCCGCGCTGGTGCTGTCGCGGGGGTGAACCGCGTCGGTCGAGCTAGCGCGACCGACGAGTCAGGCGTCCTTCGCCGTCAGCCAGGTGCGGTGCGGCCACAGGCGGAGGGCGCCGCCGTCCGCGGCGGCCCAGGTCTGGTAGCCGCTGGAGTACAGCCGCTGCCCGAGCCACCGGTAGCCGGGGCCGGGCTCCCGGCGCGGGGTGACGGCGACGAAGTTGGCCGCATCGTCGGTGCTGCCGGTGCCGTCGTAGCGCGCGACCTGCGGGTACGGGAAGACGGGCCGCGTGCGGACAACGGTGCCGTCGTCGTCGGTCAGTGCCGCCTCGATCCGCTCGGGCTCGGCGCCGCTCTCCACCCAGGCCATGACCGGGGTGAGCACGTCCGTCGAGCTCGGGCCGTCGCCGCCGCCACAGTGCGCCGCGCCGGGCAGCATGAAGAGCCGCGTGAAGGCGTCCACCCGGCGCTCCCCCATCGCGTCGTCCATGGCGTCGAAGTACGCCAGCGTGGACTGCGGCGAGATGTGCTGGTCGTTCCAGCCGTGCCAGAGCAGCAGCTTGCCGCCGTCGCGCCGGAAGTCGTTCAGGTCCGGGTCGAGGGCCGACATGTAGCTCGACGACTGCACCGTGTCCCAGAACCCGTCGCGCGTGAACCGCAGGTCGGAGAGCTGGAAGTCCGGGTCCTGCGCCTCCGGCCAGGCCAGGTACCGCAGGTAGGACAGGGCGAAGTTCTCGCTCTGCGAGTGGCCGTCCGCCGTGGCCGGCACGAACAGCGACCACTCGAGCTCGGACCCCCACTCGTGCGCGATCTCCGGCTCCAGCCGGGTCCTGCCGTCCTCGGTCACCGCGCCGTCGTGCAGGCGACGCACGACGGCGGCCTCCTCGGTGGACAGGCACGCCTCAGCCGCCGCCCCGTCGGCGCAGACCAGCGTCGCGGGGTCGAAGTCGCACCGGCGCGGGTCGTCGAGGACGCCGTCGGCGACCCCGTCGCTCGCGTCGCACGCGTCCAGCACCGCCTGGTGCACCAGCGGCAGCCGGTCGGCGAGCAGGACGAACCGGCCGTCGTCGTCCTGGTTGGCCAGCACGTTCCACGCGTGGTGGTAGGTGTTCTGCACGGCCATGTTGTTGGCGGGGGCGCCGGCGGCGATGCCGTCGAAGTCGTCCGGGTAGCGCTGCGCCTCCATGAGCGCCTCGCGGCCGCCGTCGGAGCAGCCGGTGAAGTACGAGTACGCGGGCGCGCGGCCATAGAACTCCGTGATGATCGCCTTCGCGACCTGCGAGGTGACGTGCACGCCGCGGTAGGCGAAGTCGATCTGCGCCTGTGCGTCGTCCACGGCCCACGACCCGTCGTTCTGGCCCTCGTGCCCCATGTCGGTGGTGGCGCTGGCGACGGTGCCGTCCTCCACGACCGGGCAGCCGTCGGCCTGGCCGAAGTTGATGTTCGCGCTGCCGCACAGCCCGCCGCACCCGGTCTGCACGTACCGCTGCGTCCACCCCTCGGTGGGGAGCCGCACGACGAACGTCACCGCCGGCTCCACCGTGCCGGTGACCTCGCAGTACGGCGGCGCGTCACCGTCGTCCCCGCCGTCGTCGACCAGCGTGGCGGACTCGACCGTCACCGCGGCGTCCGCCGGGTCGCCCGCGCCGTCAAGGTCGAGGTCGAGGCCGAGGGTCTCGTCGCACGACATCGCCGGCGGCAGCGCGGCCAGGTCGCGCAGGCCGTCCTCGGTCACGGCGGGACGGCCGCCGTGCCCGCCGCCATCCCCGCCGCCGTGACTGTTTCCGTGGCTGCTTCCGTGGCCGGCGACGGCGCCCGTCGCGCCGGTCAGGAGCAGCGCGGCTCCGGCGAGCGCCGCCAGCGCTGCGCGCGCGTGGTGTCTGGACATGATTTCTCCCTCGGTGGTGGTCGGCACGCGTCGTCGGGTGCCGTGGTGCGGGATCAGGTCGGTGCGGTCGTTCCGATGCGGTCAGATCGTGCGGAGAGGCGGGGGTAGACGCGCATGGCGTTGCCGGCGTAGACGGCGTCGCGCTGCGCGGCGGTGAGGGCGGCGGCGTCGACGTACCGGCGCGTGTCGTCGAAGGAGTGGCCCGTCGTGGGGTCGACGCCGCGCACGGCGCCCACGGCCTCGGAGCCGAACAGCACGTGGTCGGTACCGATGACGGACAGCAGCAGGTCGATGCCCGCCTGGTGGTATACGCAGGTGTCGAACCAGACGTTGCGCAGCACGTGCTCGGCGGGGTCCGGCTTGCCGAGCATGTCCGCGAGCCCGCGGTACCGGCCCCAGTGGTACGGCACCGCCCCGCCGCCGTGCGGGATCACGAGCCGCAGGGTGGGGAAGTCGGCGAACAGGTCGCCCTGGAGCAGCTGCATGAAGGCGGTGGTGTCGGCGTTGAGGTAGTGCGCTCCGGTGGCGTGGACGGCCGGGTTGGCGCTGGCCGAGACGTGGACCATGGCCGGCACGTCGAGCTCCGCCATCCGCTCGTACAACGGGTACCAGGAGCGGTCGGTGAGCGGGGGCGACCTCCAGTGCCCGCCGCTGGGGTCGGGGTTCAGGGTGCAGCCCACGAAGCCGGCCTCGACGCACCGCTCGAGCTCGGCGACGGCGGCGTCGATGCCCTCACCGGCCGCCTGCGGCAGCTGGCAGACCGGGGCGAACCGCCCGGGGAACAGCCCCGCCACGCGCGCGACGAGGTCGTTGCAGGCCCGGGACCACGCGACGCTCGTGCGCAGGTCGCCCTCGTGGTGCCCCATCGCCGACGCCCGGGGCGAGAACAGAGTGAGGTCGACGCCGCGCTGGTCGGCCAGCCGCAGCTGGTTCTCCCCGACGGTCTCGCGGATCTCGTCGTCGGAGATCCGCGGGTACGGCGGGGCCGACGCCCCGGCCCGCCAGGCCGCGAGCTGGTCCGTACGCCACCGTGCGTGCGCGGCCGGGGCGGTGGTGTAGTGCCCGTGGCAGTCGACGATCATCGCTGCTCCGGGACGTCCACGTCGAGGGCACGCGGCCGGTAGCGCCGGTCGTCGGTGCCCGGCGCGGCCGGGGTGCCGTGCGTGTGGAACGACTCGATCGTCTTCAGCCCCCACGCCTGCCCTCGGGCCCGCTCGGCCTCGGTCCACGTGATCACCGGCCAGTCCGGGGCGAGCACCAGGCGCGTCAGCGGGTTGCACAGCTCGATCCGGTTGCCGCCCGGCTCGAAGAGGTAGAGGAAGTACGTCTGCTGGATGGCGTGCTTGTGCGGACCCGTCTCGATCGGCACGCCGTGATCGAGGGCGAGGTCCGCGGCGCGCAGGATGTCGTCGCGGCTGTCGGGGGCGAACGCCAGGTGGTGCAGCCGCCCGCTCGAGCCGGTCCAGTCCTCCGTGTACACGACGTCGTACGACTTGTTGGTGAACGTGGTCCACCGCCCGGAGACATGCCCGTCGTCGAGCCGGATCTGCTCTGTCGCGCGGGCGCCGAGCAGGTCGGTGAAGAAGCCGGAACTGCGCTCGACGTCGGCCGCGAGGTAGTTCACGTGGTCGAGGCGGCGCACCGCCACGCCCCGGTTGGGCTTGGCCTGCGGCTGGTTCTTCAGCCCCGGCCGCAGGGCCTCGGGGGCCCGGTACCAGGCGGTGTCGTGGTAGATCCCCACCTCGTGCCCGTCCGGGTCGTGGGTGACGAACGTGCGCCCCGTGCCCGCGACGCCGTCCTGCCACTCGCCGTCGTGCCCCGCGGCGACCAGCGCGTCCACTCGCGCCGCGAGCGCCTCCGGGCTCGAGGCGCGCACCCCCACCCGCCCGATGCCGGCCGCGGGCGCCTGCTGCACGATCACGCTGGTCTGTTCGTAGTCGTCCCAGGTGCGCAGGTACGCCGCCCCGCCGGAGCGGGCGGTCTCGGTCATGCCGAGGATCTCGGTGCAGAACCAGACGGTCGCGTCCAGGTCCGGGGTGAGCAGCTGCGCGTACCCGAGGTGGGCGACGTCGCCGAAGATGCGGGTCAACGGGGCTCCTTCGATCGCGGGTCGGTGGGTCGGGGGGGTCGGCGGGCCGGCGGGCCGGCGGGCGCTGGCCGGCGGGCGCTGGCCGGCGGGCGCTGGCCGGCGGGCGCTGGCCGGTCAGGGGCCGGGATCGACGACGCCGTCCATGAGCAGGCGCGCCGTGCGCACGACGCGCACCGCCCCCGGCGTGCCGTCGTCGGCACTATCGGCAGCACTCTCGGCAGCACTGTCGACGTGCAGGTCGAGGTAGCCGGTGGGGTGCTCGACGCGCACCGCCACGGTGTCTGGCGCCGTGCCGGGCGAGGCGCCGGACGGCGGCCTCGCGACGTCGTGCGCCACGGTGCCGGGGAGCAGGGCGGCGGCCGCGACGCTCGCGCCGCCGAGCACGCCGATGGCCTCGTGCACGCGCTCGGGGATGAAGCTGCGCGTGCGAACGGTGCCGCCATCGGAGTGCTCGCTGGGAGCCGAGACGAGCACGACCTTGGGGGTGGTCGTGGTGGCGAGGGTGCCGGCCAGCCCCATCCGGCCGAACGCCTCCGCGCGCAGCGCCGCCACGCGCGCGGCGAGCGCGCCATCCGCCTCGAGGGCGGCCGGGGGCTCGTCGCCGGCCAGACCCAGGTCGGCCGCGCGCACCAGGACGGTCGGCATCCCGGCATCGATCAGCGTCGCATCGAGCCCCGCGACGCCCTCGACGACGGCGCCCGTGGGCAGGAGGGGCCGTCCCGAGGGCGCGACCTCGATCTCGACCGGCGCGGCGGGGCGCGGTACCCCGGCGATCCGGGTGTCGCCCTCGAACGTCACGCGGCGACCGGGCGTGCGGACCGTGACGGCGGCGACCGTGCCCGTGTTGACCATCCGCACCCGCACCCGCGTGGCGCCGTCCGCCGCCGGGACCAGTCCGCGCAGCAACGCGAACGGCGCCGCGGCGGCGAGCATGTTGCCGCACGTCTGCGACGTGGACACCACCGGCTCGCCCACCACCACCTGCAGGAACAGGTAGTCGACGTCCGCGGCGTCGTCGGGTGACAGGCCCACCACCGCGACCTTGCTGGTCAGCGGGTGCGCGCCCCCCAGGCCGTCCACCTGCCGCGGGTCAGGGCTGCCCATCGCACGCAGCAGCAGGTCGTCGCGCTCGGCCGGGTCGGCGGGCAGGTCCGACGCGAGCAGCACCAGCCCCTTGGACGTGCCGCCGCGCATGAGGGCGCCCGGCAGCCTGGTCACGACGCGCCACCCGCCTCGCCGGAACCGCGCCGGTCCGCCAGGAACTCGCCACGGTCGGCGTACCGCACGCCGAGATCGGCGAGCAGCGGCCGCAGCCCGTACCGGTCCAGCCCCAGCTCGCCGGCGGCGAAGGCGGTGCGCGTGGCCTCCTCCTTGGCGACACGAACCCGGGACGCCTCGAGGGCGCTCGCGGCGTCCGCGCGCGGCACCACGACCACCCCGTCGTCGTCGGCCACCACCACGTCCCCGGCGTCGATCACCTGCCCGGCCACGACCACCGGCAGGTTCACCGACCCCGGGGTCGCCTTGACCGTGCCCTGCGCGCTCACGTGCCGGGCCCAGGCGTGGAAGCCCATGGCGCGCAGCTCGGCCGTGTCACGCACGCCCGCGTCGATGACGAGCCCGACCACGCCCCGGTGCGCCAGCGCGGTGGCGAAGAGTTCGCCGAACATGCCGTGCGTCGACGGCGCGGCGGTCGCGACGACGAGCATGTCGCCGGGGCGGCACTGCTCCACGGCCGCGTGGATCATGAGGTTGTCGCCGGGCCAGCACAGCGCCGTGACGGCGGTGCCTGCCACGCGCGCCCCCTGCTGGACCGGTCGCAGGTCGGGGCCGAGGCTGCCCGCGCGGCCGATCGCCTCGTGCACGGTGGCGACGCCGAACCGGCCGAGCTCCGCCACCACGTCGAGGTCCGCGCGCGGGGGGTCCGTGAGGATCACGCGGCGTGCCACCGTCATCGGCCCGCCTCCTCGCCGTCATCGAGCAGCACCGGGTCGGCGAGGGCCGGGAGGGCCGTGGCCGCCACCGTCACGGCAGAAGCTTCGAGAGGTCGGGAGCCTCGGTCATGAGGCCGTCGGAGACGGCGAGGTCGGCGAGCAGCTGCACCGAGTCGGTGTCGATCTCGGCCGGCCACCGCGGCAGCGTCAGGTTCTCGAGCGTGCCCTCGTCGATCTCGGTGTAGGAGGTGAGCACCTGGCGCACGTCGTCGGGGTGCTCCTCGGCGTAGGCGAGCGACTCCGTCATGGCGTCGGTGAACGCCTGCACCGTCTCCGGGTCCTCCTGCGCGAAGGCGTCGGAGGTGAAGTACATAGCGATGGTGAGGTCCGGGTCGGTCACCACGTAGTTGGACACCACCTGCTCGAGGCCCTGGTCGGCGGCCTGGGTGAGGAACGGCTCCACCACCTGGCCGGCGTCGACGTCGCCCTTCACCACGGCGGCGACGATGTCGGGAAAGGCGAGCTCGGTGTACGTGATGGTCGACGGGTCCCCGCCGTCCGCCACGACCGCCTTGTTCACCGTGGTGGTGTTGATGTTGTTGAGCGTGTTGACCGCGACCGTCTTGCCCTCGAGGTCCTTGGCGGACGCGATGCCGCTGTCGGCGGGGGCGACGACCGCCCCGAAGTCGGCGCCGTCCTCGCCCGTGGTCGAGGCCCCCTCGGTGACCGCCTGGAGCTCCAGCCCGTTCGTGGCCGCGAGCAGCAGGGACGTCGTGTTGCTGAAGCCGAACTGGTACTGGCCGCTGACGACGGCCGGCACGATCGCGGCGCCGCCCTGGGCCGACTCGAGCGTCACCTCCAGGCCGTGGTCGGTGAAGAACCCCTCCTGGACGCCGAGGTAGATCGGGGCCACGTCCACGATCGGGATGACGCCGACGGTGATCGCCATCGTGCCGTCGGCCCCCTCGGAGGCGTCCCCGGTCGCGGCGTCGCCCGACCCGCCGCCCGAGCCGCAGGCCGCGAGCGAGGCGGCCGCAGCCACTGCCATCGAGACCACCAGGGCCCGACGTCGCGGCGTCCTGGGCCCCCGTGCGAGTGCTTGCATCATGGCTCTCCTCCTCGAGACCTCCGCCGCTCGTCGATGAGGGCGTCGCACCGCCGATGCTCACAGATTGTTGACAATCCTGTCAACAATCTGCTGGGACCTCACCCGCGCACCACACGAGCCCGGGGCGCGGCGACGGGCGTCGCCACCGGGCGGCGGGTGCTGCGGGGAGATGGATGCGGGTCAGCCGAGCGCGCGCAGCGCCTCGATGACCGACGTGATGTGGCGGCGCATCGCGGCCTCGGCCGCCGCCGGGTCGCGCGCCACGACGGCCTCGACGATGGCCTCGTGCTGGGCGAGCGAGACCGCCGACCGACCCGGCACCCGGGAGAGCGCGAACTGGTGGCGCACCATCTGCCCGTGCATCTGGGCGATGATCTGGTTCGCCGTCTCGTGCCCGGCGACCTCGCGGAGCGTCGCGTGCAGCTCGGCGTTCAGATCGCTGTACTCCGCAGGCTCTCCGACCTGCACCGCCGCGCGCATCCGCCGGGCGATCGCGCTCAGGCGGGTCGCCCCTGACGACGTCACGCGCTCAGCCGCGCGCGCCGCGACCAGCCCCTCCAGGACCATCCGGATCTCACTGATCTCGATGGCCTCGGACAGGCTGATCTCGCGGACCCGGGCCCCGCGATGGGCCTGGCGCTCCACCAGGCCATCCGCCTCCAGCGCCTGCAGCGCCGCGCGGACGGCGAACCGTCGTGCCCCGAACTGCTCGCACAGGTCCGCCTCCACCAGCCGCTGGCGGGGGGCGAGGTCGCCCCGGAGGATCGCCGCTCGCAGCTCGTCCCGCACCTGGGCGTCGTCCGCCATCACGTCCCCTTCGCCGCCGACACAACATTGTCAACAATAGCGGTGGCCGGGACTTCACCCCGCCCGCCGGTACCGCGCCGGCACCGGTCTCTCTCTTTCTTGGTACGTCGACGACGAGGCCGACGCCACCGCCCGGACCCACGGGCGGCGCCCACTGTGCAATCGCGGAGGGTGACATGGACGCACCACCCATCGAGGCACCGGCGACGACCGCCCGGAAGCCCCGCAGCACCGGTCGGGCGGTCTTGGCAGTGACCGTCGCGGCCCTGTCCGTACTCGTCGTCGTCGAGGGCGTCGTCCTCGCCGACCAGGGAGCACGGATCGCGGCTCTCGAGCAGGCCGCCTCACCACGCAGCTCCGTGGGCCAGCAAGGACCACCCGGACCCGCCGGGCCCGAGGGCGAGGCCGGGGAACAGGGCCCCGCAGGAAAGCAGGGGCCACGGGGCGAGGAGGGTCCTGCGGGGAAGCAGGGACCACGGGGGCCGAAGGGCGAATCTGCGCCCGGGGCGGAGGCCGCACCCGCGCCGCCGGACGCCGAACCAGGACCCGAGTCGGAGCCGGCGCCGGAGCCCGAGTCCGGGTCCGGTTCCGGGTCCGGGTCCTACGAGAACTGCGACGCCGCACGCGACGACGGCGCGGCCCCGGTGCGCGTCGGCGACCCCGGGTATGGCGCCCACCTGGACCGCGACGGCGACGGCGTCGGGTGCGAGTAGCGCCGACGTAGCGGATTCTTCGCGTCCCGGGGCCGGGACGCGAAGAAGCCGCTACGTCGAGAAAGCCGCTACGTCGAGGTGGCTCAGCGTGCCGCCGCCGGCACCTCCCCCGGGTCGACGCGCGCGCCGTTCACGCGGAGCCCGCCGTCCGGCAGCACCTTCACGGCCGCGCTCATCGCCGCGGCGAGGTCGAGCCGCTGCCAGCTCCCGGTGTCGTCCGCCTGGTCCAGCACGTACCCGGAGCGGATCTGCGTCGCGGCGAGCACCGCGCGCCGCTGCGCGTCGTCGAGGTCGGGGAACGACGTGAGCAGCAGGTTCTCGGCCCCTGCCGGGACGTTCGGGGCGCGGCCGGTGTCGGCCACGGCGTCGAACCCGTAGGTCAGGCGGTCCTTGTAGACCGACAGCGCCTGGTCGGTGGGCAGGTACGGGTCCTGGCCCGCGAGGCATTCGTCCAGCGTGTCGCCGGCGCCGACCTCCCAGCACTTGCGCGCCAGGACCGTCCGCAGCTCGGTGCCGGCCTCGTCCAGCAGGTCCCGGAACTCCGGGTCCGACCAGCGCAGCGTCGCGGTGGTCTCGCCCACGACCCGGCCGCCCATCACGTCGGTCGGGTAGTGGTAGGAGAGCAGGATCCGGTTGTTCCCGTACTCGGACGCCCGCGCCAGGACCTGCGGGGCGAGCTCCGGCAGCAGGGTCGCCAGCACGATGCCCTGCGCGTAGCCGTGGCTGGTGTGCCCGCTCGGGAACGAGCCGTCGCCCTCGAGTCCTGCGTACCCGCCCGCGCTGTCCCACATCCGCAGCAGCCCGCCGTCGGCGGCGAACCCGATCCGGACGAAGGGCCGATCGTACGCGTACGCGTTCTTCGCCTCCTGGTACCAGTCGCCGGACGACGGGGTCGGCTTCTCCACCCGCCACCCGAGCAGCGCCTCGGTCCGCGGCAGCTCGCCGTCGGCGAGGGCCTGGGCGTAGAGGTCGCCGACGACGCTGCCGAGCCCGTCGGCCATCGTCGCCGACGGGCTGTCGTGCGCATCCAGGAGCGCCTTGGCGACCTGCGGGTCGTCGCGACCGGTGGCGCCGTTGTTGATGTCGACGACGGTGCGGTCGTTCGCGCCCGTCAGCTCGTCGCGCTCCGTCCCCAGCGGGTAGGGCACGTTCGGGCCCATGACCGTCGGCTCCTGCCGGGCCTCGTCGAACGAGCGCAGCAGCCAGGTGAAGTAGTCCTGACCGCCGGGCGCGGTGGGCAGGGTGTCCGAGGGGTACTCGCGCCCGAGCTCCTCGTCGGTGAACCCGCCGGCGCCCCACCCCGCGGCCAGGCCCGACCACCCGAAGTAGGCGTCGGAACTCGTCGCGTTCGCCTGGTGCACCTCGACCGCGAGCGTGTTCTCGCCCGCCACCAGGTCTCGGGGGTCGACGACGAAGATGCCGGTCGCGGGGTCGCCGATGCCGCCCCCGCCGTCGGGGTACTGGTATTGCAGGTTCTCGGTGATCTCGCCGTCGTTCCATCCGGCGATCCGCGCACCGTTGAGGTAGACGGTCGCCGTGTCGTCATAGCGGAGGCGGCCGGTGAGCTCGCCCAACGCGTCGATCGCGGCCTCGTCGACGGTGAAGGTGGTGCGGAAGAAGTACGCCTCGACGTTCGGCCCGTCGGCGCCGTCCTTGTGCTGGTTCAGCTGCGTGGTGACCGGGAACCCGTCGCCCAGGTCGGTGCCGCCGTTCTTCACGCCGAACGGACCGCCGGCCGTCTCCCACCCGTCGCCCGGCCCGGCGTCGGGCAGGGTCCAGGCCGTGCGGTCGGCCGCGCCGTCGGCGGGGTCGACGTCCGGCTCGTCGAGGTAGGACCACTCGGCGTCCGGGCCGAGCAGCGGCGAGCCGATCGCGAGCCCGTCCACCCAGCCCTCGACCGGGCCGCGCGCGGCGCGGTCGTCGGCGTAGTCGAGCAGCACCTGCTGCACGTGCCGGCCCGCGAGCTCGGACAGGTCGAGCGTCGTCTCGCTCCAGCTTCCCGGCTCACCGCCGGCGTCCACGTCCCGGGCGGCGTCGGCCGCGAGGCGCTGCGGGTCGGAGCCGTCCGGCGCGGTGTGCACGACGCCGACGGCGACGTGGCCGGCGGCCGCGTCCCCCGGCCGGACGCGGTAGGTCAGGTCCGTGTCCGCGCCGACGACGACGTCCAGCCCGGACTGCAGGACGATCGACGACCTGGCCGGCCCCTTCGACCCGACGCGCCCCGCGAACCGCAGCGCACGGTCGCCGTCGGCGCCCTCGACCGAGCCCGCCTGCTCGACCGAGGCGCCCAGGGCGGACGCCTTGGTCCCCGCGTCGGTGCGCAGGGTCCAGTCGGCGAGCTGGGTGGTGGTCTTCGCGTCGATCCCGCCGGAGTTGGCGGTGATGCGCAGCTGGTAGTAGCGGTAGCTGCCCGGCCGCTCGGCGCCGAAGAACCGCGTCAGCCCGGACGCGCCGAGCTCCT
Organism: Isoptericola sp. Y581; assembly: GCF_059445475.1. Lineage (NCBI taxonomy): Bacteria > Bacillati > Actinomycetota > Actinomycetes > Micrococcales > Promicromonosporaceae > Isoptericola > Isoptericola sp. Y581. Next base: position 14,619 of record NZ_JCAIUK010000007.1, on the reverse strand, counting down.
GGTCGGCCTGGGCGCCCACCTGCCGCCACGACCTGTGGTCGGCGTCCTGGGCGGCGCGCGGGTCGTTGCTGCCCAGCACGGTCCACGACCGGGGGTCGCGCTCGGGGAACTTCGCGCTGTCGTCACTCGCGGTGAGCGAGTACGCCGTGACCTTCGTGGCCTTCGCCAGGGTGTAGATCGCCGTCAGCGGCCGGTCGTCCGACGGCCCGCCGCTGCCCTTCGCGTACCACTTCGTCGTGGGATCCCCGTCGGCGAGGTTCGCCACGCGCTCGTCCCCGCTGTTCGCGTGCTCGGACCACACGCCGGTGACGTCGTCCGCCGCGAGCGCCCGCTCGCCGTGCACGTTGCGCGCCTTGGCCGCCGCCGGGAAGCCGGCCGGCCGGGGCTGCCCCTGCTCGTAGGACGTCGCCCAGTAGCCGCCGGCCACCGGCGGGTCCGCGTGCGCCGGGGCGGCGACGGCGCCGCCCACGGCGAGCGCCGCGGCCACTCCGAGCCCTGCGGCGCGCCGCAGCCCGGTCGAGAACCCCTGTGTCGGTGCGTGCTTCATGATGCGCATCCGTCCGTCCTCCTCATTCGTCCGCGTCGGTTCCGACGGCGAAGACGTGCATCACGCCGCTGGTCACGTCGTCGGGCAGGATCACCGCGTCGACGCGCTTCGAGTCGTCCAGGCCGACCGGCTCGGTGGCGTAGACCTTCGCCGTCGTACCGTCCTTCGTCCCGTCGGCCCTGTTGCGGCCGTCGGTGCTGAGCACGACGTCGGTGCCGGCAGGTGGCGCTGCCGCCTGCGTCCAGTCCGGGAGCTCGACCGTGACGTCGGCGGTGCTGCCGTCCGTGTAGACCACGGTGGCGTGGCCGGTGGACGGCCCGTTCGTCGCGGTGCCCAGGAAGGCGAGCTTCCCGGCCCGCACGCCGTCGAGGTCGACCCGCTGCCCGTGCGGCACCCAGTGGTCGAACCCGCCGGGCCCGACGTCGGGCCAGGTGAAGGTGACACCGCGGGACTCGACGGGCGCGCCGGGCCTCGCGCCGGCGTCGGCCAGGCCCGTCCTGGACAGGGAGGCCCCGGAGAAGTCCATGGCGCCCGCGTTGCGGTCGCCGTCCGTGGTGGTCCCGATCGCGTTGAAGCCCTCGCTCCCCTGGTCGAACGACGGCGGCACGTCGTCGTCGCCGGTCCCCCAGCTGCCGGGCTCGGCGCCCATCGTGAGGTCGAGGGTGCCGCCGTCGCGGGCGAAGCTCTCCGGGAGCCAGCTCTTGGTCGAGCGCACGCCGTCGACCCGGCTCCCGGTCACGTACCGGTTCCGGTCGGCCCGCGGGGCGTTCACCGTGATGGCGCCCTCCGACCCGGCGGACCGGATCTGCACGGACGTGAAGGCGGGTGCGGACACGAGGAGCTCGGAGCGACCGAAGATCGCCGGGTACAGACCGATGCTGGCCCAGACGTACCAGGACGACAGGCTGCCGAGGTCGTCGTTGCCGGGCAGCCCGGACGGCCCCGTGGTGAACAGCTCCGACCGGGCGCGGTCCAGCGTCTCGCCGGTCCGGTCCGGGGAGCCCAGCCAGGAGTACATCCAGGGCACGTGCATGCTCGGCTGGTTGCTCAGGTACGCGCCGGTGGTGCCGTAGACGCCGGCGTCGAGCTCGGAGAGCAGGCTGTCGAGCTTGTGCCGGACGGCGGCCTCGCCGCCGAGCTCCTCGATCAGCCCGGCCACGTCGAACGGCACGGACCACTGGTACTGGTAGCCGGTCGACTGGTCGAACTGCTGGTTCTGGGCGGCAGAGGCGGGCTTGTCCGACCCCGAGTCGCGGACGGAGAGGTCGAAGCCGGACCAGTAGCCGGTGCGGTCGCGCGGCACGATCGCGTGCCGGGTCGGGCTGACGAGGTTCCGCCAGTGCTGCGCCCGGGTCATGAACGCGTCGGCCGACGCGTCGTCGCCGAGGCGCCCGGCGAGCTGTGCGATCCCGAAGTCCGCCATCGCGTAGTCGAGCGTGGTCGACGCGCTGTTGCCCCGCCGGTCCTCGAGCCAGCCGACGGCCACCGACGACAGCAGGTCGGTGCGGGACGACGCGTTCCCCGGCAGCGACTGGGACTCGACCATCGACTCCAGCGCCGCCTGCCGGTCGTAGCCGGTGGACCCGAAGGCGTCGAGCGAGGCGACGATCGACTGCAGGGCGTCGCCGTTCATCTTGTTCTGCGCGGAGCCCAGGTGCGGCCAGTTGGACCAGCCGCCCGACTGCGTGGCGAGGTCCGTGACCGACTGCGCGATGTCGGAGCCCACCTGCGGGAACAGCAGCGCGACCAGCTGCATCTGGCCGCGGAAGGAGTCCCAGCCGGAGTAGGTCACGTAGGCGTGCTCCTGCCCCTCGCGGAGCGTCCTGACCTCGGACGTCATGGTGGTGCCGGCGCCGAACTCCCGGTAGCGGCCGTCGACGTCGTCGTACACGTTCGGGTGCAGGAGCGCGTGGTAGAGGGCGGAGTAGAAGACCGTGCGCTCGGCGCGGGAGCCGCCCGTCACGGCGACCGTGCCGAGCGCGTCCTCCCACGCCCGGCGCGCGTCGGCGCGCACCGTGTCGAAGCTCTTGCCGGCGGCCTCCGCCTGGAGGTTGCGCGCGGCGCCGTCGACGGAGACGTAGGAGATGCCGGTCCGGAACGTCACCGTGCTCCCCGGCTCGAACGCCAGCCAGGCCCCGGCCTGGTCCTTGCCCTCCGACGACGTGACCCCGGTGGCGCCGGCCGTCACGGCGCCGCCCTCCCAGGTGCCGTATCCCGTCGGTTCCGAGTCGTACGTGCTGGAGAAGTAGATGCGGTAGGTCCCCTCCCCGCACACCGTGTCGGACGTGGTGTAGCCCGAGATGGTGTGCGCCTGCGGGTCGATCTCGAGCGACGTCTCGCCGGAGGAGTTGTTGGACCCGCTGGCGTCGAGCAGCAGCGTGGCCGAGTCCGCGCCGCGGCGCGGGTAGTCGAACCGGCCTACGGTCGTCCGGGTCGTGGCCGTGAGCTCCGCCTCGACGCCGTCGTCCAGGTCGACGGCGTAGTAGCCGGGCGCGCCCTCCTCGTTCTCGTGGTCGAACGGGAGATAGAACGACGCGATGTCCTCCCCCGGCGACGTCGCGGGCGCACCGTCCCCGGTCACCTCGCCTGTGTACGGCAGCAGCGGCAGGTCGAAGGCCGAGTTGCGCCCCTCGCACCCGGTGCCCGACAGCCGCGTCATGCCGAAGCCGCGCAGCTGGTCGGCGCCGTACTCGTAGCCGCCCTTGGCGTCGCCCGTCGCCGACTCGTACGTCGTCGGGGTGAACTGCGTCATGCCGAACGGCAGGGCGGCGCCCGGCCACGTGTTGCCGTAGGCGCTGTTCCCCTTGTTCTGCTCGGTGTCGTTCGCCGTGCCGATCCACGGATCGACGGCCCGGAACGCGGCGGCACCGGCCGCCCGATCCGTCCCGGCCGTCCTGTCCACCCTGTCCACGCTCTCCGGGCCGGTGCGGGCTACCGCGGGCGGGCTCGCGACGACGGCACTCGCGACGGCGGCCGCCAGCGTGCCGGCCGCGACCAGGCGGCGCCAGGAACGGGATCTCGTGGTGACCACGGTGTCAGCCCTTCGGTTGCATCGGTCAGTCGGTCAGTCGGTCGGTCGGTCGGTCGGTCGGTCAGTCGGTCGGTCAGTCAGTCGGTCGCGATCGCGAAGACGTGCATCCGGGTGTTGGCGGGCAGGGTCACGGTCGTGAGCTCCTTGCCCTCGGGGACGGCGACGGGAGCCGTCGCGTAGAGGCCGCAGCCGAAGGTGTCGACGCCGGTCCCGTTGCCGCGCCCGTCGGGCCTGGCGACCAGGATGTTGCCGCCCTCGGGCTCACCCGCGCACCAGTCGGTGAGGGTGATCTCGGCATCCGCGCCGGTCCCGTCGGCGAAGCCGAGGCGCAGGGTGCCGCTCTGGGCGCCGTGGGTCGCGGTGCCCACGACGGACACCTCGCCGGCCGCGGCCAGCTCGTCCGGCACCGCCAGCTCCTGCCCGTCGGCGGCCACGTTGTCCGGCTCCCCGGCGTCGGGCGCCCCCAGCACGTACGTGAGGTCCGTACCGGGCAGGGTGAGCTCGAGGCCCTGCACGGCGCCGGCGTCGGCGAGGCCGTCCCGCAGCAGGTACGCGCCCCCGCCGTCGAGGTCCGCGTTGGCCTGGCCGCGGTCGCCGATGCCGACGTTGTCGAACGCGGGCACGAGCCACGACGGCGCCGCCACCACGACGGGCACCTCCCGCTCGACGCTCTCCCCCGCCTCGTCGGTCACGACGACGTGCGTGACGTACTCCCCCGGCGGGGCGTCGGCCGGGGCGGTGAAGGTGATGGTCCCCTCCACCGTCGCGGGCAGGCCGCCCGAGTCCGACGTCCAGGCGGAGAGGTCCGTGGTGGCCTCGACCGGGCCGTCCGCCTCGACCTCGACGCTGCCGGACCTCTCGCCGTCACCTGGCACACCGCCCTGCGCGACCACCTGCACCGACGCCTCGACGCTCCCGCCCGGCTGCAGCACCGGGTGGCGCGGGGTGACGCCGGCGAACAGCCGGTCGGCGTCCTGCGCATCGCCGGGCGCCACCGCGGCGGGCAGATCCTCGGTCGCCCAGTCCGAGGGCTCCGCGCCGACCTCGAAGTCGAGGGAGCGGGCCGACCTGAGCTCGTCGCCGGTGAGGTACGCCCGCGACAGGTCGTGCCGGCCGAGCGACGCCGACTGCGTGTACCGGTCGGTGTCCGACACGCCGTCGGCGGTGAGGCGCAGCGAGCCTCCACCGGACCGGCCGTCCGGGCGGCCGCCGAGGTCGATCCGCACGTCGTCGAACCGGGGCGTCGTGAGGCCCCACAGGTCGGTGCCCGGTGCGATCGGGTAGACGCCGATCGACGACAGCACGTGCCAGGCCGACATCGTGCCCAGGTCGTCGTTGCCCGTCACGCCGTCCGGCCCGTCCGTGAACAGGGTCGACGCCGCCCGGACCACGTCCGTCGTTTTCCAAGGCTGGCCGAGCCACAGGTAGGTGTACGGCGCGCCCAGGTTGGGCTCGTTGTTCGGGTTGTAGGTGTGCCAGCCGTAGTAGTCGTAGGTGCCGTTGACCCAGACCTCGCGCGCCGTGCGCTCGGGGTCGGCCAGCAGCTCGTCGTAGGCGAAGAAGTCGTCCAGGTCCCCCGCCGTCGCCTCGGCGCCGCCGAGCAGGTCGACCAGCCCGGGCACGTCCTGCGGCACGAGCCACTGGTACTGCACGGCCGTGCCCTCGTGGAAGCCCTCGCTCTGCGCCGGGTCCGGGTCGCCGATGAACAGGCCGTCCGCGTCGCGGGCCCGGAAAGCGCCCGTGCGCGGGTCGAAGACGTTGCGGTAGCTCTGCCCGCGCTCCGCGTACCGGTCCGCGGCGTCGTCGTGCCCCAGCTCGCGGGCCATCGTGGACAGCATCGCGTCCGACAGCGCGTACTCGAGCGTGGCCGACCCGCCGTGGTCGAGGTCGAAGTCGCCGGGCCGGGTGCGGCGTGCCGGGTCCTGCGGCACGAAGCCGTCGCGGATGTACTCGACGTTGCCCGCGCGGCCGTTCGACACCGAGTCCGCGGGCGGCACGCCGTCCGCGTTCTGCTGGAGGACCTCGTACGCCTCGTCCTCGTGGCCGTCGAGCAGGCCCTGGTGGAACGCGCTGACCAGGAACGGCGTCACGGGGTCGCCCGTCATGATGTTGGTCTCGACGGTGCCGTAGCCCCACCGCGGCAGCCAGCCGCCCTGCTGCCCCTGCCGCACCACCGAGAGCGCCATGTCCTCGGACTCCCGCGGAGCCAGCAGCGCGAGCAGCTGCTGCTGCGTGCGGTACGTGTCCCACAGCGAGAAGTTCTGGTAGTAGGTGAGCCCGCGCTCGCGGTGCACCTCGCCGTCCCAGCCGCGGTAGCGGCCGTCGACGTCGGAGCCGACGTTGGGCGCGAGGAAGCTGCGGTACAGCGAGGAGTAGAACGTGCGCAGGTCCTCGGTCGCGCCCCGCCGGATGCGCACCGTGCGCAGCCGCTCCTCCCACGCCCGGGTGGTCCGGTGGTGCACCTGGTCGAAGGTGCCGCGCTCGGCCCGCAGGTTCGCCCTCGCGCCGCGCGCGTCGACGTAGCTCATGGAGGTCACGACCTCCACGTCGCGGTCCTTCGTCGCGTCGAACTGCACGTAGGCGCCCAGCCGACCCTCGCCCTCTGCGACGTCGGACCCCGCGGTGACGTCGTCCCCGCTCCAGGTACCGTGCGCGGCGATCGGGCGGTCGAAGACGGTGCGGGTGTGGATGGTCTGCGGCTCGGTGTCCTGGCAGAAGCCGCGGGTGGTGATGGTGGTCTCGACGGTCCGCTCGTCGACCACCCGCACGCTCGAGTCCGTGACGCTGTTGAGCGCCTGACCCGTGTTGAGCATGACCGTGGCCTTGTCGGTCCTCGGGAAGGTGTACCGCTGCACGCCGGTGTGCTCGGACGCGGTGAGCTCCGCCTGCACGACGCCGTCCGGGGCCTGCAGGCCCACGCGGTAATACCCGGGCGCGGCCTCCTCGTCGTCGTGCGTGTACCCGAGCCCGTAGTCGGCGTATTCCGTGCTGGTCACGTCGCCGGTGGTGGGCAGCACGGGCAGCGGGCCGCCCAGCCCGCAGCCGACGCCGGACAGGTGCACCAGCGAGAAGCCCCGGACCTTGTCGTTGTCGTAGTCGTAGCCCACGTTGTGCCCGTTGTCCGGCGAGAGCTGCACCATGCCGAACGGCGCCGCCGCCCCGGGGTAGGTGTTCCCGTCGTCCTTGGTGCCGATGAACGGGTTGACGTAGTCGGTGAGCGGCCCCTTCACCTTGACGGCCTTCTCGGCCACGGCGGCGTCCGACGGCGGGGCGGCGGACGCCGGCCCGCTCGCGAGGCCGACGCCGAGGGCGGCAGCGGCGGTGAGGGCAAGGGCCCGAGGGAGCCGACCTGCGGTGCGGCCTCGGCGTGCAGTCATTGCGCGTTCCTTCCACGGCGGTGTGGGGTGCGACGGGTGCCAGGCTTGCACCCGGTGACAGCGCTGTCCACTGCTGGGCGTGTGGCGTCGGCGAGTCGGACGGAACGGTGCGTCCGCCGGGGCCTCGCCGTCAGCCGTCAGCCGTCAGCCGTCGGCCGGGCGCCGCTCGCCGCTGCCGCGCGGCAGGAGACGCGTCGGTACCACGACGAGCTGCGCGGGGCGGGCCGGGTCGGCCGCCCGCGCGACCGCGAGCGCCGCCGCCTGCCGGCCCATGTCCACGGTGTCGTAGCCGACCACGGTGACGCCCAGCAGCTCGGCGAGCTCGAAGTCGTCGAACCCGATCAGCGCGGGCGCGACCCCCGTGGCGGCAGGGTCGTGGTCCCGCAGCGCGAGCAGCGCGCCCACGGTGATCTTGTTGTTCGCCGTGACTAGCGCCGTCGGGGGCTCGGCGAGCGCGAGGAGCTCGTCGACGAACGCCCGCGCCCGCTCGGCGTCGTGCGCGCCGTCGCGGACGTACCGGGCGGGGTCGGGGATGCCGGACTCGGCGAGCGTGGCGACGAAGGCGTCGCGGCGCTCCCGGAAGGTCCACAGCCGCGACTCATCGCCCACGAGGGCGATGCGGCGGTGCCCGCGGTCCAACAGGTGGCGGACGGCCTCGCGCACCCCGCCTCGGTTGTCGATCACGACGGTGTCGACGTCGACATCGTCCGCCGGGCGGTCGACGAGCACGATCGGCATCCCCGCGGCGAGCTCCTCGCGCAGCAGCCGGTGCTCGCGCGTCGTCGAGGTGACGAGGAGGGCGCCCACCCGCCGCTCGATGAGCTCATCGATGAGGGCCCGCTCCCGCTCCGGGTCCTCGTCGGTGCTGGCGGTGATGAGCTGCAGGCCGCGCCCCCGCAGCTCCCGCTCGATCCCGCTCGCGAGCGCGGAGTAGAACGGGTTGGCGAGGTCGCCCGAGACGAAGCCGACCAGGCGGGACGCCCCGCCGCGCGCGAGGTCGGCGGCCACCGCGTTGCGCCGGAAGCCCAGCGCTTGCGCGGCCTCCTGGACGCGCTGGCGGGTGGCCGGAGCCACGTACGGCTCGTCGTTCAGCACGCGGGAGGCGGTCTTGAGGCTCACGCCCGCACAGTGGGCGACGGCGGCGAGCGTCGGGCGCCGTCCCGCGCGGGATGGCGTCGCGGCCGCGGGCAGTGCGTCGGACGGCCCGGCAGGCGACGTCTCGCCGGGCACATGGGTGTCGTGCGTCATCGGGTCTCCCGGCGCCGGCGGACGAGCGTGCCCCGACGATAGCCCGGCACCTGTGGACGACGCCCACCGGGTGTCGGGCCCTACGGGCATCCTGGGTCGATGACGACGACCCCAACTCCCGCCGCTCGCTGCTTCGGCGACGGCGTCCCCCTGTACGAGGCGTACCACGACACCGAGTGGGGCGTGCCGGTGCACGGCGAGGCCGAGCTGCTCGAGCGGATCGCGCTGGAGGGCTTCCAGTCGGGGTTGTCGTGGCTCACCGTGCTGCGCAAGCGGCCCGCCTTCCGCGAGGTGTTCCACGGGTTCGAGCCCGAGCGGGTCGCCGCGCTCACGGGCGACGACGTCGAGCGGCTGCTCGACGACGCCCGCATCATCCGCAACCGGCAGAAGATCGAGGCCACGATCGGCAACGCGCGGGCGGTGCTCGCCCTGCACGACGATGGGCGCACCCTCGACGAGCTGTTCTGGTCGTTCGCGCCCCCGCCCCGCGAGCACCGGCTCGGCGCGTGGGACCTGGTGCCCGCGAGCACCCCCGAGTCCGTGGCTCTGGCCAAGGCCCTCAAGAAGGAGGGCTTCCGCTTCTTCGGCCCGACCACGGCGTACGCCGCCATGCAGGCCTGCGGGCTGGTGGACGACCACCTCGCGACGTGCCCGGTGGTGACCTCGTAGTCGGGGGGCAAGGAACCTGCCGAGAAGGCGGCCGGACGCCTTCGGTTTGCAAGACGGTAGAACCTTCACCCCACCCGTGGGTTCACTTCCGCCCGTCGCGGGCGAGCAGGTGCACACGAGTAGCGTCCTTGAACCAGCGCAGCACCAGCAGCGCCTGCGTCCTGGCGGTGCCGCGCGTTGCCGCGTGCGGATGTCGCGGCGGCGTCGGACAGCCTGACCTTCAGCAGCCCCCGGCCGAACCTAGGGTGCACATATGTCCACAACTCCACTCGCTAGCTATGACCCCTTCGCGGACTGGTACGACAACTGGCTAGGTGACGGCACCTCTCTGGGCGACGACCCCTTCGCTCTGCCCTTGCTTGAGCTCATCGGTCCCGTCACCGGCCTGCGCATCTGTGACTTGGCCTGTGGGCAGGGACGGACGAGCCGACGCCTCGCCGACCAAGGTGCCACCGTGGTCGGTATCGACGCATCGAGAAGGATGCTCGAGATCGCCGGCACCTACCCCACGCCAGCGTCCGTGACCTACCGGTGCGACGACGCGCACGTATTGGGAAGCTGTGCCGACGCCGAGTTTGATGGAGTGCTGTGCAACATGGCGTTGATGGACATCGCAGACCTGGACGCCACATTCACCACCGCCGCGCGGGTGCTTCGCCCCGGCGGATGGTTCGGTTTCTCCGCGTTCCACCCGTGCTTCAACACACCGTTGAGCGGCCAGGTGCTGGACGAGACGGGCCGAACTCACCGCACTGTCACTGGGTATTACACCGAGGGCTATTGGAAGTCCGACCTGCGCAACGGCCCGCCCGGCAAGATCGGGGCCTACCACCGCACCCTGGCCACGTTCCTCAACGGTCTGACCCGAGCAGGGTTCGACCTGGCGAAGGTCCTCGAGATCCCCGCCCCGACGCCCTCCCCGCCTGAAGTCCCGTTCGTGATCGCGGTCGTCGCCACGCGCCGGTAGGCCGCACACGGAGCCGGGCCCGCTTTCGCGGACACATATGATCGATCACCGCGCCGCGGGGCAGCGATTTTAGAGAACCTCCCATCGGAATTCGTCACGAATCTCCCTGCACAAGCTCGGGATTCTCCTGATCACCGCAATCAATAGACTGCAGCGGGCAACTTTGACGAGCAGCACGGGCTTCTACCTGGTCAAATAGGTCCGTGCCTGGGTTCTGGTGGGGGCTGCTCGGCAGCTCGTCGCTGCTGATCGGTGCCGCCGTCGTGCTGTGGCGGCCGCTGAGCCAGCGCGCCGTCGGGCTGATCATGGCGTTCGGCGCGGGCGTGCTCATCAGCGCCGTCGCGTATGACCTGGTCGAGGACGCCTCGAACTCCGCGAGCGGCTTGGTGCTGCTGGTGGGGCTCACCGCGGGGGCGCTGACGTTCTTCGTCGGCGACCTGCTCATCGACCGGCGCGGCGGCCGCGACCGGAAGCGGTCCACGGGTGCTCAGGCGGAGGGGTCCGGCGGGGCGATCGCGTTCGGCACCGTGCTCGACGGGATCCCCGAGTCCGTCGTCCTCGGCACGACGCTCGTCGGTGGCGCCGCGATCAGCATCCCGATGCTCGCCGCCGTCTTCCTGTCCAACCTGCCCGAGGCGATGTCCGCGACGGCCGGGCTGGTGCGCGCGGGCACGTCGCGTGCCCGGCTCGCGCTGCTGTGGGGCGGCACGACGCTCGTCTCCGCCCTCGCGGCCGGCGTCGGGTACGCGGCCCTCGACTCCGCGTCCCCGGCCACCATCGCCGTCGTGCAGGCCTTCGCCGCCGGGGCACTGCTGACCATGCTGGTGGACACGATGATCCCCGAGGCCACCGAGTTCGGCGGCCCTGTGACCGGCCTGGTCACGGTGTTCGGCTTCGCCACGGCCTTCGGGCTGTCGGCGCTGAGCTAGGGCGGGCACCGTGGTCGCTCCCGCCGGTGCGGTGCCGGCGGGAGACCAGGTCAATCCAGGAGACGGCGGCGCGCCGCCAGGACCGTCTCGGCCCTGACGCCCGAACCCTTGAGGTACGAGGCGGCCCCCCGGTAGCGGCTCTCGAGATGGTCCAGCGTGGCGAGCATCGTCTGAGGCGAGCACCCGTCGGTGCACGCGTCGTCCTCGGCGATGTCGTCGGACGCGACGCCGGCGACGCTGAGCAGCAGCGCCACGAGGACGCCTGTCCGGTCCTTGCCGGCCTGGCAGTGCACGACAACGGCCCCGGGTGGCGCCTCGGCGACGCTGCGGAACGCCTCGCCGATCCGCTCACGGTGGTGGTCCACCATCGGTACGTGTCGATAGAACGCGAACGGGGTGGGCTGCTCGTCGCACACCCATCGCCAGCGAAGGTCGACGATGCGGCTGACCGCACCGCCCTGCACAGCGCGAACCGTCGCCGCGGCCAAACGGTCGTGGCTTTCGGAGCGCAGGAGCGCAGGAGCGCAGGAGCGCATCCGCCGACCGCCGGCGGCGGGGATGCCGCCACATCTTCCTCGCTCCGCAGACCCCGTAGTTCGCGGTGTGCTCGACGGCGATGACCTCGGACAGCTCGGCATCCGACCCGGCGCGCGCCGAGGGCGGGCGCGCCTTGGCGGCGTAGTAGGTACTCTGGGCGGCCTGCAAGACCTGGCAGCTCGGCTCGACCCCGAACTCGGTGCGGTGTGCGTCGATGAACTCGACTACCTCGTGGACGGGCGGTCGAGCTCCGCCGCGAAGAAGGCCGACGCACTACGCAGAATCGCGTGCGCCCGGCGCAGCTCACGGACCTTATTCCTCGGTGCAGCCATGCCCCTCACCCTCTGTGGGTTGAGAGCCTCCATGGAGGCCGGAGCCGATCACCTCGGTGTTGCGCTGCTCGGTGTTGTCGTCGATCTCGGGGTCTATCGCCCCCGGACACACGGAGTTGATGCGCACCCCTCGCGGTCCGAGCTCGACGCCGGCCATGCGTGCGAACGCCACCTGGCCTGCCTTCCTGGTGGCGTAGGGCGAGGCGCCGGTGCGCTATCAGCGGTCGGCGCTATTCTCGGCCCATGCCTGAGCGTTTCGCCACCGTCGACGAGTTTCTCGCCGCGCAGACCCCCGAGCGGCGTCCCGATATCGAGTCCCTGCGTGCGCTCGTGCATGAGGCTGAGCCCAGGCTCACCGAGATCATCAAGTGGAATTCCCCCAACTACACACTCGACGGCGTCGACCGGCTCACGATCAACGCGGCCGGTAATGGGCCGGTGCGACTCGTGCTGCACTTCGGAACTGAGCGCGCCGAAGACAAGGGCGCTGCGCCGAGGTTCTCGGGCGACCCCGAAGGGATCCTCACCTGGCACTCGGACATCCGGGCGACCCTCGCACTGCCGGCGACCACCGAACGCGCTAGCGAGCGCGACGGGATCGTCGCCGTCATACGGGCCTGGCTGGCTGAGGCGTAGCACAGCCCGTACACGAAGACGTCCCCGCGCATCCTTCCGCCCCACAGGGCGTACCGGTGGCCGGCACGCGGTCGGGCCGGACGTCGAATAATGTCCCGGGAGCACGTACAAAAGTGACCGATTGTGAGGCGCTCCAGAAATCGGGATTTGAGAGTTTCGAACCACCCCGGCATACGCCAGGGGGCTGTGAGGGTGAGAGGGCTATTCACGGTCACCATCCCAGGCGGTAGAGCTCGAGGTTCGTGACGATGCGGATCACGCGGGGTAGTTCGGCCAGGCGGCCGCGGTATCCGGTGGCGAGGATCTTCCAGTTCTTCAGGTCGGAGATGGTGCGTTCGACGGCGGCGCGGATGGACGCGACCGAGGCGTTCCAGATCTTGGCGAACTCGGTGCGCTCGGCTCCGCGGGCCTTCTTGATCGGGGTGGTCGCGCTGTGGCCGACGTAGCCGGTGTCGCCGATCCACTCCACCTCGTCCAGGACCTTGGTCCAGCCGACGAGGTCGAGGGCGGCCGAGTCGTGCCGTGCGCCTGCCACTGGCGCGGACACGGCGAGCAGGGTGCCGTCGGTGGCGGCGGCGACCTGGATGTTCAGGCACTGCACGTGATGCTTGCCGGAGTAGTTCGTTCGCCCAGTTTCCAGCCGGTTGCCGGTCGGTACATAGGTCCCGTCGACCAGTACGACCCGCCCCCGACAGGCGTCGGCCAGGTCCTGACGGGCCAGGCAGGTGACCTGCTCGATTAGCGGCAGCACGTGCCGGTAGATGCGCGAGACGGTGGCCTGCGAGACGGTGAAGAACTCCCCGACCATCGCCTGGGACAGGTTCGTGCGCAGCAGCGTCAACGCCAGTCGGACCTGGTCACGCAACCTCATCCGGAACCTGCCCTGCTCGCCCCAGGACCGCCCGGACTCGACCTGGTAGATCCTGGCGACCAGCTCCGTCATCTGGACAGCGTCCAACCCGGTCGTAGACTCGTAGCGCACCGGCTCTCAATCCTCGTCGATGGATGGTGTGGTAACCCCATCGTTGCAGGTCAGAGAGCCGGTGCGCTCTCACCCGGCCGCATCGTCGCGACCCGTTCCGTGAATAGCCCTCTCAGGGGCGAGGGCTGCCGTCGCCCGTCTTGTCGAAACTCACAGCAAGGACCGACGCTCCAAAACTGACCGATTCTGAGGCGCTCCAGAATCGGGTTCTGGAAGTTTCGAAACCTACGTCAGGGCACGTCAGCGTAGGCGTCGCCGGGGTTGCGCAGCAGTGTGGCGTCGGTCAATGGCCACACGGTGGCGAACGCGGAGCCGACGACGTTGTCGAGTGGCACGAACCCGCCGCCTGGATCCCCGGTGTGGAAGCGGGAGTCGGCCGAGTTCTGCCGGTTGTCCCCCATGACGAAGAGCATCCCGTCCGCCACGGTGTGGTCGAACGGCTCTTCGCTCGGCACCGAGCCGGGCCTGATGTACGACTCCTCGTCGATCGGCTCGCCGTTGACGCTCACGCGCCCCTGGTCGTCGCAGCACGTTGACGTGGTCACCCGGCACGCCGACCACCCGCTTGATCAGGTGGTCGCCGGTCTCCTGCGGGAGCAGCCCCACGAAGGTCAGGACGTTCGTCACGGCCTCCCCGACGGGGGTGCGCTCCGGCGGCTCGTACGGCGGCAGCCAGCCGCCCGGGTCCTTGAACACCACGATGTCGCCACGGTGGACGTCGAAGACGTCGGGCACGAGGCGGGAGACCATGACCCGGTCGCCGATCTCGAGCGTGTCCTCCATCGACCCGCTCGGGATGTAGAAGGCCTGCACGAGGAACGTCTTGATCAGCCACGACAGCACGAGCGCGCTGATCACGATGATCGCGGTCTCGCGCAGCACGCCGAGTGAAGGTCGACGTCGACCTGGAGGGGCGGGCGGCGCGCCCGACGAACCTGGTCGTCGGGCGCGCTCACCTCGTGCCGGGCTCAGCACGACTTCTCGGGTACGGATCCCGGGCCGCAGAGCGGGGGCTCGGGAGCTGGGGCGCTGTCGCGTGGCCCTTGCTCGAGCACGGTGGTTCCCAGCATGAGGGCGCCGTCGTTGTCCATGAGCCGAGTCTCCAGCAGAGCGCCGGAGACCGGGTCGAGCAGGAGTTCTTCGATGCCGAGATTCTTGTCGGAGAAGTCGGCACGGACCGCCGTTGCCTCGCGCCCCACGCTGTCGGAGGTGTAGCCGACCAGCTCGACGCCGGGGACGCCAGCGAGGACCTGCCACAGCGCGCGGCGCAGCTCGGGACTGGCGGGGCTGCCCTGCAGCAGGCTCACGGCCTGGCTCCACACGTCCCAGTCGTGACCGTGTCCGCTCGCAGGGAGCCCTACTGT
>NZ_JCAIUK010000006.1:0-343800 GCF_059445475.1 Isoptericola sp. Y581 | reverse complement strand
TCTGACCAGCAACGATGTAGGTCAGGCCATCACATACCCATGGCTAACCCCGAGCCCGTGAATAACGCTCTGAGTGCGGCAGGGGTGCTACGAGCGCAACGGGTTCTACCCCGACGGCTCGCGCGACGTCGACGTACGGCTCGACCTCGCCGAGGCCCGCACGTGCGCCGACCGCAGGGTCTAGGCCGGCGTGAGGACCAGCCAGGCGAAGCCGACCACGCCGCGGTAGCCGCCCAGGTACTCGTCGCGCCGCTCGTCGGCGAAGGCCCGCGCGCCGGGCGTGCCGACGCTCTCGACGCCGGCGCGCCAGTCGGACTCGAAGTCGTCCCATTCGCCCAGGGAAGACGTGGCGGCGTGCAGCACTCGGAAGCCGGCGTCGGTGGCGATCCGGGCGAGCGTCGCGAGGTCGGGCATGTCGCCGAAGTCCTCGCGGACCGCCGCGTCCGGCTCGGCCTCGTAGACGCCGTCGCCGAACAGCAGCGTCCCGGACGGCTCGGTGAGCCCGTGCAGCGCGGCGACTGCGGTCGCGGTGTCGCCCCAGATATACCCGGCGCCGACGTTGAGCACCACGGGCGCGGGGCGGTCCCAGGCGGACGCGTCCGCCTGGTGGAACGTGACGCGGTCCGCGAGCCCTCGGTCGCGGGCACCGCGCCGGGCGCGCTCGAGGTCGCCCGGGTCTTGGTCGACCCCGTCGCCGGCGACGCCGTGGCGATCGCACAGCCGCAGCAGCAGCTCGCCGGAGCCGCACCCGAGGTCGAGGACGCGCGCGTCGGGCGACGGCGGGGAGAGCCGGCCCAGCAGGTCGGCCGCGCGGGCGTCGCCGAGCGGTGAGTTGAAGGTCAGGTTCGCTGCGGCCGCGTCGAAGTACGGCGTGAGTTCGTCGTCCTGGGTCATCCGGCGATCGTGGGCGACCCCGTGGCCCGGGTCCAGACATTTGACCGGGCACGGGAGCGCCGTCCGGAGAGCGAGATCAGTGTCCGTATCACGACCTGGCGGGCATAGCCTCAGCCTCATGACGCGGAACATCGACCTTGCAGTGGTGGCCGGCGACGGCATCGGCACCGAAGTCGTGGAGCAGGGACTGGCTGTCCTCGAGGCGGCGGTGTCCGGCTCGGACGTCAAGGTCTCCACCACCGAGTTCGACCTGGGCGCGCGCCGCTGGCACGCGACGGGCGACACCCTCACGGACGCCGACCTCCAGGCGATCCGGGGTCACGACGCGATCCTGCTGGGCGCCATCGGCGACCCGAGCGTGCCGTCGGGCGTGCTCGAGCGCGGGCTGCTGCTCAAGCTCCGCTTCTCCCTGGACCACTACGTCAACCTGCGCCCCAGCAAGCTCTACCCCGGCGTGACGAGCCCGCTGGCGAACCCGGGCGAGGTCGACTTCGTCGTCGTGCGCGAGGGCACCGAGGGGCCGTACGTCGGCAACGGCGGCGCCCTGCGGGTCGGCACCCCGCACGAGATCGCCACCGAGGTGTCGGTCAACACCGCGTTCGGCGTCGAGCGCGTCGTCCGCGACGCCTTCGCCCGCGCCCAGGCCCGGCCGCGCAAGCACCTCACGCTGGTGCACAAGCACAACGTGCTGGTCCACGCCGGGCACCTGTGGCGCCGCACGGTCGAGGCCGTGAACGCCGAGTTCCCCGACGTCACGACCGACTACCTGCACGTGGACGCCGCGACGATCTTCCTCACCACGAACCCGTCGCGCTTCGACGTCATCGTCACGGACAACCTCTTCGGCGACATCCTCACCGACCAGGCCGCCGCGATCACCGGCGGCATCGGCCTTGCGGCGTCGGCGAACATCAACCCCGACCGCACTGCGCCGTCCATGTTCGAGCCGGTGCACGGCTCGGCGCCCGACATCGCCGGCCAGGGCAAGGCCGACCCCACCGCCACGGTGCTGTCGGTGTCCCTCCTGCTCGACCACCTCGGGCTGTCCGCCGAGAGCGCCCGGGTGGAGGCGGCCGTCGCGGCCGACCTTGCCGACCGATCTGCAGGGCGTTCGAGTGAGCACGGCGACCGAGTACGTACGACGGCCGAGGTCGGGCGCGATCTCGCCGCTCGCGTCATCGGCTGACGGCGGTCCCACCGTCGTCACCGGACGACGCGGCGCCGCCCGCACCGCGTCGTCGGACGAGTCGTCCGAGTCACCGCCCGTCGCCCCCATCGATCACCCGACATCCCTGTCCGTCCAGGTGACCGCTGTGGTCGGAGCGACGTCGGCGCCCACACGGCGCGCGGTCGTGGAAAACTACAGGGGTCACCCCGGTGAAAGGCCCCCGATCATGACAACTTCCAGCACCACCTCCGCCGCGGCCCCGAGCACCGACGGGTCGGGCATCCTCCCGGCCGAGCTCGAGGACCTCGTCGTACTCTTCGACGTCCGTGCCACGGACACGCCGACCCCGGACGCCGAGCGCGAGGCCGCGCTCCAGGCGCCCAGGTTCGGCACCGTGTTCACCGACCACATGGCCCGCATCACGTGGCGCCAGGAGGACGGTTGGCTCGACCGGCGCATCGAGAAGTACGGCCCGCTGCAGCTCGACCCCGCGACCGCGGTCCTGCACTACGCGCAGGAGATCTTCGAGGGGATGAAGGCGTACAAGCACGCCGACGGCTCGGTCTGGACATTCCGCCCGGACGCCAACGCCGCGCGGTTCGCCCGGTCGGCGCACCGGCTCGCCCTGCCCGGTCTCTCGGTGGACGACTTCGTCGGCTCCGTCGCGGCGCTCGTGCGCACGGACGTCGCCTGGGTGCCGGACGGTGAGGACTCGAGCCTGTACCTGCGCCCGTTCATGTTCGCCTCCGAGTCGTTCCTCGGAGTCCGCCCGGCGACCGAGGTCGAGTACCTCGTCATCGCCTCGCCCGTCGGCCCGTACTTCGCCGGCGGCGTCAAACCCGTGTCGATCTGGGTGGCAGAGGACTACCACCGGTCCGGTCCGGGCGGCACCGGCGACGCCAAGTGCGGCGGCAACTACGCCGCGAGCCTCCTGCCGCAGGTGGTCGCGCAGGAGCAGGGTTGCGACCAGGTGTGCTTCCTCGACGCCCTGACGAACACCTACCTCGAAGAGCTCGGCGGCATGAACGTCTTCGTGGTCATGGCCGACGGCTCGGTGCACACGCCGGAGCTGACGGGTTCCATCCTCGAGGGCGTCACGCGCTCGTCGATCCTGCAGCTCGTCGCCGACCGCGGCCACGCGGTGGTGGAGCGCCGCATCCCCCTCGCCGAGGTCGTCGCGGGCCTCGCGGACGGGTCCGTGCGTGAGATCTTCGCGTGCGGCACCGCGGCCGTCATCACCCCGGTGGGCCGGCTGGCCGGCGACACGTTCGACCGCGAGGTCGGCGGCGGCACGCCCGGCGAGCTCACGATGGCGGTCCGCGAGGAGCTCACCGACATCCAGTACGGTCGGTCCGAGGACCGGCACGGATGGATGCGCCGGCTCGCCTGACGCGTCGCCGCGGGAGGTGGCGGGCAGGTGCGGTCGGTCACGACCAGGGACGGAGGCCCCTTCTCGATGCCCACCCCGATCACGGCCGACGAGGTCAACCGCACCACGCTCGCCCGCCAGCAGCTGCTCGCCCGCTCCGACGACGACGTCCCCACCGTCGTCGGGCGGGTGGGCGGGCTGCAGGCCCAGCACGCCAACATGCCGTACGTCGCGCTCTGGTCGCGCCGGGCACGGCAGACGATCGCCGGGCTCGAAGAGGCGCTGACCTCCGGCTCGGTGGTGAAGGCGACCGTGATGCGGTCGACGCTGCACCTGGTGTCGAGCGCGGACTGGCCCCTCCTCGACGCGGTCTCGGCCGAGCAGCGGCTCGCCGCGTGGCGGGCGAGCGCCAGGCGTGCCGGCGTCGACCTCGTGGGTCTCAACGCCGTCGTGCGCGCGTACTGCGCCGAGCCGCGCACGCTCGACGAGGTGGAGGCGTTCGCCGCCGAGCGGTACCCGGGCGTCGACGCCGTCGCCGCGATCCCGGGCGGCGTGAGCCGCGCCTGGTGGCGGCTAGCGAGCGCGGGCGGCGGCCTCGTGCACGTGCCGCCGAGCGGCCTGTGGGGCTCGCACGTGGCCGTGCGCTACATGGACGGCGCCCGCTGGCTGGCCGACGTGCTGCCGCACCCGCTGCCCACGTTCGCCCCGGACGAGGCGCGCGCCCGGGCGGTCGCGACCTACCTGGGCGCGTTCGGCCCGGCGTCCCTCGCGGACATCGCGCGCGGGCTCGGCGTGCGGGGCGTCGGCGCGATGAAGCGCGCGCTCGCGCTCCTCGAGCTGCGCGCCTACGAGGCGCCCGACGGGCGTGCGCTGCTCGACCTGGCCGACGCCGAGGTCGTGCCCGGGGACGTGCCGTCCCCGGTGCGTTTCCTGTCCCGCTGGGACCACCTGCTGGTGGCGCACGACGTGCGCGACCGCGTCGTCGACCCCGCCCACGCCGCGACGGTCTACCGCCGCAACGCGGACGTGCTGCCCACCGTGCTGGTCGACGGGCGCGTGGCCGGCACCTGGTCCGCCGAGCGCGACGGCGACCAGGCCACCCTGCGGGTGGTCGCGCTCGTGGACGTCGACGACGCCGCCCGCGCCGAGGCCGAGGCGGAGGGCGAGGCGCTGCTGGCCTACCTCGAGCCCGATGCACAAGAGCGCGTCGTGGCCTGGTCGGACCCGTCGTAGGTCAGCTGCGGACCAGGGTGCGGCCCAGCACCTGCGTCAGCATCGACCAGACGGCGATGCCGAGCAGCACCCAGACGGCCGCGGTGGCCGCGGCCGTGGCGAGCGCCGGCGAGCCCGTGAACGGCAGGGCCGCCAGGATCACCGTCGCCAGCGTCACGACCCAGCCGAAGAACATGCGGGGACGGGGCGCCGACAGCACCAGCAGGTGCAGCACAGCGGCCCCGAGCAACGCGAAGATGGCACCCGCCAGTGCCCACGACGTCTCCGGCGACCCGAGGCCGACCAGGTCCGGGGGCGCCTGCAGGTCCAGACCCAGCACGCCGTCGAGGATGACCTCGGCCGCCAGGCCGAGCAGCGCGCATACCAGTACGGTGGCGCCCGCGCCCGCCCAGAACCGCGGCGCGTCGAGCCTCGGCCGGACCGCGCGCGGGGGCACGGGGCCCTCCGGCCGCGGACCGGACCCGGCACCCGGCAGCACGCCGGGCGGCCGCTCCGGCTGGTCCGGCGGTGGGACCGGGCGCTGATCGTGGCTCATGCGATCTCCTCGCTCGCGGTACAGCAGGGTCTCGGTGCTCCTGGGTCTCGGTGCTCCTGGGTCTTGGTGCTCCTGGTTCTCGGTGCTCCTGCCCCCCCAGCCGAGCACGGAATCGTCCGCCGCGCCCTGTGGCGCTCCGGGTCGGCGTCTGCGGTCCGCTCCGCCCGGTCCGCCCGGTCCGCCCGGGACCGCCCGGTCCGCCCGGGACCGCCCGGTCCGCCCGGTGGGACCTCCGTGACGTCCCCCGCCGGGTGTGGCACCATGTGGCCCATGACACGCCTCGCGCACCAGCGTCGCTCGCTCATCATTCTGTAGCGCGTCCGGCCCACCCCACCGGACGCGCAGACCTTCCGTACCCCCGGAGGGTCTTTTTTGTTGACCTGATCGCCCAGATTTCCTCGATGCCCGGCCGCCCCGGCCGCCGCGTCACCGACGTGGGGAGTCCCGCATGACCGCCACCCCGTTCCACGTGTACGACACCACCCTGCGCGACGGCGCGCAGCAGGAGGGCATGAACCTCTCGGTGGCGGACAAGCTGGCCATCGCGCCGCTGCTGGACGAGCTCGGTGTGGGCTTCATCGAGGGCGGCTGGCCGGGCGCCGTGCCCAAGGACACCGAGTTCTTCCGCCGTGCGGCCAAGGAGCTCGACCTCAGGCACGCCGTCCTCGCGGCCTTCGGCGCCACGCGCAAGGCCGGGACCCGCGCCTGGGACGACCCGCAGGTGCGGGCCCTCCTCGACGCCGAGGCCACGGTCGTGACGCTCGTGGCCAAGTCCGACGTCCGCCACGTCGAGCGGGCGCTACGCACCACGGGCGACGAGGGCCTCGCGATGATCAGCGACACGGTCGCCTTCCTGGTGGGCGAGGGGCGGCGCGTCGTGGTGGACGCCGAGCACTTCTTCGACGGATACCGGACCGACCCGGCGTACTCGCGCGCCGCGGTGGAGGCCGCGTTCGCCGCGGGCGCGGAGGTCGTGGCGCTGTGCGACACCAACGGCGGCATGCTGCCGCACTGGGTCACGGACGTCGTGACCGAGCTGCGCGAGTCCCTGGGGATGCCGCACGTGCTGGACGCCGCCGCCGGCGACCCCCTGCTCGGCGTGCACGCGCACAACGACTCCGGCTGCGCCGTCGCGAACACCCTGGCGGCGGTGGCCGCCGGGTGCGGGCATGTGCAGGGCACCGTGAACGGGTACGGCGAGCGCACCGGCAACGTCGACCTCGTCACCGTCGTCGCGAACCTGGAGCTCAAGCACGGCCTGCGCACCCTGGCGGGCGAGGGCCTCGAGGAGGCCACCCGCATCGCGCACGCCGTCGCCGAGATCACCAACATCTCGCCGTACGCGCGTCAGCCGTACGTGGGTGCCAGCGCCTTCGCGCACAAGGCCGGCCTGCACGCCAGCGCCATCAAGGTGGACCCGGACCTGTACCAGCACATCGACCCGACCGCCGTGGGCAACGACATGCGCATGCTCGTGTCGGACATGGCGGGCCGGGCGTCGATCGAGCTCAAGGGACGCGAGCTGGGCTACGACCTCAGCGGGCAGGGCGAGCTGCTCACCCGCGTCACGACGCGGGTCAAGGACGCCGAGGCGCGGGGGTACACGTTCGACGCGGCGGACGCGTCGTTCGAGCTGCTGCTGCGCGAGGAGCTCACGGGCGCACGCCAGTCGTACTTCCGGGTCGAGAGCTGGCGCACCATCGTCGAGACGGTCGCTGGCAGCGCGGAGCACGACGCCGCGAGCCGGGACGCCGACGCCGTGGCGGAGGCCACGGTCAAGCTGCATGCCGGCGGCGAGCGCATCGTGGCGACGGGGGAGGGCAACGGCCCCGTCAACGGCCTCGACCAGGCGCTGCGCAGCGCGCTGGCGCGTGCGTACCCCCAGATCGAGAAGTTCGAGCTCATCGACTTCAAGGTGCGCATCCTCGACGCCCAGCAGGGCACGGACGCGACCACTCGCGTGCTGGTGGAGACCACGGACGGCCAGCACTCGTGGTCGACGGTCGGCGTCGGCCCGAACGTCATCGAGGCGGCCTGGGAGTCGCTGATCGACGCGTACGTGTACGGCCTGCTGCACGCTGGCATCGAGCCGCGCTGACGGCTCAGCGGGTCTTGGTCGGCAGACGGTGCGCCTGCACGGCGTCGTACGTGACCTTGAGTGCCGCGGTGGTCGCGTCGTAGCGGCGCTGGGCCACGCGCACGAAGAGGAAGTCGACCACCGCGAGCTGGGCGATGCGGCTCGACATGGCGCCGGACCGGAACTGTGTCTCGCGGGCCGTCGTCGAGAGGACGACGTCCGCGAGCTCGGCCAGCGGCGAGGCGGGGAAGTTGGTCACGGCAACGGTGGTGGCGCCGGCGTCCCGGGCCAGGGAGAGGGCCTGGTGCGCCTCGATCGTGGCGCCCGTGTGCGAGACGGCGACGGCGACGCAGCCCTCGCCGAGCAGGGCCGCGGACTGGAGCTGGCCGTGCACGTCCACGGGAGCGAAGCAGGCGATGCCGATGCGGGCGAGCTTCTGCGCGAGGTCCTGCGCGGTCAGGCCGCTGGACCCGACGCCGTACACGTCGACGCGGGGCGCCGCGGCCACGGCCTCGACCGCCCGCTCGAGCGCGTCGAGGTCGAGCATGCGCGCGGTCTCCTCGATCGTCCGCGCCTCGTGGAAGGCGATCTTGGACACGACGTCGGTCGCGGTGTCGGTCCGGTTGATCTCGCCCTCGGCGATGCCGGAGCGCTCGAGCTCGACGGCGCGGCGGCTCGTCGCCTGTGCGAGGTCGATGCGGAACTCGGGGTAGCCGGCGTACCCGACCGCGCGGCAGAACCGTACGACCGTCGCCTGCGACGTCCCGGCGCGCGCGGCGAGCTCGGTGATGGTGGCACCCACCACGCCGGGCGGGTCGTCGAGCACCACCTCGGCGATCCGGGCCTCGGCGGGGCGCAGCGTGGGCAGCGTCTGGCGGAGCCGGACGAGAACGTCACCGTTCATGCGGGGTGGTCTCCTTCCCGCCGGGCGCCGGCGGTCGGTGGGACGGACGGTAGGTCGGACGGCCGGACGGTGAGCCAGGGCTGATACGGCTCGACGAACCCGCCGTCGGGCAGCGACCTGGCCAGGCGCAGCGCCCCGTCGAGCGGGCTGCCGTCGGCCAGGACGAGGCGGACGTCGGGCCGCAGCGCGGCCAGGCGCGCCTTGAGCGGGGTGGTGACGGCGTCGCCGATGCCCGCGATGCCGCCGGTCACGGCGGCGAGCGGGGGGATACCGGGCCGCAGCGCGGCGGCGATGCTCGCGGCGAGGTGGGTGCCGGCGTCGTGCAGGACGGCGTTCGCGACCAGGTCGCCGGCCCGGGCGGCGTCGGCGACGGCGGGGGTGAACGACGCGAGGACGTGGGCGCGGTCGGCGCGGCCGTAGAGCGCGGCCGGCCAGCCCTCGACCGGCCCGAAGCGTTCCAGCGCCGCGGCCAGGAGGGTGGGGGAGGTGGTGCCCGGGCGGCCGTCGTGCGCGGCGATCGCCGCCTGCAGCCCGCGCGCGCCGATCCACGAGCCGGAGCCCAGGTCGCCCAGCAGGTGCCCCCAGCCGTCCACGCGGTGCCAGCGCCGGTGCAGGTCGGTGGCGAGCACGATGGCGCCGGTCCCTACGGCCGCCACGGCCCCGGGGCGCCCGCCCAGCGCGCCCAGGTGCGCGGCGAGCGCGTCCGAGGCGACGGCGGTGCGGTCGGCGCCGAGGCCCTCGGCGAGCGCGGCGTGCACGACGTCGGGGTCGCGGACGAGCGAGGGGAGGCCGGTGACGGACGCGGCGGCCGCCGCGACCCGGAGCCCGGGGCGTTGCCGCGCCAGGTCGGCGACGAGCTCGGCGACGACGTCGGCCGCGTCGCTCCCGTCCGCCGTGATGCGCACGGGGCGCCCGGTGAGGGTGAGCGGGGCGCCGTCGGTGGTGGCATGCGGCAGGTGGGGCTGCTGCGGCACGGCCACGAGCCTGGCGCCGCTGCCGCCGACATCGACGGCGACGACGTGCGGGATGGCGGCGTCCTGGGCGTCCCGGCTGGTCACGCGTCCCAGTGTGGCAGTCATTTTCTAAGATCGGGCACCTTACGAAAGGAATCTCGCCCGCTGGCATCGCGGTGTGACCGACGCCGCGTCCGGAGGGGCCTCGCCGCGGCTACCGTGGAGAGGTGCATGGTGAGTACAAGGTTCCCGGTGGCAAGCTCGTGACGGTCGACCTCGAGGCGCGCGACGGGCTGCTGACCGACGTCCGGCTCAGTGGCGACTTCTTTCTGGAGCCCGACGAGGCGCTCGAGGTGATCGACTCGGCCCTGGTCGGGCTGCCGCGGGAGGCGTCCACGAGCGAGCTCGCACGGGCCGTCGACGACGGGCTGCGCATCGCCGAGCAGGACCGCCGACTGGCCGGGCCCGTGACGATGATGGGCTTCGACGCGTGGGCGGTGGCCGTCGCGGTGCGCCGGGCGCTGGGCATGGCCACGTCGTGGGACGACCACACGTTCGAGGTGCTGCGCCCCGGCCCGCTGCCGCCGGCGACGCTCGCGGCCCTCGATCAGGTGCTCACCGAGGAGCTGGCGGCGGGACGCCGCGGCCCCACGCTGCGGTTCTGGGACTGGACCGAGCGGGCCGTCTTCATCGGCTCGTTCCAGTCGCTGAAGAACGAGGTTGACCCGGTGGGGGTGCGGGAGCACGAGGTGACCGTGGTGCGCCGGATCTCCGGCGGCGGCGCGATGTTCATGGAGGCGGGCAACTGCGTGACGTTCTCCCTGGTGGTGCCCGCCTCCCTGGTCGACGGCCTGTCCTTCGAGCAGTCCTACGCGTTCCTGGACTCGTGGGTGCTCGGCGCCCTGCAGGACGTGGGCGTCGAGGCTAGCTTCTCGGGCCTGAACGACGTCGCTTCGCCGGCCGGCAAGCTCGCCGGGTCCGCGCAGAAACGGTTCGCGGGCGGCGCGGTGCTGCACCACATGACGATGGCGTACGACATCGACAACGCGAAGATGCTCGAGGTGCTGCGGATCGGCCGGGAGAAGCTGTCCGACAAGGGCACGACCAGCGCGAACAAGCGGGTGGACCCGCTGCGCTCGCAGACCGGCATGTCGCGCGACGCGATCATCGACGCCTTCGAGGCGCACTTCAAGGCGCAGTACCGCACCACCGACTCGCAGCTGCGACCCGAGGAGCTCGAGCGCGCCGAGGATCTCGTGCGGACCAAGTTCGGCAACGCGGCCTGGATCAACCGCGTTCCCTGACCCGCGCTAGCCGCCAGAACCGCCCGGGCCCGAGGTCACCGTCCTGTCACGAATGTGTGCGGGGGCTTTCGTGATCGCCTCGGGGTCAGTAATCTCCCTCATAGGGCGACTCCCCGGAACTTCCTTTCAGTCCGGGCGTTGCCGCACGCACACCAGCGATCACTACGACAGCGAGACGACGACGTCACGCCGGACGACGGGGACGTCGGGACGACACGACCGCGAGGACGCCGGCGCACGACCGTGAGAATGGCGGTGCCGCGTACGAGGGGGCGGCCCCGGGGGGCCGCCAGGGGAGGATGACGATGCGGCGAGACATGTGGACCCGGACGACCGTGGGGGTGACGACGGCGGCGCTCGTGGCGCTCGGCGTCGCTGCCTGTGGCGGCGGCTCGGACGACGACGGGGGCGACGGCGCCAGCGGCGAGGGCAAGACCCTCGACGTGTGGATCATGCAGGGCACGAACCCCAGCGCGGACGCCTTCTTCGACGAGGTCGGCACGGCCTTCAAGGACCAGACCGGGGCCGACCTCAACGTCGAGTTCGTCGAGTGGGCGGACGCGCACGACCGGTTCGTCACCGCGATCGCGGGCGGCACCACGCCCGACGTGGCGGAGACCGGCACCACCTGGACGCCCGAGTTCGCCGACGCCGGGGCGCTCGCGCCCCTGGACGACTACGTCGCGGACGCCGGGCTGGGCGACGACCTGGTGGACGGCCTGGTCGAGGCGGGCACCTACGACGGGCAGCTCTACGGCATGCCGTGGTACGCGGGGGTGCGCTCCCTCGTGTACAACACGGAGATCTTCGAGGAGGCCGGAGTGGAGCCGCCCACCACGTGGGCGGAGCTCGAGTCGGCCGCCAAGGCCGTCAAGGCGAAGTACCCGGACAAGCTCGCCGTGGCGGTGCCCGGCGACGCCGAGTTCACGGTGTACCCGTGGATGTGGGGCGCCGGGGGCGAGGTCGCGACGCTCGACGGCGACACCTGGACGTCGGGCCTCGACAGCCCGGAGGCGCAGGAGGGGCTGAGCTTCTGGACGGGCCTGGCCAAGGACGGCTACTCCTCGGCCGGGGCCACCACCTGGAAGGAGACCGACGTGCTCGACGCGTTCGCGCAGGGCGACGTCGGCATGGCGATCATGGGCTCCTGGACGCCGGGCGCGATCGTCGAGGCCAACGCGGACATGGAGGGCAAGTTCGCGGCCGTGCCGATCCCGGGCAAGGACGGCGGCATGTCGCCGTCGGTGCTGGGCGGCTCGCACCTGAGCATGTTCTCCACGGCCGAGGAGCCGGACCTCGCCTTCGAGTTCGTCGAGCTCATGACGACCGGTGAGTTCGCCACGAAGTGGGGCGAGCAGGCCGGCTACTTCCCCGGCCAGAAGTCGTTGCTCGACGAGACGCTGCAGAGCACCGACCCGCTGGTCGCGCCGTTCGCGCAGCAGTTCGTCGAGGGCGGCGCGTCCGTGCCGGTTTCACCCCACTTCGGCGCCGTCCAGGCCAAGGCGACGACGGGAACGATGATGCAGTCGATCCTCTCCGGCGAGGAGGACGTGGCGACCGCCAGCAAGAAGGCGGCCGAGGAGATGACCTCGCTGCTCAACGGCGGAAGCTGACGGATGGCGAGCACTCTCCCCGTTGCGGCACCCGCCGCCCCCGGGCACCAGCCCGAGGGCGGCGGGCGCCGTCCGGTCGGCAAGTCCGTCATCGCCCGTATCCGGCCATGGATGCTGCTCGCGCCGGCGCTGCTGGTGCTGGCGGTGCTTCTCCTGTGGCCGCTGGTCAAGGTCACCCTGTTCTCCCTGCAGGACTACGGGCTGCGCGAGATCGTCTCCGGCGAGCCGAACTGGATCGGCCTGGCCAACTACGTCGAGGTCTTCACCTCCGCCCAGCTGTGGCAGGTCGTGCTGCCCAACACCGTGCTGTTCGCGATCGCCTCCGTCGGCTGCACCGTCGTCTTCGGCACCGCGGTCGCGGTGCTCCTGGCCTCGCTGGGCCGGGTGTGGCGCACGATCGTCTCGAGCGCGATCATGGCCGCCTGGGCCATGCCCGCCGTCACCGGCACCTACGTGTGGGTATGGATCTTCGACGCCGACCGGGGCGTGTTCAACCACGTGCTGCAGGTGCTCGGGCTGCAGGACCAGCCCGTCAACTGGTTCACCGACCGGTGGTCGTTCTACGCGATCGTGCTGCTCAACGTGGTGCACCACGGCTTCCCGTTCGTGGCGATCACCGTGCTGGCCGGCCTGCTGGGCGTGCCGAAGGAGCTGCTCGAGGCGGCGGAGATCGACGGGGCCGGCTCGTGGCGCCGCTTCTTCTCTGTGATCGTGCCGCAGCTGAAGCAGATCTTCGCCGTCGTGATCATCCTGTCGACCATCTGGGACTTCAAGGTCTTCGCGCAGGTCTACCTCATGCCGGGCGGGGCGGGCACCAACCGCGAGGTGCTCAACCTCGGCGTGTGGTCGTACGTCGAGTCGTTCGGGCAGAACCGGTACGGCTTCGGTTCGGCGATCGCCGTGCTGCTCACCCTGCTGCTGCTCGGCATCACCGTCGCGTACGTGCGGACGATCCTGAAGGAGGAGGAGCTGTGAGCGTCGCGACGAGACCGCCCCGGCAGGACGCCGGCCGCGCGCCCGCCGTCCGGCGCGGGTCCCGACGACCGCCGCGCGCGGTCCAGATGGGCAAGGGCGTGGCGGTGACGCTCCTGCTCGTGTTCACGCTCTTCCCGGCGTACTGGATGCTCGTGAGCGCGTTCGACGCGAAGGCCGGCCGCGGCGCGTCCTTCGTGCCGGCGGAGCCGACCCTCGACCACTTCCGGTTCGTGCTGACCGACGGCGGGTTCGACGTCTTCCTGCGCAACTCGCTGGTGGTGGCGCTCGCCACGGTGGTCGCGTCGTCGGTGCTGGCGCTGCTCGCGTCGGTGGCCGTCGCGCGGTTCCGGTTCAAGCTCCGCACCCAGGTGCTGATGCTGGTGCTCATCGTGCAGATGGTGCCCCTGGAGGCGCTGGTCATCCCGCTGTTCGTGCAGGTGCGCGACCTGCAGCTGCTGGGCAGCCTCGTGGGCCTCGTCGTCGTGTACGTGGCGCTCGCGCTGCCGTTCGGCATCTGGATGCTGCGCGGGTTCGTCGCGGCCGTGCCGGTCGAGCTCGAGGAGGCCGCCTATCTGGACGGCGCCACCTGGGGCCGGATGTTCCGCTCGATCCTGCTCCCGCTCGTGGCGCCGGGGCTGGTGGCCACGAGCATCTTCAGCTTCATCACGGCGTGGAACGAGTTCGTCTTCGCGATGACGCTGCTCGGGGGCGAGACCCAGAACTACACCGTGGCCATCGGGCTGCGGTCGTTCTTCGGCCAGCACTCCAACGACTGGGGCGCGATCATGGCCGCATCCACGATCATCACGTTGCCGGTGATGATCTTCTTCATCATCGTCCAGCGGCGCCTCGCGTCCGGGCTGACCGCCGGGGCGGTGAAGGGGTGAGCGCGTCCGACGAGGTCGAGCGGGCGGTGCACGGCGTGCTGCTGCCCGGCTTCACGGGGACCACCCCGCCGCCGTGGCTCGCCGGCGCCGTGCGCGACGGGCTGGCCGGGGTCGTGCTCTTCGCCGGCAACACGCCCGACCTGGCGACGACGGCCGCCCTCACGGCGCAGCTGCACGCGCTCTCGCCCGACCTGCTGGTCGCGACGGACGAGGAGGGCGGGGACGTCTCGCGGCTCGAGGCCGCCGCGGGGTCGTCCCTGCCCGGCGCCGCCGCGCTCGGCGTCGTCGACGACGAGCGCCTGACGGGCGACGCCGGCGAGGCGCTGGGCCGGCTCCTCACCGCGGCGGGCGTCGACCTCGACCTGGCCCCGGTGCTCGACGTCGACACGCCGGAGAACCCGGTGATCGGCGTGCGCGCCTTCGGCGGCGACCCGAGCGCGGTGGCCCGGCACGGCGTCGCGTTCGCGCGCGGGCTGCACCGCGGCGGCGCCGGGACGTGCGCCAAGCACTTCCCCGGGCACGGGTCCACGACCACTGACTCGCACCTCGAGCTGCCCGTCGTCGACGCCGACCTCGACACCCTGCGTCGCCGCGACCTCGTGCCGTTCGTCGCCGGCTTCGCGCCGAACGACGGCGGGGACGGAGGCGCGGGGCCCGCCCTCGACACGCTCATGACGGCGCACGTGGTGGTGCCCGCCCTGGGCCCCGCGCCCGCCTCCCTCGAGCCGGCGGTGGCCGCCCTCGCCCGCGAGCTCGGCTTCGCCGGGCCCGTCATCACGGACGCCCTGGACATGCGCGCCGTCTCCGACGGCGCGGACGTGGGCGAGGCGGCGGTGCGCGCCGTCGAGGGCGGGGCCGACCTGCTGTGCCTCGGCACGACGTCGGACCGCGACGACGCGTCGCTGTTCCGCTCCGCGGTCGCGGCCCTCGTCGCCGCCGTCGCCGACGGGCGCGTGAGCCTCGAGCGGCTCGCCGCCTCCCGGCGGCGCACGGACGAGCTCGTGCGCCGGCTCCGCGCCCGGCGCGAGCGGACCGGGGTGACGCCGGGGCCGGAGTCCGCGCGGCGCGCGCAGGAGGCGCTCGCCGCGGTGGGGGAACGCGTCGCCCGGCAGGCCGTGCGCGCGGTGGGCGGGGCGGGCACGGTGGCGATCGCCGGCGCGCGCCATGTCGTCGAGCCTCCTGTCGTCGAGCCTCCTGTCGTCGAGCCTCAGGTCGTGGACCTGCGGCTGCGGCTCGACCACGCCGCCGGCCGCACCGCCCAGCACGTGCAGCACGCCGTCGCCGAGCGGTGGCCCGGCGCCGTGCTGCACCCGGCGCTCGACGACGCGGGCTTCGCCGCGCTGCTCACGGAGCTGCAGGAGGGCGCGCACGGCGTGCTCGTCGGCGGCGCGGCCGCGGCCTCGCCGGTGGTCGTCGTGACGCGCGAGCCGGTGCCCGGCGGCGCCGAATACTCCCGGCTCGCCGAGCTGCAGAAGGTGCGGCCCGACCTGGTGGTGGTGCACACCGGCGTGCCGGACGCCGGAGCGCGCTGGCTGGCCACACTGCCCGGCGGCGCGCCCGCGGCCGTTCTCGCCTGCGGCACCGGCCGCGCGAACGCCGAGGCGGCCGCGGCCCTGCTCGCGGGGTCCGGCGGCGCCGTCGACGGGGAGGCGGGGCGATGATCGTCATCGGCATCTCGTCCGGTACCAGCGTCGACGCCATCGACGCGGCGGCCGCCGACCTCGACCTGCGGGCGGACGGCACCCTGCACCTGCGCCCGCTCGGCCACACGGAGTACCCGTGGCCCGACCAGCTGCGCCGGCGGATCCTCGCCGCGCTGCCGCCCGCCGCCGTCGACATGGGCGAGGTCTGCCAGCTCGACACGCTCGTCGGGCAGGAGCTCGGCGCCGCGGCCCGGCGCGCCGTCGACGACCTGGCCGGGGGAGACGCCGACCTCGTCGCGTCGCACGGCCAGACGCTGCACCACTGGGTGGTGGCCGGGCGCACGCGCGGCACGCTGCAGCTCGGCAACCCGGCGTGGGTGGCGGAGCGGTCCCGCCGCCCGGTGGTGAGCGACTTCCGCGTGGCCGACGTCGCGGCCGGCGGTCAGGGGGCCCCGCTCGTCAGCATCCTCGACGCGCTGTGGCTGGGTCACGACCCGGCGGACGGGGCGCGGCACACGGCGGCGCTCAACGTGGGCGGCATCGCCAACGTGACGATCGTCGGCGCGCACGACACACCCGTGCTCGCCTGGGACACCGGCCCCGGCAACTGCCTGATCGACCACGCGGTGCAGCGCCTCACCGGGCGGCCCTTCGACGCCGACGGCGCGCTCGCGGCGCAGGGCCGGGTACACGGCGCGGCGCTGGAGGCGCTCCTCGCCGACCCGTACTACGACCTGCCCGTACCGCGGTCCACGGGCCGCGAGCTCTATGACGGCGAGTACGTCACGACACGGCTCGCCGCCGCGGGCGTGCGGGCCGACGACCTGAGCACGGCCGACCTCGTCGCCACGCTGACCGAGCTCACGGCGGCCACCGTCGCGAGGTCGCTCGCGGAGCAGGTCCCCGCCGGCGGCGTGGACCGGGTCGTGATCTCCGGCGGCGGCGCGCGCAACCCCGTGCTGCGCGAGCGGCTGCAGGCTCTGCTGCCGGCCACGACGGCGCTCGTCACCGCCGACGAGCTGGGCCTGCCCGCGGACGGCAAGGAGGCCTACCTGTTCGCGCTGCTGGGCTTCCTCGGCGTCCACGGCGTGCCGGGTACGGCCGCCGGGCCGCACCGGCGGCAGGCCACCGGCGCGCGGCGGCCCGTGGTTCTCGGGTCGTTGACCCCGCCCACGGCGCTGCCCGCGCCCGCCGTCCGGGCACCCGTGCGTCGCCTCGTGCTGACGACCTCGCCGAGCCACCTCACGACACCGAGCCACACGACGACGCCGAGCCCCCTGACCTCTCCGAGAGGAAGCAACCGATGACCGATGACGGCCTGCCCGGGGACGGCGACTTGCTCGCCGTGGCCCGTATGACCTCGCCCACGGAGGAACGCAACCCGCGCACCACGGACATCGACCTGCTGCCCGCGGCCGACGTCGTGCGGCTCATCCTCGACGAGGACGCGGGCGTCGCGAGCGTCGTGCGCGCCGAACGGTTCCGGGTCACGCAGGCGGTGGAGCTCGCGGTGGCGGCGATCCGCGCCGGCGGGCGGGTGCACTATGCGGGGGCGGGCACGTCCGGGCGGCTCGGGGTGCTCGACGCCGTCGAGCTGATGCCCACCTACGGCGTCGGGCCCGAGTGGTTCGACGCCCACCTGGCCGGCGGCTCCGACGCAATGACCCTCTCCGTCGAGGGTGCCGAGGACGACGTCGAGGCGGGGCGGCGCGACCTGGACCACGTGGGGCGCCGCGACCTGGTCGTCGGGCTCGCGGCGAGCGGCCGCACCCCGTACGTCGGCGGGGCGCTGGATCTCGCGCGGGAGCGCGGCGCCCGCACCGCCCTGGTGAGCGCCAACCCGACGGCGTCCCTCGCGGACGGCGTCGACGTCGCGATCCTGCTGGACACCGGGCCCGAGGCCGTCACCGGGTCCACGCGCATGAAGGCCGCCAGCGCGCAGAAGATCGTGCTCAACACGTTCTCGACGGCCACCATGGTGCAGCTCGGCAAGACGTACTCCAACCTCATGGTCGACGTCCGTGCCACCAACGCGAAGCTGCGCGCGCGCCTCGTGCGGCTGCTCAGCCAGGCGTCCGGCCTGACGCCCGAGGTCTGCGCGCCCGTCCTCGCCGACGCGGGCGGCGAGGTGCAGGTGGCGCTCGTCATGCTCCTGGCGGGGGTCGACGAGCCCGCCGCCCGGGGCACGCTCACCGAGGCCGGCGGCGTCCGCGGCGCCCTCGCGCTCCTGGGCGGCGCCCCGCCGAGGTAGTCCCGAATTTCGCGAGGTAGTTCGAAATCTCGCGAGGTAGTTCAACGCCGGGCGAGGTATTTGCGCTCGTCGCGAGCGCGGAACTACCTCGCGAGATTTCGAACTACCTCGCGGAATTCGGGACTACCTCGCGGCGGGGCGGGCGCCGAAGACGGCGGTGCCGACGCGGACGATCGTCGCGCCCTCGGCGACGGCGAGCTCGAGGTCGCCGGTCATGCCCATGGAGAGCTCGTGGGCCGTGGCGGTGCCGGGGGCGCCGCTCGCGAGGACGTCGTCGCGGATTCGGCGCAGGCGGGCGAAGCCGGCCCGGACGAGCGCGTCGTCGTCCGAGCGGGCGCCGATGGTCATGAACCCCGTGAGGCGCAGGCCGGGGAGGGCGGCGATCTCGGTGGCGAGTGCCGCGGCGTCGTCGGGGCCCACCCCGGTCTTGGTGTCCTCGCCGGACACGTTGACCTGCACCATGACGTCGAGCGTGCGGCCGTCGCGCTCGCACCGGGTGGACAGCGCCCGGGCGAGGGCGGCGGAGTCCACGGAGTCGACGGCGGTGGCCGCGGTGAGCACCTGGTTGACCTTGTTCTTCTGCAGGTGGCCGATGAGGTGTGCCTCGACCCGCCCGGCGACGACGAGCCCGGCCAGCGCCGGCGCCTTGGCGACGAGCTCCTGCACGCGGTTCTCGCCGATCAGCACCGGCCGGTCGTCGCCGGTCTCGGCGGCGTGGTCGAGGGCTGCGTGCACGCCGGCGAGCAGCGTCTCGGCGTCCTGGGTCTTGGTGGCCAGCTGCACGCGGACCTCGCGGGGGTCACGACCGGCGTCGCGGGCGGCCGCGGCCACGCGGGCGTGGACGGCGGCGAGACGCGCGGGGATCCCGGGACAGCTGGGCATGCGGCCCATCCTACGGAGCGAGGAGCGGCTCCCTGGCACGCGGACGGCACCCGGCTGGCACCCGGATCTCAGGGTCCGGTCGGGGGAGTCCCGGGTGGTGCGGGCGGCGGGCGAGCAGCGAGGATGGTGGCGTGAAAGCACTGCTCAACATCATCTGGCTCGTGTTCGGCGGCTTCTGGCTCGCACTCGGCTATGCCGCGGCGGGAATCCTGTGCTGCATCACGATCGTCGCCATCCCGTGGGGCATCGCGTCGTTCCGCATCGCGGGCTACGCGCTGTGGCCGTTCGGCCGCACCGTGGTCGACAAGCCGGGGGCCGGCGGGTGGTCGGTGCTGGGCAACATCATCTGGATCGTCTTCGCGGGGATCTGGCTCACCATCGGGCACATCACCACCGCGATCGCGCAGGCGATCACGATCATCGGCATCCCGCTCGCGATCGCGAACCTCAAGATGATCCCGATCTCGCTGCTGCCGCTGGGCAAGGACATCGTGCCGAGCGACGCCCGCTTCCCGACCTACCAGCACTACCCGGCACAGCGGTAGGGAGGCCGGCGGGCGGTCAGCCGCGGGCGATCGGCGCCAGCACTCCGTCGGTGAGCCGCAGCAGGTCCGCGGGCGCGAGGGAGACGTCGAGGCCGCGGCGCCCGCCCGAGACGTACACGACGTCGTGGCCGGAGGCGGACTCGTCGAGCACGGTGGCGTGCCGCCTCTTCTGGCCGAGCGGCGAGATGCCGCCCACCACGTAGCCGGTGGCACGCTGCGCCGCGGCGGGATCCGTCATCGCGGCACGCTTACCGCCGACCGCGCGGGCGAGCGCCTTGAGGTCGAGCGTGCGCTCCACGGGCACGATGCCGACTACGAGGGTGCCGTCGACGTCGGCCAGCAGGGTCTTGAGGACGATCGCGGGGTCGAGGCCGAGCGCCTGTGCGGCCTCGAGCCCGTAGCTGAGGTCCGAGGTGGGGTCGTGGTCGTAGGCGTGCACGGTGTAGTCCACCCCAGCCATCTCCAGGGCGGTCACCGCCGGGGTGCCGTGCGAGGCCTGCCTGCCCTTCTTCGCCACGCCGGCGATTCTGCCGTGCCCTCGTGGCCCGCGCGCACCGTCCGGCGAGGGCGTGCTCGAGGCGAGGGAACTTCTTCCGCCACGACTCGCGCCCCAGCTCGACGCTCCCGGCGGGGTGCGGCCCCTCGCGGATGACGACCTGGGTGTCGCCGGGCACCGGCGCGAGGTCGACCCGCAGGTTCGACGGCCACGGCTCGTCCTGGTCGGGCGGCACGCGCACTCATCGGTGCGGCCGCGACCGCGTACCGTGGTGAGGTGCTCGCCCTCCTCGTCCTCGCGATCCTCGTGGGCGGGTCGCTCCAGCGGGTCACGGGTATGGGCTTCGGGCTCGTCGCGGGGCCGTTCATCGTGCTCATCGTGGGCCCGCTGGAGGGCGTGCTGTTCGTCAACCTCTCGGGCGCGATCGCGTCCACGCTCATCCTGGGCCGGGTGGCGCGTGACGTGGACTGGCGCCGGTATGCGTGGCTCGCCGGGACGTCGGTGGTGGTGATGGTGCCCGCCGCGCTGCTGCTGAGGGACGCAGGGCGCGCGGCGCTCGAGGTCACCGTCGGGGCCGTCGTCGTCGTCGCGATGACGCTTGCCGTCGTCACGACCCGCCTCCGTCGCGACGGCCGGCACCCGGTGCGCGCGGAGGCGCGCGGGCCTCTGGTCGTCACGGGGATCGCGAGCGGGGTCGGGAGCGTGGCGGCCGGCATCGGGGGCCCGCCGGTCGCGATCTACTCCGTGCTCACCGGCTGGGACCCGCGCCGGTTCGCCGCCACGGCCCAGCCCTTCTTCGCCACCAACGCCGCGGCCGCCCTCGTCGCCAAGCTGGTGCTCACGGACGCGTCGTTCCCGCCCTTCGCCGTCTGGCAGTGGGCGGTCGTGCTCGGCGCGATCGTCGCGGGCCTCGTCATCGGTGACCTGCTGGCGCCGCGCGTCCCCGCCGCCACCGTCCGCCGCGGACTGATCGTCCTCGCGTACGTCGGCGGCGTCGCGACCCTCGTCCAGGGGCTGGTCCACCTGGGCTGAGCGGGCCGCCGTCAGGCGCGGTGGGCCCCGGGATCGCCGCCCTCGCCGCCCTCGCGCGGCGTGTCCGCGGGTGCGTCCGCCCCGCGCCGCGGGGTGCTTTGCTGGCCGGCGTCCGGCTGGTCGGGGGTCGCCGTCCCCTCGGGGTCCAGCTCGTCCGCGCGGCGCAGCCGCTCGTCGATCTCGGCCCGGTGCTCGTCGAGGCTGGCTTCCCGGCCCCGCGCCTGCTCCTGCAGCCGCGCGGCCTCGGCCGCCTTCCGGTCGGCCTCCGCCTGCGACGTCTGCGCCTCCGCGTCGAGGGTCGAGGCCGAGGCCTCACGCTCCTGCACGGCGATGCGATCGTGCTCCGCCGTGCGGCGCAGCTCCGCCGCCTCCTTGCGCTGGGCCGTGCGCCGCCGCTCGGCCGTCGCGCGGGACCGGCGCACCAGCGACCACGCGAGCAGCACGAGGAGCAGCACCACGACGATGGCGACGATGATCCAGACGGTGGTCGAGTTGTCCATGCCGGGCTCCTGCCGTCGAGGCGCGTCGGGGTCGACGCCCTCACTCGATCAGACGGCGGGCGCGCCCTGCCCGCAACCGGGCGGCGACCGGCTCAGAACCGCCCGACGTCGACGACCGTGAGCGCGACCGAGCCGGCCTCGTCGCTGGCGGCGAGGTCGACGAGCGCCGTGATCGCCCAGTCGTGGTCGCCGTCCGCGTCGTCCAGCACCTGGCGCACCCACCAGGTCCCCGCGGGCACCTCGGCGTGCTCGACGCCGTCGGGCGTGGTGGCCGTGGCGCCGCCGGGCAGCTCGGCCCCGGGTTCGACGATCGTCAGGAGCGCCGCGGATCGGGCCGCCGGGCCGATCCCGATCGCGTCGTCGCCCTGCGCGTCGAACAGGGGGTCCAGGGCGGCGGCCCAGGCGTCGCCGTCCCAGCCGTGGCTGCCGTCGAGCGCCCCGAGCGCGTGGTAGTCCTCGCGGGCGGCCAGCTCGACCCGGCGGAACGTCGCGTTGCGCACCAGCCGGCGGAACGCGCGCGGGTTGCCGGTGACCGGGCGTGCGGGCGCCTCGGCCCCGACCTCCGCCAGCTCGCCCTCGATCATCGTGTCCGCGTCGTCGTCCACCGGGTTCTGCAGCCGCTCCCACTCGTCGAGCAGGGACGAGTCGACGCCGCGCACCAGCTCGCCGAGCCACTCGACCACCTCGTGCACCTCCTCGGTGCGGTGCTCCTCGGGCACCACCTGGCGCAGCGCGCGGTACGCGTCGGCGAGGTAGCGCAGCACCACGCCCTCCGTGCGCTCCAGGCCGTAGATGCTGACGAGCTCGGTGAACGTCATCGCCTGCTCGAGCATGTCGCGCACCACGGACTTGGGCGCCAGCTCGGCGTCGGCCACCCACGGGTTGGACCGCTTGTAGGTGGCGAACGCGGGCTCGAGCAGGTCGGCCAGCGGGCGCGGCCAGGTGACGTCCTCGAGCGCCTCCATGCGCTCCTCGTACTCCATGCCCTCGGCCTTCATCGCCGCGACGGCCTCGCCCTTCGCCTTGTTCTGCTGGGCGTAGAGGATCTGGCGCGGGTCGTCGAGCGTGGCCTCGATGACGGACACGACGTCGAGCACATGCGTGGGGCTCTCGACGTCGAGCAGGTCCATCGCGGCGAGGGCGAACGGCGACAGGGGCGCGTTGAGCGCGAAGTCGCGCGGGAGGTCGACGACGAGGCGCACGCTGGGGCGGTACCCGGCGGGACGCGTCGGGTCGGGCACGCGGACCTTCTCCACGACGCCGGCGATGCGCAGGGACCGGTAGATGCGGAAGGTCTGGCGCACGTGCGCCGACCGCTGCGCGTCGGTGTCGTGGTTCGCGGTGAGCAGGTGCCGCATGGCCTCGACCGGGTCGGTCGAGGCCCCGCTTGTCGAGCCTGCGCCGTCCTGAGCCTGTCGAAGGGTCGAAGCCCGCGCGAGCACGTTGAGCACCATGGCGTGGTTGACGTGGAACTGGCTGGACAGGGGCTCGGGCTCCGCGTCGCGCAGCCGCTCGAAGGTGGCGTCGGTCCAGTTGACGGACCCCGAGGGCGCCTTCTTGCGCACCACCTTCTTGATCTTCTTGGGGTCGTCGCCTGCCTTGGCGAGTATCTTGCGGTTCTCGATGACGTGCTCGGGCGCCATGACGATCACCTCGCCCACGGTGTCGAAGCCGGCGCGGCCGGCCCGGCCGGAGATCTGGTGGAACTCGCGGGCGGTGAGGTGGCGCATGCGCTCGCCGTCGAACTTCACCAGCGACGTCATGAGCACCGTGCGGATGGGCACGTTGATGCCCACGCCGAGGGTGTCCGTGCCGCAGACCACCTTGAGCAGGCCGCGCTGGGTGAGCCGCTCCACGAGCCGCCGGTACTTGGGCAGCATGCCCGCGTGGTGCACGCCGATACCCGCACGCAGGAACTTGCTCAGCGTCTTGCCGAACCCGGTGCCGAACCGGAACGCGCCGATCTCGGCGGCGATGGTGGCCTTCTCCTCCTTGGAGGCGACGGTCGTGGACAGCAGCGCCTGCGCGCGCTCGACGGCATCCTTCTGCGTGAAGTGCACGACGTAGACCGGGGCGCGGTGGGTCGTGACCAGCTCGGCGATGACGTCGGTGAGCGGCTCGACGACGTAGGAGAACGTGAGGGGCACGGGGCGCTCGGCGCCCGCGACCTCCGCGACGGGGCGGCCGCTGCTCTCCGCGAGGTCCGCCCGCAGGCGCGTGGTGTCGCCGAGGGTGCCGGACATCAGCAGGAACTGCGTGTGCGGCAGCTCCAGCAGCGGCACCTGCCACGCCCAGCCGCGCTGCCGGTCGCCGTAGAAGTGGAACTCGTCCATGACGACCTGGGCGATCGCGTCGTCGGCCAGCGCGCCGTCGGCGCCGGGGGCGGCGTCGGGCCCGCGGCGCAGCGCGAGGTTGGCCAGGATCTCCGCGGTGCAGCAGATGATCGGGGCGTCGGCGTTGACCGCGGAGTCGCCGGTCATCATCCCGACGTTGCGAGATCCGAAGGCGGCGACGAGGTCGAAGAACTTCTCGCTCACCAGCGCCTTCAGCGGCGCGGTGTAGTAGGTGCGCCCGCCGAGCCCTGAGCGGCGCGCGGCGAGGGCGGCGAACTGGGCGCCCATCGCGACCATCGACTTGCCGGAGCCGGTCGGGGTCGCCAGCACGACGTGCGAGCCCGTCATCAGCTCGAGCAGCGCCTCCTCCTGGTGCGGGTACAGCGGGCGACCCGTGCCCGTCGCCCACTCGCCGAAGCCCTCGAAGAGGACGTCGGGATCCGGGGTACCTCCCGTCGGCGCGGGCAGGTACGGCAGGAGCGTGCCGGCGGGGCGCGGGGCCGGGGCGGCGTCGGAGGGGGGCGAGGTGGTCGAGGTCGGGGAAGTCATGGTCGGGCCATTCTTCCAGGCCACGCCAACCGGTGGATCGGGGACGACGGCTCGGGACGACGGGCCGTCCCGAGCCGTCGACCTGATCGGGCTAGCTGACGGTCACGTCCACGCAGGCGTAGAACGCGTTGGCCGTGTCGGCGACGTTCCACCGGGCCAAGATGGTGTGGTTGCCGGCGGGCAGGTTGTCGACCGTGTGCTCGACGATCTCCTCGGGCTGCGCGCCGCCGTCGTCGAACGTGCGGTGCAGCACCCCGTCGACGAAGTACTCCCAGGTGGACGTGGCGTGCTGCACGGTGAGCTGCCACCGGAACGTCTCGCTCGACCCGACCTCGGTGCGGGGCCAGGCCAGGCTGTCGTCGTCGAGGATCCCGAAGCGCGAGTTGCCGCCCGAGCACTCCATGGAGCCCTTGGCTCCCTCGACGCTGTGCGGCTCGTACTTGATGTCACCGCAGTCGAAGGGGGTGGTTCCCTTCGCGCAGTGGTCCTGCCGGCTGGGTGGGTTGGTGACCCAACCGTGCGCGGACGCCGTCGGCGCCACTGCCACCGGCGCGAGGACCGCCACGGCACCCACGGCCGCGGCGAGGAGGGTTGAACGCAGTCGCATCGTTGCTCTCCCGTTCGTGAGGAAGCTGGACAAATTCGACGCTAGAACGTCGTCCAGCCCTGCACATCAGGGGAACCGCGTCATCTCGCCGTGATCTCGGCGACCGCGCGTACGGGTTCTCCCGTACGCGGGGACCGGGCAGGGGCGCTCAGTAGGGCGCTCAGCCCAGGTCCCACAGCCGCCGGTAGAAGGCGATGCGCTCGGCGTCGGGGGCGATCCCGTACGCGTCGAAGAACGCCGGCTCGTAGCCGTCGCCGTAGTTCCACTCCAGGCTGTAGCTAGCGACGGCGAGGTCGGCCCAGCGGTCGGCGACGCCGAGGGCGTCGAGGTCGACGTGCGCGGTCCAGCGGCCGCCGTCGTCCAGCAGCGTGTTGGGGGCGCACGGGTCGCCGTGGCACACGACGATCCGGTCGTCGTCGGGCACGTCGCCGACCTGCGCGCGGGCGGCGGGCTTCATGCGGGCGACGCGGTCGGCGACGCCCCACGAGAACGGGCAGTCGTCGACCGGGAGCGTGTCGTGCAGGGCGCGCAGGCCGGCGCCGATCGCCCGGGCGGCCGTCTCGGGGTGGGCGAGCCACCGCAGGTCGACGGCCGAGCGGCCCGCGATGCCGGCCGTGACGAGCCAGCGCCCGGCGGCGTCCTCGCCGGTCTCGAGCACGCGGGGGACGGGGGTGTAGGGGCCGGCCCAGGCAAGGCGCTCGACCTCGGCGTCGAGGTCGAGCTCGGGGGTGCCGGCCGGCACCCACTTGACGTAGCGCTCGGTGCTTCCCGAACTGACTCCCGACCTGGCGTCGGATCCGTCGTCGTGCCGGGTCAGGCGGAACGTGAGGCCCCCGAGCTCGTTGTGCCAGACGGGCACGATCTCGTCCCCGGCGGCGAGGAGGCGCACCCGCTCGGGCACGACGACGGGCTCGGTCGGCGCGGAGGCCAGGACGTGGGACATGGCCGCATCCTCGCACCGGGGGCGCCCGGGGCCCACAGAATTCGCGGAGGGTTCAGGCGGACGGGCGCGCGGCGTCGACTGCCGCCGCGGCGTCCGGCGCCCTGCGCCGCGTGGCGGTCTCGCCCTGCTGGACGACGACCACGCCGGCCAGCACGAGCAGCCCGCCGGCGAGCTGGACGGGTCGCGGCAGCTCGTCGAGCAGGAGCCAGGCGAAGACCACGGCGCTGAGCACCTCGAGCAGCCCCACGAACGACGCCGGCCGCGCGCCGAGCCGCCGCCCGGCACCCACCCCCGTGACGTAGGCGACGCCCGCGGTCACCACCCCGAGCGTCCCGAGCACTGCCCAGACGGGCACGACCGCGCCAGCCAGCGCCACCGGGTCCGCCGTGGCGGTGACGGGCATGACGCCGACCGCGGCGAGCAGCCCCAGCACGACGGCGCCCACGACGAGCCCGCCCGCCGCGAGGCTCAGCGGGGGCAGACCGGTGCCCGCGCGGGCGTTGAGGAGGAAGTAGGCCGAGACCCCGACCATCGCGCCGAGCGCCCAGGCCACGCCGACGGGGTCGAGCCGCGTGCCGGTGAGGTCGAGGACCAGCACGAGGCCGGCGGCGGCGAGCGCGATGCCGGCGAGCGTCGTGCGGCCGGGGCGCTGCCCGTGCCGCAGCCACAGCCAGGCGACCACGGCAGCGGGCGAGGAGTACTCGATCAGCAGCGCCGGGCCCACCTGCATGTGCTGCACGGCGGCGAAGTAGCAGAACTGCGTGGCCGCGACCCCGAGCGCGCCGTACGCGAGCAGCAGCCGCATGTTGCGTCGCACGGGGCGCCAGTCGCCGCGCAGGGCAGCGACGCCGAACGGGAGCACGACGAGCGCGCCGATCGCGACGCGCACGAGGACGACGGCGCCCGGGCTCCACCCGGTCCCGAAGAGCCCGGCGGCGAGCGGCCCCGACAGGCTGAAGCTCACTGCGGACGCGACCGCGAGGGCGAGGCCGGAGCCCCACCGGGGCGGTGCGGTCACGTCATGCGCCACAGTGCTCATGACCCATGACGCTAGACATCGTGGGATAACGTGTCAACGTGGTCTTCGCACATGACACGGTGATCTCGCTGCGGGCTGCCGTCGACCTCGTCAACGCGGAGGAGCCGCCGCGCACGCTCACGACGGTGGCCGACCTCGACGCGTTCTTCACGCGGCAGGGCTACACGGGCCGGCACGACGGCACCGAGGCCGAGCTGGCCCGGGTGCGGGCGCTGGCGCCGCGCCTGCGACGGCTGCTGCTCGCAGGCCGCGACGACGCGGCCGCGATGGTCAACGACCTGCTCGAGCGTTCCGGGGCGCGGCCCCGGCTCGTGCGGCACACGGGGCAGGACTGGCACGTGCACGCGGTCGCCGCCGACGCGCCGCTCGACGACCGCATCGCCGTCGAGACCGCCATGGCGATGATCGACGTCGTCCGCGCCGGCGAGCACTCCCGCCTCACGGTCTGCGCCGACGCGGACTGCGACGGCCTCGTGCTCGACCTGTCGCGTAACCGGTCGCGGCGGTACTGCTCCACCGCCTGCACCAACCGCAACGCGCAGGCCGCGCTGCGGGCGCGCCGCGCCGGGGCCTGACCCCGTCGACGTATCTGGGCGGGTCGCGTCCGCTCCCTCCGGGCGAGGATGTCGGGCCCCCCGGGCGACGATCCGCCCCGCCCGGCCCCGCGAAGGAGACGACGATGTCCGTCACGACCGACCGAGCTCTCGACCCGTGGCCGATCGTCCGCCCGGGTGACAAGTTCCACCCCGTCGGCACGCTGCAGCACCTGCTCAACGAGCACGGCCACGACCTGGAGGTCGACCAGTCCTTCGGCTCGCTCACCGAGGCGGCCGTGCGCGCCTCGCAGCGCGACTTCGGCCTCGAGGTGGACGGCGTCGTCGGCCCGCTCACCTGGGGCGCGATCATCGTCACCGTGCGGCAGGGCAGCCGCGGCCACGCCGTGCGGGGTGCGCAGTCCGAGCTCGACACCCGAGGCGCGTTCGATCTCCTGGTGGACGGCGTCTTCGGTGCGAAGACCGAGACCGCGGTGCGGAAGTTCCAGTCCGCGCTGGCCGCGTTCGGCGTCGACGTGGACGGCGTCGTCGGGCCGGTGACCTGGCGCGCGATGGTCAGCGGGATGGCCTCCCACTGACGGTCTTCCTCTGACGGCCTTCCCCTGCGGGGGCGTCGGTCCTTGGAGTCCTCGCGGTGACGATGCCCGGCTCCTGGGAGGGCGCCGGGGCCGCGAACCTGCGCGGGGAGCTCGATCCGTGCGGGGCTCGTCGGTGACCACGCCTTCGGCGTGTTCAACGTGCTGGGGAACGTCGCGATGTTCGTCCCGTTGGGGTGGCTCGTAGCGCTGGCTGTCGCGCGACGCCGGATAGTGGCCGCCGCGGAGATCCTAGGTTCGCCGGACGACCGTGGCAGGGCTCCCGGCGGCGACGACCCGCTCCGGAAGGTCCTTGAGCACGACGCTCCCGGCGCCGACGACGGTGTCCCTGCCGATGCGGACCCCTGGCCCGACGATGA
Organism: Isoptericola sp. Y581; assembly: GCF_059445475.1. Lineage (NCBI taxonomy): Bacteria > Bacillati > Actinomycetota > Actinomycetes > Micrococcales > Promicromonosporaceae > Isoptericola > Isoptericola sp. Y581. Next base: position 315,559 of record NZ_JCAIUK010000006.1, on the reverse strand, counting down.
CGCCCGCCCCGAGCCAGGCGTTCTCGCCGACCTCGATCCCGAGCGCGCGCTCCCAACCTGCGCGTCGCATCTCGTGGTCCTCGACCGGGTGCAACGCTGTCATGAGCTGCTCACGCAAGATCTCGTCGCGCTGTGCCCGGTCCGCCGGCGCGGCCAGCCGCAGCCCGTCAAGTGTCCGAGCGCACCGGTCTCGAAGTCGGGCGAGCTCCGGACCGTCCTGATACCAGTCACCGCTCGTCATCGCCGCCACCGTCGTCACGCCCCCATCGTGCCGGAGCTGCGGACCGCGCGCGGTCACCGCCGTCGTACGACGTCGTCAACCGACAGGGGGAAGGCGGCGAACGACGTCACTCCCTGGGCAGGAGTGAGTCGCAGACCTCGACGAGTCGGGCGCGCAGCTCCTGGCCACGCGCGGTGAACCCGCGCTGGCGGCGCACGTACTCGGCCTTGCCCTCCGGCGTCTCGATCGGCACGGCCTCGATGCCGTACGCCGAGACGTCGTAGGGCGCGGCGGCCATGTCGGTGTACCGGATGTCGCGGGCGAGCTCGAACGCGTCGAGCAGCAGCTCGCCGGGCACGGCCGGCCCCAGCTTGGTGGCCCACTTGTAGAGGTCCATGCCCGCGTGCAGGCAGCCCGGCTGCTCCATCGCGGGCTGGCGCTCGCGGGTGGGCCGCAGCTGGTTGCGCTCGCGCGACTCGGGCGTGAAGAAGCGGTACGCGTCGAAGTGCGAGCACGCGATGCGGTGCGACTCGACGACCGCGTCGGTGCGGTCGTGCCCGAGCCGCAGGGGGAGCGGGTGCCGGTGGTCGCGCCCCGCCTCACGGTCGCGGTAGACCATCGCCCACTCGTGCAGGCCGAAGCAGCCGAACGTGCCGGGGCGCGCGGCCGTGGCCCCGACCAGCGCGCGCACGTAGCGGACGGTGTCGCCGCGGTCGGCGAGGAAGGCGTCGACGTCGAGCGTCGCGCCGGCGCCGCCGCCCGGCAGCGCGACCTCGCGGTACCAGCGCCGGACGGCGTGCTCGTCGGCGCCCTCGAGCACCGCGCCCGGGCCGGGGTGCCACCGGCGCAGGTGGCTCGCCCGCGTGGGGTAGTAGGTGAACAGGAAGTCCTCGATGGCGTGCTTCTCGCCGCGGTCGCGGGCGTCGCGCCACACGGCGGTCAGGGCGTCCGCCCGCTCGGCGTGCGCGGCGGCGCGCGGCCCCCACTCGGCGGCGGGCACGACCGTGCCGGCGGCCGGCGCGGCCGCGGGGTCGTCGAGGGTGAGGGGGCGCACCCCACCAGGGTACGAGCGCGGGACGGTCGCCCCGGCGGCCCGCGCGGCCACTACGGTGTGGCGCGTGCCGCACACGCATCCCTTCCGCCATCCGTTCCGTCAGGTCGACGTCTTCGCCACCGGCCCGCTCACGGGCAACCCCGTGGCCGTGGTGCACGACGCCGACGACCTCGCCGACGAGCAGATGGCCGCCTTCGCGCGCTGGACCAACCTGTCGGAGACGACGTTCCTGCTCGCCCCGACGGACACGCCCGACGGACGCGCCGCCGACTACCGCGTGCGGATCTGGACGCCGGGCGGTGAGCTGCCGTTCGCGGGCCACCCGACGCTCGGCACGGCCCACGCCTGGCTCGAGGCCGGCGGCGTGCCGCGCAGCGCCGGGCAGGTGGTGCAGGAGTGCGGGGTCGGGCTCGTGACCGTCCGGCGCGACGGTGACCGGCTCGCCTTCGCGGCGCCCCCGCTGCTCCGGTCCGGCCCGGTCACTCCGGAGGACCTCGCACGGATCGCCAGGGCGCTTCGGGTCACCACGGCCGACGTCGTGGCCGCCGAGTGGATCGACAACGGCCCGGGATGGGTCGGGGTACGGCTGCGTGACGCCGACGCGGTGCTCGCCATCGAGCCGGACCCGAGCGCGCTCGGCGACCTCAAAATCGGCGTCGTCGGGTCGTGGCCGCAGGGCGCGGACGTCGCCGTCGAGGTCCGGGCGTTCTACGGCGAACGGGGATGCGTCGTCGAGGACCCGGTGACTGGCAGCCTCAATGCCGGGCTGGGCCAGTGGCTCGCGGGGGACGTGCTGCCCGCGTCGTACGTCGCCTCGCAGGGCACCGCGCTCGGCCGCCGCGGGCGGGTGTACGTGCGCCGGGACGACGACGGCGCGGTGTGGGTCGCAGGCGCCGCGGTCACGGCCATCGCGGGCACCGTCACCCTGTAGTCGCGATCCAGACGCGCAGCGACCCGACCGCCTCGAAGCCGTGCGGCAGCGCGGCTTCGAGGTCCTCGCCGCTCTCGTAGCCCACCACCGGGACGCCGGGGAACGCGCGGGACACGGCGTCCAGCACTCCGGGCCAGGCAGTCCCGCCTGCCCCGGGGACGGCGAAGACGTTCGAGAGCCCGACGACGCCGCCCGTGCACGTCGCGACCGCCCCTGCGACGACCTCGCCCGTCCCGGTGCGGCCGGCGAGGACCGTCGTGCCCGGATCTGCCAGGAGCCCCGGGCGGAAGGTCCCGGCGTACCCCGCGCCGTCGTCCCAGGCGCCCGCCCACGCGTGCAGCGTGGCGGCGTCACGAACATCGGCCCAGGTGATGTCGGGCGTCACGGCCTCGGGCGCGGTCGCGGCCGGCCGATGGATCCAGCTCGCCTCGAACGCGACCTCGAACGCGACCTCGAACCGGGTGCCCGGCGCGGTCGGGGTGAGGTCGAGGTCGGCGAAGCTGTCCTTGACGGAGGCGCCTGGCGACCGGGTGTCGATCCGGGCGAGCAGTGCGCCCGCGTCGGCCCCCGGCACGAGGGTGACGGCGTCCGGGTACAGACCCGGCGTGCGGGTGGGGCTCGCCCACGCCTGAGGCCCCGCCTTCCCGGCGCACCCGTGCGTGCGGCTCACGGTGGCGCACCACGCGGCGTTGTTCCGCGCGGCGGCCAGGACCAGGTCTTCAGTAGTCGTCACGCCCGCGATCATGCCGACCGACGACCTGTCCCGTCCACGGGGCGTCCAGGCGGCGGTCAGCGTTCCCGGGCGGCCCGCGGGCCCTGCCCGACGGCGACGTGGTGGACGGCATCGAGGCGTACGCCGCGGCTTCGACGCGGTGACCCGGCGCGGCCGATCGCCCGGGGAGCCTGGCCCTGCCGATGGATCAGGCGCCCCGGAACGTCGCCCGGTAGGCCGTGGGGGTGACGCCCACCGCGCGGTGGAAGTGGCGCCGGAGCGTGGCGGCGGTACCCAGGCCGGAGCTGACAGCGACCTGCTCCACGGAGGCGTCAGTGCGCTCGAGGAGCTCCTGGGCCCGCGCGAGGCGCTGCTGGTGCAGCCAGTCCAGCGGCCCGGTCCCGAGCTCCGCGTGCATCCGGCGGGCGAGCTGGCGGGTGCTGAGCCCGGCGCGCCCGGCGAGGTCGCGCACGGTCAGCGGGCGGTCGAGCCGGGCGCGGGCCCACCCGAGGGCCGGCTCGAGCCCGGCGCCTGCCCGCGGCTCCGCCGGCGCGGTGATGAACTGCGCCTGGCCGCCGCTGCGGTGGGACGGGACGACGAGCCGCCGCGCGAGTCCGTTGGCGGCCGTGGCGCCGAGGTCGCGGCGCACGAGGTGCAGGCAGAGGTCGAGCGCGGCGGTCTTGCCGGCGGAGGTGAGCACGTCGCCGTCGTCCGTGTAGAGGACGTCCGCGCGCACGTCGACCCGCGGGTAGCGGCGGGCGAGGTCGTCGGCGTGCATCCAGTGCGTGGTCGCGGTGCGGCCGTCCAGGAGCCCGGCGGCCGCCAGCACGAAGGCGCCGGTGCACAACGACGCGATCGCGACGCCCCGGCCGTGCGCCTCGCGGAGCGCGTCGACCAGGCGCTGGTCCGGGTCGGCGTCGGGGTCGTCGGTGGAGGGGACGACGACGCGGTCGACGCGGGACAGCTCGGAGTACGGGGCGCTCGGCGCGCCCGGCAGCCACGGGTGGGTCTCGCCATCGGGGGTGCAGACCACGAAGTCGTACCAGGCGCCGCGTGGCGCGAGCTCGGGGCGGTCGACCCCGAGGATCTCCGCCGCGATCGCCACCTCGTACAGCATCGCGGAGCCGTGCAGGGCGAGGGCGATTCGGGGCATGTCCGAAACCGTACGCACGATGTCGTTCAGGACGCTCGTCGCCGGCCGGCGCGGCGACCAGGATCGAGCCATGCAGGCAACTCAGCGAGTGATGGTCTACGGCGCGGCGGGGCACACGGGGGGCTTCGTCGTCGACGAGCTGGTGGCGCGCGGGCTGACGCCCGTGCTCGCCGGGCGCAGCGGCGCCCGGCTCGCGGCCGCCGCGGCCCGCCACCCCGACCTCGAGCGGCGGGTGGTCGGCGTGGACGACCCCGAGCTCCTGCAGCGCGCTCTCGAGGGCGTGGGGGTGGTGGTGAACTGCGCCGGACCGTTCCTGGACACCGCCCTGCCGCTGGCTCGCGCGGCCGTGGCCGCCGGGGCGCACTACCTGGACGTCACCGCCGAGCAGCCGTCGGTCCAGCAGGTCTACAGGGAGCTCGACGCCCCCGCCCGCGCCGCCGGCGTGGCCGTCGTGCCCGCCATGGCCTTCTACGGCGGGCTGGCCGACCTGCTCGTCACCGCCGCGCTCGACGGCGAGCCCGGCGCGGACGCCGTCGAGGTCGCCGTCGGGCTCGACCACTGGTGGCCCACCGCCGGGACCCGCGTCACGGGGGAGCGGAACACCGCGACCCGGCTGGTGGTCCGCGACGGCGCCCTGGTGCCGCTCGCGAGCCCGGCGCCGACCGGCATCTGGTCGTTCCCGGCGCCCCTGGGGCAGCAGCCGGTCGTGCAGCTGCCGTTCTCGGAGGTCGTGACCATCACGCGTCACCTCGAGGTCGGGGAGCTCACCTCGTACCTGAGCTCTGCCTCCCTCGACGAGCTGCGGGACGAGTCGACACCGTCGCCGTCCGCGGCCGACGAGGACGGCCGGTCGACGCAGCGGTTCGTCGTGGACGTCGCCGTGCGACGCGGCACCGCCACGCGCCGCCTCAGCGCTGCGGGCCGGGACATCTACGCCGTCTCCGCCCCGGTCGTCGTGGAGGGCGTGGTGCGGCTCCTGGACGGGCGGTTCCGCGCCTCCGGCGCCGTCGCGCCGGGAGAGACCTTCGACGCGGCCGACGTGCTCGCCGCTCTGGCGGAGCACGCCGCCGGGTTCACGATCGATCGGGAGGCGGAGCGGGCGGCGTGAGGTCGGCGGCGCGGTCGGCGACCCGCCCCATCAGCCGTTCGAGCGGCCCCCGACCGAGCAGGAACCGCCACGCCGTCGCCGCGACCAGCGTGACCGCCACCAGGACGACCAGCGGGCCGTTGCTCGTGGCCCCCAGCAGGTCCCACCGCCAGATCGCGACGATCTGCAGCGAGTAGACGGTCAGTGCCATCGACCCCACCGCGGCGAGCGGCGCGAGCACCCACCGGCCGACCCGCCCGACGTGCAGGCACAGCCCCACCACGGCGACCGCGAACCCGCCCGAGGCGAGCGCCTCGAAGGTCGTGTCGTCGTGCGGGCCTGCCAGGAGCAGGCCCGCCGCATCCGGCCAGGCGTCGTCCCAGGCGAAGGCAGCCCCGGTGACGGACGATGCGGCGTCGCGCTGCGCCACGATCGCCTCCTGGCCGCCGGCGGCCCCGACGAGCCACCCCGAGAGCAGCGAGAACACCGACCAGGCGGCAAGCCCGCCGACGAGCAGCCCGGTGCGCAGCCGCTGCGAGCGCAGGTCGCACCGGCCGATCGCCATCCCGGCCAGCGCGTATGCCATCCAGACGATCGCCGGGTAGTGCCCGGTCAGCACGAAGTCCGTCACGGCGCCCGACCCGTCGCGCGGCAGGCGCAGGCCAGCCCGCGCGAGCACCTCCGGCCCCCAGTACGCGAGCACCGGGCCGACGAGGGCGACGGCCACGGCCAGCACCGCGAGCCGGCGCGGGCCCCACCGCAGGAAGGGCAGTGCGAGCACGAAGTAGCACGCGTAGAAGCCGAGGATCAGCAGCACGCGGGTGCCCAGCAGGTCGAGCAGCGCGACCAGCGCGAGCAGCAGCACGGCGCGCACGAGCAGGCGGGTGCGGGCCCGGCGCAGCGGGTCACCGTCCAGGGGCTGCGGGCCGCCCGAGACGATGGCCACGGAGATGCCCGCCACGAGGGCGAACAGGATGGACGAGCGGCCGTGCGACAGGTCGAGCAGCCACCACGCCGGGCCGGCCTCCGGCGTCGTCAGCCCGACGTGCGCGGTGAACATGCCCAGCACCGCGATCCCGCGGGCCACGTCGATGCCGGGCACCCGCCCGGGGCCGCCGCCCAGCCGGTTCAGCCCCGCGCGCAGGCGCGGCGTCGTCGTGCCGGTGGCCGCGCCCATGGCGTGATGATGCCACCGCGCGTGGCGCGCGTCGTCCCGCAGCGTGAGAACCCCGCGGCCAGGAGGCCAGGTGGTCACTACGGTAGGACCATGAGCGACCTGCGCACGGAGCCCGGCCCCGAGGAGACCCCTGAACCGGCCGGTGCCGACCTCAACGACGCGATCGAGGCGCCGAGCACACACCACACCGTGCCGAGCAAGGAGTCCGAGTCGTACACGCACGGGCACCACGAGTCCGTGCTGCGCTCGCACCGCAGCCGCACCGCCCAGAACTCGGCGGGCTTCCTGGTGCCCCACCTGCGCGACGACATGTCCCTGCTGGACGTCGGCTGCGGGCCGGGCACGGTGACCGCCGACCTGGGCCGGATCATCGCCGGCGGCGAGGTGGTGGGAGTCGACGCGAGCTCCAAGGTGCTCGAGGCGGCCCGCGAGCACGCCGGGGCCCTCGGCTACGGCAACGTGCGGTTCGAGCAGGCGAACGCCTACGAGCTGCCGTTCGCCGACGACGCGTTCGACGTGGTGTACGCCCACCAGCTGTTGCAGCACCTGTCCGACCCGGTCGCGGCGCTGCGCGAGATGAAGCGCGTCGCCAAGCCGGGTGGGCTCGTCGCGGTGCGCGACGCCGACTACGCGGCGATGGCCTGGTACCCCGAGTCCCCGGGCCTCACCGAGTGGAACGAGCTGTACCACGAGGTCACGCACGCCTACGGCTTCGAGCCCGATGCTGGCCGGCGCCTCATGTCGTGGGTGCAGCAGGCCGGGCTGGACGGGATCGTGCCGTCCGCGTCGTCCTGGTGCTACGCGACGCCGACCGACCGGCAGTGGTGGGGCGAGCTGTGGGCGGAGCGCTGCGTCGAGTCCAACTTCGCCGGCCAGGCCAAGGACGCCGGCCTGGCGGACGACGTCGCGCTCGAGCAGATCGCGCAGGACTGGCAGGCCTGGGCGCAGGCGCCCGACGGCTGGTTCGCCATCCTGCACGGCGAGGTGCTCGCCCGCGCTTGAGGGGTGCGATGTAGGCTTACATCATGAGCCACCGCACGCAGATCACGCTCGAGGACGCGCAGTACGCGCGGCTCCTCGCGGAGTCGCGGGCGTCCGGGCTCGGTCTCGCCGAGCTGGTGCGGCGGGCGGTCGACAAGGTCTACGGAGCGGCCGACACCGACGAGTTCCTGCGTGCGCTCGAGGAGAGCTTCGGCACATGGGACGGCGAGAACGTCGACGGCGCGAGGTACGTCGACGTCGCGCGAGGTGCTCGCCACGACCGGATCGCCGACTGGTGACGGCGGCGTGACCGTTCTCGTCGACACCTCGGTGTTCATCGACCATCTTCGCGGCAGGGTCGAGGCGCGTGACGTTCTCGCGACGGCACGCCGTGACGGCCATCAGATCGTGGCGTCGGTCCTGACACGGGCGGAGCTGCTGGGTGGGATGCGTTCGCCGGAGAAGGCACGGACGCGCGCCCTGTTCCTCGCCGTGGGCTGGATCGACGTCGACCGGGAGATCGCCGACCGCGCCGGCGAGCTGGCGCGGCGGTACCGGCGGTCGCACTCCGGGATCGACCTGGTCGACTACGTCATCGCGGCCACAGCCGAGCTGGCCGCCGCGGAACTGCTCACCTGCAACGTCAAGCACTTCCCCATGGTCGCGGGGCTTGCGGCACCGTACTGAGCGGGTCGGTACCCTGGGCGCGTGCGCATCGCGAGATTCACCACCGGAGACGACCCCCGCTTCGCCATCGTCCAGCACGAGGGCGACCGCACCTTCCTCGCCGTCCTGGGCGGTGACCCGCTCTCGATGACGGCGCTGCCGACGGGCGAGCGGATCGAGCTGGGCGACGGCGTCCGGCTGCTGGCCCCGGTGATCCCGCGGTCCAAGATCGTGGCGGTCGGCAAGAACTACGCCGACCACGCCAAGGAGATGGGCGGCGAGGTGCCGGCCACGCCGCTGCTGTTCTTCAAGCCGAACACCGCCGTCGTCGGGCCCGACGACCCGGTCGTGCTGCCCGAGTTCACGCGCGAGGTCAGCTACGAGGCCGAGCTCGCCGTCGTGATCTCCAAGGTGTGCAAGGACGTGGAGCCGGAGAGCTGGCGCTCCTACGTGCTCGGCTACACCGTGGCCAACGACGTCACCGCGCGCGACGCGCAGCGCACCGACGGGCAGTGGGCGCGAGCCAAGGGCTTCGACACCTCCTGCCCGCTGGGCCCGTGGATCGACACCGACCTGAACCCCGATGACGTCGGCGTGCGTTCGCGCGTCAACGGCGAGCTCAAGCAGGACGGCCGCACGTCGGACATGGTCTTCGACGTGCCGTTCCTCGTGTCGTACATCAGCAAGGCGATGACGCTGCTCCCCGGGGACGTCATCCTCACCGGCACGCCGGCGGGGGTGGGCCGGATCGACCACGGCGACCGCGTCGAGTGCGAGGTCGAGGGCATCGGCGTCCTGTCCAACCCCGTCTTCCGTCGCGACTGAGGTGCCGGGCTTGACCGCCGACGCCCTGGCGGTGCTCCGGCAGATGCCGGCGGCGGACGCGGGGCAGCGCGCGCTGCGCGACCGGTTCGTCGCGCACCTTCGTGCGCACCCGGACGGCGTGCTGCGGACCTGCCGGCCGGACCACCTCACGGCGTCCACGATCGTGCTCTCGGCGGACGGCACACAGGTGCTGCTGACCCTGCACGCCAAGGCGCGCCGGTGGTTCCAGCTCGGCGGGCACCTCGAGCCCGGGGACCGCACGCTGCTCGGTGCCGCCCGGCGCGAGGCGGCCGAGGAGTCCGGGCTCGACCTGGACCTCGACCTGGCCTTCGACGCCTTCGACGCCTTCGACGCCTTCGACGCCTTCGACCCCGTGCCGGTGCACCTCGACGAGCACGCCGTGCCGTTCTGCGGGCCGGACGGGCAGGCGCACCACCTGGACGTGCGGTTCGTCGCCGTCGCGCCCGACGGCGCCCGGCACGCCGTCAGTGACGAGTCCCTCGACGTGCGCTGGTGGCCGGTGAACGACCTGCCGAACCCCGATCTCGCGACCGTGGTCGCGCTCGCGGTGGCACGCGTCCGGGCGACCGTCCGGCGATGACCCTGCTCGCGGCTGCGGTCCCCGACCAGGACTGAGAGGACGAACGCGTGGACGTGTACGAAGCCGTGGACAGCCGGCGGGCGGTGCGGGCGTTCAGCCCGGAGCCGGTGCCCCGCGAGGTGCTCCAGCGGGTGCTGACCGCGGCGACCCGGGCGCCGTCGAGCGGGAACCTCCAGCCGTGGCACGTCTACGTCGTGACCGGAGGGCCCCTCGCCGAGCTGAAGCGGCGCGCGACCGCCCGGGCGCTCGCGGGCGACCAGGGCGACGCGCGGGAGTACCCGATGTACCCGGACGGACTGGCCGCTCCGTACGCGGACCGGTTCGCCGCCGCGGCTGCCCAGCGGTACGCGGCACTGGGCATCGAGCGCGACGACCCGGACCGGCCCCGGAAGATCGCCGCCCTGAACTCGGGAGCGTTCGGGGCGCCGGCCGTGCTCTTCTGCTACCTCGACCGGTCGATGGGCCCGGGGCAGTGGGCCGACGCGGGGATGTACCTGCAGACCGTCATGCTGCTGCTCCGGGCGGAGGGGGTGCATAGCTGCCCCCAGGTGATGTGGACCATGTACCGCCGGACCGTGGCCGAGGTCGTCGGCGCCGACGACCGGCACGTCCTGCTCTGCGGCGTCTCGGTGGGGTTCGAGCAGGACGGCGTGCCCCCGCTGCGCACCGGGCGCGCGGGCCTCACCGAGACCGTGACCTTCGTCGGGGCGTGACCGCCCGGCCGGCGAGTCAGCGCGGCGTCGTGGTCCGGGGCTCGCGGTAGCGCTCCTCGTCGATGCCGGCCAGGCGGGAGGGGTGCACCTGGTCGCCCAGGCCGTAGAACCGCTGGAAGCTCATGACGAGCGGCCGCCACAGGTCCGGGTCGATCCGGTCCGTGTGGCCCGCGAGCCGGATCGCGGGGTCGACCCAGACGCGGGTCACCTCGGCCTCGACGGCGAGCAGCCGGGCGGCGTCCGCGGCGTCTCCCGGCCGCGCGTCGAGGGGGTGGACCGCGCGGACCACCGCCTCCAGGTGCACCGGGCACTCGGCGATGCGCTGGGGGCGCACGGTCGCCGCGTCGAGCGGGGTCAGGCCCGCGGCGCCGAACTTGTCGGGCTCGTGGACGTAGCCCGCCCGCGCCTTCCACGGCGAGATGTCGGCCCGCCCGGTCGTCAGGGCCAGCCGGTCGACGTGGGTGGCCACGGCGGGCGACGCGAGGTTCATCACCAGCTCCGGGTGCCGGCGCAGGTTGAGCGCCGTCTGGCTGCGCGCGCCGACGCCGAGCACGGCGCTGCGGCCCAGCCAGAAGACGGACGACATCGGCATGAGGTTCGTCGTGCCGTCCTCGTTCGTGGAGCTCAGCAGCACGACGGGCGTGCCGAAGTAGAGGATCGCCGGGTCGATGGTGACGTGCTGGGTGACATGCTCGGCGACGTGCCGGGTGGCGGGCTCGATGACGTGCGTGGTGCTGGTCATGCACACGACGCTAGGGCGGGGCCCGCGCGTCGTCCGGCGGGAATCGGACCTGGCGTCGGGGCCCTGATGCGGGCCGTTGGCGCGGGCGAACTACGCTGGGCCCGTGATCCCCGCTGCAGGCTCTTCCGCCGTCCGTGTCCGCTTCGCCCCGTCGCCGACGGGCATGTTCCACGTGGGCGGTGCCCGCTCGGCGCTGTTCAACTGGGCGGTGGCCAAGCACCAGGGCGGCACGTTCGTGCTCCGCATCGAGGACACCGACGCAGCTCGCAACAAGCCGGAGTGGGTCGACGGCATCCTCAGCGCGCTCGCCGCCCTCGGCATGCACGCCGAGGACCCGACCTTCGAGGGCCCGTACTTCCAGTCGCAGAACGTGGCGAAGCACCGCGAGGCGTCGGCGCGCCTGTTCGAGGCGGGCCGCGCGTACTACTGCGACTGCACGCGGGACGACGTCGCTGCACGGACCGGGAACGCGCAGTCCGGGTACGACGGTTTCTGCCGCGACCGCGGCCTGGCCTACGAGCCCGGCCGGGCGCTGCGCTTCCGCACGCCCGACGAGGGCGAGACCCAGGTCGTGGACCTCATCCGCGGCAACCCGACGTTCCCGAACTCCGCGATGGAGGACTTCGTCGTCGCGCGCGGCGACGGCTCGCCCGTCTTCCTGCTCGCCAACGTCGTCGACGACCTGGACGAGGGCATCACGCACGTCATCCGCGGCGAGGAGCACCTGCCGAACACTCCCAAGCAGCAGCTGCTGTGGGAGGCGCTCGGCGCGCAGGCGCCCACGTGGGCGCACCTGCCCGTCATCGTCAACGAGAAGCGCCAGAAGCTCTCCAAGCGCCGCGACAAGGTCGCGCTCGAGGACTACCTCGCGGAGGGCTACCTGCCCGAGGCGATGGTCAACTACCTCATGCTGCTCGGCTGGGCGCCCGGCAACGACGAGGAGATCCTCCCGTTCGACGAGCTCGTCGAGCGGTTCCGCATCGAGGACGTGAACAGCGCCTCCGCATTCTTCGACGTCAAGAAGCTCGCGTCGTTCAACGGCGAGTACATCCGGGCGATGTCGGTCGAGGACTTCATTGCCGCCGTCGACCCGTGGCTGCACGCCCCGAAGGCGCCGTGGAGCGAGGAGCAGTACGACGCCGCGGCGTTCGCGAAGGTGGCGCCGCTGGCGCAGTCGCGCGTCGTGCTGCTCGCGGACATCACCGACAACGTCGACTTCCTCTTCCTCGACGCTCCCGTCGACGACGAGCGGTCGTGGTCCAAAGCCATGAAGCCCGGAGCCGCCGAGCTGCTCGTCGACGTGCGCGCGGCGCTCGCGACGCTCGAGCCGTGGGAGGCGGAGCCGCTCAAGGACGCCGTCGCCGCGGTGGGGGAGCAGCACGCCCTCAAGCTGGGCAAGGCGCAGGCCCCGGTCCGGGTCGCGGTCACGGGCCGCACGATCGGGCTGCCGCTCTTCGAGTCGCTCGAGGTGCTCGGGCGCGAGCGCACGCTGGCGCGCGTGGACGCCGCCCTGGCGCGCCTCGATGGTTGAGCGCACCCCGGCGGTTGAGCACGCCTCGGTTGGTTGAGCCTGTCGAAACCCGGGTCGACGGCGTCCTGCTCGACGTCGACGACACGCTGGTCGACTCCAAGGGCACGATCGCGAAGGCGCTCTCGACGGTCGCCGTGGAGTACCTGCCGCACGTGCCCGTGGACCGCTATCCCGAGCTGCTCGCGCACTGGCGCACGGACCCCGCCGGCCACTCCAAGCGCTCCACGCGCGGCGAGACCGACGCACTCACGCAGCGCCGGCTGCGGGCCGACCTGCTGCACCGGACCTTCGGGGGCGAGCCCGTCACCGAGGCGTCGTTCGCCGCCTGGGACGCGCTGTTCTGGGGCACGTTCGAGCGGTCGTGGGCGGCGTTCGACGACGCCCGCCCGGCCCTCGACGCGCTGCGCGCCGCCGGCGTCGCGGTGGGGGTGGTGACCAACGCGGCCACGGAGCTGCAGGAGCGCACGCTGCGCGCGTCGGGGCTCGCCGGCCTTCCGGTGCTCCTCGGCGTCGACACGCTGGGCTACGGCAAGCCGCACCCGGGCTCGCGACCCTGCCGGCGGCCCTCGGCCTCTGACCTGTCAGGGCCAGGAGCATGAATAGCGTGCCCTGACCCTGACAAGTCATGGCGCGCGCGAGTTGTCAGGGCCAGGAGCATGAATACGGTGTCTTGGTCCTGACAGGTGTCAGGGGTTGAGGACGAGCACCGCGGTCAGCGCGATCCCCGTGACGACGACGGCCCCGGCGGCGCCCAGCAGCAGCGGCCGGCGCGCGGTCCGGGCGAGGCGCGGCACGTCCACCCCGGTCCCGAGGGCGAACATCGCGGCCACGAAGAGGACCGTCGTGACCTGCGTGGCGGCGTCGACCACGCCTTCGGGCAGCAGACCGGTGCTGCGCACCAGCAGTGCGGCGAGGAAGCCCAGCACGAAGCCGGGCACGGGCGCCGGGCGGCGGGCGGCGGGCGCGTCCTCGGTGCCGTGGCTCGCCCTGGCCGCGGTGAGGGCGGAGCGCCGGGCCAGCACCGCGCCGGTCCCGGCGACGATGGGCGCAAGCAGCACGACGCGCGCCAGCTTGGTGACCGTCGCGGTGGCGAGCGCGGCGGCCGACACGGTGCCCGCCGCCGCGACGACCTGCGCCACCTCCTGCACGCTCGCCCCGATCCACAGCCCGGCCTGGTGGTCCGTGAGGTTCAGGCCGTCGGCGAGCAGCGGCAGCGCGACGATCGCGAGCGTCCCGTAGACGGTGACGAGGGCGAGCGCCGCGGCGACGTCGTCGCGGAGCCGTGCGGGCGCGGCCGTCCCCGTGCGCGGGTCGCGCTCGAGCACGCTCGTCATCGCCGAGACGGCGGCGGCCCCGCAGATCGAGAATCCGGTGGCGACGAGCAGCGCCGTGTCGCGGGGCACCCGCAGCACCCGCCCGAGCGCGAGGATCGCCGTGAAGGTCCCGGCCACCGTCACGACCACCACCGCGATCCCGCGCCAGCCGAGCGCGAGGACGTCGGGGACCGAGAGCTGCAGCCCGAGCAGCACGACGCCGGCCCGTAGCACCGTGCGTGCGGTCCACTCCGTGCCGGGAGCGACGCGCGCGGAGAAACGCGCCGCCGGACCGTCGCGGGGGACGACCCGGCCCAGCACCGAGCCGAGCACGGCGCCCGCCAGGAGGGCCAGGACCAGCGGGGAGACGGCGCCCCCGGTCGCCGGGGCGAGCAGCCGGCTGGCGGCCAGCAGCAGCCCGGTCGCGGCGGCGGCGAGCGCGACGCCGGGCACGAGGCGCGCGGTGGTGGTCGCGGGGGGAGTGGTCGTCACGCCTTCAGGCTCTCTGGCGGCGACAGGCGCCCGGAAGCGTCAGGTGCCGATCCATCCATAGACTCGCACTATGGCTGAACGTCCTCCCCTCGCGGCCCTCGAGCTGCTGGTCGCCCTCGACGCGCACGGCTCGATCAGCGCGGCCGCCCGCGTCGCGGGGGTCTCGCAGCCGACCGCGTCCGCCGGGCTGCACCGGCTCGAGCGCCGGCTCGGCCTGGAGCTCCTCGAGCGCGGCCCGCGCGGCACCGGGCTCACCGCCGTCGGGAGCCGGGTGGCCGAGGCGGCGCGCGACGTCGTGCACGCCGTGGACCGGTTCGAGGCCGCGGCGGCCGCGCTGCGCTCGGCGCCGGTGGCCGGCCTGCGCGTGGCGGCAAGCCTCACAGTCGCCGAGTACCTGGCGCCCCGCTGGCTGGCGGCGTTCGCGCGCAGCGAGCGGGAGCAGGGCGGCGCGGCCCCGGACGTGGAGCTCGTCGTGCGCAACTCCCGCGAGGTGATGGAGCTGGTGCTCGGCGGGGACGCGGTGCTCGGGTTCGTGGAGAGCCCCACGGTGCGGCGAGGGCTGCGCTCGCGGACCGTCGCGCAGGACGAGCTCGTGGCCGTCGTGGCGCCGGGGCACCCCTGGGCGCGACGGCGGTCGGTGAGCCCGGCGGAGCTCGTCACAGGCCGCCTCGTGCTGCGCGAGCCCGGCTCCGGCACCCGCGACGTGCTCGAGGAGGCGCTCGGCCAGGCGGGCGTGCGGCTGCCCGCCCGGGTCACTGCCCTGGGATCCACCGTCGCCGTCAAGACGGCTGTGCGGCACGGCGACGGCGTCACCGTGCTCTCCGCCCTGACCGTCGCGGACGACGTCGCCGCGGGGCACCTCGTGACCGTGCCGATCGCGCAGCTCGACCTGTCGCGCCGGCTGCGGGCGGTGTGGCGCGACGGGGCCGCGCTGCCCGCTCCCGCGCGCCGCCTCGCGGCGGTGGCCGGCGCGCGCTGACGGTGCTCGCTGAGGGTGCTCGCTGACGGTGCGCCGCGGGCGGGCCGTCAGCGGCGCGTCGCGCGGATGGCGTGCGTCACGTAGGGCAGGTCCACGTCGACGCGGCCGGCGAGCTGCGGGTGGGTGGCCACCAGGGCGTCGAAAGACGCCGCGCGGTCCGCCGACGAGTGCGGATCGGGGCCGGCGGCGGACAGCTCGGGCGAGGGCTGCGGGGTGGCGCTGGGCGGCATGCAGGAGGCTCCCATGCCACCGGCGGCGGGTGCGGCGCCGGGCGTGACGCACGGCACCCGCGCCCGTTTTGGCCAGCGGCGCCGCGTCCGGTAATGTCTTCCGACGTTGGGCCTGACGCGGGCGCGTCGCTGAATGTCGTATTTGCCCGGAAGGTTTGACCCATTGGGGTATGGTGTAATTGGCAGCACGAGTGGTTCTGGTCCACTTAGTCTAGGTTCGAGTCCTGGTACCCCAGCGCAGAGCTCGTCGCGCGTCACCCTCGGAGACGGGGGCCGGCGCGTTGGAGTTCTCACCGGCACGGCGGACCATGACGATTCATGGGGACGTCGAGTCATAGGCCCCCATCGTCTAGCGGCCTAGGACGCCGCCCTCTCACGGCGGTAACGCGGGTTCAAATCCCGCTGGGGGTACACAGAGCAGAGGCCCGGTCCACGTGGACCGGGCCTTCGTCGTTCCCTGGGTCGCCGCGGGGCGAGGCCCGGAGGCGCGCTCAGAGGAACGGGTCGGGCACGTTGCCGCCGTCGCTGCGGGGCGGCTTGTACGACGCGCCGGGGCCGGTCGGCTCCCACGCGGCGGGCGTCGCCCCGAACGAAGGTGTCGCTTCCAGGGGGCGCGGCGCCGGCGGTGCCGGCTGCGACGGCTGCACCGCGATGGGCTGCGTCGTGGGCCGCGGGCCCTCCGGGTCCGTGCGGCCCGGGACGACGGTCGGCCCGGAGGTCGCCGGGGGGCGCGCCCCCGCCGAGGGACCGGCGCCGATGTCGTCCTCGGGCATGAAGATCGTGTCGCAGAGCGTGCGGTACGTGGCGTCGGGGTGCGGCACGTACTTGATGGTGCGCAGCGCCTGGTCCTGGCCGGCGGACTCCATGTCGAAGCGGCCGTAGCCGATCATCTGACCCAATGGGCTGCGGGAGAACCCCATGTCCGTGACCTTCTTGAGCGGCATCATCGCCACCCGGTGCACGACCAGCCCGTACAGCAGCAGCAGGCGCCTGTCCGTGGCGACGAACCACTCGTAGCGCCACTCCAGCCAGAGCCACGCCAGGCGGGCGGCGACGACGAACCATGCCACCCACAGCCACTGGACGGTGCCGCGCACCTCGACCGGGGTCGTCATGACGATCGTGCCGATCAGCAGGAACGCCGCGCCGGTGGTGGCGATGGGTTCGAGCAGCCGGGCCCAGTGGCGGCGCGTCGCGACCACCACCACCTCGTTCGGCAGGACGTACCGGCGGAGGTGGCGGTGCGTGCGGATCGTCTCGCTGGGGCGGGACCTGTCGGTGACCACGTCGTGTTCCGGTGCCGTGGGTCAGTCGGTCAGGCTCGAGAAGAACTGCCCGAAGCCCGAGAACGCGCTGGAGATGAACTCCCAGATCGAGGTGACGATGTTCGCCGCACGGTCAGGGCTTGTCACGATCGCGTAGATCAGGAAGATCACGACGATCCAGATCAGCAGGGTCTTGGCCTTCGCGGGCATCAGGTCCTCACGCCTCTCGGGTCGCAGGGCAGAGTTGCCCCGTCAGCCAGGAGCGTACTGACCTGGGCCGACGCCGGACAGCACCGGGCCCGGCGCGCCGTGTCGGGCGACGCCGGGCCTGTAGTCGGCGAGGTGCCGACGGTGTGCTCGGGTCACTCACCTGCGCGGCGCAGCACCTCGGTGAGCCGGTTGGCGGCCGAGATGACGGCCGCGGAATGTAGGCGGCCCGGCTGCCGGGTGAGGCGCTCGACGGGGCCCGACACGGAGACGGACGCCACGATCCGGCCGGAGGGCCCGCGGACGGGCGCCGACACGGACGCGACGCCCAGCTCGCGCTCGGAGACCGACTGCGCCCAGCCGCGCCTGCGGACGCCGGACAGGATGGTCGCGGTGAACACGGCCTCCCGCAGCCCGCGGTGCAGGCGGTCGGGCTCCTCCCACGCCAGCAGGATCTGCGCCGCGGAGCCCGCGTGCATCGTGAGCGTGGCGCCGACGGGGATCGAGTCGCGCAGGCCCACCGGTCGCTCGGCGGCGGCCACGCAGACGCGATGGTCCCCCTGGCGGCGGTAGAGCTGGGCGCTCTCGCCGGTGTGGTCGCGCAGCGCGGTGAGCACGGGGTTGGCCGCGGCGAGAAGCCGGTCCTCGCCGGCAGCAGTCGCGAGCTCGTTGAGGCGCGGTCCGAGCACGAACCTGCCCTGCATGTCGCGCCCGACGAGCCGGTGGTGCTCGAGCGCGACGGCCAGTCGGTGGGCCGTGGGCCGGGCGAGTCCGGTCGAGGAGACCAGCTGCGCGAGGGTGGCGGGACCTGCCTCGAGCGCGCCCAGTACGGACGCGGCCTTGTCGAGTACGCCGACTCCGCTAGTATCGTCCATAGGACGATATTGACGTCTCAGCCACTGAGATTGCAAGTCGAAGACTGCATCTCACGGGATGGAACTGTCTCACGGCCGGACCGGTGGCGGTCTCGACAGGGACGCACGCAACGCACGAAGGCCGCGGGGACGCGGCGGACGAGGAGCACATGATGGCCGGCACGCTGGCAGAGAAGGTCTGGGAGGCGCACCTGGTGCGCCGTGGCAGCGACGGGGCTCCGGACCTCCTCTACATCGATCTGCACCTCGTGCACGAGGTGACGAGCCCGCAGGCGTTCGAGGGCCTGCGCCTCGCCGGTCGCCCGGTCCGTCGCCCGGATCTCACGATCGCGACCGAGGACCACAACACGCCCACGCTCGACATCGACCTGCCGATCGCGGACCTCACGAGCCGCACGCAGATCGACACGCTGCGCAACAACGCCAAGGAGTTCGGCGTCCGGATCCACTCCCTGGGCGACGCCGACCAGGGCATCGTGCACCAGGTGGGCCCGCAGCTCGGCCTGACCATGCCCGGCCTCACCGTGGTGTGCGGCGACTCGCACACGTCCACGCACGGCGCCTTCGGGGCGCTGGCCTTCGGCATCGGCACCTCCGAGGTCGAGCACGTGCTCGCCACGCAGACGCTGCCGCTCTCACCGTTCAAGACGATGGCGATCACCGTCAACGGCGAGCTGCCGCCGGGCGCTACCAGCAAGGACATCATCCTGGCGATCATCGCCAAGATCGGCACCGGCGGCGGTCAGGGCTACGTGCTCGAGTACCGCGGCGAGGCCATCCGCACGCTCTCGATGGAGGCGCGGATGACCATCTGCAACATGTCCATCGAGGCCGGCGCCCGAGCGGGCATGATCGCGCCCGACGAGACGACGTTCGACTACCTCAAGGGCCGCCCGCACGCGCCCGAGGGCGAGGACTGGGACGCCGCGGTGGAGTACTGGTCGACGCTGCGCAGCGACGACGACGCCCAGTTCGACGCGGAGGTCGTGCTCGAGGCGGCCGACCTCGAGCCCTTCGTCACCTGGGGCACCAACCCGGGCCAGGGCCTGCCGCTGTCGGCGTCGGTGCCCGTCCCGTCCGAGATCGCGGACGCGGACGAGCGCGTCGCCGCCGAGCGCGCGCTGGAGTACATGGGCCTGGAGGCGGGCCTCCCGCTGCGCGACGTGAAGGTCGACACGGTCTTCATCGGCTCGTGCACCAACGGCCGCATCGAGGACCTGCGCTCGGTGGCCAAGGTGGTCCAGGGCCGGGAGAAGGCTGAGGACGTGCGCGTGCTCGTCGTCCCGGCCTCGGCGCGCGTGCGGCTGCAGGCCGAGGCCGAGGGCCTCGACGTGATCTTCAAGGAATTCGGCGCCGAGTGGCGCAACGCCGGGTGCTCGATGTGCCTGGGCATGAACCCCGACCAGCTCGCCCCCGGTGAGCGGGCGGCGTCCACGTCGAACCGCAACTTCGAGGGCCGGCAGGGCAAGGGCGGGCGCACGCACCTGGTCTCGCCGCTCGTCGCCGCGGCCACCGCTATCCGAGGCACCCTGTCGTCGGTGTCCGACCTCGAGCTCGACACCGACGTCGACCTCACGACGTTCGACGGCAGCCCCCTGACGCCGCTGTCCGCCCCGTCGTTCGTCTGAGCACCCCGAGTTTTCGAGGAGAACCCCCATGGACAAGTTCACCACCCACACCGGCGTCGGGGTGCCGCTGCGCCGCAGCAACGTCGATACCGACCAGATCATCCCCGCCGTCTACCTCAAGCGCGTGACGCGTACGGGCTTCGAGGACGCCCTGTTCGCGGCGTGGCGCGGCGACCCGTCCTTCGTGCTCAACCAGGACGCGTACAAGGCCGGTTCCGTGCTCGTCGCGGGCCAGGACTTCGGCACCGGGTCCTCGCGCGAGCACGCCGTCTGGGCGCTCAAGGACTACGGCTTCCGGGTCGTGCTCGCCCCGCGCTTCGCGGACATCTTCCGCGGTAACTCGGGCAAGCAGGGCCTGGTGGCCGGCATCGTCGCGCAGGAGGACATCGAGATCCTCTGGAAGATCCTCGAGACGAAGCCGGGCACCGAGGTGACCGTGGACCTCGAGGCGCGCACGGCGCACGCCGACGACGTCACCGTGCCGTTCCAGATCGACGACTACACGCGCTGGCGTCTCCTGGAGGGCCTCGACGACATCGGCCTCACTCTGACGAACGAGGCTGACATCACCGCGTTCGAGACGCAGCGGGCGTCGTGGCGGCCCAAGACCCTGCCGGCCAAGCACCTGCCGAACGTCCCGATCGAGCCCGCGCGCTCCGGGGGCTGACCCCCCCTCGATGCCGTCCGGCGCGTTTCGCCTCGCGACGACCGGTCCCAATCAGCCGGTCTTGTGGCGGGCCCCGCCCTCGAGGTGGATCGTCTCGCCGGAGACGAAGCCCGCCCGCAGCAGCCACATCACCGTGTCGACGACGTCGTCGGGCTCGCCGTGCCGGCCGACCAGCGTTCCGGCGGCACTCTTGCTCAGCAAGGCGGCCTTGCCCGCGCCCAGCCGGTCCCAGGCGCCCGAGTCGACGACGCCGGGCGAGACGGCGTTGACCCGCACCGGGGCGAGGTCGGCGGCGAGGTGCCGGGCGAGGTACTCGACCGCCCCGTTGGTCGTCCCCTTGACCAGCGAGCCCGGCCCCGGCCGCCAGCCGACGACCCCGGAGAACAGCACGATCGACCCGTTCGGCCGCAGCACCGGCGCGAAGTGCTTGGCAACCAGCATCGGCCCGATCACCTTTGCCGAGAACGCAGCCACCAGGCTGTCGTGATCCAGCTCGACAGCCCGCACGTCGTGCGGCGCCGAACCGGTCGACACGATGTGGTCGATCCCGTCCGCGAGCCGTGCCGCCGCAGCGGCGATCGTCGCCTCGTCCTGCAGGTCGATGCGCACCGCGGTCGCGTCGATCTCGGCCGCCAGCGCCTCGGCGGCAGCCAGATCACGTGCGCCGATCACCACGTCGTACCCGTCCTTCACCGCACGCCGTGCGACTGCGGCCCCTAACGCCCGTGCACCGCCGATGACCAGGATCCGTTCCATGCCCGTCACTCCCTCTCGTAGGATCGGGATCACGGTATGGAATTGATACCGGTACCTTCAACGGAACTGGGAGCACCCATGGGCAAGGCGTACAACGTGATGGCGGCGACCTGCCCGAGCCGGACCGTGCTCCACCGGATCGGCGCGCGCTGGACCGTGTTCGTCGTCAACGCCCTGGCGGACGGCCCACGCCGCTTCACCGACCTCAAGGCGCACATCCAGGGGATCACCCCGAAGGTCCTGACCGAGACCCTCCGCTCCCTCGAGGTCGACGGCCTGATCAGCCGGCACGAGTTCGCCGAGAACCCGCCCCGGGTCGAGTACGCCCTGACGCCGCTGGGGGGCTCCCTCCTCGTCCCGCTCCGCGCCGTGCGGGACTGGGCCGAGCAGCACGTCCCCGACATCGAGGCCGCCCGCGCCCGGCACGCGGACCAGGCGTACACCGACACGGTGTGAGCGGGACTCTGCGGCACGCTTCGCCCGCTCAGGCGCGTGCCCCAGGCACCCCTTGCGCGCCCGCTACAAGGCCGGTGGGCCCTGCCTTACCCGCTCGAGCAGGCGCTCGGGCGTCGCCTCGGCCGGGTCCCACCACGAGTCGATCCACCAGGTGGCGCCGGCATCCGCCATCGCGCGGGCCTGGTCGTGCGCCTCGTCGGGGTCGGACGAGAGCAACCCGGAGGCCACGACGTCGAACGGCCCCGCGTCCTGGCCGGCGACGGACGCGCGCTGCTCGGCGATCCAGGCCGTCAGCTCGCGGACGGCGTCCGGCCCGGCCTCGGCCTCCTCCGGCGTCTCGCCGCGCGCCTGCACGACGATGCCGTCCCAGCGCAGCGTGCGGCGCAGGTTCTTGATCGGGGGGCGCTTCGCGTCCCAGACCCCGACCGGCCACACGGGGATGCGGCCGTGCACCGGGGGAGTAGCGAACTGGAACGGCCCGTTGCGCACGTGCTCGCCGTCGGCCTCGAACTCCTCTCCCGACCACGACCGCTCCAGCCACCCGAGCGTCTCGTCGAGGATCCCGGCACGCTCGCGCAGGGCTGTCTTCTGCCCCGGGACGGACGTGAACCCGCGGTCGTCGAGCACGCCGACGCCCACGGGCAGCACCAGGCGGCCGCCCGAGAGGTGGTCGACCGTCAGGGCGCGCTGCGCCAGCTCCCACGCCCGGTGCCGCGGCACGGCGAAGACCATGGCGCCGAGCGTGATCCGTTCGGTCACCGTGGCGGCACCCGCGAGCACGGCGAACGGGTCCCACGCGGTGAGCGCGTCGCCGCCCCAGTCGCCCATGCTGATCGCGTCCCAGGAGAAGAACCCGTCCCAGCCGTGCTCCTCGCACTCGCGCGCGAGGCGCACGTGCTGCGCCGGGGTACCGAAGCTGCTGACGAATCCGAACTTCATACCGTTCCTCCGGGTGACCCAGGTGGTTGGCCGACGTCACCGATCACGCTACGCCGAGCCCTCTGACACTCCTCGGATCGGGTGCGGTCAGATGTGGATGGGGCGCTCGAAGAACGTCTCCAGCACCACGATCGCGTCGGTCCCGGTGACGCCGTCGACGCCGAAGATCCGGCGCAGCGCCTGCTGCAGCTCTTCGGTGGACGCGGTGCGCACCTTCACGAGGACCGAGGCCGCTCCGGCGACGATGTGCGCCTCCTCGATCTCCGCGATCCGGGCCAGCGCCTCGCGCGTGGACGGTTCGCCCATCCAGGCGTTCGCGTCGACCATGACAAAGGCGAGCACGCCGCGGCCGACGGCACTGGGGTCGATCTCGATGGTCGTCCGGCGGATCACCCCGCGTTCTCGAGACTTGCGCACACGGTCGTGAGCCGCCCCGGCGGAGAGCCCCACGGCCTTGCCCAGCGCTGTGTACGGCATGCCCGCGTCCTGCTGCAGCAGCTTCAGGAGCTCCCGGTCGACGTCATCCATGGTAGGGACTATACCGATGGCACCGGCTGTACAGGAATCGGTCGCTGAGGCTAATCTCCGAACGGTGTCTACTTCTGAGGCGATTCCTACCGAGTTGGTCGCGCTGGACGAGCGGTTCGCTGGATGCGATGGCGACTTCGTCGTCAAGCGTCACTTCTCCGACGCGCGGAAGACCGAGGGCCCCGCGTACTTCGCGGGCGGGCAGTACCTCGTCTTCAGCGACATCCCGAACGACCGGCTGCTTCGCTATGACGAGACGACGGGCGCCGTTGGCGTCCTGCGGCACGGCTCCGGATACGCCAACGGGAACACCGTGGACCGCCAGGGACGCCTCGTCACCTGCGAGCAGGGCAACCGGCGCGTGACGCGTACCGAGCACGACGGCTCGGTGACGGTCCTCGCGGACAGCTACCGCGGCAAGCGGCTGAACAGCCCGAACGACGTCGTGGTGCGTGCGGACGGTTCGGTGTGGTTCACCGACCCCACCTACGGGATCACCGGGGACTACGAGGGCAATGCCGGTGAGTCGGACTTCGGCGGCGACTGCTACGTGTTCCGCATCGACCCCGTCGACGGGGAGGTCACCGTCGTCGCGGACGACTTCGTCCGGCCCAACGGGCTGGCGTTCTCGCCGGACGAGCAGCGGCTGTTCGTCGTCGACACCCGTCAGGACCCGAGCCACATCCGCGTCTTCGACGTCACGGACAACGGGCGCCTGACCGGCGGCGCGATCCACGCCACGTGCGACGCCGGCCGCTTCGACGGGATGCGCCTCGATACCGAGGGCCGGATCTGGGTCGCCGCCTGGGACGGCGTGCACTGCTTCGCTCCCGACGGCGACCTGATCGGCAAGCTGCTCCTGCCCGAGTCGGTAGCGAACCTCACCTTCGGCGGGCACAAGCGGAATCACCTCTACATCACGGCGGGCACCTCGCTGTACTCGCTGCGGGTCACCTTCAACGGTGCCGCGTACCCCCGCTGACCACCGGCGAAGCTAGGGTTGCGCCGTGACGCAGACGCAACCCGTGGTGGAGATGTGGACCGACGGGGCCTGCAAGGGCAACCCGGGCCTCGGCGGCTGGGGGGCGCTGCTGCGCTTCGGCGAGCACACCAAGGAGCTCTTCGGCGGCGAGACCGTCACGACGAACAACCGGATGGAGCTCACGGCCGTCGTCGAGGCGCTCCGGACCCTCACGCGGCCCAGCACGGTGGTGATCCACGTGGACTCGTCGTACGTGATGAACGGCATGAAGACGTGGATCGCGGGCTGGAAGCGCAACGGCTGGCAGACCTCGGCGAAGAAGCCCGTGAAGAACGTGGACCTGTGGCAGGCCCTCGACGCGGAGGTCGCCGAGCACGACGTCCGGTGGGTGTGGGTCAAGGGGCACGCCGGCGACCCGGGGAACGAGCGCGCGGACGAGCTGGCGAACCAGGGAGTGGACTCGGTGCGGTGAGGATGCCGCGGTGAAGCTGCTGCCGGTCAGGTGCGACGGACGTCACGCCGCGGCCGGTCGCGCGCGCGAATAGGCTGGACCCATGGCTTCCCACTACGACGTCGTCCTCCTCGGGGCTGGCCCCGGCGGCTATGTCGCCGCGATCCGTGCGGCCCAGCTCGGCAAGTCCGTCGCGATCATCGAGGAGAAGTACTGGGGTGGTGTCTGCCTCAACGTGGGCTGCATCCCCTCCAAGGCCCTCCTACGCAACGCGGAGCTCGCCCACATCTTCAACCACCAGGCCGACTTCTTCGGCATGTCCGGTGACGTGACGTTCGACTTCGGCAAGGCGTTCGACCGGTCCCGTGTGGTCGCGGACGGCCGCACCAAGGGCGTCCACTTCCTCATGAAGAAGAACAAGATCACCGAGTACGACGGCCGCGGTACGTTCCGCGACGCGAACACGATCGAGGTGACGCTCAACGCCGGCGGCACCGAGACCGTGACGTTCGACAACGCGATCATCGCGACGGGCTCCAAGGTCAAGCTGCTGCCCGGCGTCGAGCTCAGCGAGAACGTCGTGACCTACGAGAAGCAGATCATGACGCGCGAGCTGCCGAAGTCGATCGCCATCGTCGGCGCCGGCGCCATCGGCATGGAGTTCGCCTACGTCCTGAAGAACTACGGCGTGGACGTCACGATCATCGAGTTCCTCGACCGTGCGCTGCCGAACGAGGACGCGGACGTCTCCAAGGAGATCGCCAAGCAGTACAAGAAGCTGGGCGTCAAGCTCCTCACCTCCACCGCCGTCCAGACGATCAAGGACGACGGCTCGTCGGTCACCGTCTCCTACAAGGGTGTCAAGGACGACAAGCCCGGCGAGATCGTCGTCGACAAGGTCCTGTCCGCAGTCGGCTTCGCGCCCAACGTCGAGAACTTCGGCCTCGAGAACACCGGCGTGCAGCTCACCGAGCGCGGCGCCATCGGCATCGACGACCACATGCGCACCAACGTGCCGCACATCTACGCCATCGGCGACGTCACCGCCAAGCTCATGCTGGCGCACGTCGCGGAGGCGCAGGGCGTCGTCGCGGCCGAGACCATCGGCGGCGCCGAGACCATGACGCTGGGCGACTACCGGATGATGCCGCGCGCCACGTTCTGCTCCCCGCAGGTCGCGTCGTTCGGCCTCACCGAGGCCCAGGCCAAGGACGAGGGCTACGACGTCAAGGTCGCCTCGTTCCCCTTCATGGCCAACGGCAAGGCGCACGGCCTCGGCGACACCACCGGCTTCGTCAAGATCGTGGCCGACGCCAAGTACAACGAGCTGCTCGGTGCCCACATGATCGGCCCGGACGTCTCCGAGATGCTGCCCGAGCTCACGCTCGCGCAGAAGTGGGACCTCACCGCCGACGAGGTCGCGCGCAACGTGCACACGCACCCGACGCTGTCCGAGTCCGTCCAGGAGTCCATCCACGGCCTCGTGGGGCACATGATCAACCTGTAGTCACCGGGGCACATCGGTCATCGGTCGATCGCCTGGTCAGAGGCCCGGATCTGCGAGTTTCCGCAGGTCCGGGCCTCTTTTCTGCCCGGCTCGATCCCGCCGTTGCGTCGCTGGCGAGCGCGACGGCGGTCAAGCCGGCCGCGACGATGTGTCTGTCGAGCGCGCTGGTGCATCGGGCTGAGTGACGAGATCCCGCTTGCGCCCGACATCGCGTTGCCTCGCGGCCCCAGATTCCCCGCGGGCTTCAAGCACGTGACGTGGCATGCCTTCGGGCAGGCGACGTTCACCACCTCATTCAATTGCTCCGCGTGCGGACTCACAGCAGCACCTATTCGGCGATCGTGACGTGCTCGACGGCCGTCCCACCCGATCGGATCGTGGTCGCCCGTGCGCGGGCGTTGGCGCGGCAGACGCTGCGCTCTCGCCCCGCGGTGTAGGCGTGGTCGATCGTCTCGGGAAGGACGAGCCGCCCGCCCATCTCCGAGTCTTCGTTCCGGCCCTGCCACCATCGCTCCACGGCGCGCTTGCCGGCGGTCTCGCGGTCGGTCTCGACCGAGACGATGTGCAGTCGGTCGTAGTCGGCCTTGGCCAGCGACTGGAGCAGCCGGTCGCCGTAGGCGGGTGACGCCATCGTGTCCCCTCGATGACAACGTCCAGTCGGTCCAGGAGCGCTGCGCGCCGCACGGCGTTGCACACCTCAGTCGATGTCGACTGCAGCAGCGGGCTCAGTTCGCGGGGGCCGAACCACCCCGCCGTCCGGCAGTGGCCTGCCGAGGTGCTCCACCACGCTCAGCGGCGCGCGGCCCTCGCGGGCCAGCAGCAGCTGGCGCGCCAGTGTCGCCCGGTTCAGCTCGCGCCGGGTCAGGACCTGCACGCTGCGCTCCCCTCATCCGTCACGCTCACATCATCGCCTACAAGGGCCGGCACCGGTCATCAGAGTCTTCGTGCAGGCCAGGGCCTTCTCGCCGAGGGGGAGGCACGGGCTGCGCATGGCCCGTTTGTGGTATAACCATGACCGACGGACCTGGTCGCCGGCGCGTCGCGCCGCACCCGGAGGAATCCTGACGCCAACGTCGCGTCGGCGCGCCCCTGGCGCGAGCCCCCATGGTCCCGTCACCGCCTCGCCGGCCCGGTCGTGTGTCGGCGCACGAACGCCTCGGCCGCGTCGCATCGCCATGCGCCGCGGCCGGGGACGCTGACGAACGGAAGGAGCTCTGTGCTGTCGACGCTGTCGACCCAGCCGGCACGGTACGCACGACCCTGTGCGTGCCGCCCCGTCTGTCCCCGACGGGTCCCGCCCGCCTAGCTGCCGTTCCCGCTGCACCCGTCTCACCCGGACCTGCACCAGCTTTCCGGTTCCCTGACGAGAGAGTGAGAACGCCTTGAGCGACCTGCAACAACTTCCTGGATCCGTCGTGATCCTCATCTTCCTGCTGTTCTTCGGCGGCAGCTTCTACATGTCGGTCCGTATCAGCCGGAAGAAGGAGAACGCGGACGGCTACATGACCGGCGGCGGAAAGATCGGGTTCGGCATCTCCGCCGCGTCCATGACCGCCACCTGGATCTGGGCGTCGTCGATGTACGCCTCCGCCACCTCCGGCTACACCTACGGCGTCTCGGGCCCCATCCACTACGGGCTGTGGGG
The DNA here is from genome assembly GCF_059445475.1 of Isoptericola sp. Y581. Lineage (NCBI taxonomy): Bacteria > Bacillati > Actinomycetota > Actinomycetes > Micrococcales > Promicromonosporaceae > Isoptericola > Isoptericola sp. Y581. The sequence continues at coordinate 288,246 of NZ_JCAIUK010000006.1, read as the reverse complement.
CGCGCTGATGATCCTGCTCATCTACCCGTTCGGGCGCAGGATCCGCGCGGTGGCGCCGCGCGCGCACACGATCGCCGAGGTGATGTTCGCCCGCCACGGGCGCTCGAGCCAGCTCATGCTCGCGGGGTCCAACGTGCTCGGCAGCGTCATCAGCCTCACGTCCAACCTGATCGCCGGCGGGGCCCTGGTCGGCATGCTCACGCCCTACACCTTCACGCAGGGGATCGTCGCCATCGCGGCCGGCGTGCTCCTGTACACGCTGTGGTCCGGCTTCCGGGCGTCGGTCCTCACCGACTTCGCGCAGGTGGTGGCCCTGCTGGGCGCCGTCGTGGTCATCATCCCGGTCGTGTTCTTCGCGGCCGGCGGGCCCGGCCTGTTCGAGACCGGGGCGGCGAACCTCACGCCCCAGCAGGGGGACTTCTTCTCGTCGGACGCGTTCTTCAACCAGGGGGCCCCGTACATCGCGGCCGTGCTGGCCTACGCCATCGGCAACCAGACCATCGCCCAGCGCCTCTTCGCGGTCCGTGAGGACCTCATCAAGAAGACCTTCGTCACGGCGACGTTCGGCTACGGCGCGACGATCATCGGTGTCGGGATGCTCGGCGTCATCGCCCTGTACGCGGGCGTCCAGCCGATCGACGGCGACGTCAACAACCTCATCCCGCAGATGGCCGCGACCTACCTGAACCCGGCGCTCCTGTGCCTGTTCTTCGTGATGATCATCGGCTCGCTCTCCTCGACGGCGGACTCCGACCTCACGGCGCTCTCGTCGATCATCATGGCGGACGTCTACGGCCAGAACGTCGCGGGCAAGAAGCGTGCCAACCCGCGCACGATGATCCTCATCGGCCGGATCACGATGGTCGTCGCGATCGCGGCGGGGATCGGGTTCGCCGGGGCCAAGTTCAACATCCTGGACCTGCTCGTGTTCGTCGGTGCGATGTGGGGTGCCCTCGTGTTCCCCGTCATCGCGAGCTTCTACTGGGACCGGGTCACGAACGCCGCCTTCAGCATCGCGGTCGTCGCGGGCCTCGCGACCTTCCTGCCGGTGCGTTTCGAGTGGGTCGACCTGTCCGGCGGGCTGGGCATCGCCTCGGACGTCCTGTCCACCCTCGGCGTCGGTGTCGTGCTCGGCCTGATGGCCTTCGGCTTCTTCGGCAAGCGGGTCGCGCTCGTTGTCGGGACGATCGCCACGGTGGCGGCCGCTCCCTTCGCGATCGGGTTCCTGCACACCTACCCGGTGCTGTCGGGGTCGCTCGTGGCCTATGCGGCCAGCACGCTGGTCTGCGTCGCCCTGACGATGCTGAGCAAGGATCGGTTCGACTTCGCCCTCATCAAGGAGCGCACCGGTGACTTCGACGAGGAGCCGGCGGCCGTGAGCCGTCCGGTCGACGAGCCGCGACGGGGCGAGCCTGTCGCGGCAGGAGAGGGGATCTCATGACGTTCCTGCTGACGTTGTACGTGCTCGTCTGGCCGGTCGTCGTGGCCGGCGTGCTCTTCGTGCTCGTCCGAGCGTTCTACCGCGAGCTGCGCGCCGCGAAGGCCGAGGGGCGCAGCATCATCTAGCGTCCCGACGGCGCGGACGCGCCTCGTGAAGCCGGCACGGGCCGCACCCCCAGGGGTGCGGCCCGTGCCGTGGGTGTTCGGCCCGCGGGCCGTGCGCACCGCTCGGGTGCGGGTGGCGAGAGTCGTCAGCGCCGGCGCAGCGTCGCGGTGAAGCTCGCGCCGTAGGCCTCGCGCGTGTGTGCGCGCACCTGCGTGCCGCCCGGTACCCGGCGTACCTCGACGCCGACGCCCGCCTCGACGCCGTCGAGGTGTTGGCCGCGGATCGTCACCGCGACGGCGTCGCGCCGCATCGTCGGGTCCGACAGCGCCACGGACGTGCCGCCGTCGTCGTCCTCGCGCACGAGGACCGACGCGGGGCCGTCGATCGCCAGGTTCCGCACCTGGGCCCCGCGGTCTTCGAACACGTTCGCGGCCGTGAGCCCGAGGCCGGAGTGCCGCACGGCCTGCACGCGCTCGTCGTTCGCGAGCACGATGAGCGGGCCGCGGCGCCCGTAGGCCGCGAGCTGCTCCTGGGTGGCGCCGGGCACGATGGCGTAGGCGAGCTCGGCGCGGCGGCGCCCGTGCTCGACCGCGGCCGTGAACACCCGCTTCGTCGCCGCTGTGTCGGGGTTCGACGTGCGGATCACGCGGCGGCTGCGCGTCACGTCCCCGAGTGTCACGCGCACCGGCGCGGAATCGAGCAGGGCGTAACCGACGGCCACCCCCTGCCCCGGGTTGTGCCACCGCAGCCACTCGAGCCGTACCGGGCCGTCGTGCGGCGACCCCTCGTTCAGCGACCCTTCGTTCGGTGACCAGGGGCGACCGTCGCGGCGGCCGCCGGTCACGACGACGCCGTCGTCGGGCGCGGCGATGCGGGAGTCCAGCGTCGTGACGACGTCGCGGCCGTGCGGGTCCCCGATCCCGGCCGCCAGCACGACGACCTCGTCGTCGAGCAGGAACCATGACTTCACCGCGCGGGCGTTCGCGTAGACGACGAAGTCGGCGGGCAGGACGCCGGCCTGAGCGTCGACGTACGGGACGTCGTCGGACAGCACCATGCCCGCGGCGCCGAGCGTGCCGAGCGTCACGCCGCCGGAGAACGAGTTGGTGCCGCGCGGGAAGTAGACATACGTGTTCTGCGACTCGGACGACGACGTGAACCCGAGCGGGTGGCCGGGGTTCTCGTACCAGGGCTGCCCGTACATCTCGGGGACGGTGCGCCGCTCCTCGACCGGCACGGTGGTGCCGGGCAGGCGGTAGGGCGAGACGGTGGTGAAGAAGTCGACGCCGAAGGCCTGGGTGTGGTCCTGGCCGGCGAGGTAGAGGGAGAACGCCCCGTCGCCCTGGAACCACGGCATGAGGTTCTCGCCGCTCATGTACTCGTACCTGCTGATCCGGTCCGAGCTGCGCGCCAGCGCGAACGTGTACCCGGGACGGCGGTGCACGGTGCGGTCCATCGCGTTGAAGGCGACCGAGCGCTCGGGCGGGTTCAGGTCCGCCGCGGGCGCGCTTGTGTCCGCGAGGAGGTCGGCGTAGCGGACGACGCTGATCGGCGAGACGAACCGGGCGGGGTCGGGCGGCGTGGGGGACGCCGTCGCCAGGTGGCGGACGTACCCGCCCAGGGCGGTCGCGTTGGCGCCGCTCGTGTAGGCGGTGAGGTCGACGGCGGCCTCGAGGACCGTGGCGACGTCGGCGTACCCGGTGCCGGTCCGCGACACGGCGCGGCCCTTGACGATCTCCATCATCCAGCCGTCGACGATGACGGGCGCGAACCCGTCGCGGACCCAGCCGTGGACGACGTCGGGCAGCTCGGTCCCGGGGGCCGCGGCGGTGCCGTCGAGCAGCTTGACGGTCTGGACGACGCGGGTCAGCAGGGTGCGCCCGTACGAGCCGGTGTAGGCCACCGAGTCGTGCTGGATGAACGAGCCGTCGGCGTAATAGCCGTCGGTGTTGCCGTGCCGGATGTCGTACGGGTCGATCGTCGTGAACACGGTGGACTGGTCGGCGATCGCCTTGGACACGCGGGCGTCGTCGCCGGTGAGCGCGCCCTGCAGCACGCGGTTGGTCGTGATGTCGGCGAGGTTCGCGCCGGTGTGGAAGCGGGAGTCGAGGTCGACGTCGCCGTCCTTCCCGTTGCGCAGGTACGCGTCCATCGAGGCGACGTACGTCGGCACGAGGTCCGGCCGTTCCGCCGCGGCCAGGTCGGCCAGGAGCGCGAACGTCTTGCTGACGCTCGCGGGGATGCCGATCTCCCAGTGGAACCAGTTGCCGTAGTAGCCGGCGCCCTGGTCGCCGTAGTAGTTCGCGTGGAGCGACTCGAGCCCGTCGAGCACACGGCGCCGGACGGCGGCGTTCCCCACCAGGTCGGACGCGTAGCCCGGGGTGCAGGTGGCCAGGGCGATCTCGTACAGCCGGAGGAACGAGGTGGCGAGGTTCGGGTCGCTCGTGCCGAGCGGGACGCCGGCGAACAGCTCGCCGGGGCCGGCGGAGTCCAGGCCGGCCAGGTTCGTGCGCGCCGCCGCATGGATCGCGGCGAGCCTCACCGCAGCCTCCGGCCGCGCGTTCGACGCGGCCGTGCCGGCGAAGATCCCCCGGGCGTTCGCCAGCAGGCGCGCGTGGTCGGAGGGGGCGTCGGCGCGGGCGCGCAACGGCGCCGCGATCGCGACGAACGCCCCCGCGGGCACCATCGCGAGGACCTGGCGGCGGGACAGCTGCGGCATGGCGAACTCCATTGTTCGATGACACCGTTCGACGACTGGCTCGGCGGATGTCGACATCCAACCAACACGACGGTGTCGGCGGCAATAGTTTCCCTCGCCCGACGGTCGCGTCAGGACCAGGCGTCGACCCCGACCCGCGGACTCGTGACCGACGCGAAGGGCACGCGGAGCTGCCGGCCGGAGTCGAGGACGACGGCGTAGCGCGTGTCCAGCAGCTTGGCGACGCGGCCGCGGCGCCCCTCCCCGGCGTGATCGCCGACGAGCTCCACACGGGTGCCGGGCGTCAGGACGGGGATGCCCCGCCACGACCAGGTCAGCAGGAAGCGGCGGTCGAAGACCTGGGGTGCACAGAGCGCGCAGGAGACCACGGCATGCTTCGGCGCGCGGTGCCGGCTGTGGGTGTGCCCCTGGGGGCACGCGCCGGTCCAGTCGCCGTCGACCTGGGCGATCGACGAGTCGAAGCAGCGCTCGGGACGGGCGCCGATCTCGGCGGCCTTGGCCTTCCAGGTGCCGTCGTGACCGTGGCCGTGCCCGACGAGGGCGTGGGCGATCTCGTGCAGCACGGTGTCGCGCGCGTCCCCGCGCGGGAACCGGCGCATCAGCGGCACGGACAGCGAGATGGTGCGCGACTTCCACCGGGTGGCCCCGGCCCGGCGCACCGCGCGGTCCCACGCGAACGTCCAGTCGTGCAGGCCGTGCCGGTCCATCAGCGAGCGGGCGAGCGTGGCCAGCTCGTCCAGCGGCATCGGGCCGTCGTCCGGCCGGTCGTCGAGCAGGTCGAGCAGGTCGCGCTCGTACTGCCCCGACGGGTCCTGCTTCGTTCGGTTCGTTCGGTTCGCTCGCGTCATCCGGTGGCCTGCTGCTCCGTCTCGATCCGGGTTCCGGCACGTTCGCCGGGCCCGCCGACAAGGTAGCGCCGTGCACCGACAGGCCGTCGAAACGGCCGGCCCGAGCTAGGCGCCCGCCGAGTCGGGCTTGTGCCGCAGGTAGTAGCGCGCGACGCGGGCCCTGTTGCCGCAGATGCTCGGCGTGCACCAGCGGCGGTTCGGGTTGCGGGGCAGGAAGAGCATCACGCAGGCCGGGGCGTCGCAGCGGCGCACCTTGCGGATGTCCGGCTCGCTGAGCAGCTGCACCGTCGCGTCGGCGAAGGCGGCGGAGAGCCGCTCGGCGAGGGAGCCGGCCCGGCGGGTCTCGGCGGTGACCGACGAGCCGTCCCAGCGCGCCTGCGCCGTGGCCGGCGCCGCGCGCAGCGCGTCGTTGAGACCGGCCAGCGCCCGCGCCGGCGGCTTCCTGCCGTGCCGGGCGGGCTCGATGGCGGCCGCGGCCTGCTCGCGGACCGTCTTCAGCGCGTCCGCCGCGTCGTCGGGGAACGGGGTGTCGGCGTCTGTGTCGGTGCTCATGGGGCCGACGTCGAGCCGCGGTGCCAGCGCGCCCAGCCACACGCCGCGTTCCTCCTGGCTGTCGAGGAGGTCCACCCACGTCTCGGCGAGGTACATGCGGGTGTTCACCAGGTCCAGTGCCAGCGGTTCGGTGATCAGCACCCGGGCGAGCGTGGAGGGAAGCGGTGTCACGCGACTAATGCTAGCAAGGGCTCTTGACGCATTAGTTGCACGTGTGATGGCGTGGGCCCTGACACTCCGTGCTCATGTGCTCATACAGAGAGGTTTGACGATGGGGGAGACCACCGCGGTGGAGGCCGACGCCGAGTGGGGCGACTTCCAGACCGCCCAGCGGGCGGCGCTGGCCGCGCTGGTGGCGGGGGACCCGCGGCCCTACCAGGAGCTGTGGGCCCACACGCCGGAGGTCTCGCTGCTGGGCGCCTTCGGCGGCACAGCGCTCGGGTGGGACGAGGTGCGCGACCGGCTTGAGGCCGTCGCCTCCGCCTACCACGACGGCGTCTATCAGCGCCTCGACCAGCTGGTCGAGCAGGTGCACGGGGACTTCGCCTACACGATGTACCTGGAGAGCATCCGGTCGCGGGCGAACGGCGGGGAGCCGGAGATCCGGGAGCGCCGCGTCACCAAGATCTGCCGGCACGACGGCGCGGGCTGGCGCATCGTGCACATGCACGCCGACCCGCTGCTGGACACGGCCTTCCCCGAGGACGGCGACGAAGGGATCTCGCGATGATGGAGACCGAGTACGTGTTCGACACCTCGACCGACCACGGTCGGCTGCAGGTGGACTGCCTCTCCGCCATGCTCGACGCCACCACGACGGGGGTGCTCCGCAGCGTCGGGGTGCAGCCCGGGTGGCGATGCCTGGAGCTGGGCGCCGGGAACGGCTCGGTTGCCCGGTGGTTGGCGGGGCAGGTGGGACCCACGGGCGCCGTCGCGGCGGTCGACATCGACACCAGCCGTCTCGAGCCGGCGGAGGGTGTGGCCGTCCACCGGCACGACGCCAACGACGGGATCCCCGTCGACGGGCCGTTCGACCTCATCCATGCGCGCATGCTCCTGATGCATCTGTCGCGGCGTGAGGAGATCCTCGCCGAGCTCGCGGACGCGCTCGCACCCGGCGGGTGGCTGGTCGTCACGGACGTCTCCGACCGACTTCCCGTGGCGGCCACGGGCTCGGACCCCGCCGACGCGGCGCTGTTCGACCGCGTGATGGACGTCGGCATGAACCGCGTGGGTCGCTCCGCGGGCATGAACCTCGAGTGGGCCCACGAGGTCCGCGGCCACCTGCGACGCGCGGGCCTCGACGACGTGCGCTCGCTCGAGGACGCGTTCACCGCCGCAGGCGGGTCGCCGCCGATGCAGTACTACCGGAGCCTGGTGATGCAGATCGAGCAGCCCCTGCAGGGTGCCGGGCTCGCCGCCGACGAGCTGCGCCGGTTCACCGACCTGGTGCTCGACCCGCAGTTCAGCGCCTGGTCCTACCAGTTCGTGTCGACCTGGGGGCGTCGGCCGGCGACGCGCGGATAGGGCGCCGTCGGCGGGAGCGCCGGCGGGGACTGTCAGGCGTGGTCGCCGAACCAGCTGCGCTGTGCGGCGTCCAGCCCGTCCGAGGCTGCCCAGTCCTTGATCGGCTCGGAGAACTCCCACTGGTAGCCGAACGGGTCGACGCATTCGAACACGCGGTCGCCCCAGGCCTCGTCGGCCGGCTCCGAGGTGATCGTGCACCCCGCGGCCCGGCAGTAGTCGTAGCTAGCGGTCAGGTCGTCCACGCCCAGCCCGATCGCCACGCCTAGCCCCCGCGGGCCCTCCTGCGTGCGCCGCTCCCGCGTGCTGTCGGGGAACGGCATGCCCACCAGGGCGTCGACGATGAGCTGCACCTCACCCCGGCTCAGGATGGTCATGACCGGCCCGCCGTCGGGCCCGGGGATCGAGCCCACGTCGTCGAACCCAAACCCGCGGTAGAGCTCTGCCGCGGCGACCACGTCATCTACCCGCAGGCCTACTCGGAACGCTCCTGCTACCACGTCATGCCTCCTGGAGTGCGTGCGTCGATCATTCCGGTACAGCGTACGGCATCTTCTGGGTGTATACAGGTCCACCTCAGCTGTCAGCGGTGAGAAGGTGCGCGACGTGGCACAGGTGCGCGAGAGCCAGGGCCGGCCATGAGACGAGAGGCCTCCGAACGCTCCGGGGCCGGGGTGGCCCGGAACCTTCGCCTACCGCTCTGGGCCGGACTGGCCGCCACGGGCATCGTCGTCCTGGCTGTTGCTGCCGCGATCGTCGGGCCGCGCCTGTCTCCGCCCGGACGGGCCTGCCCCGCGATCGGCTACTCCAGCGTCCTCGAGGTGACGCTGACGGGGGACACCGCCGCGGTGGCTCACCTCCAGGTGCGCGACGGCGACCGATGGCAGCCGCCGCTTCCGAGCGCACCGGACGCGACGGCGCCCACGATGCCGACCTCCCGGGACGGTGACACCTGGGCCTTCACGCTCTTCTACCCGCCGAACCCGGTCGCGCTCCGCGCACTCGACGACGACGGGGACGTGATCGCTCGGACCGAGGTCGACGTCGACTGGGTGCGCGTGGGCGGGACGGCGGAGTGCGGTGGCCCGATGGAGGGCCACGTCGACTGGGCGCCAGCCTGAGGGCGTTGCCTATCCCCAGCGTCGGTCGGTGTGGCTCCAACGACAGGCTCGCCGAAACGGTGGCGCGGCCGCGCGAGGTCGACCACCGTGCGCGCGGTGTCGTAGACCGGAACGGGCTCGCCCGGGGCCGCCTCGACCGTCGTCCTACCCAGCTCGAATCGTCCGGCCTCGAAACGCAGCACCTCCGTCGGCGGGAACTCGATCCGCGGGTGTGCGCTCCGCGTCGAACCGCGACCTGTACTGCTCCGACCAGCACGTCGGTGAGGTCGAAGAGTAAAGTGGCGGAGAGGCAGCAGACGATTCCGCCAGGAACGCGAGTCGAGACGGCCAGGAGGTCTGGGTACGTCGGAGGTGGTGCGTCACCGCGGCGGAAGACCCCGCGAGAAAGCTCGGTGACCTCGCCGTCGTCCCGCCAGTCGTACAGGTCCCGGCTGTGCACAGCGAGCTCACGCGCGACCCTCGTGGTGAAGGTAGCGGGGAGGGCCGACGGCATTGCGGCCATGGATAGAAACCGATCAGGGACGGGCCGAGCGTGCGTGCTTACCCGTTGACGGCGTCGGTGTGGGTGCCGACGTTGACGACCCTGCCGTCGTGCCCGCGGTAGAAGAACCGCGTGACGGTGAGCGGGTGCACGATCTCGAGCCCTGCGGCGCGGGCACGATCCAGCGCGGTGTGGACGTCGTCGACGAAGACCGACACGTCGGGGTTCATAGGTGCTGTCGCGTCGCTGGTCATGAGGCTGAGCTGGTGACCGTCGTCGTCGCCGAGAGTGACGATCCACCCGTGGTCCATGAGCACGCGCAGGCCCAGCACCTCCTCGTGTTCCTGCACGGCCTGGCGCAGGTCCGTGACGGTCAGGATCGGCACGACTCGTTCCACCCGCATGACTCCAGGAGATCACGGCCGAGGCGCATACCGCCCGTGCGCGACGCGGGGAGAGGACGACGGCCGCCGCCCTCTCCCCGGCCCGTCAGCGGGGCGCGCGCTGCGCCGCCGGCGGCAGCGCGGGGAACCGCCCGGTCGGCTGCGACTGGTACCAGTACGCCACGGTGGCGACGTCATCGCTGCGCTCGAAGAGCCCGTGGTCCCAGACGCCGATCTGCTGCACGGTCACGCGCAGCCGGCGGCTGAAGAGGATCGGGTCGGGCACGTGCCACCTGTAGAGGCCGTGCATCGGGGGAGCGTCGTGGGCGAACGGCGCCGCCGGTGGGGTCGCGCCGCAGGTACTGCGGATACCCGCAGTACGGGGCGCTGAACGTGATCACCTCGGGCTCGGGCGTGGTGCGCAGCTCGTCCTGGAAGGCCCACGCGCCACCGGCGTAGTCCTCGAGGCCGGTCGAACACTGGGTGGGCAGGTCGGTGTCGTCGTCGATGTAGAACTTCACCTCACCCTCGGTGCAGCGACGCGAGGCCGACGAAGGTCCCGAGGTACCGCCCCGGTCCCTCGACGCCGTCCAGGATGACGTGGTCCTCGCCGAGCGCGGTCGTGCCGTTGGAGCGGCGCCACTGGGCGTGGAAGTACATCGCGTCGTCGCCGACGTCGTCGCCCACCGTGTAGTCGACCTGGTAGAAGACGTGCGGGATCGGTCCGCCGTGCTCGCTGGTCAGCGTGATCCGGGCGCGGGACCGGAACGGCATCTGGAAGTAGGCGTTCATCCCGCAGGTGGGGGCGACGACGACCCGGTCGGAGGTGACCAGCGCGCGCTCGGCGAAGCCGTTGCAGAAGAAGTCGCCGAGCGGGACCTCGACGGCCGGGCAGGTCGGAGCCGTCCCAGTAGACGCGCAACATGAGGTCGCGCAGCACGTACGGCCCCGCCGCCGTGCGGTCGGGCACGGTGATCCACAGGTGGCGGATCACGCCGGGGCCCTCGACGTCGGCCAGGGTGAGGGTCTCGCCCGGGGTGATCGGGAGGTACGCGGTGCCCTTGTGCCCCGGTCCCAGGGGTGAGGCAGTCGACGCGGCGGCTCCGGGTGCGCCGGTGGGGTTCTCGGCGTTGATGGAGCGGCTTCGGACGGCGGGCCCGGGGGCGTGCCAGAGTGCGGTCATCGGTGGGAGCGATCCTTGCGTGGTCACTTGACGGCCCCGGCGGTGACGCCGCGGCTCAGGGGTGCGCTGGAAGAAGACGAAGAACGCGAGCGTCGGCAGCAGGGAGAGCAGCGACCCGGCGTTGAGCACGGTGATGTCGATGGAGTGCTGGCCGCGCAGCGTCGACAGCGCGATGGGCACGGTCTGCGAGGCGGGGTCGGCCAGCAGTACGAGCGGGATGTAGAACTCGTTCCACGTCCAGATGAAGAAGAAGACCACGAGGACGCCCATGGTCGGCCGCAGCACGGGCGCCACGACCTGGGTGAGGATCCGCCAGCGGGACGCGCCGTCGATGCTCTGAGACCTCGACCCGGGCCTCTCATCGGGCGGGCCGCCGGCCCAAGGTCTTTGCGCCGCGACGCTGCGGGGACAGCGGGAGCGTGGTTGAGGCCCGGGAGCGAGGTTCACAGACGCTCTCAACTTCACACGATGTGAATCTAACTAAGGGGTTGCAGCCTCTATTGCGGTGGTCTACGGTTCTACCCAACGGGTTCGGACCCCCTTGGTCGGACTCACGGACTTAGGTGAGGTGAGGGCATGGAAACGAAGACGGGTGGTCGCTTCGACCTGGGCCGTGACTTCGGGGGAACTGGGCGTCGCCTCGTCCTGGTGGACGTCGAGAACTTCCTCGGCCGCCGGTACATCACTCAGGCCGGTGCAGCCTGGGCGGCGACGAAGGTCCGCGAGGTGCTCGACCTTGGCCCGACCGACCAAGTGGTCGTCGGCACAAGCCACAAGGAGAACCTCGTGGCCGCAGCGGTCGGGTGGCAGGACGCCCGTCACGTGTTCGGTGCCCTCCGACCAATTTCAGAGCGTCTCCCGCCGGATCAATCCCGGCCGGGAGCGCCCGACCATGAACCGTCACATCCAGGGAAGGGACGCCGCCTGATGGCCGCCCAGAGACTGATCCGCCCGAGCGACATCGCCAGCCTCGCCGGAGTGAGCGCCGCAGCGGTGGCCAACTGGCGGGCCCGCTCGAAGGACTTCCCTGAGCTCGCGGGCGGTACGTCCGCCCGCCCGCTTTACGACTACGACGCTGTTGCGGCCTGGCTGCGCGCGAACGGCAAGAACGTCCGCGAGACGACGGCCGCCGACCTCCTGTGGTCGTTCATGGACACCGTTCGTGGTGAACTCACGCCGGAGCAGGCAGGGCGTCTGGTGCTGTCGCTCCTTGTCGTCCGCAAGGCCGCCCTTTCATCTCCCGATGTCGCTTCCCTGTGGGCCGCGGCGGCGCAGGCTGCTTCCACCCACACCGAGGCGGCCCTGAGTGAACTCTTCCGCGGCGCCGCCGACCTCGTTCCGGGCGGCCGTGGCCTGCTGGTTGACCGTTGGCCGCGCGCGGACGGCGTTGCCAACGGCATGTCGAACCTCCTCGTTGGGCTGGAACGGATCTCCGAGGCCGATCTGCCCGACGCGGCGTCTGCCGTTGTCGACCGCATGGCCCGTTCGCAGGGTCGCATGACCGGCCTCTCCGGCGCAGTCGACTCCGCCTCGGCCCAACTGCTCGCGTCCCTGGCGACCCGAAAGAACCTCGTGAACACCAGCGCCAGCAAGACCACGAAGCTCACCGGCGAGGCGCACGCCACAGTCGCCAAGGCGATGCCCGAGATCCTCGATCTGCTGGCGGACACCGGGTCGATCCGGTCGGCGTACGATCCGGCGTGCGGCATCAGCGAGGCGCTGTTCGCCATCCACGCCGTTCGGCCCGAGGTCTCCCTGACCGGCCGCGAAATCGACGCGGACATTCTCCAGATCGCCCGCCAGAGGGCATTCCTCGACGGGATCGGCGCCGACCTTGCGGTGGCCGACACGCTGCGCGAGGACCCGTGGCCCGGCGGCCTCGCCGATGCTGTCGTCGCCGAGCCCCCTCTCGGCGCGCCCTCCCGCGAGAAGCTGCCCGACTTCGACAAGCGCTGGCAGTTCGGCACTCCGAACGGCCCGGCGATGGACCTCGCCTGGCTGCAGGACGCTGTCGCCCACCTCTCCTCCAGCGGGCGAGGGTACGTCCTTCAGCCTGGCGGATCGCTGTTCCGTACAGGGTCGGCCGGGGCCATCCGCCGCGAGTTGGTCGCCGCCGGCTGCATTGAGGCTGTCATCGCTCTGCCTGCGAACCTACTGACCTACACGGGGATCCCGATGTTCGCGGTTGTCCTGCGACCGACGACGGACCCGGCCGAGGCGGTGACTTTCGTCGACGCGTCCACCTCCGACGGCGTCAGGCACACGACCGTACCCCTTGCCGACCTTCTTGCCGACGCCGATGCCAACCTCAATCCTGCGATGCACCTCGCCGACGCGAGCGTGGCCGACGTCGACTTCGCAGCCCAAGCGAAGGCATCGTGGTCGGCCGTGGCGGAGACTGTCGAGGAACTTCGTGCCACTACGGCACCGACCATCCCGCGGGTGAACTTCGCCGGGACACGAGTCATGTCGATTGGTGAACTGGTCAAGTCCGGTACCGTGCGCGAGATGTGGCGCGGCTCGGTCCGAACCGGCAAGGGCGGATCGACACCTGAGAACGCTGTTCGCCCGCAACACGTACGCGAAGGACTGCCCGATCCTGCCGACGGTGAGCTCGCAGCAAACGAGCGCCTCACCGCTCCCGGCGACGTGCTCCTGACAACCCAGTTCACCATCCAGAGCGTGGTCGATGAGACCGGCGGTCATGCAGTCTCCAACCAGGTCACGGTGATCTCACTTGATCCCGACGCCCTGCGTTCGCGCTTCGTCGCGCTGGCGATTAAGGGTGCGTGGAATACGCACTTCCTCATGGGGTCGGCGATCAAGCGCGCAAACGTCAAGGATCTCGAAATCCCGCTCCCGAGCCTTGGGATCCAGGACGAGCTCGTCTCCTCCCTCACCGCGGCCGCCGCTCTCGCGGCCGCAGCCGATGAGGCTCGCGCCCGAACCAGCGCCTATGTCGCCGACGTCATAGCCGCCGTCCGGTTCGGCGCCAACCTGACCCCGGAAGACGCCTGATGTCTCCCCGCCGGGGCGCACTGTCAGCCCTGACCAGCACACTTACTTCCAAGACCCGTAACGACTAAGGAAACTCATGAGCCCCGCCGCCAATGTCCAGAAGATCGCCTCGTTCATCTGGGGTATCGCCGACGACGTCCTGCGCGACCTGTACGTCCGCGGCAAGTACCGCGACGTCATCCTGCCCTTCACCGTGCTGCGCCGCCTGGACGCTGTGCTCGAGCCGACCAAGCAGCAGGTCCTCGACATGAAGAAGATGCTCGACGACGCCGAGATCATCGACCAGGACCAGTCCCTGCGCGAAGCCGCCGGCCAGGCGTTCTGGAACAGCTCGCCGTTCACGCTGCGTGAGCTGCGAGGCCGGTCCTCCCAGGCCCGCCTGCAGCAGGACTTCGAGGCGTACCTCAATGGGTTCAGCCCCAATGTGCAGAACATCATCGAGAACTTCGAGGTGCGCCAGCAGATCCCCAAGCTGGCCAGGGCAGACGCCCTCGGCGCGCTGATCGAGAAGTTCCTCGACCCAGCTATCGACCTGAGCCCCGAGGGCCTGGACAACCACGCCATGGGCACGGTCTTCGAGGAACTCGTGCGCCGCTTCAACGAGGCGAACAACGAGGAGGCCGGCGAGCACTGGACCCCGCGCGACGCGGTGCGCCTGATGACCCGGCTCATCTTCGACCCCGCCGCCGACCGCCTCCCGGACGGCACGTACACCCTGTACGACGGCGCGATGGGCACCGGTGGCATGCTCACCGTCGCCGAGGAGACCCTCCAGGATCTTGCCGCCAAGCGGGGCAAGCGGGTCGTCACCAACCTGTTCGGCCAGGAGATCAACGCCGAGACCTACGCGATCGCCGTCGCCGACCTCCTCCTCAAGGGCGAGGGTTCCAACGCCGACGGCCTCGTCGGCGGCCCGGAGTACTCGACGCTGTCGAACGACGCCTATCAGGGCAAGACCTTCGACTTCATGCTCTCCAACCCGCCCTACGGCAAGAGCTGGGCCACCGACCAGCAGCGCATGGGCGGCAAGAAGGAGATCATCGACCCGCGCTTCGTCGTCGACCATGATGGCGACTCCGAGTTCAGCCTCATCACCCGGTCCAGCGACGGACAGATGCTCTTCCTGGCCAACATGGTCTCGAAGATGAAGAAGAACACCCCACTCGGCAGCCGCATCGCCGAGGTCCACAACGGTTCCTCGCTCTTCACTGGCGACGCCGGCCAGGGTGAGTCGAACATCCGCCGCTACATCATCGAGAACGACTGGGTCGAAGCGATCATCGCCCTGCCGCTCAACATGTTCTACAACACCGGCATTGCGACCTACGTCTGGGTGCTGACCAACTGCAAGCCCGAGCGCCGCAAGGGCAAGGTTCAGCTCATCGACGCGACCGAGTGGTACACGCCGCTGCGCAAGAACCTCGGCAACAAGAACCGCGAGCTCGGGGTCGACGACGTCGAGCGGATCATGCAATCGTTCAACGACTTCGAAGAGTCCGACGGCGACGGCGACCGATCCAAGATCTTCGTCAACGCCGAGTTCGGGTACTCCAAAGTCACCGTGGAGCGCCCGCTGCGGCTCACGGGCATCGACCCCGACACGATCTATTCGGCGGCCGCCGTCAAGAAGCTGATCGAGGCCGGGATCGCCAAGCTCGACGCCAGCGCAGCGCCCCTCGTCACCAAGGTCTACCCCAAGGGTGTCGAGGCTGATTCTCTTCTGGGACGGTACGAGGTGACGTTCCGCGGCAAGCCGGCCGTCGTCTCCTACCTGCCCGACACGGCGCTGCGTGACACGGAGCAGATCCCCTTGCTCGAACCCGCCGGCGATTGGCGCGACGGCGTCGAGGCGTTCATCCGCCGCGAAGTGCTCCCCTACACCCCCGACGCGTGGGTTGACGAGACGAAGACGAAGGTCGGCTACGAGATCAGCTTCACCAAGCACTTCTACAAGCCCGCGCCCCTGCGCACACTCGACGAGATCCGCGCCGACATCCGCGCCCTCGAAGCCGAGTCCGACACCCTCATCGCGGAGATCGCTCATGTTTGACGAGCTGACGACCTACAGCCGCAACTCAAGGGTGGACGCACTGGATCTGACGCTCCCATCGCACTGGCGCGTTTTCCGATTTGGTCGTATTGCACGTATGCGCAAGGTCACCGGGCACTCCGACGTGCCGCTGCTCTCTGTCTACCTGGGTCGCGGAGTCATTCCTTACAGTGAAGGGGCGAAGCGTGTTCACGCTCCCAGCGAAGATCTGTCGTCGTATCAACTGGTTGAGCCTGGCGACTTCGTCATGAACAATCAGCAGGCCTGGCGCGGATCTGTCGGCGTGTCAGGGCTGCGCGGCATTGTGAGCCCCGCGTATCTGGTTTGCGCGCTGGCGGATTCATTGACGGCCGGATACGGAGGATTCCTGCTGGATTCGACTGTGATGGTGAACCAGTATGTGAAGGCCTCAAAGGGCGTCGGCGACATTCAACGAACTGTTCACTGGCCGTCGCTCCGCCTGGCAGCGGTGCCTGTACCTCCAGCAGATGAGCAGCAGGCGATCGTCACGTACCTCGCCCACGCCCACCAGCGCATCAACAAGGCGATAGCAACCAAGCGTCAACTCATCTCGTTGTTGGATGAGCAGAAGCGTGCAGTTGTTAATCAGGTGGTCATGCGAGGTGCGGATCGGGACGTCAATCTCGTCGAGACCAATACTCGGTGGATAGGCGAGATTCCGGCTCACTGGGACCTTCTTGCCGCGCGCTACTTGCTTAAGCCAGTCACGCGTCCCGTGCTGGACCCGGAACTTCCTCAACTCTCGCTGACTCGCTCGGCGGGACTGATACGCAGTGGAGCCGAGGGGTCAGGGACCCAGGCGGCGGAGGGTGCGAAGAACCTGCAGCAGTGCCATTGGGGCGACTTCGTGCTCAACAAGTACCGCGCTCACATGGGTCTCTTCCGTTGGTGTAGAGAGCCGGGACTCGTCACTCGGAACTACACAGTTCTGGAGCCGACAGGCCTCGTCAACCGCGACTACTTCGAGTACCTGTTCCTCGACCCGGTGTTCGCAGATGGCCTTCGAGTCAATGCACGCGGTGTAGGCGAAGGTATGAGCCCGCTGTACACCACCACCTTGATGGGGATGAAAATGCCGGTCCCGCCACAGTCGGAGCAGCAGGAGATCGTTGACGTAATCTCCTCGGCCACCAAGCGGATTGACACAGGCGCTCACGTTGTCGCTCGTGAGATTGCCCTACTCGAGGAATTCCGGACTCGCCTGACGGCCGACGTCGTGACGGGCCATGTCGATGTGCGCTCGATCGCGGCCAGGCTGCCGTCGATCGACCTCGCGGACGTGTTCGCCGCGTCGGTGGGTGCTGTTGATGCAGAAGATGATGAGACGGCCGATGGGGCCGACCTGGAGGACGAATGAGCGGAGCGCTGATGAACGAGGAGAGCCTGGAAGCCCTCGTCGTCAAGCAGATGGTCGACGTCGGTTGGAGGCAGGGGATCATCGCCCCCGCGCTCGCCGTGGTCGATTCTGACCGGCAGGTCGACGTGTCGTTCGCGACCGGATATGGGCTCGACCTGCACCAGCTCACCGTCTTCCTTCAGGAGACTCAGCCGGCCGTTGCTGAGGCGGTCGGGCTTGGTGAGGACTGGGCGACGGAGTCCCCCGCGCGCACGAAGTTCCTTGCCAAGCTCCAGGGCGAGATCACCAAGAACGGTGTGGTGCAGGTGCTGCGTCGTGGCTTCGGCCACGGCGCCGTGCCGCACATCAACTTCTACTACCCGATCTCGACGCCCGGGAACGCGATGGCCGAGGCTCAGCACGCCGCGAACCGGTGGGTCGTGACTCGGCAGGTCCACTACTCGCCGGTGGACGCAGGCAAGTCACTCGACATGATCGCGTTCGTCAACGGCCTGCCCATCGCGACATTCGAGCTGAAGAACTACATCACCAAGCAGACCGTCGCAGACGCCGTCGCGCAGTACCAAGTCGACCGCAACCCGAAGGAGCTGCTGTTCCAGCCGGCTCGGTGCCTGGCGCACTTCGCGGTCGACGACAAGCGCGTGAAATTCTGCGCCGAGCTCGCCGGCCCTAAGTCCTGGTTCCTGCCCTTCGACAAGGGGTATCAGGACGGTGCGGGCAACCCGCCGAATCCCGGCGGGCTGATGACGGACTACCTGTGGCGGCAGATCCTCGCCCCGTCGTCGCTGGCCGACATCATCGAGAACTACGCCCAGGTCACCACGACCAAGGACGCCAAGACGGGCAAGAAGTCCCAGAGGACGATCTACCCGCGCTACCACCAGATCGACGTCGTGCGTCGCCTGCTCGCGGACGTCGAGGCGAACGGTGTCGGTCGCCGGTACCTGATCCAGCACTCGGCCGGGTCGGGCAAATCGAACTCCATCGCGTGGCTGGCCCACCAGCTCATCGAGGCCAAGCACGACGGGGCGAACGCCGTCGACTCGGTGCTGGTCGTGACCGACCGGCGCGTGCTGGACGGTCAGATCAAGGAGACGATCAAGTCCTTCACGCAGGTCGGGTCGACGGTCGCGCACGCCGAGCATTCCAGCGACCTGAAGAACGCGATCGAGGCCGGCAAGCGGATCATCATCACGACGGTCCAGAAGTTCCCGTACATCGTCGGGAGCCTGGGCACCGAGCATCGCGGGCGGAAGTTCGCCGTCATCATCGACGAGGCCCACTCCTCCCAGACGGGAAAGGCCGCGGCCGCGCTCTCCGGGTCCCTGTCCGCCGAGGGCGCTCAGGGGGGTGAGGAGTCGGCCGAGGACATGCTGCTGCGGATGGTCGAGCAGAAGAAACTGCCGGCCAACGCCTCCTACTTCGCGTTCACCGCGACCCCGAAGAACAAGACGCTCGAGCTCTTCGGTGAGCCGGTTCCCGGCGAGGTGGGCAAGCGTCCGTTCCACTCGTACACGATGAAGCAGGCGATCCAGGAGGGATTCATCCTCGACGTCCTGCAGGGGTACGTGCCGGTCGACAGCTACTACAAGCTTGTCAAGACCGTCGAGGACGACCCGGAGTTCGACGCGTCGAGGGCCTCGAATAAGCTGCGCGCCTACGTCGAGGGGCACGAGACCGCGATCCGCAAGAAGGCCGAGATCATGGTCGACCACTTTCACACCCAGGTGATCGGCAAGCACAAGATCGGCGGCAAGGCCCGCGCGATGGTCGTGACCAAGACGATCGCCCGTGCGATCGACTACTACGAGGCCATCCGCGACTACCTCGTCGAACGTGGCAGCCCGTACAAGGCGATCGTGGCGTTCTCCGACTTCGAGGGCGACGGCAAGAAGGTCACCGAGGCCGACTACAACGGCTTCCCCGGCAAGGAGATCCCCGACCGGATCCAGGAGGACCCGTACCGGATCCTCGTCGTAGCCGACAAGTACCAGACCGGGTACGACGAGCCGCTGCTGCACACCATGTACGTCGACAAGCCGCTGTCGAGCGTGCTCGCCGTGCAGACACTGTCGCGGCTCAACCGTGCCCGGCCCGGCAAGACCGACACCGCGGTGCTCGACTTCGCCAACACCGCCGACGAGATCCGCGCCGCGTTCGAGCCGTACTACCGCACCACGGTCCTGGCCGGTGAGACCGACCCGGACAAGCTGCACGACCTGCAGGGCGCTCTCGCTCGCGCCGGCGTCTACTCCGACGAGGACGTCGACCGGTTCGTCGCGCTCTTCCTCGATGAGACCGTCGACCGGTCTCAGCTTGACCCGATCCTCGACCACTGCGCCGCGGAGTACGTGGAGCAGCTCGACGAGGACGAGCAGATCGAGTTCAAGAGCCAGGCCAAGGCCTTCGCACGGACGTACTCGTTCCTCTCCCTCGTCCTGCCGTTCAGCAACGTCGGCTGGGAGAAGCTGTCGATCTTCCTCGGCCTGCTGATCCCCAAGCTGCCCGCTCCGGAGGAGACCGACCTGTCTGCCGGGATCCTCGAGACCATCGACATGGACTCCTACCGCATCGAAAAGCGCGAGGAGGTCTCGATCGCGCTCGCCGACGCCGAAGGGGAGCTCGAGCCGGTCCCGACCGGCGGCGGGGGGCGTGGGATCGACCCCGAGCTCGAGCGGCTGTCGGAGATTCTCAACCAGTTCAACGACCTGTTCGGCAACATCAACTGGGACGACGCCGACCGCATCCGGGATCGGATCACCACCGAGATCCCCGAGCGGGTCCTCGCCGACCAGGACTACGCCAACGCCCGCGCGAACAACGACGCCGACAACGCCAAGCTCGCCATGGCCGCTGCCCTGGCCAAGGTCATGCAGGGCATGCTCCGCGACGAGACCCAACTCTTCAAGCAGTTCGTCGACAACCCGGACTTCAAGTCCTGGCTGACCGACGCGGTGTTCCGCTCGACCTACGAGAAGAAGGCGTCGTAGAGCCTCGTCGGTGATCGTGTCACCGTGGTGCGAGGAGTCGTTCACGCAGGTCAGGCGCTCGGGACAGTTAGTCGGCTGCCGGATCGTCCTGTGGAACTGACGCGTGGTCATCACGGTGTCGGCGGCAGCGCCTATGATCAAAGTACAGCCGTGTGGTTCGCCACTCGGAGAGACGCGTCGGGCCCGGTGCGGGAACACCGGGCCCGAGCGTGACAACCGAATACCTGCCCCAGACACGGGGCGAGGGTCGTCCGAGTTCTTGCCGAACTTCGGCTCAATCCTCGCACAACATCGGGAACCCGCAGAACGGGTCCCTGGCCGTGTCGCAAACACGAATGCGAGGTGGCCACATGGCCCTCAGCAACACCTACCCGACACTCGAGCAACTGCTCGAAGAGGCGCGTCGACGCATCCAGGTCGCCCCCGAGGAGCTCGACGAGGCGAAGCGGCGGCGGAGCGCGATCCGGGCTGCACTGGTCAAGGAGTTCCCCGGCTCTCGGGTCTACTTCAACGGATCGGTCGCCCACGGCGACGCCCTGACGCCTCTGACCGACGTCGACCTGGGGGTCGTGGTCCCGGACCCGGACCATGAGTACGGTCCCGGCAAGCGAGGCCCGCGCTCGCTCCAGGACCGCGCGGCCACCGCGGTGAGGCGGGAGCTGAAGGCCGAGTTCGGCGACCTGCGGGTAGAGGTCGAGGGCCGTAAGCGCTCCATCCTGGTGCGGTTCAACGACCCGGTGCGCGACGGCTGGGACGACTTCACCGCCGACATCATCATCGCGCTCGACAACCCGTACGGCGGCGGCCTGTACATCCCCCGGTACGACTCCTGGGACCGGTCGCACCCTGAGAAGCACACCGTGCTCGTCCGCGACGCGATCAAGTCGTCGAAGGTCCGGTTCGCACGTGCCGTGCGCCTGCTCAAGCACTGGAACCGCAACTGGTCCGAGCCCGCCGTGTGCACGTGGCACATCAAGGTCCTCGCCCTCGGGTGCCTCACCGAGTCCGGCCGCATCCTCCCGGGGCTCATCGACTGGTTCGAGTACGCGGCCAGGCAGATCAACGCCGGCCCCACCCCGGACCCAGCCAACGTGGGGCCGGACATCAAGCCTGCGAACGCAAAGGGCGACGCAGTCCGGCGGCTGCGTGTCGCGGCCGACAAGCTCATTGAGGCACAGAAGCTCGAACAGGCCGGGTGGCCGGTCCTCGCCCACGCGAAGCTGGCCGACGTGTTCAACGACCCGGAGATGCTGCCCGCCCCGTCCGACGAGTCCGTCCGGCTCCAGGAAGCGGAGCGCCTCCGGCGCCGCACGCAGAGCACCCGCACGGGGCCGGCGCTCGTGGGAGCAGCGCCGCCGGTGCGGTCGTGGTCGTGGACAAGGTGACCCACGGCGTTCCCGTCCCTTACCGGGCCCCGCCTGAGTGGACCTGGTACGGGCGGGACCCCGCGTGGCGTCTGCCGCTCGAGGCGGCGGTGCGGCGGCGCCACGGTAACGATCTCCGGAGGTCCGTTGATGACGGCAGGCTGATCTACCGGCTGCAGACGCTCGAGGTCGCCGGTCGGCCCGATTCTGTTCCGGCCGAGATCGTGTTCCACGCTCGGCGCCTCGACCGGCACTTCGGTTTGCCTGCGCGCGACATGCCGATCGTCTATGCGGATCCGGGAGCCTTGTCCCCCCATCGGAACGGAGATGATTCGTTGTGTCTGTGGTTTCCCGGAGACCCGGCGGATCGCCGCTGGCGCAGCGAGCTTGGGCTGCATGTGCTTCTGGACCTTGTTGCCGAGCACCTATTCGCGGAGCTGCACTGGCGAGCGACGGGGGCCGCGACGTGCGGGGAGTGGGTGCTCGATGAGGCACCCCATGGACTCCCGAATCGCGGGGCCGCATGAGCTCCGAGACGTCAGCAACATGGTCGGCCCTCGGATGGAGCGCCAGCGATTGGGCGGTCATCATCGGGGCCGTCGCTGCGGCAGTCGTTGCCGTCCTCGTCGCCGTCGGCGGCTACTTCGTACAGCAATGGATCGCACGAAGGGAGCGCCGGCACACCGTCTATGCCGAGGCGCTCCGTGCCGTCGAGGACTACCTCGAAGCGCCGTACCTCGTCACGCGCCACGACGGTTCCGCGGCAACCCGTCATGGACTCGTGCGACACATCAGCGAGGTTCAGTCCCGTCTCAACTACTACTGCGGCCTCCTGCGCCTCCACGCACCGAGGGGTGTACACGAGGCGTACGACGCCTACGTTGCGGCCGCACGTGAGGAAGCCGGTGTTCAAATGACCGCCGCATGGCGCTCTAGGCCGATCAAGCGAGACGGTGATGTGCCGCGCGGGACCGGGTTTGCACGGACCGGTTCATCCGCGGCCCGGACTCGAGTCATCAACGTGATGAAGCACCCGATGCTTGCCCGATGGCGAGGGTGACCGAGGGTGGCGGCGACATCGCAACGTCGTTGTCTGGTCAGTTCGGGCGGTCCGATGCCACGCGAACGGTAGCTCGGCTCCGGGTCGGTGGACTTGCTGAGTCGGATGCACCGGGGAGTGCTCGTGCTGAGTCGTGGTCTTGACGGGCGCCCCGTTGGGAGGGTCAGAAAGGTGCGGCACGGGCGCTGCCGTACGCTTGACGGGACACATGTCGCAGCGTGTCCGCACACCCGTTTCGAGTGGCACGCGAGTTGCACGGCCGCTCGGATCGAGTGCAGATACCGCGGAACTTCAACGATCCTGGGACCTCGGACCACACGATCAACTTCTGATCGACACCGACGTATCGGTTGGCACTACGCCGACCGGCCAAGGGCTCGGGTCCACGGAACTCCGCGGGCTCCGGGCCTCTGCTCTTTCCGGATTTGCGTGACCTCGAATCGAAGCCCCACCCGACGCCGCGGGAGTGAGCATCCGGTAGAGACGGGGGTGATCTTGTTCCGGTTCTCCGGCCGAGGTCCTGGCCCGCCTCTACTCTCACGGCAGGTGATGCACGCGACGACGGGGGTGGAGATGGCGCCGAGCACGCGGCACGGGTCAACCGAGCAGCGACAGCTGAGCCATCGGCTCCCACCCGCCGTGCTGGAGCCGTTGCCGGAGCCCCGGGCTCCGCACGGCGACGCGTCCAGGTGGGGAGTGTGGGTGGTCCTGCTGGGGCCGGTGCTGGTGGCCAGCTACGCCACCGTCATGGTCGTGACGGTCCTGGTGCTCGAGCCTCTGGCGGCGATGCCGGGCCTGACCTACGCGGAGGTCGTCGCCGGGCTCGAGGCCGACGGCACCTCGATGACCGGCCAGCTCGTCTTTCTCCTGGTTTCAGCGCTGCTCGGAATCAGCGCGTCGGTCGCGGTGAGCGCGGCCGGGCTCCGTCACGCCGTCCTGCCCGGCACGACGCTGCAGCTGCAGCTGGCGGTGCTCGCCCTCGGCGCGCCGGCGTACTTCGGGGGATCGTTCGGCGTCGGGATGGGCCTGGCCGACGCCTTCGGGATCGTCGGCGGCGACCACTCCGCGGTCCCCGCCTACCTCTACGCACTGAGCGGGGTCGCGCTGACCGCCCTGGCCGGGATCTGCGTCCATCTCGGCGCGCGGGCGAGCCGTCGCAAGGTCCCCGAAGAGGCGTGGGTGTTCGTCGCCACCGCAGGTGCGACGCTGGTCCTCCAGGCGCTCGACGGCTCCTGGGCCGCGCTCGAGGCGGTCGTGGTGGCGCTCGTCCTCGGGTCGCTCGCGGTCGTCGCCGCCTACGGTCTGCGCGGGGCCCGAGCCACGATGGCCTGCCGTCGCTCCTCTCGCGAGCTCCGACGACCGCGTCAGCCCTGAGTGCAGGTGAGCCGGGCGTCCCCCCACGCGGCGTGGTCGTTGTTCTTGCCGTCGCCGCCGTCGCCGACCTGCAGCGACAGGGTCTCGACACCGGTGACGTCGACGGTGAGCGGCTCCGGCACGGTCTCCACGGTCACGGGCTCGGCGTCGGTGCCGACCGTCGCCAGCGGCACGCCGTCGCCGACGACGGTGAACGTCACGCTGCCCTCCTCGGGGTGGTCCCCGCCGGGCTCGAGGCCGGGGGTCGCGGTGAACGTGCTGCACTGCCCGCCCAGCCGCACGGAGACGTTGGCGGGGGCGTGTGCGACGATGCCGCGCTCGAGCTGCTGTCCGCCCACGTCGATGGGGCCGCCGTTGAGGTCGACGTTCCGGGTGACGTCGCCGTAGCCCGTCGTCGCCTCGAGGAACGGCAGGTCCGAGACCCAGGCGTCGCCCTGCGGCGCCGGCGGCAGGACGTCGAGCCGCGCGGCGTCGCCCGAGCGGATCGTCCGGCCGTCGCGCGTGGCGTAGGTGCCGACAACCGGCAGGTCGACGGCGCCGACCGGCCCGTCGCGGCCCACCTGCACCGTCCAGGTCCCGGTGACCGTCTTGCCGTCCGCGAGCCGGCCCCGCGTCACGGGTTCACCGGAGACGAGCTTCCACGACCGCGGCAGCTCGACGTCGAGCGTCAGGTCCCGCACCGGGCCGCCCTGGCGCACCGCGAAGATCCCCTGGACCGTGACGCGGTCGCCGGCTTCCACGGTGCCGTCGTCGGCGTCGACCAGCACCTGGGTCCGCGGGGTCGCGGGCACGGCCTGGTAGCACGAGTTGCGACCCGCCGTGGCCCGGCAGGCCATGAGGACGAACTCGCCCGCCTGGGCCGTCGGCACGGTCAGGACGTCGGAGGACGTGCGGGTCGTGACCTGCTCGACGAGCTCGCCGCCGTCGTCGGTGATCTGGTGCACCAGCCATGCGCCCTTGCCCAGCATCGTCAGCGGCACGTCGACGCTCGCCGGCCCGCCGGAGGTGATCCCGCCGACGAACCAGCTCCCGCCCGCCAGGCGCGCGATCACCGCGGAGGAGCCGGGCTCCCCGGCCACGAAGCGGGTCTCGTCCCACACCGTCGGCACATGCTGGAGGAAGGTCTGCGCCACCGGCTCGGCCGCGTACCCCTCGGGGCTGTCGACCACGTGCTGCAGCCCCGACTCGTAGACCACGGGCAGGGCCAGCTCGTGCGCCTTCGACGTCCTCGAGATCTTGGAGAACATGGCGGGCGTGTAGTCCATCGACCCCACGACGTTGCGGGTGAACGGCAGGATCGTGTTGTTGACCGGCCACGCCTCGTCCTTGTACTGCTCCTCGCCCCGCACCCCCTCGTACGACATGACGTGCGGCCAGGTGCGCTGCAGGCCCTTGGGGATCGTCGAGCCGTGGAAGTTCACGAGCAGGTGCCGCTCGGCGGTCTCGGCCAGGACGTCGTCGTACCACCGGAACGTGGCCTGGCTGTCGGAGTCCATGAAGTCGACCTTGATGCCCTTGACGCCCCAGTCCTGGAGCTTGTCGAACCATTCGTCGCGCTGGGCCCGCGTCTGGAGGCGGTCGGAGTGGAACCACGCGAGGATCTCGACGTCGCGGGCCTGGGCGTAGCGCACGAGCTCCGGCACCCAGGACCCCTGCCAGCCCTCGTCGATCAGGGAGTACTTCCAGCCGTTGCGCGCGGCGAGGTCGACGAACCGCTTCTGGAACGTGAGGTCGCCCTGGGCGGTCGTCGAGCCGCCGGTGATCCACGACCATGCCGCCATGCCCGGCTCGATCCACGACGTGTCGCGGACCTTGCTCGGGCCGGCCAGGTCGTCCACCAGCGTGGACTCGACCATGTCTGCGGCCGAGCCGGTGACGGCGACGCGCCACGGCGTGCGGAGCCCGCCCGCGGCCGCGACGGGGTCGCCCTCGTACAGCTCGAGGCCGTAGTCGGGCGCGCCCGCGGCCGCGTGCGTGAGGTGGGACCCGGCGTACGTCCCGGTGACGTCGGACTCCGTG
Organism: Isoptericola sp. Y581; assembly: GCF_059445475.1. NCBI lineage: Bacteria > Bacillati > Actinomycetota > Actinomycetes > Micrococcales > Promicromonosporaceae > Isoptericola > Isoptericola sp. Y581. The sequence continues at coordinate 262,636 of NZ_JCAIUK010000006.1, read as the reverse complement.
AGCAGCACGTAGTCGTCGCCGTGGCGGAACGTCGCGGGGAACCCGTAGGTCCCGGGCTCGGCGTCGGCCGCCGTCGTCGTGACGTGCGCGTTCTCGTACTGCGGCGCATACGGCTGGAGCCAGGCGTCCGCCTCGGCGGGCAGCGCGAGGCGCGCCGGCTCGGAGAGCACCTGGTACTCGTCGCCGAGGGAGCGCGGGAGCTCATACCGGAACGCGACGCCGTCGTCGGCCACCCGGATCACGACGTCGAACCGTCCGTCGGCGCCCGCCACGCGCAGCCGGAGCTCGTCCTGCCGCACGGAGCGCTCCCGCTGCTTGCCTGTCGTCATCGTGTAGCTCTCCCGGACGACGTCGCGCTCGGCCGCCACGACGTCGAGCCCGGCCGACAGGTCCGCGACGTCGGTCACTACCCCGAGCGACCCTACGTACAGGACCTGCCGGCCGTCGCGGCGCACGCCCAGGTCGAGCGCCCCGTCGACGAGCGTGACCTCCGCGGCGACGGAGCCCGACGGCGAGTCGACGCGCCACCGGGTGGCGTCGGCGCCCGACCCGGCCGCGGCTCCCGGCCCGGCGGTGGCGACGCCCAGGGCGACGGCGACCGCCGTCGCCGGTGCCACCAGGGTCCGTGGCGTGCGGTGCCCCCTGCGTGCTGCCGGCCGGTCGGTCATCGCCACTCCTCGTCGTCGAGTCGCGCGGCTCGTCGTCGAACCACTGCCGAGAGCCTAGGCAGGCACCGCGAGAATGGCAATGAATATAATCGAAATGACCCGCTCGCCTGAGTCCCGACGGATCACTCCAGTGGGCGCACGAAGGTGCGGAACTCGCCGCGCTCGCCGTGCAGGCCCCACAGCCGGTCGGCGAGGACATCGGGGTCGTGGTCGGGCTCCCCGCCGCCGATGCCGAGCGGGATGATCAGCTGCGCGACGTGGATGCCCTCGGGCTTGAGCGCGTCGTGCAGCAGCTGGGCGTAGGCGCTCTCGCCGGCGAAGGCGACGGACGTGCCGGTGACCGTGCCGCGCGGGCGCACGGCGCTGCCGCCGTTGGGGAAGAGGACGGTGCCGCGGCCGAGCTCGCGCATGCCGGGCAGCACCTGCTGCACGGCGGCGACGGGGCCGAGCACGGACATCTCGAGGGGGCCGACGACGTCGTCCGCCGTGGTGTCGAGCACGGGCTTCATAAACTCGCGTGCGGGGACGGGGCTGTACTGCAGCACCTCGACGGGGCCGAGCTCGACGGCCGCCCGGTCGAGGGCGTCCGTCAGGCCCGCGCGGTCGCGCGCGTCGGCGACGAACCCGGCGGCGGTGATCCCGTCGTCGTGCAGCCGGGCGACGAGGTCGTCGAGCTTCGCGGCGTTCCGTGCGACGAGCGCGACGGAGAAGCCCTCGCGGCCGAAGCGTCGCGCGACGGACAGCCCCAGCCCGGGGCCCGCGCCGATGATGGCCAGTGTCGTCATGTCGTTGCCTTTCCACGTGCTCGCGGTCGGGGCCTGCGCGGCGCCCGGTCATGGCCCCATTCAACGCGTGCTGCGCCGTGGGCGGCGACCTCGAGGATGCGGTTCGATGTCGAGAACGCGCGGGCGGCTCCGTCCCAGGGACGGGAGCGGCGACCGGCGCCGACTCGACGGAGGAGACGAAGTCATGGATCAGCACGAGATCGACAGCGAGCTGGCCGCCGCGGGGGAGCTGCTCGACTCGCCCTCTGCCGCGCACGTCGCCTACGTCGCGCAGGACGGCACGCCCCGGGTGGTGCCGGTCGGCTTCTTCTGGACCGGCGGGCAGTTCGTGATCGCCACACACCCGACGGCGCCCAAGGTCGCCGCGCTGGCGGCTCGCCCGGAGGTCGCGCTGACCATCGACGCCAGCGACTCGGGGACGGGGGCCCGGTCGCTGTCGGTGCGCGGACGCGTCGACATCCGGGTCGTCGACGGCGTGGCCGAGGAGTACCTCGCTGCGTCCCGCAAGGGCATGGACGACGAGGCCGCCGCGCAGTTCGAGCAGGCCTGCCGGGAGATGTACGACCAGATGGCGCGCATCGCGATCACGCCGCAGTGGGCCCGCTACTACGACTTCGGCGCGGGCCGGTTCCCGAAGTTCCTGCAGGAGCTCGCCGAACAGAGTGCGGCGAGGCGTGGCTGACCCTCGGTCAGGGGCGGCGACCGAGGAACCCGAGCAGCGCGTCGGCCACCTGCTCGGGTGCTTGCTCCGCCTGGTGGTGACCGGAGTCGATCACGCGGTGCTGGATCGGGCGCTCGAGCCACGGCTCCCAGATGACGGTGGGATCGCCGTGGATGTCGAGGTCGTCGTGGGCCGACTCGAGCAGGAGCGTCGGGCAGCCGACACGGCGCCCCGCGTCGCGGTCGGCCTCGTCGTGGCGACGGTCGATCCCGAGGCCCGCGCGGTAGTCCTCGCACATGCCGTGAACCACGGCGGGGTTCCGCAGGGCTGCCCAGATGTCGGCGTGGTTCTCCGGCCCGATGTCCTCGGGCGGCGGCGTGCGGTACCAGGCGTCCGGGTCGGCGTTGATCAGACGTTCGGCCGGCTTGTCGCTCTGGGCGAGGAACCACCAGTGCCACCAGGCGAGGGCGAAGCGGGCGTCGGTGCGCTCGAGGTGCTCGACGACCGGCAGCCCGTCCATGACGACCAGGTGGGAGACCCTTCCGGGGTGGTCCATGGCGGTGCGGAAGGCAACCAGGGCGCCGCGGTCGTGACCCACCACGGCGAACCGGTCGTGGCCCAGGGTGTCCATCAGCTCGGCCACGTCCCGAGCCATGGCGCGCTTGCTGGACTGCGCGTGGTCGGGGGTGTCCGGGGGCAGCGTCGATTCCCCGTAGCCCCGCAGGTCGGGGCACACCACGGTGTGCTCCCGCGCGAGCCGAGGGGCGACGTCGTGCCACGTGGTGTGGGTCCGGGGGTGCCCGTGCAGCAGGACCACCGGCGTGCCCTCACCGCCGTGGCGCACGCGCAGAGTGACCTCGCTCAGCGTGACCTGTTCCAGTCGGAAGTCGTCGAACATGAGCCGACGCTAGCGAGTCCCACACATACCTGCGTGGCCGCGACCTCTCTCAGGCTGCGGGTTCCGGCCGATCGCTGCGCTCGAGGACGTACCGCGTCCCGGCGCGGGCGAGCATCAGGGCGACGATCAGCCCGGTCACCTGGAAGAACCCGCCGAGCTGGACGGCGTCGCCGAACGCCAGGTCGGTCAGCTCGAGCACCAGGAACTTGCTGCCGGCGGTCACGACCAACAGAGCGACTGTGCTCACGACGCGGCCGGCGGGGGTCTGGGCCGCCCGGATGCGGGCGACGGCCCTCGTCTTCGCCCGCACCACGAGCTCGAGCACGACCTTGAGCAGGATCGCGGTGAGCAGCGACATCAGGAACGACTCGGAGACGACCTGGGGGAAGAGCTGGATGAACGCGCCCAGCACCACGAGGTAGACGAGCACGTCCACGAGGTCGATCGCACGTACTCGCACCCCCCGAGGGTAGGCGATCTACTCCGCCGGAGCGCGGGGCGGTGCCAAGGAGAGCAGGCCGGCCACGACGGCGACGGCGGCGGCGAACCAGTAGCCGGTGGCGAAGGCGTCGAACCCCGGCTCCAGCAGCGCCGCGGCGGCGACGCTGGAGACGGCGGAGACGCCGGTGGCGGCGCCGAACTCGTGGAAGGTGCTGAGCGCGCCGGAGGCGACGCCGGCCTCGTGCGGCGCCACGGCGGAGAAGAGGCTGCCGGCCGCGGCGACGAACACGGCGCCGACGCCGAACCCGGCGACGCTGATGCCCACCACGAGCACCGTCATCGAGAAGATCCCGGCGGCCGCGGCGAGACCCGCCGCGGCGACGAGCAGTCCGACCACGGAGACCACGCGCACGCCCCAGCGGGGGAGCGCCCGCCCGGCGAGGGTCGAGCCCAGGATGGTGGCGACCGCGACGGGGAGGAAGGTCAGCCCCGTCTCCAGCGGGCTGTAGCCGTGCAGCTGCTGCAGGGTGAACGAGCCGAGGAAGAACACCGAGATCATCAGCGCGGTGGCGACGAAGATCAGTCCCAGGCCGCGCAGCACCGGTCGCCGCGCGAGCATCGCCGGGTCGAGGAGCGGCGCGGCGGCGGTCCGCAGGCGCACCGCGAGCAGCGCGTACCCGACGAGCCCGCCGAGGACCGCGACGAGCGTGTGCGGGCTGAGCCAGCCCTGGTCGCCGGCGGCGACCAGGCCGTACACCAGGGAGCCGGTCGCGAGGGTGGCGAGGGCGGCCCCGAGGACGTCGAGCCGGCCGCCCGCCCCGGGCGACGGCCGCACCCAGCGCAGCAGCGCGAGGAGCAGGGCGGCCCCGACGGGGACGTTGACGTAGAACACCCACGGCCAGCCTGGGCCCGACGTGAGGATGCCGCCCAGGAGGACGCCGACCGCGGCGCCGGCGCCGCCGAGACCCGACCACACGCCGAGGGCGCGGGAGAGCTCGGCGCCGCTGAACGTGCGCACGATGACCGACAGCGCCGCGGGGGACATCGCCGCGGCGCCGACGCCCTGCAGGGCGCGGGCGACCAGGAGGAGCTCGGCGCTGCCCGCCAGCCCGGCGAGCAGGGAGGCGGCGGTGAACAGCCCGAGGCCGACGAGCACGATGCGTCGCGGGCCGACGACGTCCGCCGCCTTGCCACCCAGCAGCATCAGGCCGCCGAACACGAGCGCGTAGACGCTCGCCACCCAGGTCAGCCCGGCGCGGTCGAGGCCGAGGTCGGCGCCCATGTCGGGCAGGGCGATCGCGACGACGGTGACGTCGACGATCAGCATCAGCTGGGCGACTCCGAGCAGCCCGAGGATGCGCCAGCGCCGGGGGTCGGGCGCGGCGGAGGGCTCCGATGCGGTCTTCTCTGGCGCGGTCATGATGGCGGTCCCTTCGATAACCCGAACATGGGTGTCCAAGTAACGTTAACTCGAACATCTCTGTTCGACAAGGGGTTCATGCGTCCGCCGGGGGCAGGGAGGGTGGCGTCAGGCGGAGAGGGCGCCGAGCGCCGTGTCGCGCACGAGCACCGGCGCGTCGTCGGCGCTGATCTCGCCGCGGTGCACGGCCGCGGAGGCGCCGTGCAGGATCGCCTGGACGGCGCTGAGCTGCCAGTCGAGCGGCATGTCGTCGCGGAACTCGCCGGCGGCGCGCCCGCGCTCGAGCACGCTCCGCGCGCGGGCGAAGGGTCCCTCGTGGGCGCGGTATATCTGGTCGGGCGGCAGCGCCTGGGTGGCCGCGACGACGAGGGCCCCGAACCGGTGCGTCAGGTGCCAGCTGGCCACCAGCAGGCGGCCGAGGGCGTCGCGCGGGTCGCCCTCGAGGTCCACCTGCGCCAGCGCCTCTTCGGTCTGCGCGATGGCGCGGTCGGCGACCTCGCGCACGAGGGCTGCCCGGGAGTCGAAGTGGCCGTAGAGGGTCACCCGGCCGACGCCGGCGGCCTTGGCGATCTCGTTGACGCTCGCGTCGGGATCCACGGCCAGCAACCGGATGGCGGCGTCGACGATCGCCTCGATGTTGCGGACGGCGTCGGCGCGCTTGGCGCGATCCGGGCCACCACCGGCCCGCTCGCTCGACCGGGTCTGGGGCGGGGTCTGGGCCGGGGTCGCGGCCACCGGGCACCTCCAATATCGGACAGGGGTGGCCAGGTTAACGTCAGGCCGAGGGTTCCGGGCTGACGAACCGGCGGCAGTCCACCTCGACCGCCCCGCCGGGCACGGGCGCCCGGTGCGCGAACCGGCCCTCGTCGACCCACCCCTGCCGCTCGTAGAATCGGCGTCCCGCGGCGTTGCCCGTCGCCACGGCGAGCCAGGCGCGGCGATGCCCGGACGCGCGGATCAACATGTCCGCGTGGCGCAGCAGCGCGCCGCCGAGGCCGCCGCCGCGCGCCGCGCGGTCGAGGTAGAGCTGGTCCACCTCGTCGCCGGCGACCATCACGAAGCCGGCGACGGCGCCGTCGCGCACCGCCACGGTGGTGTCCGCGACGCGGTCGCGGGCCCGTCGGTCGAACGACGCCGGGGTGCGCGCGGAGACGAGGGCCTCGGGGACGTGGCCGAGGTGCGCGTCCGCCCAGCCCTCGCGCCAGATGTGCGCGACGGCCCCGGCGTCGTGCGCGGTCGCAGGCTGGAGGTCGCCCGTCGCGGGCGTGGGTGTCGTCATCGGCCGACCTTCCACTAACTCGAACGCGAATGTACAGTTTATCGACTCGATCGTCAGCGGTTCACCACACGCGGTTCAACCACACTGTTCAGTCACTCGGGAGCGAGACGACCATGACCCAGGACCAGGCGCGCGGCCTGTCGAGGCCCGCGGACGCCCGGCGCTCAACGTTCGCCAGGGTGTGGCCCGCGGCGCTGGGCGTGCTGGTCGCGGCCGGCACGATGTACGGGCTCGCCGACGCGCGCGACGTCGCCCCGGTGCTCGCGGCCTCGGGGCTCGTCTACCTGGCGGCGGCCACCCTGGGGCGGCCCGGCGCGGGGTGGGCGGCGTTCGGGGTGACGTTCGTGCTTATCGGCCTCGCCAAGCTCACCGACCTCGACCCCACGGTCTGGATGATCGGGCTGGCCGTGGTGCTCGCGGTCCTCGGGCTCGCGCTCGGCCACGCCCGGCCGCCGTGGTCGTTGCCGCTGCAGGCCGCGGCGATGCTCGTGCTCGGGGCCGCCGCGCTGCTCGCCGTCCGCGCGGACGTGACAGTGGGCGGGCTGGTCGTCGCCCTCGGGCTGCTTGGGCACGCGGCGTGGGACGCGTACCACCACCGCACCGGGCGCGTGGTCGGCCGGTCGCTGGCGGAGTTCTGCTGCGTGCTCGACGTGCTGCTGGCGGTCGCGGTCGCCGTCGTCGCGCTGACGGCGTGAGCGGCGGCGGCCGGCCCGGCGGCTACCCGTCGAGCTCGACCTCGCGGCGGACGTCGCGGTCGGGCTCGAGCACGAAGAACCGCGACACGACGGCGTGGAAGAGCCGCAGCTCGGCGGGCGCGACGACGCGCTCGACCGGCCAGGGGCCGAGGCCCTCGGCGCGGGAGTGGCGGTCGAAGATGCCGAGGCAGCGCTCGCGGTCGGCGTCCGGCACCTCGCCGGCCTCGGCCTCCGCGTACACCGCGCGGGGCCGCCCGTCGACGGGCACGGGGGTCTCGAAGACCACGACGCCCACCGCGGCTCGCGCCCCGATGTTGGTCGAGTGGCGGGTCGCGGGCCGGGAGACCCACACGAGCTCCCGGCCCTCGCGGGCAAACCAGACGGGGGTCGGCCAGGGCGCGCCCTCGGCGTCCGCCGAGGCGAGGACCATATAGCGGCCGTCGTCGAGGACGCGTCGCGCGAGCGCGGCGTCGTCGTCCGGCGGCTGGTCAACGAGGTGTGTCGCGGGATGTGTCATCGGGGGCCTCCTTGCCTCGCGTGCGGAGCTCTCGCCTCATGCATACTCCCGTGGCCCACTCCTGTGCCCGCGCGCGTGCCCGCGCGCGTGCCCCGCACGGCGTCGTCGAGCGCCGGGGCCAGGTCGGGCCACCGGAAGGTGAACCCCGCCTCCTCGAGCCGCGCGGGCAGCACCCACCGGCTCTTGAGCAGCAGCTCGGACTCGTTGCGCAGCGCCCACAGCGCGGGCTCCAGCAGCCAGCGCGGGGCAGGCAGCCCGAGCGGCATCCCGACCGCGCGGCGCAGCTCCGCCATGAGGGTCCGGTTGTCGACGGGGTGCGGCGCCGCGAGGTTGACCGGTCCGGACAGGGACTCGTCGTCGTCGATGAAGCGCACCGCGCCCAGCACGTCGTCGACGTGGATCCACGAGAACTTCTGCCGGCCGCCGCTGCGGTGCATCGGCACCGGGCCGCCGGTGGGGGAGTCGCCGATGCCGCGGTAGCGGCGGTGCTGGAACCACTGGCCGTCGAGCTGCGGCCCGCCCACGCCGAGCCGCGCCACGCGCGCGAGCAGGTCGGACGCCGGCCCGCCCAGCACGATCGCCATGCGCAGCGCGACCCGCCGGGTGCCCGGCAGGTCGCCCGCGAAGAGCTCGTGCTCCCAGCTCCGCGCGACGTCGACGGAGAAGCCCGCGCCCAGCTCGCCGCCGTCCTCGGTCTGCGGGCGGTCGAGCGCATACCGGTAGATCGTGGCGGTGCTGGCGTTGAGCCACAGCCGGGGCGGCCGGGCCGCGCGGGAGACGGCGTCGTGCAGCGCCCGCGTGGTCGCGACGCGCGAGCGCAGGATCTCGGCCCGGTTCGCGTCGGTGTACCGGCACCCGACGCTCTTGCCGGCCAGGTTCACCAGCAGGTCGGCGCCGTCGACCAGGCGGGCCAGCGCGCCGGTGTCGGACCAGGGGGCGTCGGGGCCGTCGCGACCCACGCGGACGACGTCGTACCCGCGCCGCGCGAGGTCGTCGACGACGGCCCGGCCGATGAACCCGCTCCACCCCGCGACGACCGCTCGTCTCGGCTCGGACGGGGAGGAGTCATTCGCCATCGCACGCTCCACATCGATCATTCGGTCGGGTCGATCGATCCAAGCACGGAACAGCCATGGCGCCCCAGCGCTAGTCGCGGCGGACGGCGAAGCGCAGCGAGTAGCGGTCGGCCCGGTAGGTCGAGACCGCATGCTCGACGGGCCGCCCGTGCAGGTCGAACGACGTGCGGCTGGCGCGGAGCGCCGCGGAGAACGGCGCGACGGTGAGCAGGTCCGCCGCCGTGCCGTCGAGCACGGTCGCCTCGATCGTCTGCTCGGCGCGGCTCGCCACGATGCCGTAGTCCTGCTCGAGGATCGCGTAGAGCGAGCCGGTGAGGTCGTGCTGCTCGAGCCCCGGGACCCGGTCCGCGGGGAGCGTGCCCGTCTCGATGCACATCGGCTCGCCGTCGGCCTTGCGCAGCCGCGAGACGACCGTGACGAGGTCGCTGGGGCTCACGCGCAGGCTCCGGCCGGACGCCTCGCCGGCGGGCCGGACGCTGACGTCGAGCAGCTCCGAGCTCGGCACCCGCCCACGGGCCCGGATGTCCTCGCTGAACGACGTCAGCCGGAGCGACTTGGCGATCGACGGGCCGAGTGAGTACGTGCCGCCGCCCTGGACGCGATAGACGATGCCGTCCGACTCGAGCTCGTCGATCGCGCGCCGCACCGTCGGCCGGGTGACGTCGAAGTCCCGCGCGAGCGCGCGCTCGGGCGGCAGCGGGCTGCCCGCCGGCTTGTCGTCGATGTACGTCCGCAGCAGCGAGTCCTTGATCTCGACGTACTTCGGTCGTCGTGGCGCGCTCGGGACGGCGGCGTCGGGCGTCATGAGGCGAGGATAGGAGGTGGGGCCGCGTAGCGCGTACCGTCCTCGCCGGCCGGGCCGTCGGCGGTCCAGAGCGACGCGGCGCCCACGACGTTGCCGTGCGCCAGGCTCGTCGAGACCGTGATCGTGGCGGTGCCCGGGCCGGGGAGCGCGTGGGCGGCGACGGCGCGCTCGAGGGGGCCGGTGACCAGGTCGCCCGCGTGCAGGACGCCGCCGCCGAGCACCACGACGTCTACGTCGAGGATGTTGAGCAGGCCGGCCACGCCGAGCCCGAGCAGGGTGCCCGCCTCGGCGAGCACCGCAGCGGCCACGGGGTCGCCGGCCCGGGCGGCGGCCACGACGTCGCGCAGGTCGCGCGGATCCCCGCCGCGCTCGCGCACGCGCGCCACGATCGCCGGGCCCGAGGCGTAGGCCTCGAGGTGGTCGGCCGCGCCGCACGGGCAGGCCCGGCCCTCGCCGAGCCCGACGGGCAGGTGCCCGATGGAGCCGGCCGTGCCGGTGCGGCCCACGACCAGCTGCGCGTCGCGGACGTACGCGCCGCCGACACCGGTCCCGACAGCGACCACGAGGGCGCTCGCGGCGCCCCGCGCCGCCCCCACGCGCGCCTCGCCGAGCGCGAGGGCGTGCACGTCGTTGACGACCCGCGTCGGCAGGCCCGTCGCGTCGCGCAGGCGGTCGGCGACGGGCGTCCCGACCCAGCCGGGCAGGCTGTCCGTCGCCGAGGTCACCACCCCGCGGCGGTCGACCACGCCCGCGACGCCCGCGCCGCAGCCCACGACGTCGGCGCCCTGCTCGCCGGCCCAGGCGGCAAGGTCGCGCGCGAGGGCGCCCGCGGCGCCGACGACCGCCTCCGCACCGCGCTCCGCGGGCGTCGCGACGACCGCGGAGCGGAGCACCGTGCCCGCCGCGTCGACCACCGCGGCCGCGGTCTTGGTGCCGCCGACGTCGACGCCGATCGCCACCCGCGTCACGCGGTGTCCGTCTCGGTGCCCGTCTTAGTGCCCGTCTTGGTGCCCGTCTCGCCTCGTGGGCCCTCGGCCCGCGGCAGGCGCACGTCGAAGTCGACCTCGAACGTCCGGTGCCACGGCAGGTGGACGGACTCGAGCCGCACGCCCGGGAACGTGGCGTCGGCCATGGCCTGGAGCTCGTGGCGGACGAGGTCGACGTACCGGGCCTCGGCCTGCTCGTCCTGCTCGGGCGCGGCGACGTCGGACCGTGCGGCGAGCGCCGTCCGGACGACGGCCTGGTACCCCCAGTCCTCGAGCACCCGGTGCACCACGAGCCGCCGCGCGGCCTCGGCGTCGAACGTGCCGGCACGCTTCCCGACGACGGTCGCCCGCAGCGCGGCGACGACCGACCCGATCGTGTTCCCGGCGGTGTTCCACCCGCCGTACGCCGCGATCTCGGTGAGCAGGTCCGCCTCGCGCAGCAGCTCGAGGAGCACCGGGTCGGCGCCGTTGGCGTACCGGACGTCGGCGAGGCCGACGTCCAGGCCCGAGTCGAGGGCTGCCCGCACCGCGTCCAGGGTGGCTCGCGCGGCCCCGCCGGGCGTGTCGTGATCCGGTGCGTCGAGGTTCGGCGCGTCGAGGTCCGGGACCCGGCGGCGCCAGTCGCCCTGCGCCAGGTCGGGGGCGTGGACCACGAGCACGGCGTCCGCGCGCTGGTCGCCCGTGGCGACGTGGCTGCCCGACGCGCGGACCTGCGCGTCGGCGCCGCGGCCTACGGGTGCGTTCTCGTACAGGGGGGTGCGGGCCAGGCCGTCCGGGGCGGCGCACACGACCCGGATACCGACGGGCCGCGGGTCGAGCTCGCCCAAGGCGCGCGCGACCAGGACGGCGCCCACCTCGTCGGCGCCGGCGTACATGCGGATCGCGTCCCCGGCGCCGAGCGCGCTCGTCCACTGGCCGAGCCACACCTGTTCGAGCGAGCCCGCCGAGCGCAGGGCGGTGTCGTCCGCCGTGACGAGCAGGGGTTCGACGACGCCCTCGGCCGCGAGCCCGATCGCGGCGAGCCCGGCCGTGTGGTTGCGCAGCCGGCGCAGCAGGAAGTCCCGGCGGACGTCGTCCGGGATCGCGTCCCCGCCGCGCGCCGAGGGCGTGCCGCCCGGGGGCGTGACGTCCGGCAGGGCCTGGTCCGCGAGGAACCGGCGGTGCAGGTCGGCGCCCAGGGCGTGCAGGTCGCGGCCGTGCTGCGCCCAGTAGGCGGGCTCCTCGTCCGCGAGGTACGAGTCGCTCGCCCGCATGACGACGGTCACGGCCGACACGGGTCGGGCCGGTCGCTGCGCCCGCAGCTCGCGCAGCACGTCGAGGCGGGCCAGCGTGGCGGCGGCGCCGTCGGTGCTGGTGCGGGAGGCGATGAGCCCGCCGTACAGGAGCATCTCGAGCGAGACGGCGACCGCGTCGACGTCGGGCGACGCCCCGGCCTCGCGGAGCCACGCCGCGAGGGCGTCGACGTCGCCGGGGGCGCGCGTGCGCGGCAGCGCGCTCGCGGGCGGGACGACGACCCGGGCACCGGCGACGGCGGCGACGTCCGCCACCAGCCGGACGTTGACCGGGCGCTCGTCGAGCGGGAGCCAGGCGATCTGCATGGGGACTTCCTGTCGTTCGACGGGTCAGCGGTTCGTGCGATCGGCACCGGTCGACGGCGCGTCGCCGGTCAGCTCGAGCCACACGGTGGTGTTCGGCGCGAGGGTGCCGGTGTCGGTAGCGGCGGGGTCGCTCGAGAGCAGCACCCGCCCAGGTGGCAGCTGGGCGGGCTCGTCGCCGAAGTGGGTGAACGACGCCCAGCCGCCCGGGCGGGCGAACGCCACGACGGACTCGGGGGCGTCGAGCCACTCGAGCCGCTCCGCGGCCTGGAGCTTGCGGCGCAGCCGCAGCGCCCGGCGGTACAGGGCGAGCGTCGACGCCTCATCCTCCTCCTGGCCGGAGACGGCGTAGCCCGCGAACCAGGCGGGCTGCGGCAGGTGCGGCGCGGCGTCGCCGAACCCGAGCGAGGGACCTTCCGTGGTCCACGGCAGCGGCACGCGGCAGCCGTCGCGGCCGATCTCGGCCCCGCCCTTGCGGTGGAACACCGGGTCCTGCCGCTCGTGGTCCGCCAGGTCGCCGACCTCGGCCAGGCCGAGCTCCTCGCCCTGGTACAGGTACGACGACCCCGGCAGCGCGAGCATCAGCATCGTCGCCGCGCGGGCCCGGCGCAGTCCCAGCGTGCGGTCCTCGACCGGCGAGGTGCACCCGCTGAGCAGCCAGTCGTTCTCGTCGCCCTCGCCGACGAGGCCGTAGCGGGTGGCGTGCCGCACGACGTCGTGGTTGGACAGCACCCACGTGCTCGGCGCGCCCGTCTGGGCCGCGAGCTCGAGGTTGTCGCGGATCACGGCACGGAACTTCTCGGGGTCCCACGGGGAGCGCAGCAGGTCGAAGTTGAACGCCTGGTCGAGCCCCTTCCCGGTGGTGTACAGCGCCCGGCGCTCGGGGGCGACCCACGCCTCCGCGACGGCCATGAGCGGGGGCTCGTAGGTGTCGAAGACGGTGCGCCACTCGGCATACACGTCCTGCAGGTCGTCGCGGTCCCACAGCGGGTGCTCGCCGGCGGGGAAGGTTCCCGGCGCGTCGATCTCGGCCTGTGTGGGCAGCTCGTCCGGGAGGTGCTTGGTCAGGGCGTTCGCGACGTCCACGCGGAACCCGTCGACGCCCCGGTCGCCCCAGAACCGCAGCGTCTTCTCGAAGTCCTCGTGCACGGCGGGGTTCGCCCAGTTCCAGTCGGGCTGCTCGTGCGTGAACAGGTGCAGGTACCACTGGCCGTCGTCGACCCGGGTCCACGCGGGCTCGCCCATGAGGGACTTCCAGTCGGCCGGCGGCAGCTCGCCGTGCTCGCCCTGCCCGTCGCGGAAGAGGTACAGCTCGCGCTCGGGGGAGCCGGGCTCGGCGGCCAGGGCCGCGACGAACGCCTCGTGCCGGCTGCCCGAGTGGTTGGGCACGAGGTCCACGACGACCTTGATGCCAGCCGCGTGCAGCCGCCCGACGAGCTCGTCGAACTGCTCCAGGGTGCCGATCCGGGGGTCGATGTCCCGGTAGTCGTCGACGTCGTAGCCGCCGTCGGCCAGGGCGGACGGGTAGAACGGGCTGAGCCAGACCGCGTCGATCCCCAGCGACGTCAGGTACGGCACGCGCGACAGGATACCGGTGAGGTCGCCGATGCCGTCCCCGTTCCCGTCCGCGAAGCTGCGGGGATAGATCTGGTAGACGACGGCCTGTCGCCACCACGCGTCGATCATCAGGACTCCTTCGGGGTGCGGGTGAGGTGCAGGATGGTGAGTCGTTGGTCAGGCGGGCGCCGAGCCGCACCAGGCCGGTGGCCGCGAGCTCGAGCGTGACCGTGGCGGTGCCTCATCGCATGTGCCTCCGCTGCGCGTACTGCAGGTAGCTCCCGGCGTCGCCGAGGCCCTCGGTGAGGCGCGCGGCGACCCCGGAGTCCATCCGGCCCGCGTCCGCCTGGCGCGCGACGTCCTCCGTGAGGGTCGCGAGGAGGGCGCCGGCGCCGCGCAGCTCGCCGTCGGTGACCTTGCCGCCCGCGAGCAGCTTCTCGGCCGCCGCGATGCGGGCCCGCAGCGAGACCGCCTGGGCCCGCCGGACGCCGCCACGGTCGACGTACGTGGTGGCGAGCTTCTGCCGCGCGTCGGCGAGCACGGCCCGGGCCGCGTCCACGGGGTGCTCTCCCGGCGACACGGCTTCGCCGCGCCACGGCCCGGCGGACAGCGCCGCGACGTGCGACCAGCCGGCCTGGCCCCACGAGAAGATCACGGTGCCCGCGTCGAGGTCGGCCGCGGCCTGGGTCTGGTCCACCGTCGCGTCGGCGCCGAACCGCGAGATCATCGAGCTGAGCCCGGTGTAGACGAGCTGGTCGCCGGTCATGACGGTCGTCACCCGGTCGACGTCGGCACGGATCGCGTCGAGGCTGGTCGTGTAGTAGGCCTGCGGGATCACGACGTCGAGGTCGTCGCTCCACTGGTCGATCTTCGCGGCCTCGCTGCCCATCTCCGGGGCGTCGGAGACGACGGCGCCCGCGTCGACGGACTTCACCCGGTCGTAGACGTCAGCCACCATGGCGTTCTCGAGCTCCTCGACGAACGTCGTCCACGTGTCCCAGAGCTCGCTGTCCGGCGTGAGCGTGACGGGGTCGACGCCGTGCTCGGCCTCAAACGCTGCCCGCGACTCGTCGGAGTAGCCGAACGTGTCGGTCCACTCCTCGGCCTCCTGGTAGCGCATGTAGTCGAGGTCGATGCCGGCGAGGTCGTAGCGCTCGACCATCTCCGCCAGCACGTCGAGCAGGTACGTGCGCGCCTCGTCGTCGGCGACGTCGAGCCAGTAGAACCCGTTGGCCGACGGCGTCGGCTCGTCGGAGTCCGCCGCGTCCTGCGGCTGGGCCAGCCAGTCGGGGTGCGCGGTGCCGATCGCGCCGACACCGGCGTCGCCGTCGTTGCCCACCCCGAGCCCGGTGATCCAACCGTGCAGGGAGATCCCGGCGTCGTCGGCGGCGGCCTTCCACGCGGCGAGCGGGTCGAAGCCCTCGAACTGCGGGCGCTGGGCCGGCAGCCCGGCGGCGACGGCGACGTCGCTCGGGTAGATGGTGTAGCCGTCGTAGAAGACCTCGAGGTACAACTCGTTGACGCCGGCCTCGGTCATGTCCGCGATCGTGGCCCGGATCTGCTCGGGGGTCGTCTCGGACGCCTGGTACCAGACGCCGCGCGCCTGGGCGACGCGGCTCGGCATCGAGCTGGTCGTCGCGGCGCGGGCCGCCTCGGCGGCCTCGTCGGCGTAGAAGAGGGCGACCTGGTCGTCGCTGGCCTGCGCCTCGCGGGCTTGGTCGAGGAGGTCGGAGGCCTGGTCCAGGCTCGCCCGGGCGGAGTCGAAGTCGCCGTCGACGTACTCGTCGTAGCGGGACTCCACCGTCTCCTGCGCGGCCTCGACGCCCGCGGCGACGCCGTCCAGGACGACCCCGACGTCGCTGCGGATGCGCACGGTCGAGCCGGTGATCTCGACGCGGGCGCCGAGGATCGAGTTGGCCGTGAGGAAGTCGGCGGCCAGGCCGTTGCCGCTCAGCACGTACCCGTCGGCGGGGATCGTGGAGTTCTGTGAGCCGAGCGCGGTGACGACGCCGTCCTGCACGGTCAGCTCGTCGCCGTAGGCGTTGGTGCCGGTCTGCGCGCCGAACGCCGGGGTGTACCGGACGAGCTGCTCGGCGCCCCGGTAGCCGGGGAACTCCGCGCCCTCGGGGTTCGTCTCGGGGGTGGGGTCGACCACGCTGAGCTCGCTGCTCGCGTCGGTCGCCGTCGGGCGCGTGACCGTCAGCTCGTCGCCGACGGCGACGTGCTCGGTGAGGAACTCGACGGGATCGGGCTCCGCGTCGTCCTCGTCGGCGGGGCCGGCGCTGAGCACGAACCCGTCGGCCGGGACGTCGTGGTCGCCGCCCGTGCCCGTGTCGGCGGAGCCCACCTCGGTCACGCGGTAGGTGTTCGGGGTCGAGGTCTCGACGACGACAGCCTCCGCGCCCCACGCGTTCGTGAAGGTCGAGAAGCCGTAGTCGGGCGTGTACCGCACGAGCATCCCCGCGCCGCGGGCGACGTCGTCGCCGTCGATCGCCCACTGCGCCCCGTCAGGGGCCGTGACGACGGTGCTGGTGGAGGCGTCCGGCGTGTCGGCGGACGTGTCGGCGGACGTGGTGCCGGTCGTGGCGCCGGACGCGAGCGGGGCGACGAGGCCGGCGCCGGTGACGGCGAGGCCGAGGGCGAGGACGGTCCGCAGCATCGCGGAGGCCGGCCTGCGGGAGAACGGGGGTGCGCTCCGAGCTGGGTGCATGGATACCTCTCCTTGGGTGGGGGGCAGGCTGGACCACCCCGCCGCGCGCCGTCGTCGGCACGCGGCGAGGACGGCAGGCGTCAGCCCTTGATGGCACCAGCGGCGACGCCTCGGAAGAAGTGCCGCTGGAGCAGGAGGAAGAACAGGACGACCGGGAAAAAGGCGATCATCGTCCCGGCGGAGATCACGCGCTGGTTGGAGGAGAAGGCGCCGGCGAGGTACTGCAGGCCGACGGTGAGCGTGAGGTTCTCGGGGGTCGAGAGCACGAGCAGGGGCCACAGGAAGTCGTCCCACGCGGCGACGAACGCGAAGATCACGATGACGGCGATCATGCCCTTGACGTTCGGCAGCGCGATCCGCCAGAAGCGCTGCCAGACGTTCGCGCCGTCGACGAGCGCCGCCTCGTCGAGCTCCTTCGGGACGGACAGGAACGCGGTCCGCATGAGGAGGATGTTGATCATCCCGACCATGCCGGGCAGCGCGGCGCCGAGGAGCGTGTCGGCCAGCCCCATGTCGCGCACGGTGAGGTACTGGGCGACGATCGTCGCCTCCGCGGGCAGCAGCATCGTGCCGAAGATGACGCCCACGACGAGGCCGCGGCCCCGGAACTTCAGGCGTGCGAGCGCGTAGCCCGCCATCGTGGCGCCGACGACGTTCCCGAGCACGACGAGTGCGGCGACGATCACCGAGTTGAGCGCGAACCGCAGGATCGGCACGGTCTGGGCGGCCTCGACGTAGTTGGCGAGCGTCGGGTCGGAGGGGATGAGATCCGGCGTCCGGCTGTAGACGTCGTCCGCGGGGCCCTTGAGCGAGGTGGAGAGCTGCCACAGAAAGGGGCCGACCGTGATGACGAGCACGACCAGCAGCAGGGCGTACCGCACGATCAGCTCGCGGGTGCCCACGGAGTCCGGGGCGAAGCCGCCGCGGGCGCGCCGCCGCCGGGGCGCCGGGGCCGGTGCGTTCGGGGTCTCGAGCGTCGTTGCCATCAGTCGGCCTTCTTCTGCAGGCGTGCGGTCACGATCAGGGGGATCAGGGTGATGAAGAACAGCAGCACCGACAGGGACGACGCGTAGCCGAGGTTCCCGTTGAAGCCGCGCGTGTACATCTGGATCAGCATCACGACGGACACGTCCTCGCCGCCGGGGCCGCCGCCCGACCCGCCGAGCACGTAGAGCTCCGAGAACACCCGCAGCGCGCCGATCGTGATGAGGACGCCGATGAGGAACATCGTGTTGCGGATGCTGGGCACGGTCACCGCCCAGAACCGGCGCCGCGTGCCCGCGCCGTCCATGGCCGCCGCCTCGTGCAGCTCCCGCGGGACGCTCCCGAGCGCCGAGACGTAGATGATCATGTAGTAGCCGAGGCCCTTCCAGACCGTCAGGCTGATGGCGCTGAAGAGCAGCAGCCAGCGATCGGTGAGGAACGGGATCGCCTCGGTGATGAAGCCCAGGTTCTGGGCGATGCCGTTGATCGCGCCGCGCTCGTCGAGCAGCCAGCTCCAGATGAGGCCGACCACGACCGCCGAGGCGACGACCGGCGTGTAGAACATGGTGCGGAAGAAGCCGATCCCGGGGATCTTCTTCTCCACGAGGAGCGCGATCAGCAGCGGGAGGAACAGCAGCAGCGGCAGGCACACGACGAGGTAGACCGCGATGTTGATCAGCGCGACGCCCAGCTGGTCGTCCTGCAGCATCTGCCCGTAGTTGTCGAGCCCGGTGAACGTGCCGCCGGAGAGCATCTTGGCGTTCGTGAACGACAGCATGACGATGTTGGCCGCCGGCGCGACGTTGAAGACGCACAGGAAGAAGAGCGCGGGGAGCAGGAAGAGCCACGGCGTGAACCAGCGGTGGCTCCGGGTCTGCCCGTGCGTTCCGGGAGCCCGGCCGCGGCGTCGTCCTGCGGGAGCGGGGGCGGCGTCCGCGCCGGGGGACGGGACGCGCGAGGGCGCCGGGGTCCCGGTGGTGGTGCTCATGGGGTCTCCTCGATCGGGGCCCGGGCGCCGCGTCCAGGACGCGGCGCCCGGGGTTGATCACTCCTGGGGAAGCATCGCGTTGCACTTCTCGACGGCGTGGTCGAGGGCCTCGCGCGACGTCTTCTGCCCTGTGACGGCGGCGGAGATCTGCTGGTCGATGATCGTCGACATGGCCGCGTCGCGCTGCGGCGGCTCGAGCACCTGGGCGGTCTCGAGGCCGGCGAACGCGAGCTCCGTGGCGTCGCCGAGGTCCGTGCCGTCGGACGCGTCGAAGGAGCCCTGGGACGAGGCCGTCGACGGGAAGATCCCGGGGACGAGGTCGGCGAAGGCTTCCTGGTTCTCGGCGTTGGTCAGGAATCGGGCGAGCGCGATGGCGGTCGGCAGGTTCTTCGACGTCGTCGGCACGGAGACGCCCTGGACGTCGAGGGGCGCGGTGCCGAAGTGCGGGGTGGCCGCGATCTTGCCGTCGAGCGACGGGTTGTTCTCGACCGCGCCGGCGATGAAGTTGCCGCCGCCGGAGGTCCAGGCCGCCGTGCCCTTGGTGAAGATCTCGTTGCTGTTGCCGAGCTTGTCGGTGAGGACGGCCTCGGGGAGCAGGCCGTCGGCGTACGCCGCGCGGTACCGGTCGAGGAGCTCGACCGCCTCGTCCGTGTTGAAGACGAACTCGGTGCCCTCGTCGTTCATGATCGGCACACCCTGGGACGCGAGGTCCTTGGTGGTGGGCTTCATGCTCAGCAGGTAGGTGTCGCCGCCGTTCGCCTTCTTGAGCTCGCGGGCGGCGTCGAAGAGCCCGTCGAGGTCGGTGGGCAGGTCGGCGGCGTCGACGCCGGCCTCGGCCAGGGCGTCGGTGTTCCAGTAGTTGACCTCGGTGGTGAGGTACCACGGGTAGGCGAAGGTGCCGTCGACCCCCGGGAACTCGAACCCTGCCACGGCGCCGTCCACGTAGGTGGAGCCCAGCTCCTCGTCCGCGGCCGACACGTCCTGCAGGAGCCCGAGGCTCGCAAGCTGGTAGGCGAACGTGGGCGTCGTGTTGGTGACGTCCGGCAGCTCGCCCGCGCTGGCCTGGGCGAGGAGCTTGTCCTCGTAGCCCTCGCCGGGCTGGTCGATCCACTTCACCGACGTGCCGGGATACTCCGCCTCGAAGTCTGCGATCACGCCCTCGAGGTAGTCGGAGAAGCCCGACTTGAGGCTCCAGGTCTGCAGCGTCACCTCGCCGGTGATCTCGCCGTCGGTGCTGGCCGTGTCGTCGTCGGCCCCGGCGGTGCCCGAGAGCCCGCACCCGGTGAGCGACAGCAGCGCCGCCCCCGCTACTACGGCCGCGACGTGTCGCCTTCGTCCACGCATCTGGTCCTCCGCTTCATCGTCCCGAGGAGTTCGTGATCGAACTCGGTTGAACATTAGCGGTATAGACCAATCTGTCAACTACGGCCCGGAACCGCCCTTGGAGCGCGATTCGATTGGTGGGGGGCCCCCAGGTTGGTATATACCAACCTGATGACTTCCATCCCCCCTACCTCGATCGCCGACACCGTCGGACCCGCGCGGCCGGACGCGGTACGCGCGCTGGCGGGCGGCCTGGTGGTCTCGGCGCAGACGCACCGCGCCGGGGGCCCGCTCGACGACGCCGCCACGCTGGTCCGGCTCGCGCGTGCCGCCGAGCTCGGCGGCGCGCGCGGCTTCCGGGTCGCCTCCCCGCAGGTCGTCGCCTTGCTGCGCCGGCAGACCGCCCTGCCGATGGTGGGGATCACCAAGCGCCACACCCCCGGCAGCGAGGTCTACATCACCCCGTCCGTGGCCGAGGCCGTGGCGCTCGCCGAGGCGGGGGCCGACATCGTCGCCGTGCAGTCCGCGCGGACGTCCCGGCCCGCGGAGCCCTTCGACGAGATCGTCGCCGCCTGCCACGCGCGGGGGGCGGTGGTGCTCGCGGACTGTGCCACCTACGACGAGGCCGTCGAGGCCGTCGAGGACGGCGCCGACCTCGTCGCGACCACCCTGGCCGGCTACACCACGCAGACCCGGCACGTGGTGCCGCCCGACCTCGACCTCGCCGCCCGGCTCGCGCGGACGATACCCGTCCCCGTGATCGTCGAGGGCGGGGTCTGGGACCCCGCGACCGTGGCCGCCGCGTTCGAGGCCGGAGCGCACGCCGTCGTCGTCGGGTCGGCTGTGACCGACCCGGAGCGCATCACCCGCCGGATGGTCGCGGCTGCCGCCACGGCCCGTCGGCCCCGCAACGACTGAGGAGACTTCCATGCCCACCACCGTCGGACTCGTCGGGGCCGGAGGGATCGCGGTCGAGCACGCCGCGGCCTGGTCCGCGCTCGGCGTCCGGATGATCGTCCACAGCGCGGACGGCGCCGAGCGGCTCGCCGCCGCGCACGGCGCCGGCGTCGCCGCCTCGTTCGACCACCTGCTCGACCAGGTCGACACGGTCGACGTCCTGGTGCCGACACCGTCGCACCACGGGTACGCCCTGCGCGCGCTCGAGGCCGGCAAGGACGTCGTGTGCGAGAAGCCGATGGCCCGTACCGGCGAGCAGGCGGCGGAGCTCGTGCGGGCCGCCGCGCGCGCCGGCCGGCACCTGTACCCCGCGCACGTGGTGCGGTTCTTCCCCCAGTACGCCGCACTGCACCGCGCGGTCCGCGCCGGGCGTGTGGGCAGGCTCGCCGTCCTGCGCCTGACCCGCAGCGGAGTCTTCCCGTCGTGGTCGCCGTGGTTCGCGGACTTCGGTCAGTCGGGCGGCATCGTGATGGACCAGATGATCCACGACCTCGACGTCGCGCGCTGGCTCGCGGGCGAGGTGGTCGAGGTCTACGCGACGCAGCGCACCATCGGCGATGGCCCCGACACACGGCAGACCGCCCATGTGACGCTGACCCACGAGGATGGGGCGATCAGCCACGTCGCGGGCGTCTGGGGCCCGCCGCACCTGTCGTTCCGGACGACGTTCGACATCGCGGGCGACGACGGCGTGCTGCGGTTCGATTCCGCGGAGCAGCCCGCGGTGCGCCTCGACCTCGGCCAGGGGGTAGGGGGCGAGATGCGCCCGCCCACGGACGGGCCGGAGAGCCCGTACCTCACGCAGATCCGTGAACTGGCAGCGGCGATCGACGGCGGGCCGCCGCCACGGGTGAGCGCGGTCGACGGCGCGATCGCGGTCGAGATCGCGTCGGCCGGCCTCGCCTCGCTCGCCTCGAGCGAGCCGGTGACGCTCGACACCGCCGCGCGCGTGCGCGAGCTTTCCGGCGACGCGGCGACACAGGGGGGTGCGGCATGAGCGCGGCCCCGGCCGGAGGTGACCTCAAGGTCGCGGTGCTGTCGTTCGCGCACACTCATGCCGAGGGCTACCTCTCGCTGCTGGCCGCGTGGCCGGGCGTGGAGCTCGTCACCAGCGACCCGGACGGCGCGCCCGAGGACGGCGACCGCGGCCGCCCGCTCGCCGAGCGGTACGGGGTGCGCTACCTCGACAGCTACGAGGAGGTATTCGCCTGGGGCCCCGACGCGGTCGTGGTCTGCTCGGAGAACGCCCGCCACCGCCCGCTCGTCGAGCAGGCGGCGCGTGCCGGCGCGCACGTGCTGTGCGAGAAGCCGCTCGCGACCACGATGGCCGACGGGCGGGCGATGGTCGACGCATGCGATGTCGCCGGCGTCTCGCTCATGGTCGCCTACCCGGTCCGGTTCAGTCCCGAGTTCGCGACCCTCCGCGAGCTCGTGCGCGCCGGCGCGCTCGGCGAGGTCCTGGGCATCGCGGGCGCCAACAACGGCAAGCGGCCGTCCGGTCGGCCATGGTTCGTCGACCCGGAGCTCGCGGGCGGCGGAGCCCTCGTCGACCACGTCGTCCACGTCGCGGACCTGGTCGACGTCCTGCTCGGGGAGCCTGCGCTCACCGTTCGTGCGGCGACCAACCGGATCCTGCACGCGGACAGCGAGGAGGTGCGTGCGGAGACCGGGGGCGTTGTCGACGTGACCTACCCGTCGGGCGTCGTCGTGGCGGTGGACTGTTCGTGGAGCCAACCTGACGGGGCGCCGACCTGGGGCGGGCTCAAGCTCCGGGTCACGGGCACCGACGGGGCGGGGGAGATCGAGCCGTTCGGGGCGCACCTGGGCGGGACGACCCGGCAGGGCGCGGCGTGGGTCGGCTTCGGGAGCGACGTCGACAGCGCGATGCTGGGGCACTTCCTCGATGCCGTGCGCTCGGGGACGACGCCCCAACCGGACGGCGCGTCCGGGCTGCGGACCCTGCAGATCGTCGTTGCCGCACAGGAGTCGGTGCGCACCGGCCGGACGGTCCGGGTCCCGTCGGCTCAGCCGCGCGAGGAGAGCACTTCGTCGTAGTGCGCGTTCTCCATCACGCCGAGCACGTTGCCGAACGGGTCGACGACGGACGCGGTGACGAACCCGGGGCCGCGCTCCACCGGCGGCATGTGCTCGGCGGCGCCGAGCGCGAGCAGCCGGTCGTGGGCCGCCCGGACGTCGTCGACCGCCCAGTACGCGATCGCGCCCGCCGCGCCGTCGGGCTGGGGCGGGGCGAACCGTAGGTCCATGAGGCCGAGCTCGTGCTGGTAGTCGCCGATGCGGAACTCGGCGTAGGCGAGGGCGCCGTCGGCCTCGCGGGCGAAGTAGGCGTCGGTGCCCAGCACCTCGGCATACCAGTCGCGGGCGGCCGCGACGTCGTCGGCGAGGTAGGTGATGGTGGTGAGTCCGCGCAGCATGGTGGTCCCTCTCGTTCGTGGCGCCGGCGGCGCCTGCTGAAACCCATCGTGGCCGCCAAAGTGCTCACCTACTGACTACTTTTCGTGCCAGGCTTCGAACATGCGTGCCGACCGGCTCATCCAGGTCCTGCTCCACCTGCAGTCCCGCCCCCGCGTGACGGCGGCCGAGCTGGCCGACGCCCTCGAGGTCTCGGTCGCCACCGCGCGTCGCGACCTCGAGGCGCTGTCCGCCGCGGGCGTGCCCGTCTACCCCCAGCCGGGGCGCGGCGGGGGCTGGTCGCTGGTGGGCGGGTCGCGGACGGACCTGAGCGGGCTCACGGCTCCCGAGGCCCGCGCGCTGTTCCTGCTGGCCGGGCCGGGGGCGTCGTCGTCCGACGACGCGCGGGCGGCGCTGCGCAAGCTCGTGCGCGCCCTGCCCGCGACCTTCCGCGCCGAGGCCGAGGCGGCCGCCTCCGCCGTCGTGGTCGACCGGGAGCGCTGGAGCACGACCGGGCGCGAGCGCCCGCCGGCGGTGGACGTGCTGCAGCGCGCCGTCGTCGAGCGCCGGCGCGCGCGGATCGACTACACGGGCGCGACCGGGCGCCCGTCCCGGCGCGACGTCGACCCCTGGGGTCTCGTCGACAAGGACGGCGTCTGGTACCTCGTCGCCGGGACGGACCGAGGGCCGCGCACCTACCGCGTGGACCGCGTCGACAACCTGGAGGTGACCGACGAGCCGTCGTCCGTCCCCGACGACCTCGACCTGACCGCCCAGTGGGAGCGGGTGGTCGGCGAGGTCGAGGAGCGGCGTTCCGCCACGTGGGCGACCGTGCTCGTGGCCGCGGAGCACGTCGGCGTGCTGCGCGCGCAGTTCGGGCGGCACACGCACGTCGAGGAGTCCGGGTCCGTCGAGGAGTCCGGGTCCGTTGAGGAGTCCGGGCACAGGGCGGACGGCAGCCGCGCGCGGGTGCGCGTCGGTGCGCCCACCCCGCTCGACGTCGCCCGCCACCTGGCGGGCTGGGGCGCCCAGGCCGAGGTCCTCGGCCCGCCCGAGGTGCGCGCCGAGCTCGCCCGGATCGGGGCGGAGCTGGTCGCGGGCAACGGCAGCTAGGGAACGACGGGGCCCGCTCGGGACTCCGCGAGCGCCTCCGTCAGCCGGCAGGCGCGACGAGCGCACGCAGCTCGTCATGGGGGAGGTTCGCGCCGAAGGCCGGCGTGCCCGGCTGCAGGCGCGCCCCGCTGGACAGCGGGCCGGCGACGACGGGGTCGAAGCCGATCCGGTCGACGAGGTCGGCGACCTGCCGCACGTCGTCGGGGTCGTCCGCGGCGACGGCGATCGCCTTGCGGCCCGGGGCCCCGGCCGGCCGCGCCCCGGCGTCCAGGTCGTGGTAGCCCATGTGGTTGAACGCCTTGACCACGCGCGACGCCGGGAGGAACCCCTGCACGAGCTCGCTCGTCGAGGCGGCCGGGTCGCTCAGGTCCGTCCGGTGCCCGTCGACCTCCCACCAGTAGTTCATGGCGTCGACGACGAGCTTGCCGGCCAGGGCGTCCGCGGGCACGGTGCGGTACCGGCCGAGCGGGAGCGCGAGCACGACGACGTCGGCCTTGGCCGCGGCCTCCTGGGCCGTGACGGCCTGCGCGCCGGGGGCGAGGACCTCGACCGTGAGCGCGATCTTCGCCGGGTGGCCGGAGCCCGCGACGAGCACGCGGTACCCCGCGGCGACGGCCAGCCGGGCGAGCACGGTCCCGACCTTCCCCGCCCCGAGGACGCCGAGCGTGGCGGCCCCGTCGGGGGACGACGGCGCGGTCATGCCGCGTCACCGCCCGCGGCGGCGCCGACGGCGGCGGCCTTGCCGGACGCGGCGCTCTCCGCGACCAGCTCGCGGACCCGCGGGATCACGCGGGTGCCGAACAGCTCGACGTTGCGCAGCCGGGCCTCGGCGGGCTGCGCGCCGGTGGTGTAGATCATGTCGAAGCGGCCGACGCCGAGCTGGCCGACGGCGGCCGCGATCTTGCGCGCCACGGTCTCGGGCGAGCCGACGTACAGCGAGCCGTGCGCCACCTCGGCGTCGAACTCCTCGCGGCGGATCGGCGGCCAGCCTCGCAGGGCGCCGATGCGGTCGCGCTGCGTGCGGTAGTGCGGCCAGAAGACCTCGACAGCCTCCTCGTCGGTGTCGGCGACGAACCCGGGGGAGTGCATGCCGACCGGGTGTGCCGTCGTCTCGAGCTGGTCCGTAGCGCGCCGGTACAGGTCGATGTACGGGGCGAACCGCGCCGGCTCCCCGCCGATGATCGCGAGCATGAGGGGCAGGCCGTAGTGCGCCGCGCGGACCACGGACTGCGGGGAGCCGCCCACGCCGACCCACGTCGGCAGGCGGCCGGACTCCGTCTTGGGGAAGACATCCGCGTCCTTCAGCGCGGGCCGGGTGGTCCCGTTCCACGTGACGGGCTTCTCGGTGAGCAGCTCGGAGAAGAGGTGGATCTTCTCCTCGAAGAGCAGGTCGTAGTCGGCCAGGTCGTAGCCGAACAGCGGGAAGGACTCGGTGAACGAGCCGCGCCCCAGGATGACCTCCGCCCGCCCGCTCGACAGCGCGTCGAGCGTCGCGAAGCGCTGGAACACCCGGACGGGGTCGTCGGAGGAGAGCACCGTGACGCCCGAGGCGAGCCGGATCCGCTCGGTCCGGGACGCGATCGCGGCGAGCACCGTCTCCGGTGTCGAGACGGCGTACTCCGGCCGATGGTGCTCGCCGAGGGCGAGGACGTCGACGCCGACCTGGTCGGCGAGCGTCGCCTCCTCGACGACCTGGCGGATCGCGGCGGCGTGCGAGATGAGCTCGCCGTCGGCGCCGATCGGGCGGTCGCCGAACGAGTCGAGTCCGAGCTGGAGCGTGGTCATGGTGGCCCTCCTGTGTGGCAGGCCGGTCCCGGCCTGCTCGAGTGACGTCTCGTGGACGCTGGGGTAACGTCGGAATTGACGTGTCAATTCCCGGAGGGGGTACGAGGTGGACCAGATCGGTCCCGGCCCGAAGCAGACGACGACGAGCGAGCAGCTGCGCATCTGGCGCGACTTCGTCGAGACCACCGAGGCGCTGCGGTCGCGGCTGTCGTCCCGGCTGCAGGCGGAGTCGTCTCTGTCGTCCGCCGACTACGCCGTCCTGCTCGCGCTGCACGACGCGGAGGGCCACTGCCTGCGCTCGTCGGCGCTCGCCGAGGCCGTCGGCTGGGAGCGCAGCCGCCTCTCGCACCAGGTCGGTCGGATGGAGCGGCGCGGCCTGGTCGCGCGGAAGGGGGGCCGGTCGGCCGGCGTCGCGCTCACGGACGACGGCGCGGCGACGTTCCGCCGCGCGTCGGTCGCGCACCTGCGCGTCGTCCGGCAGCTGTTCGTCGACGCGCTCACCGACGACCAGCTCGCCGCGGCCGGCGAGATCGCCGCCGCGCTGCGGGCCGCGCTGGACCGCCCGGAGGGCTGAACCGGGCGCTCGGCCCGGCCCGGCACGGGGCGCGCGCGTCGGTAGCCCGTGCCACGCTCGTCGCATGTCCACCACCTCCGGGCGCGCCCCGGTGACCCCGCTCGTCGACCTGCACGGACGGTCGGCGTGGAGCGTGCTGCCGCCGCTCATCCTCGGCTTCTTCATGATCATGGTCGACACCACGATCGTGAACATCGCGATCCCCACGCTCACCGACCAGTTCTCCGCCTCGCTCATCGAGGTCGGCTGGGTGAACAGCGCCTACCTGCTGTCGTACGCGGTGCTCATGCTCCTCGCGGGGCGGCTCGGCGACAGGTACGGGCAGAAGGCGGTGTTCATCGGGGGGCTCGTCGTGTTCACGGTCTTCTCGTTCCTCTGCGGGTTCTCCGGCAACATCGGCTCGGAGTCGGAGATCGGCTGGCTGATCGCCTTCCGCGTGGCGCAGGGCGTGGGCGCCGCGATGATGACGCCGCAGACGATGTCGATGATCACGCGCGTCTTCCCCGCCACGCAGCGCGGGGCGGCGATGGGGCTGTGGGGCGCGACGGCGGGAGTCGCGACGATCGCCGGGCCGCTGCTCGGCGGGATCTTCGTGGAGACGATCGGCTGGGAGTGGATCTTCTACGTCAACATCCCGGTGGGGGTGGCGGCGCTGTGGTTGGCGGTCGCCCGGCTGCCGCACCTGCCGTCGCACGGCACCACCATGGACCCGCTCGGCGTGGTGCTGTCCGTGGTAGGCCTCGCCGCGCTGGTCTTCGGCCTGCAGGAGGGGGAGAACTACGACTGGGGCCACATCTGGGGACCGTTCTCCGTCTGGTCGGTGGTGGGCCTCGGCGTCCTCGTGCTGGCCGCCTTCGTGTGGTGGCAGCACCACCTGGGCGCGCGCGCCCTGCTGCCGCTGCGGCTCTTCCGGTCGCGTAACTTCTCGCTCGCGAACGTGGACGGCATGGTCGTCACGTTCGCGATGATCGGCATCTTCTTCCCGCTGACGATCTTCCTGCAGTCGATCCTGGGGCTGTCGCCGATCCAGGCGGCGCTCGTGATGGTGCCGGGGTCGCTCGTGTCCGGCGTCGTGGCGCCGTTCGCGGGCCGGCTCTCCGACCGGATCCCGGCCAAGTGGGTGGTGACCGCCGGTTTCGCGGCGATCGCCGGGTCCGTCGTGTGGATCTCGGGGGTGCTCGACCCGGACCTCTCGCCCTGGGCGCTGCTGTGGCCGATGGCCCTGTTCGGCCTCGGGACCGGCCTGACGTTCTCCCCGCTGTCGAACCTCGCGACGTCCGGGCTGGACGCGCGCACCGCCGGCGCCGGGGCGGGGGCGTTCAACACCAACCGCCAGGTGGGCGGCGTCATCGGGTCCGCGGTCGTGGTCGCCATGCTCTCCGCGCGGCTGAGCGTCACGGTGCCCGCGGCCGCGCAGGACCTCGCCGCCGGGCTCCCCGAGCAGTACCGGCAGACGTTCGTGGACGGCATCGCGCAGGCGAGCGGCTCCCTGGGGACGTCGTCCGCCGGCGCGGTGCAGCTGCCCGACTCGGTGCCCGCCGCGGTGGCCGAGCAGGTCGGCGCGGCCGCCCAGCAGGCCTTCCTCACCGGGTTCGCCGATGCCGCCGCGCAGACGCTGCTGGTGGTGGGCGCGGTCCTCGTGGTGGGCGTGGTGTGCGCGGCGTTCATGTCGCCGGTCCAGCACCACGAGGACGTCGCCGCCGCTGGTTGAGCCTGTCGAAACCAGCCTGTCGAACCCAGTACGGGGTTTCGACAGGCTCAACCGGCGTGGCGGGTTTCGACAGGCTCAACCGGCGGCGGCGGGTTCCGACAGGCTCAGCCGGCGGAGGTGTCGTCGTCGAAGTCGACGTCCTTGGTCTCGCGCTCGAGGAAGAGCGCGACCAGGGTGATCCCGGCCATGACGGACAGGTAGACGCCCACGAGGACGGGCGAGTCGGTCGTGCCCCACAGCCACACGGCGACGAACGGCGCCACCGCCGCCCCGAGGATCGACGACACGTTGTAGGCGATGGCCGAGCCGGTGTACCGCACGTTGGCCGGGAAGAGCTCCGGCAGCACCGCCGCCATCGGGCCGAAGGTGAGACCCATCAGCGTGAACCCGAGGATGAGCAGCGTCATCACGCCGACGGTGCCGGCTGCGAACAGCGGAACGAAGAGCAGGCCGAACACGGCGATGGCGCACGTGACGACGATCAGGTGCGCGCGGCGGCCGAACCGTTCCGCCAGCGGGCCGGAGACCAGGGTGAAGATGCCGAAGAACACCACGCCGACGATGAGCATCCAGAGGAAGTCGACCTTCTCGTACCCGAGGCCGGCGGGGGAGTCGGCCGTGGCCGTGGCGGACGCCGTCCCGAACGTGAGGGTGAACGTCGTCATCAGGTAGAACAGCACGTACGTGGCGAGCATGATGAACGTGCCGGAGACGAGCTTGCGCCACGAGCTGCGGAACACCAGTGCCACCGGCACCTTCGCGACGGCGTCTTCCTCGACCACCTTCTGGAACGCCGGGGTCTCGATGAGCTTGAGGCGCACCCACAGGCCGACGATCACGAGGATCGAGCTGGCCAGGAACGGCACCCGCCAGCCCCAGGCCTGGAACTGCTCGGCGCTCAGGTTGCTCGAGAGCCCGATGAACACCAGGTTCGCGAGGATGAAGCCGATGGGCGCGCCCATCTGCGGGAACGTGCCCCAGATAGCGCGCTTGCCCGCGGGGGCGTTCTCGGTGGCGAGGAGGGCCGCGCCGCTCCACTCGCCGCCGAGGCCGAGGCCCTGGCAGAACCGGCACAGCACGAGGACGGCGGGCGCCAGGACGGCCCAGCCGGGCGTGCTTGCCGCCGGGATGAGGCCGATGACCACGGTGGCGATGCCCATCGTGAGCAGCGACGCGACGAGCGTCGTCTTGCGTCCGATGCGGTCGCCGAAGTGCCCGAAGAGCACCGAGCCGACCGGGCGCGCGACGAACGCGACGCCGAAGGCGGCGAAGGACGCGAGGAGCGCCGTCGTCCCGTCCTGCCCCGGGAAGAAGAGGGCGGGGAAGACGAGGGTGGCGGCGGTCGCATAGGCGTAGAAGTCGTAGAACTCGATCGAGGTGCCGATGAGCGAGGCGACGACGACGCGGCCGCGCGAGTTGACGGCCGGCGCCGGCGTGCTCGGGGCGCCGGTCGTGACAGGGGTGGACATGGTCGACGACGGTACGACGCCATTTCGCGTCATGAACTGCGATCTCACGATCTGGCCGCGCGCCCTGCTGCGAGCGGGTGCCCGGCGCGTGAAGGTGTGGTGAACGTGAATAAGGTGACCGTGGCGCGTGTTGGCACCACCGGGCCGGGCGAGGCAGGATCGACGGCGCCGCGACGGTCACGGGGGAGCCTCCCGAGCGAGACATCTGGGGCGCCGACCCGCGACAAGGCCGCCAACCCGGCGGCACCACTGTGACTGCATCCGTAACGACGGGACGACGACGACGATATGAACGATCTGCTGCGCGTGAACGGCGGGACTCCGCTCGAGGGCACCATCACGGTGCGTGGGGCGAAGAATTTCGTCTCCAAGGCGATGGTGGCCTCCCTGTTGGGTGAGTCGGCGAGTGTGTTGCGGAATGTGCCGCAGATTCGTGATGTGGCGGTGGTGACGGGTCTGTTGGAGCTGCACGGGGTGACGGTGAAGTCGGACCCGGACGGCGGGATCCTGGATCTTGATCCGTCGAACGTGGAGTCGGCGCATGTGGCGGACATCGACACGCACGCGGGGTCGTCTCGGATCCCGATCCTGTTCTGTGGCCCGTTGCTGCACCGGTTGGGGGAGGCGTTCATCCCGGATCTGGGTGGGTGCCGGATCGGGGATCGTCCGATCAACTACCACCTGGACATCTTGCGGCAGTTCGGTGCGGTGGTGGACAAGCTGCCGAACGGGATCCAGTTGCGTGCCCCGCGCCGGTTGCAGGGTACGAGGATCTCGTTGCCGTACCCGTCGGTGGGTGCCACGGAGCAGACGTTGCTGACGGCGGTGCGCGCGGAGGGCATCACCGAGCTCACGGGTGCGGCGATCGAGCCGGAGATCATGGATCTGATCGCGGTGCTGCAGAAGATGGGCGCGATCATCTCGGTGGACACCGATCGGGTGATCCGGATCGAGGGCGTGGACCGGCTGGAGGGTTACTCCCACACCGCGTTGGGCGACCGGATCGAGACGGCGTCGTGGGCGGCGGCGGCCCTGGCCACGGGCGGGGACGTGACCGTCAAGGGTGCGACGCAGCCGGAGATGATGACGTTCTTGAACACCTTCCGGAAGGTGGGTGGCCGGTTCGACGTACAGGAGGACGGGATCCGGTTCTGGCACCCGGGTGGGGATCTGGACCCGATCGTGCTGGAGACGGACGTGCACCCGGGCTTCATGACGGACTGGCAGCAGCCGCTGGTGGTGGCGTTGACGCAGGCGAAGGGCCTGTCGATCGTGCACGAGACGGTGTATGAGAACCGGTTCGGGTTCACGGACGCGCTGCGCAAGATGGGTGCGACGATCCAGGTGTACAAGGAGTGCTTGGGTGGGCGTGACTGCCGGTTCGGGCAGCGTAATTTCCATCACTCGGCGGTGATCTCGGGTCCGACGCCGTTGAGCGCGGCGGACATTGTGGTGCCGGATCTGCGGGGTGGGTTCTCGCATCTGATCGCGGCGTTGGCGGCTCAGGGGACGTCCACGGTGCGGGGGATCAGCTTGATCGATCGTGGGTACGAGGCGTTCCAGGAGAAGCTCGTCGCCCTCGGCGCCGACGTCTCCCGGGGCTGACGCTTCTCGCTGGCGCAGGCTCGACCGACGAGAAGCGGGAGGTAGGCTCTGGGCCCGTGCCGACCGCCCGTCCTGACTCCCTCGGATTCCGCATCGTCGCGCGCCTCGTGCGGCCCCTGATGTTCGTGATCGTCCGCTACGACTGGGACGGCGGCGCGGAGCACCTGCCCCGCGAGGGCGGGTTCATCGCCGCCGCCAACCACGTCACCGAGCTGGACGCGGTCACGCTGGCGCACTACCTGTTCGACCATGGGTTCGAGCCGCGGATCCTCGCGAAGCGCGGCCTGTTCACCGCGCCCGTCGTGGGGTCGATGCTCCGCGCCACCCGCATGATCCCCGTCGACCGCGGGACGGCCGCCGCGGCGAGGTCCCTCGAGGAGGCCGGCAGCCAGCTCGGCGACGGCGCCTGCGTGGCGATCCTGCCCGAGGGCACGCTCACGCGGGACCCCGACCTGTGGCCGATGGACGGCAAGACGGGGCTGGCGCGGCTGGCTCTCGCGAGCCGCCTCCCGGTGGTGCCGGTGGCCCAGTGGGGCGCGCACCGGATCCTGCCCCGGTACAGCCGGCTGCTGCGCCCGTTCCCGCGCAAGACGGTGACGCTTGTGGCCGGCCCGCCCGTCGACCTGTCCGACCTGTACGACCGGCCGGTGGACACCAAGACGCTGCGCGAGGTCACGAACCGAGTCATGGACGCGATCACCGCGCAGCTCGCCGAGATCCGCGGCGAGATCCCGCCTGCCGCCCGCTTCGATCTGCGCAGACACCCCGAGTACGAACGCAAGCAGACCGACTACCCGCCCGTGGAGCGCCCGTGACGACACCGACCCCGAAGACGACCAGCACCGCGCCCCGCGGCGGTGCCCCGATCCGCGTCGCCGTCCTCGGCTCCGGCTCGTGGGGCACGACGTTCGCGATGGTCCTGGCCGACGCCGGGTGCGAGGTCCGGCTGTGGGGTCGCGATGCCGACGTCGCGCACGAGGTCACGACGTCCCGCACCAACGAGAAGTACCTGCCCGGCATCTCGCTGCCCGCGATGACTGGCACCACCGACGCCGCCGCGGCGCTCGCCGACGCGCAGATCGTCGTCGTGGCCGTGCCGTCGCAGGTGGCCCGCGCCACGCTGACCGCTCTGCGCGCGCTCGTCGAGCCCGACGCCGTGATCGTGTCGCTGATGAAGGGCGTGGAGCTCGGCACCGACGAGCGCATGAGCCAGGTCATCGTCGAGGCGCTCGATGTGCCGTTGTCGCGCGTCACCGTCGTGTCCGGGCCGAACCTGGCGCCCGAGATTGCCCAGCGTCAGCCCACGGCGACCGTGGTGGCGTGCTCCGACGAGGCCGCGGCCCGGTTCGTCGCGGACGCCTGCTCCAACGCCTACTTCCGGCCGTACACCAACGACGACGTGGTCGGCGTCGAGCTGTGCGGGGCGGTGAAGAACGTCATCGCGCTGGCCGTCGGCATGGCGCAGGGGCGCGGCTTCGGGTCGAACACCGTCGCGACCGTCATCACGCGCGGCCTGGTGGAGATCACCCGGCTCGGCCTGGAGCTCGGCGCCGACGCGGAGACCTTCGCCGGCCTCGCGGGCATGGGCGACCTGGTCGCCACGTGCACGTCGCCGCTGTCGCGCAACAACACCCTCGGCCGCCACATCGGCGAGGGGATGTCGCTCGAGGAGGCCGTCGCGGCCACCGGTACCACGGCGGAGGGCGCCAAGTCCTGCCGCTCGGTGCTCGACCTCGCCGGCAAGCACGGCGTGGACATGCCCATCACCCAGGGCGTCGTCGCCGTCCTCTACGACGGGCTGCCCGTCGAGGAGATGGCGCGCGGGCTGCTCTCCCGCCCGCAGAAGTCCGAGGGCATCGACGCCTGACACCCTTCCGGGTGCCCGGCCGTCAGTCGTCCGGCCCGTGCTCGACGTCGACGACGACGCGCGCCGGGTCCTCCAGAGCGAAGACGCGGAACGGCGGCGGCTCTCCCGCGTCGCCGTCGTCGACGCCCACGAACGCCGTGGTGTACCCCTCGAACCAGGACCGGTAGACGACCTCCTCGACCGACTCGGCGGGATCGGGGTCGATCGTCGCCCCGTCATACTCGGCCGGGCCGGTCTCCAGCTCGCCCGGCATGGCCATGCCCGAGAGGCGCACCTGCAGCACCCGGTCGCCGTCGACGGCGACCGGCTCGCCGCTGCCGTCGTCCGTCGCGGCGTCCACGTACTCCACGCTCCAGCCGGGCGTCCCCGAGCCCTCGAGGTCGAACACCACCCGGTCGAAGCCGTCGTGCGTCCCGAGCCGCACGTCCGTCACGACGAGTGCCGCGTCCCCGCTCGGGTCGTGGGTGTCCGGGGTGGCGTCGGCCGCGAACGGCACGTCGTCGGTGGGATCGTCGCCGCTGGTGTCGTCGGGCGCGTCGTTGTCAGGGTCGTCGTCAGGGTCGTCGGCGTCGTCGTCTGGGCTCGTCGACGCCGTCGCGTCGTCGTCCGCGGAGTCGCTCGGCGCGGAGCCGGGGCCGTCGACCTCAGGGCCGTTGTCCGCGCACCCGGCGAGCGCGAGGGCGAGCAGCGCCGCCGCGAGCGCCGCGGCGCCCGGACGGGTCCTGATGCTGGTCATGGCGTCTCCCGGGCGTCGGCCGCCGCGCGGACGGGTCGGCACGACCGTAGGCGCAGCCGGGCGGGTCCGCATCGCGTGCCGGCGCCTGCGTGCCGGCCCGGCATGCGTGGCGCCAGGTCCGTCGGGACGGTCGGTGCTCGTCGGTGCTCGTCGAACGGCTTCGCCGCTACGGTGGCCCCATGGCCCAGACCCGGACGGACCGTCCCGCCCTCGTGTTCGACGTGCTCGGCACACTGGTGGACCAGGCGGGCAGCCTGGCCGCCCTGGTGATCCAGGAGGCGGGCGTCGACGCCGCGGGGGCGGGCCGGGTGGTCGCACGCTGGCTCGGGCTCGTGGCGGAGCAGGAGCGGGCGGTGATCGACGGCCGGCGGCCGTTCGCGCCGAGCCACGAGCTGGACGCCGAGGCGCTGGCTGCCCTGGTCCGCGAGGGTGCCCTGCCGGCGCGCGCCGCCGAGGGCCTCGCCGCGGCGGGCGAGCGCGTCGAACCGTGGGCGGACAGCGTGGCCGGCCTCGACCGGCTCGCCCACGACTTCACCGTGATCGGCCTGTCCAACGCGAGCCGACGCACCCTCGCCGGGCTGAGTACCGGCACCGGCCTGCGCTGGCACCAGGTGCTCTCGGCCGAGGACGCCGGCACCTACAAGCCCGACCCCGCCCTCTACGCGGCGGCCGTGGCCGCCGCCCCCGCGGGGTCCGGCCCGCCGATCATGGTCGCCGCGCACGCGTGGGACCTGCGTGCGGCCGCCGCGGCGGGCATGCGGACGGCCTACGTGCCGCGGCCGCAGGGCGACCCACCGAGCTCGGACGACACGTTCGACGTGCACGCCGACGACCTCGACGACCTGCACGCCTGGCTCGCCGGCGTCGACCTCACCAAGGCGCTCCGCTAGGCGGCAGGGCGCAGCGCCCGGTCGAGGTCGGCCCAGAGGTCCTCGACGTCCTCGACGCCCACGGACAGGCGCAGCAGGTCCTCGGGCACGGTCACCGACTCGGTGGCGAACCGCCGCCGCCGCTCGAGCATCGACTCGACGCCGCCCAGCGACGTCGCGGGGAGCCACAGCCGTACCGCGGCCACGACGGCGTCCGCCGCGGCGGCCCCGCCGTGCGGGCGCACGCCGAGCACGGCGCCGAAGCCGTTCATGAGGCGGGCGGCGCGCTCGTGCCCCGGGTCGCCGGGCAGCGAGGGGTGGCGCACCTCGGCCACGCCGGGGTGGCGGGCGAGGCGCCCGGCCAGCTCGGCCGCGTTGGCGTTCGCCCGCTCCACGCGCAGGTGCAGGGTGCGCAGGCCGCGCAGGGCCAGCCACACCTCCATCGGGCCGGGGATCGAGCCGTGCAGGGTGCGGTAGGCGCGCAGTCCCGCCGCCAGGTCGTCGTCGCGCGTGACGGCGGCGCCGAGCACGACGTCGGAGTGCCCGGCCAGGTACTTGGTCACCGAGTGCACCACGATGTCCGCGCCGAGCTCGAGGGGCCGCTGCCCGAGCGGGGTGGCGAACGTGTTGTCGACCACGGACCGCACGCCGCGCTCGCGCGCGGCGGCGAGGACCGCCGGGAGGTCCGCGACCTCGAGCATGGGGTTGGTGGGTGACTCGGCCAGCAGCACGTCCGCGCCGTCGAGGGCGGCGACCACCTGGTCGGTGTCCGCGATGTCCACGCGGCGCACCTCGACGCCGTGCCGAGCGGCGAGGTCGTCGAGGTAGCCGAGCGACACCTGGTACGCGTGCCGCGGCGCGACGACGACGCCGCCCGCGGGCACGTGGCCGAGGGCCGCGATGACGGCCGCCATGCCGGAGCCGAAGACGACGCCGTGCGGCGCGCCCTCCAGCGCCGCCAGGGCCTCCTCGAACGGGTGCCAGGTCTCGGTGTCCATGCGCGTGTACAGCAGCTCACCCGGCGCCGAGATCCCCTGGTTCACGTAGGTGGAGCTGAACACGACAGGCGGGTTCACCGGACCCCCCTGCGTGCGCGCCGGCCGTCCGGCGGTGACGGCGAGGGTGGCGGGGGACAGACCGTGCTGCTGGTCGTGCGTCATGGGCGCAGATTACGTCGTCGGCTCGACGAGGCGCGCGAGCAGCTCGACCAGCAGACGCTCCACGAGCGGTGGGGGCAGCGCCTCCACGAGGGCGAGCAGCGGCGCCATCGGGCCGACGCCGGGGCTGTCCCCGGTCGCGACCCGCCCCAGCCCGATCGCGTCGAGCAGTGCGGCGGCCGTGGCCGAGTCGAGGGTGCCGCCGAGCGCGGCGCCCGCGCCCAGCGGCGGCAGCGCCCCGAGGAGGGCGGTGACGTCCGGCCGTGGCCGGCCGCGCACGTCGTGGGCGGCGGCCTCGAGCACAGGCACCAGCTCGCCCAGCACACCCTCGGTCACGGGCGTGACCGTGAGGTGGGTGGTGGGAGGCAGACGGCTGCCGTCGCCCTGGGTCAGGCCGGGCTGGGCCTGGAACGTCCAGCCCCGCGCGGCGACCGCGTCCGACCACAGGTGCGGGTCGACGCGCCGGTCGGCGGGGACGGCATCGTCGGTGGCGACGGCGAGCAGCGGGCCGACCGGGTCGCCCACCACCCGCAGTCCCTCGACGCCGTCGACGGCCTCGCGGAGGGCGAGCGTGGCCCGGCGGGCGCGGCCGGCGAGCGTGGCGAGCCCGTCCGTGCCGAGGGCGCGCAGGATCGCCCACGCCGCGGCGAGCGGGCCGCCCGACCGGGAGCCGAGGAGCGTCGGGTTGACCACCGGGTAGCCCGGCCAGCGGGTGGTGGCGAAGTACTGCGCGCGCTGCCGGTCGCGGTCGCGGTGCAGCAGCACCGACGCGCCCTTGGGGGCGAAGGCGTACTTGTGCAGGTCGGCGCTGAGGCTCGTGACGCCCGGCACCCGCAGGTCCCAGGCGGGCAGGCCGGGCCAGAAGGGCAGCGCGAACCCGCCGATGCAGGCGTCCACGTGCATGGGGACGCCGGCGGCAGCGGCGAGCGCCGCCACCTCGGCCACCGGGTCAAGGGCGGCGTGCGGGTACGACGGAGCGGAGACCACGACGAGCGCGACGTCGTCCGGGCCGTCCGGGCCCGCCGTCAGTCGGGCGCCGAGCGCGGCGGCGTCCACGACGCCCGTGGGCGGCACGGGCACGAGGTCGAGCTCCAGCCCGTACAGGTGGGCGGCCTTGTGGAACGCCGCGTGCACGGTGACCGGGGCGACCAGCCGGGGCCGGGCGGCGCCCGGTCGCTGCCCGCGCGCCGCGAGCCAGGTGTCGCGCGCCGACTGCACGGCGAGCAGGCAGCTCTCGGTGCCACCGCTCGTCACCGTGCCGACCGTGTCCTCGTCGCCGCCGAGCAGGTCGCGGGCGAACGCGACGACGTCCCGCTCCAGCGCCGCGACGGAGCCGAACGTCGTCGGGTCCAGCCCGTTGACCGGCTGCATGGCGCGCACCGCGGCGGCGGCGAGCTCGTCGAGCTCGGGGACGCCCGGGTCGTAGACGTAGCTGAGCACGCGCCCGCCGTGGGTGGGCGCGTCGTGGGCGCGCAGGGCGGCGAGGGCGGCGAGCACCGCCTCCGGCGCCTGCTCGAGGTCCAAGCGGTCGGGCGGGACGGGACGGTTCACGACGCCTCCAGGCTGTCGGTGGGTTCGGCGGGGTTGCTGCGGACGTCGATGTCGCGGCGGCGCAGCGGGTAGCGCGCGAGCGACGCAAGGCTGGCCCCCACGAGCACGGCGGGCAGCAGGCTGAAGGCGGCGACGATGCCGAGCACCGCCGCGGGCGGCTGGACGACCACCTGGGCTCCGGTGGACTCCACGTAGCCGGTCGCGGCGAGCACCACGGTCAGCAGGGTGGTGCCGAGCGCCATCCCGGTGGTCTCGCCCGCCGTCCACACGCCGCCGAAGGCGCCGGCCCGGTCCGTGCCCGTGGCCCGGGCGTCGTGATCGATGACATCGGGCAGCATCGCCATCGGGAGCGACTGCATGCCCGCGTACGCCGCGCCCGCCAGGGCGACGGGTGCGTACACCCACGCGCCGGGCCACCACGCGAGGGGGAGCAGGCCGAGGGCGGCGACGGCGAAGAGCGAGGACGCCACCGCGAACGCGCGCTCCTTGCCGGCCCGCCGCGCGAGCACCCCCCACAGCGGCGTCACGAGGAGCGCCGGGGCCACGAGTGCCCCGAAGAGGAACGTCACGGCGCCCGTGTCGTGCAGCACCCAGGTGGCGACGTACTGGGCCCCCGCGAGCATCGCCCCGGTGGCCAGCGCCTGGAGCGCGAAGGTGCCGAGCAGCGTGCGGAACGGCCGGCTCGTGCGCAGCAGGGCCAGCCCCTCGCGGTAGTGGGCGGCGATGCCGGCGCGGGGTGCGACGGGTCGCGTGGCCGCGGGAGGCCCGGCCGAACGCTCGACGGTCGAGGCCACCAGCAGGCCGGCCCCGAGCGCCGCCGCTGCCGTGGCCGCCATGAGCAGGTAGCCGAGTCGCTCGTCGCCGTCCCCGAGGTCGCGCAGGGCCGGGCCGCCGCCGCCGAACAGCAGGATCGCCGCCGTCAGTACGACGACCCGGGCGGTGAGCAGGCGGGTGCGCGCGTCGTAGGTGCCCGCCAGCTCGGCCGGCAGCGCGATGTACGGCACCTGGAACAGGCTGAAGGCTGTCGCCGCCAGCAGGAACGCCACCAGCACCCAGACGGCGCCCGCCCCCGGGGCGAGGCCGGCCGGCACGGCGAACGTGAGCGTGAAGAACACGGGCAGCGCCACACCGCCGGCCACCATGAGCCGACGGCGGCGACCGGTGCGCCGGCGCTCGCGGTCGCTCGCCGCGCCGATCAGCGGGTCGATGACGACGTCCCAGACCTTCGCGGCGGTGACGAGCAGCCCGGCGACGGCCGCCGCGACGCCGAGCGTGTCGGTCAGGTAGAAGACCAGCACCAGCCCGGGCAGCGTCGCGAAGCCGCCGGTCCCGACCGAACCGACCGCGTACCGGGCCACGGTGCCCCTGCGCAGCGTCATGACGCGGGATGCTAGCGCCTCCGCGCCCACCGAGTTGTCAGGGCCAGGGTGACGGCAACCTTCGCGTGGTCCTGACAACTCGCGATCCTGCTGAGTTGTCAGGGCCAGGGTGACGGCAACCTTCGCGTGGTCCTGACAACTTGGGTGGCGGGCTCAGTCCTCCAGCGGGCCCAGGACGGACTGCGCGACCGTCGAGTGCGCGGACTCGTCGTCGGACGGGTGGAAGATCCCGGCGAGCACGTCGCGGTAGAGGCGGCCGAGCTCGGACCGGTTGAAGTACGTGGACCCGCCCGAGCAGCGGATGGCCTCGTCCACGACCTGCCGCGCGGTCTCGGTGACGCGCACCTTGAGCCCCGCCGTCGAGCGGAAGAACCCCGCGCCTGATCCGGACTGCACGTCGACCTGGGCATCGACCTCGCCCGCCACCATGTC
The DNA here is from genome assembly GCF_059445475.1 of Isoptericola sp. Y581. NCBI lineage: Bacteria > Bacillati > Actinomycetota > Actinomycetes > Micrococcales > Promicromonosporaceae > Isoptericola > Isoptericola sp. Y581. Next base: position 223,634 of record NZ_JCAIUK010000006.1, on the reverse strand, counting down.
GAGCTGCGGCCACAGGCCGTCGAGGGCGAGCGCGGCCGTGCCGATGCGCCACCGGATGTCCGGGTCCTGCGAGTACGCCTTGCCGGTCTTCATCGACCGGCGCCTGTTCACGGCCTCGACGGCGAGGGCCAGCGCCCGGTCCGCGATCCCCAGGTAGACGGACGCGAGCAGGATCTCGAACGACGTGAAGATGCCCAGCACGTACGGGTCGAGGCTCGGGCCCGGCGCGATGCGCCGCAGCACCCGGTCCGCGGACGCGTGCGCGCCGTCGAGCACCGTGGTGCACGACTGCGACGCCCGCATGCCGAGCGTGTCCCAGTCGTCCTTGATCTCGAACCCGCCGCCGTCGCGGGTGACGAACGCGTGCACGATGCGCGGGTCGTCGGGGTCGGTGGCATCGTCCAGACCCATCACGCCCAACCGGGTCCAGCCGGGGGAGTTGGACGTGAAGATCTTGGTGCCGTGGAACGAGTAGCCGCCCTCGCCGTCGGGGCGCGCCTCCGTGCGGGAGCCGAGCAGCACCAGGTCGTTGCCGGCCTCCGAGTAGCCGAAGCCGAAGACCTCGCCGTGCGCGGTCTCCTCCAGCAGCCAGTCGAGGGAGCCGTCGCCGCGCTCGTGCAGGAACCTGGCGACGCCCACCCACACGTGATGCATGTTCACGGCCAGCGCCGTCGCAGGTGCCGCGCCGGCCAGCCGGGCCTGCTCGCGGGCCGCCTCGCGCAGCGTGAGCTCGGCGCCGCCCAGGTGCTCGGGCACCATCGCCTGCAGGTACCCGGCGGCCTTGAGGTCGGCGAGGTCGTCGGCGAAGAAGGCGTTCTCGCGGTCGTACCCCGCGGCCCGGCCGCGGATCGTCTCGAGCAGCTCGTCGGTAAGGATCTGGCGGGGCGCGTCGAACGGTGAGGGCGCAGGCATGCCCTCACCGTAGCCCGTGTTGTGGGGGCGGGGGGGGGGGGGGGGGGGGGGGGGAGGGGGGACCCAAAACAAGCCCAAAAAACAGGGATAGGGGGGGGGGGAAAGGGGGAGGGGNGTTGTGGGCGCGAGTTCGGGGACTATTCGGCCGCGAATTGTCCCCGAACTCGCGCCCACAACACTGGGCCTGGGTCAGGCGGACGCGGGGGCGGGCTGCGGCAGCAGCCGTCGCAGCACGTCGGCGAGGGTGATGACGCCCAGCGTCCGTCCGTCGCGACGCACCAGCGCGAGCTGCTCGCCCGCCCCGCGCAGCAGGGCGATCGCGGCGTGCACGGTGGTCGTCCCGTCGAGCACGAACAGTTCGCGCGCCACCGGCACGACGGGGGCGTCGTCGGCCAGCAGCAGCGTGTCGCGCACGTGCACGACGCCCCGCACCCCGTCGTCGGCCCCGCTGCCGTCCCCGTTGTCAGCCCCGTCCGCAGAGCGGAGCAGGATGCGCAGGTGCCCGGACGCGACCGAGGCCGCGCGGACGTCCGCCGCCGTCGCGCCCGCGGGCACCGTCGTCGGGCGTACCCCGGGTGGCAAGAGCGTGTCGACCGTGAGGGTCTCCAGCTCCAGCGCGCCCGCGATCTGCGACGAGTACGCCGCGTCGAGGGCGCCGACGTTGGCCGAGTGCTCCACCAGGTGCCGCAGCGTCGCCGGGTCGTGCCCGACGTCGATGTGGTCCACGGGCTCGACGCCCACGGCCCGCAGGCAGCGGTTCGCCTGCGCGTTGAGCCAGCGCAGCACGGGCCGCGTGAGCCACATGAACCCGCGCATCGGCAGCGCGAGCAGCGTCGCCGACGCCTCGGGGTGCGCGATGGCCCACGACTTCGGGGCCATCTCGCCGACCACGAGGTGCAGGAAGGTCACGAGGATCAGCGCGAGCACGAAGCCCACGACGTCGGCGATCCAGTACGGCGCGCCCCACGCCGCGAACAGCGGTGTGAGCCAGTGGTGCACTGCCGGCTTGGTGACGGCGCCGAGCGCCAGGGTGCACGCGGTGATGCCGAGTTGCGACCCGGCGAGCAGCAGCGTCAGCTCGGAGGAGCTGCGCAGCGCCGCCCGCGCGGAGCGGCTGGTGGGCGCGGCGTCCTCCAGGCGGTGGCGGCGCGCGCCCAGGAGGGCGAACTCCACCGCCACGAAGAAGGCGCTGAGCGCGATGATCACGACGGTCGCGGCGACCACGATCCAAGGGTTGCTCATCGTCCGGCCTCCTTCGTCCCGTTCGTTCCGTTCGTCCTGCCGGTCCCGGCCTCGTGCGCCGTGGACTCGACCGAGCCCTCGAACAGGCGCACGCGCACCAAGTGCGGCACGTGCCGCTCGACGGCGAGCACCTCCGCCTCGATGCGGCGCCCCACGGGCTCGTCGTGCGCGAGGTCGGCGGGGTCGGGCGGCAGCTCGACGGTGACATGGTCCCCGGCGCGGGGGAGCGCCCCGAGCTGCGCGATGAGGAGCCCGGCGACCGTCTCCTGGTCGCCGCGCGGCAGGTCGTGCCCGAGGGCGCGCTCCGCCTCGTCCAGGTGCACGTCGCCGCCCATCACCCAGGTGTCGTCGCCCTCGGGCGTGACCGTGGCGGGCTCCGCGGCGTCGTGCTCGTCCGTGATCTCGCCGACGAGCTCCTCCGCGAGGTCCTCGAGGGTGAGCACGCCCGCGAAGCCGCCGTACTCGTCCACGACGACGGCGATCTGGTTGCGGGTGCGCGTCAGCTCCGCGAGCGCGTCCGGGAGCGCCATGAGCGTCGGGAGCACGGTGACGGCGCGCATGAGGTCCGTCACGGGGGCGTCGTCGGGCAGCCCGGTGCGGAGCAGGTCCGTGAGCTGGACGACGCCGAGCGCCTGGTCCTCGCCGTCCACCACCGGGTAGCGCGAGTGGCCGCCGGCCATGAGGGTGCGCAGCTCGCCCACCGCGAGTCCGGGCTCGACCGTCCCGACGCGCGAGCGCGGGATCATCGCGTGCTCGACGTCGCGGGACGGGAAGTCGAGGATCCGGTCCAGCAGCATCGAGAGGTCGTCGGGGAGGTCGCCGCTCTCGCGGGAGTCCGCGACGATGTGCTCGAGGTCGCGGGCCGTGGCGGAGTGCTCGACGTCGTGCACCGGCTCGATGCGCAGCACGCGCAGCAGGGCGTTGGACGTCTTGTCGAAGACGGCGATCAGCCAGCCGAGGGCGGTCAGGTACGCCGTTGTCGAGCCCGCCAGGCGCAGCGCCGTCGGCTCGGGGCGGGAGATGGCGAGGTTCTTGGGGAACAGCTCGCCGAAGAGCATCTGCACCAGCGTCGACATGAGCAGCGCCGCGACGGTACCGACGGCCACGCCGACCCCGGTCGGGACGCCCACCCCGCCGAGCAGGGTGCCGAGGGAGTCACCCACGAGCGGCTCCGCGACGTAGCCCACGAGCAGGCCGGTCACGGTGATGCCGAGCTGGGCACCGGACAGCACGAACGACGTGCGTCGGGTGACGGCGAGGGCGCGCTGCGCGGTCACGTCACCGGCCTCCGCGCGGGCGGTGAGCCGGGAGCGGTCCACGGTCATGTAGGCGAACTCCTGGGCGACGAAGTACGCCGTCGCCGCGGTGATCACGAGGATCACGAGGATGCCGAGGAGAAGGGAGAGTACGGCGCTCATCTGGCGTGCACCTCCGCGCGTCGGGGCTCTGCGGAGCCCGGACTATGGCTGGGGTCGTCGGCGGGCGCGGCGTTCTCTTCCGCCGCGGGCGCCGCGAGGTCAATCGTGTCTTCCACGATGCCCGTAACGCGGTGGGTGCGCGGATGGTTCCCGGCGCTACGCTCCGGTGCACCACGGTCGACGAAGACCGTGCCGGCACGAAGGGACCGCCCGCATGGTCAACAGCAGCGCCAACAGCAGCGCCAACAGCAGCGCCAACATCAGCGTCATCCGCAGCCCGCACCCCGACGTCGAGATCCCGGACGGAAAGCTCTGTTGACTACAGCCGGCTAGAGCCCATCGGGCCTGGGAGCCAGCACCCCTGTCACCTGCTCGGCGTTCCCACCGAACACGGGCTGCATCGTGGCCAGTTCCTCATCAGTTCGTAGCAGCTCCGGTTGAGCGAGTGGCGCCAGGGCGTCGATCACATCGACCACCGGGAATTGGCGCCTCGTCACGAGCTTGCGCGCGACGTGGCGCTGGGCAGTCATCGGAAGCGCGACCTCTTTCGGCAGGTTCGCATCAGCCGCAAGGAACGCCTGGACGACCTCCCAGGCGAGATAGAAGACCTCGACGAAGGCGGCATCGTATGGAAGTGGGCAGACGACAAGGTTGCGTCGGTCGTCAAGACGGATCGCATCTGAGGCGCCCTCCTGCGACGGAACGATGCCGACGCGCAAGCCACGTGCCCCCTCGAGCTTCGCGGGGTTGATCTTGACCGTGGTGCCAACCCACCGATCGTCGAACCGGGAGCCAAGGAACAGGTCCGCTTTCCACAGGCCAGCGATGCTCTGGGGAAGGCCGTTTCGCGCACCCTGCCTCCGGAATGCCGCGGCAGCCGTCGAGAGGTGCCGCCGCAGCTTGACCGGGTGCCCACGGAGCCCGCTCATGAGCCGCGACTCCGATGTGAGCGCCTCGGCTGCCGTATCGATCAGTTGCTGCGCGCCACTTTTCTCCGCACCGAACAGGATGGACCCGACGTCTTGCGTCGAGACCTTGCACCGCTTCAGGGCATCGGCCACCCTTTCGACCGTAGACGCCTCCCCCCTGGCGATCGCATCGTGGACCGCGTACTCGAAGCAGATGCCGCAGTCGCCGTCACCAGGCCTGAGCAGGCGGGGAAGCATGAACAGTGGAACCTGCTCGTACCCACCGATGGCCGCCACCACCTCGCCCTTGAGCGAGTACAACGTGCCCTGAAGGATCGGCCTCACGATCGCCGTCAGGGCGGACACATGGTCTGCAACAGGGCTCAGTTGCTGTTCAGTGCGGATGTCCACGCCACGAGCCTAGGGCGACGGCCCTAGCTGCGGCGGGTGACTTTTCCGCGGGGCGGGGCCAGTCGGTCGCCGACGGCTCCATGTATCCCGTTCGGACGTCAGCCTGTACGACTTCCTCTTCGCCCCGCTCGACGACGCCGACGACGCCGTCCTCGACCGGGTCGCCCTGCTCGACGGCCCGAGCGGCGCCGAGACCACCTACCGCGACCTGCGCTCGCAGGTCGACGGGATCGCCGGCGCGTTCGCCGACCGGGGCCTCGGCGTCGGGGACGTGGTGGCCCTGCACAGCCCGAACGTCCCCGCGTTCGTGGCCGTCTTCCACGGCCTCCTGCGGGCCGGGATCACCGTGACCACGATCAACGCCCTGGCCTCGGCCCGGGAGGTGGGCAAGCAGCTCGAGGCGTCGGGCGCGAGGGCGCTCGTCACGGTCTCCCCGCTGCTCGCGGCCGCCGAGGCCGGGGCCGACGCCGCGGGCCTCGCTGCGGCCGACGTCGTCGTGCTCGACGGCGCGGACGGGCACCCGTCCCTGCCCGAGCTGCTGGGCGGCGGGCACCCGGCGCCGGATGTCGCGTTCGACCCGGCCACGCACCTGGCGGTGCTGCCGTACTCCTCCGGCACCACGGGCCTGCCCAAGGGCGTGATGCTCACCCACCGCAACCTCGTGGCGAACGTGCTGCAGACCGACGCGTACATCCCCCTCACCCCCGACGACGTGGTCCCGGCGGTGCTGCCGTTCTTCCACATCTACGGGATGACGGTGCTCATGAACGGCGCGATCTACCGGCGGTCCGCGCTGGTGACCCTGCCCCGGTTCGACCTGGCGGAGTACCTGCGCGTCATCGAGCAGCACCGGGCCACGGTGCTCTTCGTCGCGCCGCCCATCGCGCTGGCCCTGGCCAAGCACCCGGCGGCGGCCGGCCGCGACCTGTCGAGCGTGCGCATGCTCATGTCGGGCGCGGCGCCGTTCGACGAGCACCTCGCCGCGGCGGTCGGGCGGCGCATGCCGGGCACCCGGGTGCTGCAGGGCTACGGCATGTCCGAGATGTCGCCGGTCTCGCACATCATCCCGATCGGCCGCACCGACGTGTCGCCCGGCACCGTCGGCATGCTCGTGCCGAACATGCTGGCCAGGATCGTGGACCCGGCCACGGGCGCGGAGATCGAGCAGCCCGCCGAGGGGGTCAGCGCGCCCGGCGAGCTGCTGTGCGCGGGGCCGAACGTCATGGTCGGGTACCTCGCGGACGAGCAGTCCACCCGCGACACGCTCGAGACCGACGGCTTCCTGCACACCGGCGACATCGTGACCGTCGACGCCGACGGCGCGTTCTGTGTCGTCGACCGGCTCAAGGAGCTCATCAAGCACAAGGGCTACCAGGTGGCGCCGGCCGAGCTGGAGGCGCTGCTGCTCACCCACCCGCAGATCGCGGACGCCGCGGTGATCGGGATTCCCGACGCCGAGTCGGGAGAGGTGCCCAAGGCGTTCGTCGTGCAGGCCGACGGTGCCGAGCTCACGGCCGAGGACGTGCAGGCGTTCGTCGCCGAGCAGGTCGCCCCGTACAAGAAGGTGCGGGCGGTGGAGTTCGTCGAGCAGGTGCCCAAGTCCGCGGCGGGCAAGATCCTGCGCAAGGAGCTGCGCGCCCGCTGACCGATCCGCGAGGGCGTTCCTCCGGTAGATTGGGCGCGATGTCCGACGCCACCACCGCCTCCGTCCCGGTCGTCCCCGCGCCCGGCGACGCCCCGCGCAGGATCCGCGTCGCCGTGCTCTTCGGCGGCCGCTCCGGCGAGCACGCGATCTCCGCCTTGACCGCCAGCGGTGTGCTGCGCGCGATCGACCGCGAGCGGTACGACGTGGTGCCGGTCGGCATCACGCGCGAGGGTCGCTGGGTGGTCGCCGCCGACGACCCCGAGCGGTGGCAGATCGCCGACGGCCGCCTCCCCGAGGTCACCGCCGACTCCGGCGCCGAGGTGGTGCTCTCGCTCACGCAGGGGGAGAGCACACTGCGGGTGCTGGAGCACGGGCAGGTGCCGGGGGTGCTCGGCGAGGTCGACGTCGTCTTCCCGCTGCTGCACGGCCCGTTCGGCGAGGACGGCACCCTGCAGGGGCTGCTCGAGCTCGCGGACGTGCACTACGTCGGCGCGGGCGTGCTGGCCTCCGCCGTGGGCATGGACAAGCACTTCATGAAGCTCGTGCTGGCGGGCCAGGGCCTGGCCATCGGCCCATACGTCGTCATCCGCCCGCAGGACTGGGAGCGGGACCGCGCGGCGAGCCTCGCCGCCGTGCGGCCGCTCGGGCTGCCACTGTTCGTCAAGCCGGCGCGGGCGGGGTCCTCGCTCGGCATCACGCGCGTGGACGACCTCGCCGACCTGCCCGCTGCCGTCGAGGCCGCGCGCGAGCACGACCCCAAGGTGATCGTCGAGGCGGCGAACGAGGGCCGCGAGATCGAGTGCGCCGTGCTCGGCGGTCGCGACGGAGCGCCGCCGCGGGCGTCGCTGCCCGGCGAGATCGTCGTCGACCACGACAGCCATGCGTTCTACGACTTCGAGGCGAAGTACCTGGACGAGGCGCACGTCGACCTGCGGTGCCCCGCCGACCTGCCCCCGCACGTGCTCGAGGAGGTGCGCGACATCGCCGTGCGGACCTTCGAGGCCATTGAGGCCGAGGGGCTGTCCCGCGTCGACCTCTTCGTGACCCCCGACGAGCGTGTGGTCGTCAACGAGATCAACACCATGCCGGGGTTCACGCCGTTCTCGATGTACCCCCGGATGTGGGAGGCCTCGGGCGTCACCTACCCCGAGCTGGTGGACGAGCTCATCCAGCTCGCCCTGCAGCGCCCCACCGGCCTGCGCTGACCACCGAGGTAGTCCCGGATCCCGCGAGGTAGTTCGCATCTCCGCGAGGTAGTTCGATCGGGGCCGAGGTAGTTCGCGCTACGGCAGCACGCTGCGGCCGATGTCGCCCGGGTTGTAGGCGACCTCCCAGCGGAAGCCGTCCGGGTCCGCGAAGTAGCCGGTGTACCCGCCCCACTCGCGCTCGACCGCGTCGGCGACGCTCGCCGCGCCGGCCCGCCGCGCGTCGTCGAGCACGACGTCGACCTCCGCCGTCGTCGCGACGTTGTGCGCGAGCGTGACCGGCGGCGTGCCGCCGCGCGTGACCGCGCCGATCTCCTCGGTCGCGAACGACTCGGCCCACAGCGACAGGACGAGGCGATCGCCCACCCGGAACATGAGCACCTCGCCAGGCGCCTCCAGCTCCGGATCCCAGCCCAGCCCGTCGACGTAGAAGCGGCGGGTGGCGGCAAGGTCGCCGACGACGAGGGTGATGAAGCTCACGCGCTGGTCCATGGGCGCCACCCTTGCACGGGGCTCCGACAGCTGACCAGCGAGGTCAGGTGCATTCGGCGGTCTGCTCGACGGTGCTCACGGCCTGCGCGAGATCCCCGACGAACGACGTCGAGTGGCCGGCGGTGACCGACGGGGGCACCACGACCTCGACCGCGGGCTCGCGCCCGTAGGTGGTGAACCGCCAGGTGCCGTCGTCGCCGGCCTCGACGATCCAGTCGATGGTGCCGGAGCCCGACTCCACCTGCTGGCAGTCGGGCGACGGCCCGGGCGGCGTGACCCCGCAGCGCAGGGTGACTGCGGCGCCGGGCTCGCCCCACGCGGCGGTGGCCTGCGCGGTGGTCTCCGCCTTGTCCAGGTCCCCGGCGAGCACGTCCGGCAGCGCGAGCATGACGGGCGCGCACGCGGGGTTCGCGGCGTCCTCCGCTGGGGTGACGCCGATGGTGGTGGCGCACGCGGCCAGCGGGACGACGAGGACGCACAGCGCGGCGGCGCGGGCGGCGCGGCCGGACATCAACGGGCGGAGCACGGCGCCCACGCTACCGGGCGGGATGCGCCCGGTCACCGCCTACAGTCGTGCCCGTGACCGACGCCACCCGCCCGCTCGTGCGCGACCTGTCCGAGGACGAGCTGCTCGCCCGGATCTTCCCTCTGCTGTCCGCCGGCTCCGCGACGCTCCTCGGCCCCGGCGACGACGCGGCGGTGGTGGCCGCGCCCGACACACGGTTCGTGGTGACGACCGACGTGCTCGTGGAGGACCGGCACTTCCGGCGGCGCTGGTCCGACGGGTACGACGTCGGGGTGCGGGCGGCGGCGGCGAACCTCGCGGACGTGGCAGCGATGGGCGCCCGGCCGACCGCGCTCGTCGTCTCCCTCGTGGTCCCCGGCGACCTGCCGGTCGACTGGGTGACCGGCCTCGCGCGCGGCCTCGAGGAGACGTGCGCCCCGGTCGGCGCCGCCGTCGTCGGCGGCGACCTGTCCGGCGGCGACGCCGTGGTGGTGGCGGTCACCGCCCACGGGGACCTGGAGGGTCGTGACCCGGTGACCCGGTCGGGCGCGAGGCCGGGCGACGTCCTGGCCTATGCGGGCCGCCGCGGGCTGTCGGCCGCGGGGCTGGCCCTCCTCGACGCCGGTGCCGCGGCGCCGGCCGACGGCGCGCGGGTCGAGACCGGAGCTCCGGAGCGCGGGCCGCTCGGGGAGTGCGTCGCGGGCTATCTGCGCCCGGAGCCGCCGCTGGCGGCCGGCCCGGAGGCCGCGCGGCACGGCGCCACCGCGATGCTCGACGTCTCGGACGGGCTGCTGCGCGACGCCGGCCGGCTGGCGCGCGCGAGCGTCGTGCGGATCGACGTCGACAGGGCGGGCCTCGCAGCCGACGTGGACCGGCTGGCGCCGGCCGCGCGGGCGCTCGGTCGCGACCGCGATACGGCCCTCGCCTGGGTGCTCTCCGGAGGCGAGGACCACGGCCTGCTCGCCACGTTCGCGCCGGGCGCGGAGCTGCCGTGCGGGTTCCGCAGGATCGGTACGGTCGGGCACGCGGTGCCCGGGAGGCGCGGCGTCACCGTGGACGGCGAGGCCCCGGGATCAGCCACGGGTTGGGATCACTTCGCTGGTTGAGCCTGTCGGAACCGCTGGTTGAGCCTGTCGAAACCTGGTCTCGACAAGCTCGACCGGCGGGCATTCGACAAGCTCGACCGGCGATGCGTCAGCCTCGGCGGTAGCGGACCTCGGTCACCGGGGTGTCGCCGATGTCGTCCATCCGCTCCACGCCGTCGGGCTGGAAGCCGTGCCGACGGTAGAAGTGCCGCGCGCGCTCGTTCTGGGACAGCACCCACAGCGACATCGGGACGCCGTCCGGCACGTCGGACAGGACGGTCCGCATGAGGTCGCGAGCGACCCCGCGGCCCCACGACTCGGGGTCGAGGTAGATGGCGTAGAGCTCGAGGTCGCCGTTCTCGGCGTCCTCGTCGCGGGAGGGTCCGAAGCTCGCGAATCCCAGCAGGCGGCTGTCTCCCTCGGCAACCAGCGTCGTGCGGGAACCTTCATCGAGGATCTGCTGCCACTGCACGGCCCGCTCCGAGACGTCGAGCGAGTCGAGATACTCGGCCGGCAGCACGCTCGCGTACGCGCCCTTCCAGGACGTGACGTGCACCTGGGCGATCCGCCCGGCGTCGGACACGTCGGCGGGCCGGATCTCCACGTCGCTGTCGGTCTGCACGATCATCTGCCCAGGGTGCCACGTCCACACACCATCAGCCAAGACTGGTTGGTGAAAGCTTCACGAATTCTTTGCCGATGGCGGCGGTGGACCGGGCGGGGCACACACCAGGTGTGCGGGCACAGCGAGACGCCCGCCGGGATGATCCCGACGGGCGTCTTGCGGAAAACGTCGCAAGCACCGGGCACGGCCGGTGCGAGGCTCAGGCCTGGCGCGTGACCTTGCCGGCCTTGAGGCACGAGGTGCAGACGTTGACCCGCTTGGGGGTACCCGCGACCACGGCACGCACGCGCTGGATGTTGGGGTTCCAACGGCGCTTCGTGCGGATGTGGGAGTGCGAGATGCTGTGCCCGAAGCCCGGGCCCTTGCCGCAGACGTCGCAGTTGGCAGCCACGGTCTCTCCTGAATCGTCGTGACACGTCCCGCGCCAGGGCAGCAGGACGTGAACTCGGTAGTTTGGGGGAGCCCGGGACCACCCGGGCAACCACACAAGGGTAGCCGATCTGTGGAGTGCCCCTCAACGTGGGGCCGGTCACGGCTACCGTGGGGGCGTGCAGCAGCCCGAGCCCCTCGACGCCGCCGTCGTCCGCGCCTGGGTGCGCATCACCGTCGAGGCCCTGGCCACGGCCCGCGCCGAGCTCGACCGCGCGAACGTCTTCCCCGTGGCCGACGGCGACACCGGCACCAACATGTACCTCACGGCCCGGGACGCCGCGGCCGCCGTCCATGCCGCGCCCGCGACCGCCGGTGGCGCTCGGCTGCTGCGGTTGGCCGCGCGGTCCGCGCTCCTCGGGGCCCGCGGGAACTCCGGGGTGATCCTCAGCGAGTGGCTGCGCGGGCTCACGGTCGCCGCCACCCGGGGCGACAGCCTTGCCATCGCGCTCGACGTCGCGGCCCGGACGGCGCGCCAGGCCGTGGCCCACCCCGCGCCCGGCACGATCCTCACCGCCGCGGAGTCCGCGGCGGCCGCGGCCAGGCATGTCGAGGCGGGAGGGATGGTCGGTCCACCCGGTGCCCCGGTCTGGCTCTCCACGATCGACGCGGCGTACCGCGGCGCCCGCGAGGCGGCGCTGCGCAGCGTGGGCGCGCTGGAGCCGCTGCGCACGGCGGGGGTGCTCGACGCGGGCGCGTGCGGCCTCGTACTCGTGCTCGCCTCCCTGGCCGCGGCGCAGCGGGGCGCCGCCGAGGGCGTGTCGGAGGCTGGCGGCACCATGACGCCCGTGCTGCTGGACATCGACCTGCATATCGACGGGCACGGTCACGGGGACCCGGCTTCCGGGGGGTCCGTGCCGGGCGCCGACGAGGCATCCGCCGACGACACCGACGTGACCCACGTGGGCCACGCGGTCGGCGACGGTCCGGCCGACGACGTCGAGCTGATGTTCGTCCTGGAGCGATCGGCGTCGGCGGTCGGCTTCCGCCCGGGCGCGGTCGCCGACGCGCTCCGCGCGGACCTCGACGACGTCGGCAGCTCCGTGGTGGTCGTGGGGGGCGGCGACGAGAGCGACGACGCCGAGCGATCCCTGTGGCAGGCGCACGTGCACACCGCCGACCTCGATGCTGCGCTCGACGTGGCGCGGCGGTGGGCCTCGCGTGGGGCGGTGTCCCGCGTGTCCGTACGCCACCTCGCCGTCCCGCCGGACCGCTGGGCGGTCGTGGTCACGACGGCCGCCCCTGCGCTCGCCGCCGAGCTCGCCCGTGCGGGCGCCGTCGTGGTGCTGGACCTGGACGTCCGCCCGACCGCGGTGGACCTGGCCGCCGCGGCGCTCGGGGCGGGCGCCCCCCGCGTGCTCGTGCTCGCGCCCGAACAGCTGCTGGACGGGCTGGCCGACGGCTCGCGGGCCGAGGCCGAGGACCCGGCCGAGATGCCCGAGATCGTGCGCGTCCCCGCGCCCGTCGACGCCCACCTCGTCGCGGGGACGTCGGCGCTGGCGGCGGCGCTCGACGACACGCAGGAGGGGGACGTCGACGTCCCCGCGGTCGTCGGGTCCGTCGTCGCGGGGCTGCGGGTCGGCGGCGGCCCGGCGGTCACCGTCGGCGCGATCGTCAAGCGGCTCGTCGCGGGGTCCCCGACCGCCATCGTGACCCTGCTGCCGGACGACGACGTGCCCGATGCCACGATGGAGATGCTCGCGGTGCGGGCGGCCGAGGTGTCCGGCGGCGCGGACGTGGTCGTCATGCGCACCGGGCGCCCCGGGGGGCACGTGGCGATCGGCGTCGAGCCGCACCAGCCGCAGCAGCCGTTCGCTGCGGAGGCGACGGGGGACCGGCGGTGACCGGCCGGGAGTCGGAGGCCCTGACCAAGGTCCTGGGCGCCCGTAGCGCCGGCCCGCTCGCCAAGCTGGGGCTGACCACGGTCGGGGACCTCCTCCGCCACTACCCCCGCCGGTACGGGGACCCGGGCACGCTCACGGACATGGACCGGCTCGCCCTGGGGGAGCACGTCACGGTCATGGCGCGCGTCGCCCACGCGACCATGCGCACGATGCGCTCGCGGGCGGGGGCGATGCTGCAGGCGGTCGTGACGGACGGCCGCCACGAGCTGGCGCTGACGTTCTTCGCGAAGCGCGCCGGCGCGCTACGTCCGCACGAGGAGAAGCTGCGCCCCGGCCGGGTCGGCCTGTTCACCGGCGTGGTCAGCGAGTACCGGGGCACGCGGCAGCTCACGCACCCGGACTACGTGCTCGTGGGCGTCGATGCGGACGACACCGAGGCGGCGATGTTCGAGGCGAGCCGCCCCATCCCGATCTACCCGGCGTCGTCCTCGGTGCCGAGCTGGCGCATCCAGAGGGCCGTGCGCACCGTGCTCGACCCGCTGATCGAGGCCGACGTCGAGGAACCCGTGCCGGCCGAGGTGCGGGCCCGGCTGGGCCTGCCGGGCCGCCTCGACGCGCTGCGCGCGATCCACGCACCCGACGACCAGCCGACGTGGCAGCGGGCGCGACACCGGTTCCGCTTCGAGGAGGCGTTCGTGCTGCAGGCGGCGCTCGCGCAGCGCCGGGCCCACGCGGCACAGGAGGAGGCCACGGCCCGCCCGCCCCGGGTGCCGGGCGAGCCGAGCCTGCTGGCCGACTTCGACGCCGCGCTGCCGTTCACGCTGACGGACGGGCAGCGGTCGGTCGGCGAGGACCTGGAGCGCGAGCTCGCGCAGCCGCGGCCGATGCAGCGGCTGCTGCAGGGCGAGGTCGGCTCCGGAAAGACGGTCGTCGCGCTGCGCGCCATGCTCCAGGTGGTCGACGCCGGCGGGCAGGCGGCGCTGCTCGCGCCTACCGAGGTGCTGGCGGCGCAGCACGCCCGCACCCTGCGCACGCTGCTGGGTGACCTCGCGGAGGGCGGGCTGCTCGGCGGCGCGGCGCATGGCACCCGGGTGGCGCTGCTGACCGGCTCGCTGGGTGCGGCGGCCCGCAAGGAGGCGCTGCTGCAGGCGGCGGGCGGCGAGGCCGGGATCGTCGTGGGCACGCACGCCCTGCTCGGCGAGCAGGTGCAGTTCGCCGACCTGGGCCTGGTCGTGGTGGACGAGCAGCACCGGTTCGGCGTCGAGCAGCGCGACTCCCTGCGGGCCAAGGGCCGCGTGGCGCCGCACCTGCTCGTCATGACGGCCACCCCCATCCCGCGCACGGTCGCGATGACCGTCTTCGGGGATCTCGAGACGTCATCGCTCACCGAGGTGCCGGCCGGTCGCGCCGGGATCACCTCCCACGTGGTGCCCGCCGGCAACCCCCGCTGGATGGAGCGCACCTGGACGCGGGTGCGCGAGGAGGTGGACAAGGGGCACCGCGCGTACGTCGTGTGCCCCCGCATCCACCCCGACGCCGACCTGCCCGCCGGCGGGGCGAAGGCGCGCGACGACTTCGACGACGTGCCGGACCTGCTGGAGCTCGTCGACGCCGAGGGCGCCGCGGGCGACCGGCCGCCGCTGCGCGCCGTGCTCGAGGTCGCGGAGATGCTGCCCGAGACGCCGCAGCTCGCGGGGGTCGAGGTGGGCGTGCTGCACGGGCAGATGGCGGCCGCCGACAAGGAGTCCGCGATGACGCGCTTCGCCGCCGGCGAGGTGCCGGTGCTGGTCTCCACGACCGTGATCGAGGTCGGGGTCGACGTGCCCGAGGCGACCGTGATGGTGGTGTTCGACGCCGACCGCTTCGGCCTGTCCCAGCTGCACCAGCTGCGCGGGCGGGTCGGGCGCGGATCGGCGCCGGGCCTGTGCCTGCTGGTGTCGACGGCGCAGCCAGGCACGCCGGCAGCGGCACGCGTCGAGGCGCTCGCGGAGACGACGGACGGGTTCCGCCTCGCGACGCTCGACCTCGAGCTGCGCTCCGAGGGCGACGTGCTCGGCGCCGCGCAGTCGGGCCGGTCCAGCTCGCTGCGGCTGCTGCGGGTGGTGCAGGACGCCGACCTCATCGGCGAGGCGCGCCGCGAGTCGTCGGCGGTGGTCGACGCCGACCTCGAGCTGGGTGCCCACCCCGAGCTGCGCGCGGCAATCGAGGCGCAGCTCGACGACGAGCAGGAGGAGTTCCTCGAGCGTGCCTGACCCCGGGCGCGGGCTCATCACGTCCGGCGTGCGGCGGCGGATACGCTCGGCCGCATGACGAGGATCGTGGCCGGCCGGTTCGGCGGGCGCACCCTGCAGGTGCCGCCGAAGGGCACGCGGCCGACGAGCGACCGGGTTCGCGAGGCGATCTTCTCCCGGCTGGAGCACCTCGACGTCCTGGAGGGCGCCCGGGTGCTCGACCTGTACGCGGGCTCGGGCGCGCTCGGGCTCGAGGCGGCGAGTCGGGGTGCGGCCGAGGTCGTGCTCGTCGACGCGGCCCGCAAGGCGGCGGACGTGGCACGTCGCAACGTGGCCGTGCTCGGCCTCCAGCGAGAGGTGCGCGTCGTGGCGGACACGGCGGAGCGATTCGCCGCGGGCGCGGCCCCCGCCGTCGAAGCCGCCTCGGACCGGGGGTTCGATCTCGTCTTCCTCGACCCGCCGTACGACGTGCCCGAGGACACGCTCGCCACCGTCCTGGGCCACCTCGCCGCGCCGGGGGTGCTGGCGCCGAGGGCCGTCGTCGTCGTCGAGCGGTCGGGCCGCAGCCCCGAGCCCGTGTGGCCCGCCGGCCTGGCGGCGTTCGCCCGCAAGGACTACGGCGAGACGGCCGTGCACTACGCCGAGCCCGAGCCTCTGCCCGCAGACGGCGAGCCGACGTCAGCCCGCTGAGCGCGGGGCGTACCGCTCGTCGCCCTCCAGGGTGCCCACGGGCACGGCGGCGAGCGCCCCGGCGTCGGCGGGGTCGACCAGCGACACCGACTCCCCGGACGCCGCGTCGAGCAGCCGCCGGGTCGCCACGTCGTCGGACAGCGACCCCTCGCAGGCCGCGAGGTGCTGGGCAAGGAGCCGGCGCACGGGCTCGGCGGGGACTGCGGTCGACCCGTCCTCCCCGAGGGCGACGAGCAGCATCGCCGGGACGCGAGGCGAGCCCGCCCCGCCCATCCCCGGCTGGAAGTAGGGCAGCGCCAGCACGCGTGCGCCGTGCCGCGCATAGAAGCGCAGCCGGGCGGCGGGGTCCCCGTGCTGCTCGTGCGCGTCGTGGTGGCCCGGGTGCTCCACCTCGGCCAGCACGAGCGCCGGGCGCAGCTCGTCGCGCCAGCCGGCGACGGACCGCGACAGGAGGTGCCCGCCGACCCCGCCCCCGCGACCGCCGGGTGCGATGGCGAGGTAGTCGACGAGCAGCACTCGCGTGTCCGGCGACCACGACGCGACGATCCCGGCCACGACTTTCCCGCCGCGCACCACGCCGTAGGCGATCTGCGCGCCGGAGGTGATGCCCTCCCGCAGGTCGTCCAGGGGCATCAGCTCCGCGGGCGGGAACGACGGCGCGAGCACGTCGTGCCACAGCGAGGCGACCTGGTCCGCGGTGTCGAGGCGAACGACGTCGGGCATGCCCACATGGTGTGCCCGGATCGGGGCAGCGGCACCCCGACGGGGCTCCCCGGGATCGCGCCACCCCTGTACTAGCGTGACCGCGTGAGCATCGCCGTCTGCCCCGGGTCGTTCGACCCGATCACCCTGGGCCACCTCGACATCGTGCGGCGCGCGCGTCGCATGTTCGACGTCGTGGTGGTGGGCGTGGCCCGCAACGCCGCCAAGAACGCGTTGCTGGCGCCGGAGCAGCGGGTGGAGCTTGCCCGCGACGTGCTCGCGGCCGACCCGGAGACCGCCGACGTGCGGGTCGAGGTCGTGCCGGGACTTCTCGTCGACTTCTGCCGGGAGGTCGGGGCGGTCGCGGTGGTCAAGGGGCTGCGGGGCGGGGCCGACTTCGACTCCGAGCTGCCGATGGCACTCATGAACCGGCACCTGACCGGCGTCGAGACGGTCTTCGTGCCCGGTGAGCAGCGCTACGCGCACGTCGCGTCGTCGCTGGTCAAGGACGTGGCCCGGTTCGGCGGGCCCATCGACGACCTCGTGCCGCCCGGGGTCGCCGACGCGGTACGTGCGGCGCTGGCCAGATGAGCCGGACCAAGGAGCAGGGATGAGCGAGACGACCGAGACCACCCCGACGGGCGGTCTGCTGGAGATCCTGGACGACCTGGCAGCGTTGGTCGAGAACGCGAGGTCGGCGCCGCTGTCGACCAACGTCAAGCTCGACCGCGACCAGGCGCTGGGGCTCGTGGACGAGCTGCGCGACGCGCTGCCCACGCAGGTCGCGCGGGCGGACGAGGTGCTCGCCGCGGCCCGGGACAGGCTGGACGACGCGCACCGTCAGGCGGAGGAGATCGTCGCCTCCGCCCGCGCCCGCGCGATCGAGCTGGTGCAGTCGGAGCAGGTCGTGGTGCAGGCCGAGTCGCGGGCGGCGGAGATCGTCGCGGAGGCGGAGCGCCGGGCGGCCGGGCTGCGCACCGACGCGGACGCGTACTGCGACGGCAGGCTCGCCGACTTCCAGCAGGACCTGGACGCCCTGTCCGGCCAGGTGCAGGCCGGCCGGGAGAAGCTTGCCGAGCGCCTTGACGAGCGGTCGCCGCGCGTGCGGTGGGACGCGGTGGCCGACCCTCGTTGGCCGGAGGGCAAGCCGTCCTGAGCGCGTGCCTGACCACGAGCTCGACGGCCACGGCGTGAGAGGCGGGTCACGTCCGGGCGTGCTGCGACCCGTCGCCACGATGGCCTAGACTAGGTCGCTGGCCCGAGTTCGGGCCGCCCCCCACCTGCCTTACAGTCCCTGGAGCCTGCCATCGCCACCGCGAAGCCCTCACCGCTCGTGCTCGACACGCACGTGCTGTCGCGGCGACCCGGAACGATGACTGAGGTCGCGCGCGTCGTGCCCGCCCCGGCGGACATGGGTACCGCCGTCATCGGCGTGCCCGAGGGCGACGACCTGACCCTGGGCCTGCGGCTCGAGTCGGTGCTGGAGGGGGTGCTGGTCTCCGGCGTCGTGCGCGGCACGGCGGTGGGGGAGTGCGTGCGCTGCCTCGACCCGGTGTCCCGGCAGGTGACCGTGCACGTGCAGGAGCTCTTCACCTACCCCGAGAGGGCGCAGGCGGCGGAGGACTCCGGCGACGACGACGCCGAGGACGAGGCCGTGCTGGTCGACGACCTGGCCGACATCGAGCCGGCGGTTCGGGATTCGCTGGTGACTGCACTACCATTTCAACCGCTGTGCCGTCAGGACTGCCCTGGCCTGTGCTCCGTCTGCGGGGCGCGGCTGGCCGAGGATCCTGACCACCATCACGACCTGGTCGACCCTCGTTGGTCGGCACTGCAGACCATGCTCGAGGAGTCGAGCGTGTCCGACGAGACGAAAGAGAGCTAGCCGTGGCTGTTCCGAAGCGCAAGATGTCGCGCAGCAACACCCGGGCGCGTCGCTCGCAGTGGAAGACCACCGCGGCCGCCCTCACCACGTGCCCGAACTGCAAGGGGCAGAAGCTGTCCCACGCCGCGTGCCCCACCTGCGGCACCTACAAGGGCCGCCAGTACGCCGAGGCGCTGCGCACCGAGCACGCGGGCTGACATGCCTGCACCCGGCACCCGGCCGCGGCCGGAGCCGACCGCTCTTCTCGAGAAGCTCGGGGTCCGACTGGACCCCGAGCTTCTCGTGCTTGCCCTGACGCACCGCTCCTTCGCGCACGAGGCCGGGGGCATCCCGACCAACGAGCGCCTCGAGTTCCTCGGCGACACCGTGCTGGGGCTGGTCGTCACGGAGGCCCTGTACCGGCGCCACCCCGACCAGTCGGAGGGCGAGCTGGCGAAGATGCGCGCGGCCACGGTGTCGCAGCGCGCCCTCGCCGCGATCGCGCGCGAGCTCGACCTCGGCGGCTATGTGCTGCTGGGCAAGGGCGAGATCCGCACCCGGGGGTTCGACAAGGACTCGATCCTCTCGGACACGGTGGAGGCGCTGATCGGCGCGACCTACCTGTCGCACGGCCTGGAGCCGGCCCGCGAGCTGGTGCACCGCCTCGTCGACACCACGCTGGAGGCGGCGGCCGACCTCGGCGCCGGCCTGGACTGGAAGACGTCGCTCCAGGAGGCCACCGCCGTGCGCGGGTTCGGCGCGCCCGTCTACGAGGTGACGGGCGAGGGGCCCGAGCACGCGCGCGTCTTCCACGCCCAGGTGACGGCAGGTCCGGTGCTCGGCCTCGGCACGGGCTCCGCGAAGAAGCACGCGGAACAGGCCGCCGCCGAGGAGGCGTACCGCGCGCTGCAGGCGCTGCCGGTGCCCGCCGCTGACACCGGTGCCTGAGCTCCCCGAGGTCGAGACCGTCCGCGACGGTCTCGACCGCTTCGTCGTCGGCGCCGTCGTGCGCGCCGTCGAGGTGTTCCGCGACTACTCCGTGCGCCGCCACGACGGCGGCGCCGCCGGCTTCGCCGACCAGCTGCGCGGCCGCCGGCTCGCGGCCGCGGTGCGTCGGGGCAAGTTCCTCTGGCTGCCGCTGGTCGAGCCCGTCTCGTCGGTTGAGCCTGTCGAAACCATGCCCGGCGCGGCGCTGCTCGCCCACCTCGGCATGTCCGGCCAGCTGCTGGTGCGTGACCCCGCCGTCGCGGGGGACTGGGCGCACCCGCACCTGCGCGTCCGCCTGCATCTGACTGGCGCTCCCTCGGGCGCCACCTTCCTCGACTTCGTCGACCAGCGCACGTTCGGGCACCTGCTGGTCACGGACCTGGAGCCCACGCCCGACGGCGCGCCCGGCGGGTTCGGCAGCGTTCTGCCCGCCGTGCCGGAGCCGGTGGCGCACATCGGCCGCGACCCGCTCGACCCGGCGTTCGACCTCGACTCCGTCGTGGCCGCGATCCGGCGGCGCCGCACCGGGATCAAGCGCGCGCTGCTCGACCAGACGCTGCTGTCCGGCGTCGGGAACATCTACGCGGACGAGGCGCTCTGGCGCGCCCGCCTGCACTTCGCCCGCGCGACGGACCGGCTGCGCCCGGTCGAGGTGCGCCGGGTGCTCGACGCCGCCACGCAGGTCATGACGGACTCCCTGGCGCAGGGAGGTACGAGCTTCGACTCCCTCTACGTCAACGTCAACGGCGAGTCCGGGTACTTCGCCCGCGGCCTGGCGGTCTACGGGCGGGAGGGCGAGCCGTGCCTGCGGTGCGGCGCGCCGGTGCGCCGGGACGCGTTCATGAACCGCTCGTCGTACACCTGCCCCGTCTGCCAGCCGCGGCCCCGCCAGGGTCGCTGGTAGCCGTAGCGGCGCCGGTCAGCGCCCGACGACGTTGCGCAGCCCCGCCGCGCCGTCGGCCAGCCACGCCCGCAGCTGCGCGGTGACGAACGTGGCCGCCCCCTGCGGGCGCCCGCCCGCGACGTGCGGCGTGAGGATGAGGTGGGGCGCGTCCCACAGCGGGGAGTCGGCCGGGAGGGGCTCGGTCTCGGTGACGTCGAGGGCCGCGCCGGCGATCGTGCCGTCCCGGAGGGCCGCGACCAGCGCGTCCTCGTCGACGGTGGCGCCTCGACCGGCGTTGACGAACCGCGCGTGGGCGGGCAGCAGGCCGAGCACCCGCGCGTCGAGGGCGTGGTGCGTGGCCGGCGTGGCGGGCAGCAGCGAGACGAGCAGGTCGGTGGTGGGCAGCACCTCGTCGATCGAGTCGACCACGGGGAATCCGTAGCGTTCGCCCGCCGACGACGCCACGCCGGTCACGCGCGCGCCGAGCGCGGCGAGCAGCGGCGCCAGGACGGCGGCGATCGACCCGAAGCCCCAGATGGTCACCCGTGCGTCGTGCAGCGTGAACCGCGCCTCGTCGTTCGCCTGCTCCCGGCCCAGGTCCCGGTCCCAGACGTGCTCGCGCTGGGCGGTGAGGGTGCGGTCGAGCCGCCGCACCGACGCGAGCACGAGGGCCAGGGTGTGCTCGGCCACGGTCGCGTCGTGCAGGGAGCGGCCCGAGGAGATCGCCACGTCGGGCGCGAACCCGGCCGCGAGCGCCTGGTCGGGCCCGGCGTTGAGCGTCTGCACCCAACGCAGGCTCGTCATGCGCCGGGCGGCATCGTCCAGCACCCGCTGCGGGCTCGACCACGTGACCAGCGCATCGGCGTCGGCGTGCTCCTCGGGCACCGGGTCGCGCATGACGTAGTGCGCCACCTCCACCCCTGGGACGTCGATCGTCAGGTCGAAGGGCACGTTGCCGGGCACGAGGATCTTCACGCCCGGCGACGCTACCAGCCGGCCGTTCGAGGGACGGGCCGGGCGAACCAGCGTTCGTCGAGGGGAGGAACATCGCGACCGTCGCGCCGAGGACCGCCGCCACGTGTACCAGGCGCACTGCGGCGAACGCGGGCGCCGGCTCGCCCCCCGGACCCCGCGGCGTCGAGGAACCCGGCCCCCTGCGTGAGCCCGGCCGCGGCGGGCACCACCATGGACGCCGGCCCCACCCCGGACAGGAGGACGGCGAGGGCGACCCGCGCGAGGCGACCGCGAGCGTCTGCATGCCGCGACGCTATGCACGCGCGCCGAGGGTGCTGTCCTCCGGGCACGGTAGGGCCGGCCCACGAAGCGCTGTCCCAGGTGGTGACGCGGCGGGTGCGGCACGATGAGCCCATGACGACAACGATGTCGACCGCCGCGCAGGGCAGCACCCCCCGTACCGACGCCCGCTACGACGCCGTCGTGGTGGGCGGCGGGCACAACGGGCTCACCGCCGCCGCGTACCTCGCCCGGGCCGGGCGCAGCGTGCTCGTGCTGGAGCGGCTCGACCACGTGGGCGGCGCCGCCGTGTCCGCGCCGGTGTTCCCGGGAGTCGACGCGCGGCTGTCCCGGTACTCGTACCTGGTCTCGCTCCTGCCGCGGCGGGTGATCGATGAGCTGGCCCTGCCGATCACGCTCCGCCGCCGCCGCTACTCGTCGTACACGCCCGTCGGCGGCGCCGGCCTGCTCGTCGACACGGGGGACGACGACGCGACGCGGGCCTCGTTCGGCGCGATCGGGGCGCCGGCGGCGGACCACGACGCGTGGCGCCGGCTGGGCGCCGCCACCGGCAGCCTCGCGCGGCGGCTGTTCCCGACCATGACCGAGCCGCTGCTCTCGCGGGCCGAGGCCCGGGCGCTCGTGGACGACGACGAGACGTGGCGCGACGTCGTCGAGCGCCCGCTCGGCGCGATGCTGCCCGCTCGGTTCGCGTCGGACGTCGTGCGCGGGGTCGTCGCCACGGACGGGCTGATCGGCACGTTCGCCGACCTCGACGAGGCGTCGCTGATCCAGAACCGCTGCTTCCTCTACCACGTGATCGGCCGCGGCACGGGCGACTGGGACGTGCCGGTGGGCGGCATGGGCGCCGTCTCCGGCGCGCTGCGGGACGCGGCACTCGCGGCCGGAGCTACCGTCGTCACCCGCGCCGAGGTGACCGCCGTCGACCCGGGCAGCGACGGCGACGCGCAGGTCTCCTGGGCCGACGACGAGGGACGCACGCATGCCGCGGCCGCCCGCGTCGTGCTCTCGGGCGCGGCCCCGACGACGCTCGACCGGCTGCTAGCCGCCGCCGGCGCCGGCCCCTCGGGCCGGTCCGCCGCCGAGGCGCCCGAGGGCGCGCAGCTCAAGGTCAACATGCTGGTGCGCCGGCTGCCGCGCCTGCGCGACGGCGTCGACCCGGTCGCGGCGTTCAGCGGCACCTTCCACGTGAACGAGTCGGCCGACCAGCTCCGGACGGCGTACGCCCAGGCCGCCGCCGGCGCGATCCCCGACCTGCCGCCGTGCGAGATCTACTGCCACTCCCTGACCGACCCGACGATCCTCGGGCCGGAGCTGCGCGAGTCGGGCGCCCAGACCCTCACGCTCTTCGGCCTGCACATGCCGGCGCGGCTGTTCCGCGGCGATCCCGACGCCGCCCGGGAGCGGGCGCTCGCCGCGACGCTCGCGTCCCTCGACGCCGTGCTGGCCGAGCCGATCGAGGACGTGCTGCTGCACGACCCCGACGGGCGTCCCTGCCTCGAGGCGCGCACCCCGGTCGACCTCGAGGGCGACGTGGGGCTCCCCGGCGGCCACATCTTCCACCGCGACCTGTCGTGGCCGTGGGCGGACGACGCCGCCGACGGCGCGGGCGGGGACCTGGACGCCCCCGGGAGCTGGGGCGTGGAGACGACGCACCCGCGCGTGCTTCTGGCCGGCGCCGGCGCGCGGCGCGGCGGGGGGGTGAGCGGCGTCCCCGGCCGCGCCGCGGCGATGGCGGCGCTGGGTGGCCGCTGGGTAGCGCCCTGATTCCCCACCTGGAAGGATGCGGTCCTCGACGGCGAGCGAAGGCGGGTGCGGCTGATGGGTTGGTACGCGGCGGCGATGGGCGCTGTGGGCGCGTTTGCGCTGGCGGGAGCGATCACGGCCGTGCCGGTGCTGGTCGCGCCGCGCGTGCGGTGGCACTCTGGCTGGTTGCGGGCCGCCGTCCTCCTCGTCGTGGCGCTTCCCGCCCTCGTGGTCAGCCGCGAGGTCGGGCTCGTGCAGTACGCGCTGCCCGCCTTCGTCGGAATGAACGTCGGGGAGTGCCTTGCCTGGGCCCACATCGCCCGCGAGCATCCTCTGTTCACCGGCGAGGGGTACGGGTACCGGGGCCGGGTCCTGAGGCTCCTGACCAGGCTCGACGGCGCCTACCGGGTGACGGCCGACTACAGGGCGGCGTTCAGAGCCACGGGAGCAGACCGTCCGGTCGGCCGGCCGTAGCCGACCGCTTCTGTCGACGTTGCATTCGAAGCCGGGCTAGCGGATCTCGACCCGCAGCAGCCGCCGCATGCCGACGCGAGCGGCAGACCCACCCACAGCAGCACCCCGGTACCGAGCTGCGCTCAGCGGGCGTCGCCGGCCGCGCGCTCCTGGTCGGCCGCCCAGGCGTAGCCCGGGTCGTCGCGGAGCAGGTCGCGGTGCGGGCCGCGCGCGACCACGGCTGCCGGGCCGCCGTCCGGGGGCGCGCCGAGCAGCAGCACCTCGTCGGCGACCTCGAGGGGCGTCAGGCGGTGCGACGCGACCACGACGGCGCGCCCGGTGTCCCGGGCGTGGCTCGCGAGCGTCCCGACCAGGGCGTCGGCGGTGGTCGCGTCGAGATGCTCGGCCGGCTCGTCGACGAGCAGCACCCGCGCGGGGGCGAGCAGGGCGCGCGCGACGAGGAGACGCCGCCGCTCCCCGCCGGAGACGTCCGCCCCGTCGGGACCGAGCATCGTGTCCAGGCGGTCGGGCAGGGCGTCCAGCCAGCCGTCGAGGCCGACCGCCGTCAGGGCGTCGTGCGCCTCGGCCTCCATGACGTCGGGCCGCGCCACCCGCAGGTTCTCCAGCACGGTGGTGCCGAACAGGTGACCGTCCTCGGCGACGAACAGCGCGTCGCCGGCGTGTTCCCCCGGAGGCCGCACCGTGCCGGCGACCGGAGGCAGCAGGCCCGCGGCCGTGAGCAGCAGGGTCGTCTTACCCACGCCGGACGGCCCGGCCAGGGCGACCACCGACCCGGGGTCCAGGCGCAGCCTGACGCCGACCACGACTACGCGGTCGTCCCAGCCCGCGGCGACGTCGTCGAGGGCCAGCAGCGCGGGCGGGGGTGGCGGAGGCGAGGCCGGGGCGCCGGCGCCGGCGGGGAGCAGCGCGACGAGCCGGCGGGCGGCCTCGCGCGACCGCCGCAGCTGCACGGCGGCGGCGGGCAGGGTGGTCGTGGCCTCGAAGACGGCGAGCGGCGTGAGCACGATGACGGCCAGCTCGACCGGGGCGAGCGTCCCGGCGGCGACGGCGGGGATGCCGAGCAGGAGCGAGCAGAGCACGGCCAGGGTCTGCGCCGCCGCGTCGATCGCGGCCGAGGTGCCGGAGATCCGGGCCCCGTCGTCCGTGCTCCGGGTGAGCCGGGCGTCGGCGTCGCGCAGCGCCGAGAGCCGCGCGTCGAGCCGGCCCGCGACGCGCAGCTGCTGCCCGTCCTCGAGCAGCTCGAGCGAGCGTGCCGTCACCTCCGCGCGCGCGGCCGCGCCCCGCCGCTCCACGGAGTCGGCCGAGCGCGCCGCGAGCCACGGGGCGAGCACGCCCGTCAGCAGCAGGCACCCGAGGAGCGCGAGGCCGGCGGCGGGCAGGAACGCGCCGACGAGGATCACCGAGCCCAGGCCGACGCACGCCGCGACCCCCGCGGGGATCAACGCGCGCACGACGACGTCGCCGACGGCGTCGACGTCCGCGCCGACGCGCGCCAGCAGGTCTCCCCGGCGCAGCGCGAGCAGCCGGGTCACGGGGCCGCGCGCCATCTCGTCGTAGAGGTTCGCGCGCAGGGCGGCCATGCCGCGCAACGCCACGTCGTGCGACGCGAGCCGCTCGAGGTAGCGCAGCACCCCGCGGCCGGTGCCGAAGGCGCGCACCGCCACGACGGCGACCGAGAGCTGCAGCACCGGCGGCATCTGCGACGCGCGGGCGATGAGCCAGGCTGCGGTGGCCGAGAGCCCGACGGCGAAGCCGAGCGCGAGTGTGCCCAGCGCCACGGCGCGCGCGACCCGGGTCCAGCGCACCTCGAGCAGGGGAATCACCCGGCGCAGCGGGTCAGGGGAGCTCGTGCCGGCGCTCATCGGGCTGCCACCTCCTCGGCCTCGACGTCGACCACCTGGTCCGCGAGGGTGAGCAGCGACGCTCGGTGGGCCACGACCACGACGGTCCGGCCCGCGTCGCGCCACGCGCGCACCGTGTCGAGGACCACCTGCTCGCCGCGCGCGTCGAGATGGGCGGTGGGCTCGTCGAGCAGCACGAGCGGCGGGGGAGCGGTGCCGGGCTCCGCGCTGTCGAGCTCCGCGCTGTCGAGCAACGCGGCGGCGAGCGCCACCCGCTGCCGCTGCCCGACGCTCAGCCCGGTGCCGCCGAGTCCGACGGGCGTGTCCCAGCCCTGCGGCAGCTCCGCGACGACGGCGTCCAGGCCGGTCGTCCGCGCCGCGGCGGCGAGCGCGTCGTTCCCGACGGCGCGGCCGTCGGTCACCACGTCGCGCAGCCGCCCGGGCGCCGGCGCCGGTCGCTGCGGCACCCACGTGATCTGGGGCCACCACGTGGCGGGGTCGACGTCGGCGAGATCGGTCACCCCGTCGACGGTTCGGTCGACCGTCCCGCCTGCCGCGGCAGCGTGGGGCTCGAGCAGGACCCGCCCGGCGTCGGGCCGCAGCAGGCCGAGCAGCACGAGCGCGGTGGTCGACTTGCCGGCCCCGCTGGGCCCGCGCAGCGCGACGACGCGCCCGCCGCCGGGCAGCCCGGTGCCGAGCGGCACCCGCGCGGTCAGCCCGGCCGGCGCGGACACGCCGCGGTCGCCGGCCCGCACGCTCACGCCGTCGAGCACCAGGGTGGCGCCCGCGAGCGGGGGCGCGGCGAGCGTCCCGGCCGCGGGCACCGGCTGCTCGAGGACGGCGAACGCGCGGTCGGCGGCGGCGAGCCCGTCGGTCGACGCGTGGAACTCCGCCCCGACGCGGCGCAGCGGCAGGTACACCTCGGGGGCGAGCACCAGCACGGCGATGGCCGGCACCAGCGCGATCATGCCCTCGACGAGCCGCAGGCCCACGCCCACGGCCACGATCGCGACCGACAGCGTGGTGAGCAGCTCGAGCACCATGCCCGACAGGAACGCGACGCGCAGCGTGCCCATCGTGGCGCGCCGCGAGGCGTCGCCCAGCGCCCGTACCCGGGCACCCGGGCCGATCTCCCGGCCGAAGGCGCGCAGGGTCGGCAGGCCCGCCAGCAGGTCGAGCACCTGGGCCCCGAGCCGGGAGATGGTGCGCAGCCGCCGCTCCGACGTCCCCGCCGTCATGACCCCGACGAGCCACATGAACAGCGGCACCAGGGGCAGCGTCACGACGCAGATCACCGCCGAGACCCAGTCCAGCCCGAGCACCACCAGCACGAGCGCGGGGGTGAGGATCGCGGTGAGCAGGAGCTGCGGCAGGTACCGCACGAGGTACGGCCCCAGGTCGTCCAGCCCGCGCGTCGCGAGGGTGGCCGTGGCCGCGGCTCCCGGGGCGTCGTCGCCGGGCGCGCCGCGCGGGCCGAGGGCCACGGTGTGCGCCACGACCTGCCCGCGCAGCTCGGCGACGACCTGCGCCGCGGCCCGCTGCGCATAGCGCTCCTGCGCCCACGCGATGGCGGCCCGCACGACGAGCGCCGCGACGAGCACGCCCAGCCACGGCGCGACGTCGGACAGGGCGAGCGGCGCGCCGGCGCTGCCGGCCGTCACCGCGGGCCCGAGCGTGTGCGCGATGGCGAACGCCTGGACGACGATCACGCCGGCGGCCGCCACGCCGAGACCCGCGGTCAGGGCGACGTACCACCGGGCGGCGCGGGCGCGCTGCAGCAGCCGCGGGTCGAGGGGTTTCATCGTGGTGTATGTATACCGCTCAGAACGCCGCGTCCTTGATCTTCTGCCACGACAACCCGCCCGGCGCGGGGATGTCCTTGGTGGACAGCCGCCGTCGGAAGACCCAGTACGTCCACGCCTGGTAGGCGATGACCAGCGGCGTGAGGACCAGGGCCACCCACGACATCACGGTCAGCGTGTACGGGGTCGAGGCCGCCTCCGCCACCGTGAGCGACACCCCGCCGTCGACGGCCGGGATGACGTCCGGGTACATGGAGCCGAAGATCAGCACGACGGCGCTCGCGATGGCCACGGCCGAGAGTGTGAACGCCACCCCCTCCCGGCGGGCCCGCGTCGCGACGACGACCCCGATCAGCGAGAGGGCGGCGACGGCCACGGGCACCCACGTCCAGGCCACCGAGAACGCGACCTGCGCCCAGATTGCCCAGCCGCCCGCCACGACCACGGCGGCGACCGCCAGGCCGGACGCGAGCCGGCTCGCCCGCTCGCGGATGTCACCGTCGGTCTTGAGGGCCACGAAGACGCTGCCGTGCAGGAGGAAGAGGACGAGCGTGGTGAGGCCGCCCACGATCGCGAACGGGTTGAGCAGCGCCCAGAACCCGCCCAGGTACTGGAAGTCGGCGTCGAGCAGCAGGCCGCGTACGAGGTTGCCGAACGCAACGCCCCACATGACGGCGGGGATCCACGACCCGAACTGGATCGCGAGGTCGCAGCGGCGCGCCCACCGGGCGTCGGCGATCTTGCCGCGGTACTCGATGGCCACGCCGCGGGCCACGAGCCCGACGAGGATGATCAGCAGCGGCAGGTAGAAGCCGGAGAACATGGTGGCGTACCACTCCGGGAAGGCCGCGAAGGTGGCGCCGCCGGCGGTGATGAGCCACACCTCGTTGCCGTCCCAGACGGGGCCGATGGTGTTGATCAGGACACGGCGCTCCTTGTCGCGCCGCACCTTGTCGCCGCGCGGCAGGATCGACAGCAGCATGCCGACGCCGAAGTCGAAGCCCTCGAGCACGAGGAAGCCGGTCCACAGGACGGCGATGATCACGAACCACAGGATCGCGAGGTCCACGGGAGTCTCCAGTCTCGTTCTCGGGCGGTCAGTACGCGAAGGACAGCGGGCGGTCGGCGTCGTCGTCGTCGGTGTTCGCCTCGGGCGACTCGTCGCGCACCGAGTCCGGCACGCCCTCGATGGTGTACCGGTGCATGAGGCGGTACCAGACCACCGCGAGCACGGCGTAGATGACGGTGAGCACGATCATCGAGGTGAGGATCACGCCGGGTGGGACGGCGGTGGACACGCCGCGGTCGGTGAGCATCCGCACCTGGTCGATGCCGGTCGGGTTGGGCGCCACGACCCACGGTTGCCGGCCCACCTCCGTGAAGATCCAGCCGAACGAGCAGGCGATGAACGGCGTGGGGATGGCGAGGATGCCGAGCCTGCTCAGCCAGACGTTGTCGCTCACCCTGCCCTTCCTCGTGAGCCACAGCGCCACGAGGGCGAGCGCCGCGGAGAAGGCCGCGAAGCCGATCATCAGGCGGAACGACCAGTAGGTGACGGCGAGCGGCGGGGTGTAGGTGACCGGATCGCCGTTCACGGTCGTGTCGCCGTAGCGCTCGGTGTACTCCTCCTGCACGTCGTAGACGCCGGGCAGGAAGGACTCGGGGCCGGTGAAGTGGCCGGTGCCGAGATAGCTCGCGACGTAGGGGATCGTGAGGATGTGCCGCACGCCCTCGCAGCCTTCGTTGAGGTTGCCGATGGACAGGATGGAGAACGACGCGGCCTCCT
Organism: Isoptericola sp. Y581; assembly: GCF_059445475.1. Taxonomy (NCBI): domain Bacteria; kingdom Bacillati; phylum Actinomycetota; class Actinomycetes; order Micrococcales; family Promicromonosporaceae; genus Isoptericola; species Isoptericola sp. Y581. Next base: position 194,653 of record NZ_JCAIUK010000006.1, on the reverse strand, counting down.
CCCCCTCGCACAGGGCCTCGGCGGAGGCCATCTTGCCCGGCTGCTGCTCGAACATGAGCTTGCCCTGCACGTCGCCGGACCAGATCACGCCGGCGCCGGCGACGATCATGACCCACGCACCGAGGACCACGGCCGGGCGGTAGACGGTGCGGGCTCTCTCGATGTTCTCGAGCTTCTTCGTGCGGGCCAGGCGCACCATCCACCAGGCGCCGATGCCGCACACGAAGGTGCCGGCCGTGAGGAAGGCGGCGGAGATGGTGTGCGGGAAGGCGGCCCACAGCGTGTTGTTGGACAGGACCGCCCCGATGGACTCCATCTCGGCGCGCCCGGTCTCGGGGTTGTAGATCGTCCCGACGGGGTGCTGCATCCAGGAGTTGGCCGCGAGGATGAAGAAGGCCGAGAGGTTGGTGGCCAGGGCGAACAGCCAGATGGCGGTGAGATGCACCTTCTTGGACACGCGGTCCCAGCCGAAGATCCACAGCCCGAGGAACACGGACTCCACGAAGAACGCGGCCAAGGCCTCCATCGCGAGCGGCGCGCCGAAGACGTCGCCGACGAAGCGGGAGTACTCGCTCCACGCCATCCCGAACTGGAACTCCTGCCAGATGCCGGTGACCACGCCGAGCGCGAAGTTGATGAGCATGAGCTTCCCGAAGAACTTGGTCAGCCGCAGCCACCGTTCCTTCTTCGTCACGACCCAGGCCGTCTGCATCGCCGCGACCAGGGGAGCGAGCCCGATGGTCAGCGGGACGAAGATGAAGTGGTAGACGGTGGTGATGGCGAACTGCCAGCGAGCCAGCGCGAGGGCATCCACGGGATCTCCTGAAACTCGTGCGATTCGTCTTCTGACGGTAGGTCCGCCGTCCTGCGGGTGCACGACCGGGGGCCATGCCTCACGGACCATGCTCGTGAAGACCTTCACGATCTTGGTCGTGAAGGCATTCACAAGTCAAACGTGATCCGGGCGCGGCGTGCCGAGCGGGCGGTTGGTCACGCGGCGGGGAGCGCGGGATGCGATACTGGTCCGAGGCCGTCGGGGCCCACATCCCCGGGTGGCTCACGAGTTCGCAGTACTCGCGATCCGCACGCGATGCCGCAGCCGGGCGTGATGAGGCCCGGTGGCGGGCGTCCGCGAAGAACGCGATGCTGCAGCCGGAACCGAGACTTCCGTCGGCCGGTGCGCTGAGCAGCGCCGCCGTCCGATGACGACCACCGGTGGCCCGCACGTGTGGGGGCGGGGCCGCCGGAGCTGGAGCGCCTTTCGTGACGTCCGACACCCCGACCGACGCAGGATCCCGCGAGCAGGTCGAGGCCTCGACCGCCGCACAGCCGCCGCGCAAGCCCGTCCGTCGCCGCGCCACCCGCGCGGCCGCCGCCCCGAAGGCCGAGGCGGCGACCCCTGAGGCAAAGGCCGAGGCGGCGACCCCTGAGGCAAAGGCCGAGGCGGCGACCCCTGAGGCAGCTGCTCCCGAGGCTGTGGCCCCGGAAGCGGTGCCCACGCGGGCGCCGGCCGAGCCGGCCGCCACCGGCGGTGCCCCGGCGGCTGCGCCTCGCGCCGACATCGTCCTGCCGGAGCGGTCCTCCGCCCCTGACGACGCCCCCGCCGTCGCCGCGTCGCTCTCCGACATCGTGCTGCCCCATGGCCCCGGTGGCCGCGCCGACGACGCCGCGGACACGGCACCGCAGAAGCCCGCGCGCACGCGGCGCCGGGCAACCCGCACCACGGGCGCGCAGCGCACCGAGACGGCGACCTCGGCTCCCGAGACGCCCGCGGCCGCGACCCCGGAGGTCGCCCCGGACGCGGAGCCCGAGCAGCCGGCGGCCGCCCCGAAGGGCCGCAAGCGCGCGGCGACCACCCGGTCGCGCCGGGTCGCGGAGCCGGCCGAGGCGACCGCCACCGAAACCGAACCGACCACCACCGGGCCGACCACCACCGAGGCGACCACCGCCGAGCCGGTCGGCACCGAGCCGGTCGCGTCCGACGCCAACCAGGCTGGCGAGGAGCCGACCGTCCCCGCGAAGGGCGCGGCGAAGAAGGCCCCCGCGAAGAAGGCCGCCGCGAAGGGCGGCGCGCGCAAGTCCGCCGCCTCCCCGGACGTACCGGTCACCGAGACGGGCGCGGCGACGAGCGCCGCGACGAGCACCGCACCGAAGGGCCGCCGGACCACCGCGGCCGAGCCCGCGACGGACGCCACCGAGACGGCTGAGCAGACCGCGCCGCGTTCCCCGGCCGCCCGGGGTGGCGGGTCGGCGATCCCGCGGCTGGCGACGACGGCGGTCCTGTTCCAGGCGCCGGACCTCTCCGGGCGCCGCTCGCGCCGCGCCCAGGCGCCGGCGGGCCCGCCACGCCCGCACGAGACGCCCTCGTTCGCGACACCCGAGCCGGCACCCGAACACGCGCCGGTGCCGGCGGCGGCCGAGCAGGCCGAAGGAACGCCGGAGCGTCAGAGCGGGTCGGCGAAGACCGCCGGGGAGGCCCCGAGCAAGGCTCCCCGGTCCAGGCGGTCCACCAGGACCGCGTCGAAGGCCGCGCCGGCCGCCACTCGGTCCGACGAGACGCGCGGCGCCGAGGCACCCGCCGCCGAGGCACCGGCCGCTGAGGCCGTTGTCGACGAGGCCGTTGTCGAAGCGATCGCCATCGAGGCTGCCGCTGAGTCCGCGGCGGACGCGACTCTCGCCGACCTCGAGCTCAGCGAGGACGAGGTGGCCGCGGTCGACGAGGTCGGGGTCATCGAGTCCGAGCTCGTGGCCGAGGGCGTCGAGCTCGTCGACCTGGGCCCGGAGGACCTGGACGACGAGGACGCGGAGGGCGACGAGATCCGCCCGCGCCGGCGTCGGCGCCGTGGCGGCCGGGGTCGCCGTGGTGGCCGCCGCGGCGACGGCGAGTCGGAGCCGGGCGACGAGGGCTTCGACGAGCCCGCGCCCGAGGCTGCCGGCGAGGACGACGAGCCGTCGGACGAGCCCTCGGACGAGCCGTCGGACGAGCAGGGCGACGACCGGGCCGACGAGTCCGAGGACGAGGGTGGCGACTCCGCATCGGGCCGCCGCCGTCGTCGGCGTCGCCGCGGTACCCGTGCGGAGCGCGCCGAGGCCACGGTGGCGCGCACGCGCGACCGTGACGAGGTCACGGCGCTGAAGGGGTCGACGCGGCTGGAGGCCAAGCGGCAGCGGCGGCGCGAGGGCCGCGACGCGGGCCGTCGCCGGCAGATCATCACGGAGTCGGAGTTCCTCGCCCGCCGCGAGTCCGTCACCCGGTCGATGGTGGTGCGCGAGCGGGACGGGCGCACCCAGATCGCGGTGCTCGAGGACGGCGTGCTCGTGGAGCACTACGTCTCGCAGCAGTCGCAGGCGTCGATGGTGGGCAACGTCTACCTCGGCCGAGTGCAGAACGTGCTGCCCAGCATGGAGGCGGCGTTCGTCGACGTCGGCAAGGGGCGCAACGCCGTCCTCTACGCCGGCGAGGTGAACTGGGACGCCGCCGGCCTCGAGGGCCAGCCGCGCCGCATCGAGGAGGCGCTGAAGTCCGGCGACCCGGTGCTCGTGCAGGTCACGAAGGACCCGATCGGGCACAAGGGCGCGCGCCTCACCTCGCAGGTGACGCTCGCCGGCCGGTACCTCGTGTTCGTGCCCGGGGGCGGCATGACCGGGATCAGCCGCAAGCTGCCCGACACCGAGCGCAGCCGGCTCAAGAAGATCCTGCGCGACGTCGTGCCCGAGGGCGCGGGCGTCATCGTGCGCACCGCCGCGGAAGGGGCGAGCGAGACCGAGCTGCGCGCCGACGTCGAGCGGCTCGAGGCGCAGTGGGCCTCGATCGAGAAGAAGTCCGCCTCCGCCAGCGCCCCGGCGCTGCTGCAGGGCGAGCCCGACCTCGCGATCCGCGTGGTGCGCGACATCTTCAACGACGACTTCACGTCCCTGCAGATCCAGGGCGGGGCGTGGGACGAGATCTCGCAGTACGTCGACGAGCTTGCCCCGGACCTGCGCGAGCGCGTGACGAAGTGGACCGATAACACCGATGTGTTCGCCGTGCACCGCGTCGACGAGCAGCTCGCCAAGGGCATGGACCGCAAGGTCTGGCTGCCCTCGGGCGGCTCGCTGGTCATCGACCGCACCGAAGCGATGACGGTCATCGACGTCAACACCGGCAAGTTCACCGGCGCGGGCGGCACCCTCGAGGAGACGGTCACCCGCAACAACCTCGAGGCCGCCGAGGAGATCGTGCGCCAGCTGCGGCTGCGCGACATCGGCGGCATCGTCGTCATCGACTTCATCGACATGGTGCTCGAGTCGAACCGCGACCTCGTGCTGCGCCGCCTGGTCGAGTGCCTGGGCCGCGACCGCACCAAGCACCAGGTGGCGGAGGTGACGTCGCTCGGACTTGTGCAGATGACCCGCAAGCGCGTGGGCCAGGGCCTGGTCGAGGCGTTCTCCGAGACCTGCGAGCACTGCAAGGGCCGCGGTTTCATCGTGCACAGCGAGCCGATCGAGAAGGGTGGAGCCCACCAGCACGGCGACACCGAGCCGGCCGAGGGGCCGAAGCGCTCGCGTCGCAAGCGTGGTGGCAAGCAGGCCGAGCCCGCGGCCGTGGAGCACGTGGAGGTGCCGACCCTCCCCGAGGACCGGTCCGAGGCGCGTGAGGCGGTCAAGGCCACGCTGGCGACGATCGCCGCGGCCGCGGCGCACGCGCACGAGCACGACCAGAAGGACGGCGACCAGGACGGCGACCAGGACGCCGGCCAGGAGGTCGGTCAGGAGGTCGGTCGTGAGGACGGCCAGGACGGCGGGTACGACGCCGTTGCCGTCCCGGCTGGGGCCGCGCCCGAGCAGCCCGCTCGGGTCTCGCCGGACTCGGTCATCGAGCTGCCCGAGCGGGGTGACGAGCCCGTAGCGCACAAAGGAGCCGGAACCGCGTCGGTTCCTGAGCCGGGTGCTGGCGAGGCTGCGGAGCAGGGACTGACCGACAGCTGACCGGCGGCCCTGGCGACGGGGCAGACCACAGTGACGCCGGCCGAACCGGCGAGGGCGGGCGCCCGACCGAACCTGGTCGGGCGCCCGCCCTGTCACGTGCGGGGTGTCACCGGCCCGGTGTCATCGGCGGGCGGGGTCGTCCTCCGGGATGCGCCGGTAGAAGTCGCCGATCGTGGCGGAGAAGAGCTCCGGCCGCTGGGCGTTCCACAGGTGCCCGACGCCGGGGACCACCTGCAGCTCGGAGCCGCGGACCCCCGCCGCCAGCCGTCGCGCCGCGGGCAGGTTCGCCCGGTCCCGGGAGCCGCACAGGACGAGCGTCGGCATGCGGATCTCGCCGAGCCGCCCGACGGTGTCGATGCCGGCCAGGGAGCGCAGCACGGCGAGCCAGTCGCCCTTGGTCAGGCCCATGCGCGGCGGGACGCCGGGCGGCAGCATCCGGACGGCCGCGCGCTGCACCGCCATGAGCGTGCGGTTCGGCTGCACCTGGCTGCCGGACAGGACGAGCGACGCCACCCGGTCGGGGTGGTCGAGCGCGAGCTGGGTGGCCGTCATCGCGCCGAGCGACAGGCCGCAGACGTGCACGCGGTCCAGGCCGCGCGTATCGAGGTCGTCGACGAGCCCTCGTACCGCGGCGTCGAAGGTGAACGGGACCCGCTCCGCGCCCTCGATCCCCGCGATCGGCGGGGCGAACCCGGCGAACCCCGGGGGAGGGGACGTCAGCTGGGAGTCCCATGAGGACGGGCCGGAGCCCAGCGCGTGCAGGAACATGACGGTCTGTGTGGCTTCGGTCACGCCGACCAGGCTAGCCGGTGCTTGACTGGCGTCCATGGACGACGACGGACGGCAGGGGCGGCTCGAGGTGATCGCCGGCCCGATGTTCGCCGGCAAGACGGAGGAGCTCGTGCGCCGCGTGCACCGGGCGCAGGTCGCGCGCCGCGGCGTCCTCGTCGTCGCGCACGAGCTCGACACGCGCAGCGGACCCGGTCGGGTCGCGTCCCACTCCGGCCTCGAGGTGGCGTCCCGCACCGTGCGCTCGGCGGCCGAGATCCCCGGGCTGGTGGCCGACGACGCGGGCACGGAGCTGGTCGCGATCGACGAGGCGCAGTTCTTCGGCGACCCGCTGGTCGACGTCGCGGTGTCGCTGGCCGATGCCGGGCTGGTGGTGGTGGTCGCCGGCCTCGCGGTGACGTTCGACGGGCGCCCCTTCGCACCCGTGCCGGGGCTCATGGCCGTCGCCGAGTCGGTCACCAAGCTGACGGCGGTGTGCGCGGTCTGCGGGCGCGACGCGGCCTTCCACGTCCGTCGGCGCGAGGGCGGCGAGCCGGACGACGCCCTGACGCCCGTGGCCGGCCACGTGGGCGGCACGGAGTCGTACGAGGCGCGCTGCCGACGGCACCGGGGACCCGAGGAGCCGGCGACCCGTCAGTAGCCGCGCATGGACTGGCGCGCCGGGCAGTCGAACGGGTCGCGGGCGGCCAGGCCGACACGGTTGAGGTAGCGCACGACGATCACGTAGGAGCCCAGCATCGTCGTCTCCGTGTAGGGCATGCCGAGGTTCGTGCAGTGCTCGCGGACGATCAGCCGGGCGCGCGCCAGGTGGGGGCGCGGCATGCTCGGGAAGAGGTGGTGCTCGATCTGGAGGTTGAGGCCGCCCATGAGCACGCTCATCCAGGCGCCGCCCCGGATGTTGCGGGACGTGATCACCTGCTTCGACAGGAAGTCGATCCGGCTGCCCTCGGGGATCATCGCCATGCCCTTGTGGTTGGGCGCGAAGGTCGCGCCCATGTAGACGCCGAACACGGCGAGCTGCACCCCGAGGAACGCGAAGCCCAGGCCGAGCGGCAGCCACCAGAAGATCACCGCGGTGTAGATGGTCAGACGCACCAGGATGGTCACCAGCTCACGCCGCCGGGCGGCGCGGTCCTCGGGCGGCCCCGACAGCAACGAGCGCACGGACGTGACGTGCAGGTTGAGTCCCTCGAGCGTCAGGAGCGGGAAGAACAGCCACCCCTGCCGGCGCGTGAGGGCGCCGAGGAACCCGCTGTGCTCCCGTGCGGCCTCCTCGGTGAAGGAGATGACGCCGGGCGCCACGTCCGGATCCTTGCCCACGTGGTTGGGGTTCGCGTGGTGGCGGTTGTGCTTGTTCATCCACCACGAGTAGCTGATCCCGACCACGGCGTTGGCGAGGAACCGCCCGACCCGGTCGTTGGCGGGCCCGGAGGCGAAGACCTGGCGGTGCGCGGTCTCGTGCGTCACGTAGGCCAGCTGCGTGAGGATCACGCCGAGGGCGGCCGCGATGATCAGCTGGAACCACGAGTCGCCCAGCAGGACGAACCCGGTCACGGCCCCGCCCAGCGCGACAGCGAGCGCGATGCCGACGCCGAGGTAGTACCCGTACGCCCGGCGCAGCAGCCCGGCCTCCCGGACGGTGCGCGACAGCGCGCTGTAGGAGCTCGTGTGCGGTGCTCGGGCGAGCCGGTCGGCAGGCGCAGAGTCTTCGACGGCCGTGGCTGAGGTCATGCGGGCCTCGCAATGGTCGAGTCGACTTCCCAGCCGATGTGATGAGCGGTCGCTCGGTCGTGCGGATGTTTCCAGCCTACGGGGCCGTAGGTTCCGGGCAAGGGGGCTGTCCCCCGAGCGCACGGATCCGCGCGAGCAGGCGTTCCGACGTCGCGTCGTCCGCCGCGGCGAGGATCCCGCGCCCGCCGCGTACCGGGCCGCCGTCGAGGTCGGTGACGAGGCAGCCGGCGGCCTCGCAGAGCGCGACGCCCGGCAGGAAGTGCACGCTGCCGGCGGCGTCGGCGCCCGTCACGTACGCGGCCTGGCGCCCCGTCGCGACCCATGCGAGCGCGAGGGACGTGGACGCGACCCGGACCGCGAACGAGGCCCGCGCCTCGTCGTCGGCGACGAGTGCCGCGCACCCGCCTTCGTTGTCGATGTCGACGTTGAGCATCCTGCTGTCCGCCGAGGGGACGAGCTCGACGTCGAAGGCACCGTCCGTGGCGCTGCCCGGGCCCTGACGCCCGGCCCGCGTCCCGTCCGTCCAGAGCACCTCGCCGGTCAGCGGGTCGATGACCGCCGCCGCGACGACACGCTCCTCACCATCGACGCTGTCGTCGGTGCCGGACCCGGCGCGCTCGGTGAGCGCCACGTTGACGCCGAACGACGGGACGCCGGCGGCGAAGTTGAGCGTGCCGCACAGCGGATCCACGTACCAGCGCCGCCCGGAGTCCCGCCCGGAGTCCCCGGCGGACGAGCCGAGCTCCTCGCCGATGATCGCGTCGCCAGGCCGCGCCGCGTCGAGGACCGCGCGGATCGCGCGCTCGGCCGCGAGGTCCGTGTCGGTGGCGAAGTCCTGCGCGCCCTTGGCATACCGCGTCACGGGCCGCCGGAACGCGGCACGGACGACGGCCGCGCCGGCCAGCGCCGCGCTCACCGCGACCTCGGCGTCGGGGGTCTCGACGTTCGGGATCTCGCGCCGGTGTCTCGTCACGGTCGGCATCCTGGCACGACGCCGGGAGGCACGGTGCGACCTGGTGCTGCGCCGCTCAGGCCTCGTCCTCCACGAGCGGGACGAACGTGTAGGCGCCGTGCTCCGAGGTGCGCACGGCGCCGTGGTGGTCACGGGTCACGAGCAGCATGACGTGGCGCACGGGGACCACCATGCGGCCGCCGGGCGCCACCTGGTCCACGAGGTCGCCCGGCAGCCTCGTGGCCGCCGCCGACACCAGGACGCGGTCCCAGCCGCCGGGCCGTGGTGCGCCGAGCACTCCCGGCACGGCGGGCTCGACGCGGGCCCACGTCATCCCGGTGCGCAGCACGTTCGCCGCGCCCCAGGCGGCGATGTCGGCATGCCGTTCCAGGCCGAGCACCTCCCCGCCCGGGCCGACCAGCCGGGCGAGCAGCGCCGTCGTCCAGCCGGAGCCCGCGCCGACGTCGAGGACGTGCGCGTCGGCCGGCACGGACAGCAGCCGGAGCATCGCCGCGACCGTCGAGGGCTGCGAGCAGGTCTGGCCGTGGCCGATCTCGATCGGCCGGTCGTCGGTAGCCCAACGCACCCCGCCGCGCGGCAGGAACCCGCGCCGGTCGACGTCGTGCAGCGAGGCGGCCACGACGTCGGCGACGCCGCCGGCGCCCGTCGGCAGGCCGGCAGACCGTCTGCGTCCCGTCATGCCCCCATCGTGTCCCCTCCGCGCGGGCGGCACCGGGCGGGGCGAGGATCGAGGGACCCCGCGAGAGGGCGACGATGCGGAACATCGCCGGACCGTGATCGAGCACCTGCCCTCGGTCGGTGGGCCATGTCACGGTCCCGTCGCCCGGGGAGGGTTTGAACCGGCTCGCCTCGTCGCGTAGTCTTGGACGCTGGCGCGCCCTCGGTGTGCCAGTCCCGTATGCCCAGGACGCACCGCACTCGACCGCCGCGGCGGGCCGAGTTGCAGACGAAGTCGGTGACGAACGTCGTGCGGCATGCCCAGACCAGGAGAGATGAGCAGCAACGTGGTGTACGCGATCGTCAAGGCCGGTGGCCGACAGGAGAAGGTGTCCGTCGGGGACATCGTCGTCATGAACCGGGTCAAGGCCCAGGCCGGCGACATGGTGGAGCTGCCGGCTCTGCTGCTGGTGGACGGGGAGAAGGTGACCACCGACGCCGAGAAGCTGGCGAAGGTCAAGGTCACCGCCGAGGTCGTGCGGGACGAGAAGGGTCCCAAGATCACGATCCTCAAGTACAAGAACAAGACCGGCTACCGCAAGCGCCAGGGTCACCGCCAGCCGCTGTCCCGTCTCAGGGTCACCGGCATCAAGTGACTTCCCGTCGGGCCGAGCGCGACATCCCGCAGCACGGCCCGCGGTACTGATCCCTCGTTCTTCGCAGAAAGCAGGTCTGAAAGATGGCACACAAGAAGGGCGCGAGCTCCTCGCGCAACGGTCGTGACTCGAACTCCCAGCGCCTCGGCGTCAAGCGTTTCGGCGGCCAGGTCGTGAAGGCCGGCGAGATCATCGTCCGCCAGCGCGGCACGCACTTCCACCCCGGCGAGAACGTCGGCCGTGGCGGCGACGACACGCTGTTCGCCCTGCAGGCGGGCTCGGTCGCCTTCGCGACGCGTCGCGGCCGCAAGGTCATCGACATCGTCTCGGCCGAGGTCTGAACCTCACCGAAGTACTTCGACTCGCCCGAGTTTTTCGACTCACCCGAGTCCACGACGAGGGGCGCACCGTCGCGGTGCGCCCCTCGTCGCTTGCCTGAGAGGATCTGACATGGCCAGCTTCGTCGATCGCGTGGTGCTGCACGCCTCAGGCGGTGACGGTGGGCACGGCGTCGCGTCGATCCGCCGCGAGAAGTTCAAGCCGCTCGCCGGCCCCGACGGGGGCAACGGCGGCGACGGCGGCAGCGTGAAGCTCGTCGTCGACCCGCAGACGACGACGCTGCTCGAGTACCACCACTCGCCGCACCGACATGGCACCAACGGCACCCAGGGCATGGGCGACGACCGGGACGGCGCCAAGGGTGAGGACCTCATCCTGCGCGTCCCGGACGGCACGGTCGTGAAGGACCGCGACGGCGAGGTGCTCATGGACCTCGTGGGCGCGGGCGCGGAGTTCATGGTCGCGCAGGGCGGGCGCGGCGGACTCGGCAACCGGGCGCTGGCATCCCCGCGGCGCAAGGCCCCGGGCTTCGCGCTGCTCGGCGAGCCGGGCGATGAGCGCGACGTCGTCCTCGAGCTCAAGTCGATCGCCGACGCCGCCCTCGTCGGGTTCCCGAGCGCCGGGAAGTCGTCGCTGGTCGCGGCGATCTCGGCCGCGCGGCCCAAGATCGCCGACTACCCGTTCACGACGCTCATCCCCAACCTCGGCGTCGTGCAGGCAGGCGACACGCGGTACACCGTGGCGGACGTCCCCGGGCTGATCCCGGGCGCCAGCGAGGGCAAGGGCCTCGGCCTGGAGTTCCTGCGGCACGTCGAGCGCACCGCCGTCATCGTGCACGTGCTCGACTGCGCCACCCTCGAGCCTGGCCGAGACCCGGTCAGCGACCTGGACGTCATCGAGGCCGAGCTCGCCGCCTACGCGGGCGACCTGGGCATCGAGGGCGGCCGCGTGCCGCTCGCGGAGCGCCCGCGCCTCGTCGTGCTGAACAAGATCGACGTGCCGGAGGCGCGCGAGCTCGCCGAGATGGTGCGCGCGGACCTCGAGGCCCGCGGGCTGCAGGTCTTCGAGATCTCGACCGCCACGCACGAGGGGCTGCGCCCGCTGACGTTCGCGCTCGGCGAGCTGGTCGAGAAGGCCCGCGCCGCGGCGCCGAAGCCGGAGCCTGCGCGCACCGTCCTGCGCCCGCGCGGGGTCGACGAGGCCGGCTTCACGGTCACGGCGAAGCGGGAGCACGAGGGCACCTACTTCGAGGTGCGCGGATCCAAGCCAGAGCGCTGGGTGCGCCAGACGGACTTCAACAACGACGAGGCCGTCGGGTTCCTGTCGGACCGGCTCGCCAAGCTGGGGGTCGAGGACAAGCTCCTCAAGGCCGGCGCCGTGGCGGGCGACGAGGTGCGCATCGGCGACCCGCGCAACGCCGTCGTCTTCGACTGGGAGCCCACGTTCACCACAGGGCCCGAGCTGCTCGGCGTCCGCGGCACCGACCTGCGACTCGATGAGAGCCCGCGACCGACGCGCTCCGAGCGGCGTCGCGAGTTCACCGAGCGCATGGACGCCAAGACCGAGGCGCGGCGCGAGCTGTGGACCGAGCGCGAGTCCGGCCACTGGACCGACCCGGACGCCGACTGACGCCACCAGCGATGATGGGGACGTGAACGTCGCCACCTCCCGCGCCAGCGTCCCGTCGGCGCACCGCGTCGTCGTCAAGATCGGGTCGTCGTCGCTCACCGGGCCGGACGGCCACCTCGACGTGGCGGCGCTGCGCACCCTGGTCGACGTCCTCGCGGACCGCGTGGCCGCCGGCGGGCAGGTCGTGCTCGTCACGTCGGGCGCGATCTCCGCGGGCATCGGGCCGCTGGGTCTCGCCGCCCGGCCGCGCGACCTCGCGACCATGCAGGCCGCGGCGATGCTCGGCCAGGGGCAGCTCGTGGCCCGGTACACCGAGGCGTTCGCGCGGCACGGCCTCAAGGTGGGCCAGGTGCTGCTCACCGCGGAGGACACGGTGCGCCGCTGGCGCTACCGCAACGCGCAGCGCTCGCTCGAGCGCCTCCTCGCGCTCGGCGTCGTGCCGGTGGTCAACGAGAACGACGCCGTGACGACCGACGAGCTGAAGTTCGGCGACAACGACCGCCTCGCCGCGCTGGTGTCCCACCTGGTGGGCGCCGACGCGATGGTGCTGCTCACCGACGTGGACGGCCTGCACGACGCGCCCCCGTCACGGCCCGGCGCGCGCCGGATCGCGCACGTGGCCGACCTCGCCGAGGTGGCCGACGTCGAGGTCACGGCGCGCGGCAGCGCCATCGGCACGGGCGGCATGGTGACCAAGCTCGAGTCCGTGCGGATCGCGACCGGCGCCGGGGTGCCGGTGGTCCTCACCAGCGCCTCCCGGGTGCGTCAGGCGCTGGCCGGCGAGGACGTCGGGACCTTCTTCGCCGCGACGGGGCGCCGCACGTCGGCCCGCCGGCTCTGGATCGCGCACGCCGCCCGCACGCGGGGACGGCTGCACCTGGACGACGGTGCGGTGCGGGCGGTGCTCGGCGGCCGCGCGTCGCTGCTGCCCGCGGGCGTCACCCGGGTCGAGGGCGCCTTCGACGCCGGCGACCCCGTGGACCTGGTGGGCCCGGACGGGACCGTCGTGGCGCGCGGGCTCGTCGCGTTCGACTCCACCGAGCTGCCCGCGCTGTTGGGCCGCTCGACGTTCGACCTGCGCGCCGAGCTGGGGGAGGGCTATGACCGCGTGCTCGTGCACCGCGACGACCTGGTGCTCGGGCCCGGCCGCTGAGCGGCGGCTGCCGGCCCCGTCCCTCCTGGTGAGAGGGGTCTGCCGCTGCGCGCCGCAGCGTCGTACTCTCGGGGGATGACCACGACCCTCACGGAGGATCAGGCCGCCGGGAGCTCGGGAGGCGCCGATGTCGCGGCCGCCGTGCACGACGTCGCGCAGCGGGCCAAGGTCGCGTCCCGGACGCTCGCCACGGCCACCCGCGCCACCAAGGACGCGGCCCTGTTGGCGCTCGCGGCCGCGCTGGAGGAGCACGCCGACCGGATCGTCACGGCGAACGGCGCCGACGTCGCCCGGGGCCGGTCGCACGGCCTCTCGGACGGCCTGCTCGACCGGCTCGCGCTCACCCCGGGGCGCGTGGGCGCGATCGCCGACGCGCTGCGGGAGCTCGCGGGCCTGCCGGACCCGGTAGGCGAGGTGGTGCGCGGCCAGACGCTGCCGAACGGTCTGCGGCTGCGCCAGCTGCGCGTGCCGATGGGCGTGGTCGGGATGATCTACGAGGCGCGTCCCAACGTGACCGTGGACGCGGCGGGCCTCGCGCTCAAGTCCGGCAACGCCGTCATCCTGCGCGGGGGCAGCGCCGCGGCGTCGTCCAACGCCGTGATCGTGGACGTGCTGCGCCGGGCGCTGGAGGCGCGGGCGCTGCCCGCCGACCTCGTGCAGACGATCGACGCGTACGGGCGCCCGGGCGGCGTCGCGCTCATGCAGGCGCGCGGGCTCGTGGACGTGCTGGTGCCGCGCGGCGGGGCGGACCTCATCCGCACCGTCGTCGAGTCCTCGACCGTCCCGGTCATCGAGACCGGCGTGGGCAACGTGCACGTCTACGTGGATGCCACGGCCGACGTCGCCGAGGCGGTCGAGATCGTCATGAACGCCAAGACGCAGCGCGTCGGGGTGTGCAACGCGGCCGAGACGCTGCTGGTGCACGCCGACGCTGCCGACGCCTTCCTGCCCGCGGCCCTCGCCGCCCTCGGGGGAGCGGGGGTGGTGCTGCACGGCGACGCGCGCGCGGCGGCGCTCGCGCCCGAGGCCGTCGAGGTGCTCCCCGCGACCGACGCCGACTGGGCCACGGAGTACCTCGCGCTGGAGCTCGCGGTGCGCGTCGTGGACTCGCTCGACGAGGCGATCGAGCACATCCGCACCTGGTCGTCGGGGCACACCGAGGCGATCCTCACCCGCGACCTCGCCGCCTCCGAGCGGTTCGTCGCCGAGGTCGACTCGGCGGCCGTCATGGTCAACGCCTCGACCCGCTTCACCGACGGCGGCCAGCTCGGCCTGGGCGCCGAGATCGGCATCTCCACCCAGAAGCTGCACGCGCGCGGGCCGATGGGCCTGGCCGAGCTGACCACCACCAAGTGGGTCGTGCACGGCGACGGGCACGTACGGGCATGACGGCCTCTACGACGATCACTACGACGACCACCATGATGCCCGTCCGGCTCGCGCGCCCTGCGTGAGAGACTGACCCCCGACCGCACCCCGCCGCACACCACGCACAGGAGGAACCCGTGCTGCACACCGCCGTCCAGGTGGCCCAGGAGGCCACCGAGCACGCCGAGACGATCTCCCCGATCGCGATGGGACTCCTCGCCTTCGGTGGCCTCGTCGCCGCGCTCGTGGTGACGTACGCCTTCCGCAACGTGTCCAACCGCCACTGACGACCGCCGTCCGGCCAGCGTGAACAAGCCGTCGTCGCAGCCGCGTCGTCCGCGCCTGGGGGTGATGGGCGGAACGTTCGACCCCGTCCACCACGGGCACCTGGTCGCCGCCAGCGAGGCGGCGGCACTGCTCGACCTCGACGAGGTCGTCTTCGTCCCCACCGGGAAGCCGACGTTCAAGCAGCACCAGCACGTGTCCCCGGCAGAGCACCGCTACCTGATGACGGTGATCGCGACGGCGTCGAACCCCCGGTTCACGGTGAGCCGTGTCGACATCGACCGGCCAGGTCTCACGTACACCGTCGACACGCTGCGGGACCTGCACGACGAGCGCCCCGACGCCGACCTGTTCTTCATCAGCGGCGCCGACGCGATCGAGCAGATCCTGACCTGGAAGGATGCCGCCCACCTCTGGGAGATGGCACACTTCGTGGCTGTCACGCGGCCAGGGCACCAGCTCATGGTGGACGGCCTGCCCCACGACGGGGTCACGACGCTGGAGGTTCCGGCGCTGGCGATCTCGTCGAGCGACTGCCGTCGACGGGCGCAGGGCGGCCACCCGGTGTGGTACCTGGTGCCGGACGGAGTGGTCCAATACATCGCCAAGCACGGTCTGTATCGAGGTCTCGATGAGTGACAACAACCCGTCCCGCCCGCTGACCCGCCGCGAGATCCGCGAGCGGGAGCAGGCGGCCGCCGCTGCCGCCCAGGGAGGCGCGCCCGCCGCGCCGCCCCCCGGCGGCCCGCCGGCCGCCGGCTATGCGCGGCCCGCCTCTTCGGGGCCCGCGTTCGGCCCGGCCGACACGTCGTCCGCCGCGCCGGCCTCCTCCCGGTTCGCCGCGCCGGGGACGAGCGCCCCGTCGCGACGGTCGCTCCGGGAGCAGAGCCCCGGGGCCCCGTCCCCGGCTCCCGCTCCGATGGTGCGGCCGCCGTCGGCCTCGGCTGGGTTCCGTGGGCTCGACGAGACCGGTCGCCTGGCCCCGATCCAGCGCCCCACGGGCGAGATGTCCCGGGCCGTGGCTCCCGCGCCGTACGCCCGCCCGGCCGCGCCCAGCGCGCCGCCGTCCCCGGCACCCCAGGCGCCGACGCGGAGCTCGTCGCGACGCAGCTTCGACGCCACCGGCACGGGCACGTCGCTGCCCCCGCTGGCCACGCCGCCGGGCGGCGCCGCGACCCCGCCCGCGGCGACGCCGCCGGCCACCGTGGCACCCCGCCCGGACGGCCCGACGCGGCGCTCGCCCTTCACGACGCCCGGCGCCGAGTCGCCGTTCGGCAGGACGCCCGCCGCCGCCCCGGCACCTGCGGCCCCGGCCGCGTTCGCGGGTCCGAGCGCCTCGGCGCCCGCCTCGTCGGCGCCCGCGCTGCCGTGGGCGAGCACCACGGTCGACCGCCCGGCATCCGTCCCTCCCGTCCGCTCCGCCTCGGGCGCGGCCGCGGCGACCGCCGCGCCGACCCGCCCGGCGGCGTCGCCGTTCGACGCCCTGGTGGCGTCGGAGCAGCCGGTCCGGGCGCGCTCGGCGGCGCCGGTCGGCCCTGCCGTCGACGAGGACGACGAGGAGGACTGGGACGAGCCGGAGGCGTCGTACACCTGGCTGCACTACATCGTGCTCGTCGTCGTCGCCTTCGTCCTGGGCCTGCTGCTGTGGAAGCTGCTGCTCGACGGTCCGGACGACCAGGACTTCACCACCGACGCGGCCCCCGCCGCGCCCACTCTCACGCTCACGCACGAGCAGCTCGGAGCCATTGAATGACCGCAACCCCCCGCGCCGTCGAGCTGGCGGTCATCGCCGCCAGGGCCGCGTCAGACCGCAAGGCCCAGGAGATCATCGCGCTCGACGTGAGCGAGCAGCTCGTGCTGACGGACGTCTTCCTCATCGCGTCCGGCACCAACGAGCGGCAGGTCTCGGCGATCGTGGACGCGGTCGAGGAGGCGATGATCAAGGCGGGCGCGAAGCCGATCCGCCGCGAGGGCAAGTCCCAGGCGCGGTGGGTGCTGCTCGACTTCGGCGACGTGGTGGTGCACGTGCAGCACGCCGAGGACCGCGTGTACTACGCGCTCGAGCGGCTGTGGAAGGACTGCCCGACCGTCGATCTGCCGGAGGACGCCCGCGGCGGCGACGGCGCGGCGGCCGCCGCCGAGTTCGGCGACGGAACCGGCGACGGCGCGATCCGCCTGGCCGGCGACGACCTGTGACGGCTGGCACCGTCGTCCTCCTGCGCCACGCGCGCACCGCGTACAACGCGTCGCTCCGCCTGCAGGGGCAGATCGACATCCCGCTCGACGACGTCGGCCGCTGGCAGGCGACCGAGGGCGGGGCCGCCCTCGCGTCGTCCCACCGTGCGACGCGCATCGTGTCCTCCGACCTGGGCCGGGCCGTCGAGACGGCGACCGCCTACGCGGACGCGCTCGGAGGTGCCCCGGTGCACACCGACGCCCGGCTGCGCGAGCGCGGCTTCGGCGCGTGGGAGGGCCTCCTCGCCGAGGAGATCAAGGAAGGCTGGCCCGACGAGTACGCGGCCTGGCGCCTCGGCGCCGAGCCCGTGGGCGCGGGCGCCGAGTCGAAGGCTGCCGTCGCGGAGCGCATGGCCGGGGCGGTCACGGGGCTGGCGGAGGAGCTGGCGGAGGACGACACGCTCGTCGTCGTCTCGCACGGCGCGGCGATCTCGCTGACCGTCACGGCCCTGCTCGGTCTGGACCCGGCGTCCTGGCGCGGCCTGGCGGGCATGCACAACGTGCACTGGTCGCACCTGCACCGGGCGGGGGAGGGCGCGGTGCCGGCGTGGCGCCTCGTGGCGCACAACGTGGGCGCCGGATATCCCCTGGATCAGTGGCAGGCGGGCCCGGACTGGAATTTGGAACCTGGCCCGAAGTCTGCCTAAGATATCGACGTTCCAACGGGTTTGGGCCCGGCGGAATCCACCGAATCAATCGAATCGCCCGGCCGTTCCGCGGCCGCGAGAGTCGGTTCTCGGGGCTGTGGCGCAGCTGGTAGCGCACCTGCATGGCATGCAGGGGGTCAGGGGTTCGAATCCCCTCAGCTCCACCCTGAGAGAGAAGGCCCTGGTCCGCGTTCTGCGCGGAGCAGGGCCTTCGTCGTTCCCGGGGCTCGGCCGGCTCGGCGTGCGGGTGACGCGGGGCCGCGCAGACTCGGGTGCGAGGAGGCGCCCGGATGGCCTGGCAGGAGCACGACTTCGACGCCCTGTACGCCGGGGACGTCCCGCCGCCGTGGGAGATCGGGCGACCGCAGCCGGCGCTGCTCGCGCTGGTGCACCGGTCCGTGCTGGCCGACCCCGTGCTCGACGCCGGGTGCGGGACGGGCGTCCTGGCGATCGCCGTCGCGCGGATGGGGCACCGCGTCGTCGGGTTCGACGCGTCGTCGCACGGGATCTCCCGTGCCCGCGAGCGGGCCGCGGGGGCGATCCTCGAACCGCCGGGATCGGTGAGCTTCGAGGTGGCCGACGCCCGGCGCCTCGACCGGCTCGACCTGCGGCCCGGGACGGTCCTGGACTCCGGCCTCCTGCACACCCTCGACGAGGCCGGCCGCCGCGACTACGTGGCCGGGCTGGCGGCGATCTGCGACTCGGGCGCGCTCGTCGCCGTGCTGGCGATGTCCGTGGACGCCGGGCTCGGCTGGGGCCAGACCACCGACACGCTGCGGGACGCGTTCCCGGCTTCGGAGTGGACGGCGACCCAGGTCGCGGACGCCGCGATCTTGGCGCGCCCGCAGGACGAGGAGGCCCGCCTGCCCGCGCTGCTCCTCACGACCCGGCGCGCGTGAGCCCGTCGCGCTCGTGCGAGCACGTGCCGCACGTCGCGCGCGACCGTCACCGCCTCGGGGAGGCGCCGGTCGAGATCCAGCGCCTACGCGACGAGCGCCAGCTCCGCGGCGCCGCGGCGCCTCGCGGTGCCCGAGGTCCTCGGCGACGCGCTCCATCTGGGCGAACCGCATCGAGTTGTCCAGCGCGACGGCGGCGTGGGCGCCGATCGAGTCGACGACCGCCACCTCCTCCGCGCTGAAGCGCCGCGGTCGCCGCTCAGCCGCCGTGAGCGCCCCGACGACGCGGCCCGCCACCCGGACGACGTCCCGGTGGACGCGGGCGACCGTCTACGCGGACATGTGGGTGGACCCGGACGACGACCCTCGCGCCCCCGGCGGCCGGACCGTCACGGTG
Organism: Isoptericola sp. Y581; assembly: GCF_059445475.1. Taxonomy (NCBI): domain Bacteria; kingdom Bacillati; phylum Actinomycetota; class Actinomycetes; order Micrococcales; family Promicromonosporaceae; genus Isoptericola; species Isoptericola sp. Y581. Next base: position 175,930 of record NZ_JCAIUK010000006.1, on the reverse strand, counting down.
GGCCTGCCCGACCCCGCCGATCACCCGTGACGATCGACCGGAGACGATCGCGAGACGGTGCGGGCGCGACGGGGCCGGTGCGGTAGGAATGGTGCGTGCCGTCCTCGCCCCTGTTCCCGCTGCGCAGCGTCGTCCTGGGTGCGTTCCTCCCCACCCTCGTGCTCGAGATCGGCATCGGCGCGATGCTGCCGGTCGTGGCGGTCACCGCCACGGGCCGCGGCGCCAGCCTCACCGTCGCCGGCCTCGTGGCCGCACTGTTGCCGATCGGCAAGATCGCCTTCGATCTCCCGGCGGGCGCGCTCGCCCAGCGGCTCGGGGACCGGACGGCGATGCTGCTCGCGGGCACCGTCGCTGCCATGGCGTTCACGACCGTGGCGCTCACCTCCGCGCTGTGGGGGCTCGCGGCCGGCGTCTTCGCGCTGGGCGCGTCGAACGCCGTCTTCAACCTTGCGCGGCAGGCGTACCTCACCGAGATCACCCCGCCTCTGCGGCGGGCGCGCGTCCTGTCGACGCTCGCCGGGGTGCACCGCATCGGCCTGTTCCTCGGCCCGTTCGCCGGGGCCGCGGTCATCGCGGCGACCTCCCTGCGCGGCGCGTTCTGGCTCGGCACCGTCGCCGCGCTGCTCGCGGTGCTGGTGCTCGTGGTCGTGCGCCCGGAGGAACGGGCGGACGTCGCCGCGGACGCACGCCGCGAGGGCGGGCGCCCGCCGCGCGTGTCGATCGTGAGCGTGGCACGCGAGCACCGGCGCCTGTTTGCGTCGCTCGGGGTGGCGATCCTTCTCGTGAGTGCGGTGCGCGGCGCGCGCCAGACCGTCATCCCGCTGTGGGGCGAGCACCTCGGATTCGACGCCGAGGTGACGTCCCTGATCTTCGGCGTCTCGGGGGCACTCGACATGCTGCTCTTCTACCCGGCGGGCAAGGTGATGGACCGGTTCGGGCGGCTGTGGGTGGCGGTGCCGTCGATGCTCACGATGGCGGCCGGGCTCGCGCTGCTGCCCTTCGCGCACACGATCGCGGGCGTCACCGTGGTGGCGGCGGTGCTGGGCGTGGGCAACGGCATGGGCTCGGGCATCGTCATGACGCTCGGCGCGGACGTCGCGCCCGCCGACACGCGGCCCATCTTCCTCAGCGTGTGGCGCCTCTTCCAGGACACGGGCGACGCGCTCGGGCCGCTGGTCCTGTCCGCGGGGGCGGCGCTCGGGTCGCTCGCGGCGGGGGTGTGGGCGACGGCCGCCCTCGGCGCCGGGTCCGCCGGCGCGCTGGCACGGTGGGTGCCGCGCTACTCACCGCTCGCGAACCTCGTGCGGCGCCGCCGCAGGTCGGGCTGACGCGCGGTGCGCGCCGAGCGATGCACGCCGAGGCCCGAGCGCCCGGGCGCGACGTCCACCCGCAGCTCGCCGCGCGCGTCGTAGTCCCCGCCGTCCTGGCTCCGGTAGGGCACGTCCGGGCCGTCGGGCAGGGCGAGCAGCCGCTGGCGCAGCCCGTCGACGATCGTGGCGTAGCGCGCGTCGTCGACCCGGTTCGCGCCGGGCACCAGGACCGGCTCGGCCACCTGCATCCCCGTGTACCAGAAGGTGCCGTGCAGCAGCGGGAACAGCACCTCGGTGAGGTCGCCGTGCAGTCCGCGCGGCCCGAGCCCGGTGCCCGCACCCACGGTCACGACCGCCAGCGCGCGCCGACCCGCCAGCACGCCGTCGCCGTAGCGCCGGGTGCGGCCCGTCGGGGCGTCGCGGACGCCGTACGCGTAGCCCTGCACCAACACGCGGTCGAGCCAGCCCTTGAGGATGGCGGGTGTGCCGTGCCACCACAGGGGGAACTGCAGCACCACCGTGTCGGCCCAGGCGAGCTTGGCGTGCTCGGCCCGGATGTCGGGGGCGAGGGCGCCGCGGCGCAGCGCCCTCTCCGACGCGGCGGCGACCTCGAGCCGGTCGTCGGGGCACGCCTCCGTGCCGAAGTCCGCCGCGGTGACCACGGGGTTCCAGCCCATCGCGTACAGGTCCGACTGGACCACCTCGTGCCCGGCCCCGAGCAGCGCCCGGACCCCCTCGTCGCGCAGCCGCGCCGTGAGGGAACGCCGCTCCGGGTGGGCGAGCACCCACAGGACCTTCATCGCCCGTGCTCCTCTCGTCGGGCCCGCCGGTCGGACCGTCATGCTCAGGCTGCCCGGCCCGGCCACGAGCGACCAGTGGCCTGATTGCCACCTTGTGCAAGGATTGGGCCATGCCGACGACAACCCGATCGCGTAGGCACCTGGTCGCGGTCCTCGTGCGCGACGGCGTCATGCCGCTGGAGCTCGGCGCGGTGCACCAGCTCTTCGGCGTGGCGCGCGGCCCGGACGGCGGGCCGCTCTACGACGTGCGCACCTGCGCCGCCGCCCCCGGCACGGTGCGGACGGACGCGGACTTCGCCGTCGAGGTCGCGCACGGCCCCGAGCTGCTCGCGACGGCGGACACCGTGGTGGTGCCGGCGTCGCACGAGCTGGACGACGCCGATGACCCGGCCCCCGACGCGGCGGTCGCGCTGCTCGAAGCCCTCTCGCCGGGCACGAGGATCGTGTCGATCTGCACGGGGGCGTTCGTCCTCGCCCGGGCCGGGCTGCTGGAGGGCCGGCGCGCGACGACGCACTGGCTGTCGGCCGAGCGGTTCCGTCGGAGCTTCCCCCGGGTCCTCCTCGACCCCGACGTGCTGTTCACCGAGGACGGGCGGGTCTTCACCTCCGCGGGCGAGGCTGCGGGCATCGACCTGTGCCTCCACCTGATCCGCTCCGACCACGGCGCCGCGGTCGCGAACGAGGTGGCGCGCCGCACCGTCGTCCCGCCGTTCCGCGACGGCGGCCAGGCGCAGTACGTGGACCTCCCGGTGCCGGAGCCGGGCGGGGAGGCGACGGCCGAGGCACGGGCCTGGGCGCTGCAGCACCTGGAGGGGGCGCTGACCCTGGCGGAGCTCGCCCGGCACGCCGCGATGAGCCCGCGCACCTTCACCCGTCGGTTCCGCCGGGAGGTGGGGCTCTCGCCGGGGGCCTGGATCGCGCAGCAGCGCCTGCTCCGGGCCCGTGACCTCCTGGAACGCACCGACCTGACGGTCGACGCGGTCGCCCGCCGCGCAGGGTTCGGGACCGGCGCATCGCTGCGCCAGCACTTCGCCCGGACGCTGGGCGTGGCACCCGCCGCCTACCGGTCGACGTTCGGGCCGGGCGCGCGAAATCAGAACGTGACGAATGCTCACCCTCGAGTTCCTTGACGGGGACCGGTCCGGGCACCTACATCTTGGAGATGGAGGTCTTCGAGAAGTGGGAATCAGAGATCCGGGGCTATAGCCGCACCTACCCCACGGTCTTCGCCTCGGCGTCGAACGCGCGGCAGGTCGACGAGGCCGGACGCAGCTACATCGACTTCTTCGCGGGTGCGGGGGTGCTGAACTTCGGGCACAACAACCCGCGCATGAAACGGGCGATGATCGCCTTCCTCGAGGCCGACGGCGTCGCGCACAGCCTCGACATGGCCACCACCACGAAACGCGACTTCATCTCGGCGTTCGTCGCGACGGTGCTCGAGCCGCGCGGCATGACGATGAAGCTGCAGTTCATGGGCCCCACCGGGACCAACGCGGTCGAGGCGGCGCTGAAGCTGTCCCGGCGCGTCACCGGCCGCCGCGAGGTAGTGGCCTTCACCCAGGGGTTCCACGGCATGACCCTCGGCTCGCTCGCCCTCACGGGCAACGACGCCTTCCGCCGGGCCGCGGGCGTGCCGCTGGAGAACGTGCACCGGCTGCCGTTCGAGACGTCGCCCGGCGGCGGCCTCGCGTCGCTCGAGGCGTACCGGGCCCAGCTCGCCGACGTCTCGAGCGGGCTGCTGCCGCCCGCGGCGTTCGTCGTCGAGACCATCCAGGCCGAGGGCGGCGTCAACGTCGCCAGCGCCGAGTGGCTGCGGGCCGTGCAGCAGCTCGCGCGCGACGTCGGCGCCCTGTTCGTCATCGACGAGATCCAGGTGGGCTGCGGCCGCACCGGCAGCTACTTCAGCTTCGACGGCATGGGGCTCGACCCCGACATCGTGTGCCTGGCCAAGGGCATCGGCGGCTACGGCACCCCGCTGGCCATGAACCTCAACAAGCCCGAGCTCGACGCGCAGTGGGCGCCCGGGGAGCACACGGGGACGTTCCGCGGGCAGGGGCTGTCGTTCGTCGCCGGGCGCGAGGCGCTCACCTACTTCGACGACGACACGCTCATGACCGAGGTCCGCGCCAAGACCGAGCAGATGGAGACCGCGCTGCGAGCCCTGGCTGACGAGCTCGGCGAATCCGACGGGCGCGGCTTCGCCGTCCGCGGCCGCGGCATGATCCAGGGCCTCGACGTCGTGGACGGCGCGCTGGCGAAGGCGGTCGCGACGCGCTGCTTCGAGACGGGCCTGCTCATCGGCCCCTGCGGCAGCGGCGGGCGCGTGCTCAAGCTCATCCCACCGCTGACGATCCCCGACGACGACCTGACCGAGGGCCTGGGGATCCTCGCCACGGCGGTGCGCGACACGATCTGACGAACCCGCACCGAACACGCACCGAACACACCCCGAACCGAACTGGACCGAACCGAACCGAACCGAACCGAACCTCAGGAGGCCGGAATGCGGCAACGCGACGACATGACGTTCCCGTTCCAGGAGTACGCCCGGCGCCTGGGGGACCTGCGCCGCCGCATGGCGGACCGGCTGCTGGACGCGGTGGTGATCAGCGACCCGGAGAACCTCATGTACCTCACGGACTACCAGACCACCGGGTACTCGTTCTTCCAGGCCCTGGTGGTGCCGCTCGAGGACGAGCCGTTCATGATCACCCGCGCGATGGAGGAGTCGAACGTCCACGCCCGCACGTGGGTGGAGCTCACGCGGCCGTACCCGGACAGCGGGGACGCCATCCAGAGCCTCGTGCAGTCGCTGCGCGAGTTCGGCCTGCACACCAAGGACGTGGGGTACGAGCGCAACAGCTACTACTTCCCGGCCTACCACCAGGACTACGTGCACAGCTCGTTCCGCGAGGGGCGGCTGCTGGACTGCTTCGGGATCGTCGAGGAGGGGCGCATCATCAAGTCGCCGGACGAGATCGCGATCATGCGCCGGGCGGCGCACGCGACCGAGGTCGGCATGCGGGCGGGGATCGAGGCGTGCGTCGCGGGGGTCACCGAGAACGAGATCGCGGCCGAGCTCTGCGCGGCCATGTTCCGGGCGGGCGGCGAGTTCCCCGCCGTCATGCCCTACGTCGCGTCCGGGCCGCGCACCATGATCGGCCACGCCACCTGGGAGGGGCGCGTCGTGCAGCCGGGGGAGCACGTGTTCCTCGAGGTCGGCGGGTGCTTCCGGCGCTACCACACGGCGATGATGCGCACCGTCGTGCTCGACGAGCTGTCCCGCTCGATGCTGGTGGCCCAGGAGCGCATGAAGCTCGCCCTCGCGGAGGTCGAGGCCGCCATCCGCCCCGGGCTGACCGTCTCGGACGCGGACAACATCGTGCGGAACATCATCTCGGACAACGGGGTGCAGGCACAGCTCATCACCCGCTCCGGCTACTCCATCGGGATCGCCTTCCCGCCGAGCTGGGACGAGGGCTACATCACGAGCCTCAACCAGGGGAACCCCTCGATCCTGCGCGAGGGCATGACGTTCCACATCATCCCGTGGATGTGGGGCGTCGACGGCGACAAGACGGTCGGCATCTCCGACACGATCCACGTCACCGCCGCCGGGTGCGAGTCGTTCTTCACGCTGGACAAGGACTTCACCGCCAAGCCGGAGCACGCGGCGGCGGTCGCGCTGTCGGACGAGGAGCAGGAGCCCACGCCCATCCGCCCCGAGGTCGCCTGACCCGAGGACCGATCGATCCGTCGAAGATGACGAACAGTCGACGCTGACGAACAGGTCGACGCTGACGAACGAGGAGGTGGCACGTGCTGACCGTGACCGATCCGAGCACCGGCGAGGTGGTGCGCGAGGTTCCCGCCGCGAGCCACGCCGAGGTGGACGCCGTCCTGACCGCAGCCGAGGAGGCCCGCGCCGCCTGGGTGGACCGGGGGATCGAGGGCAGGGCGGAGGTGCTGCACGCCGTCGCCGCGCACCTGCGCGCGCACGTCGACGACCTCGCCCCGCTGATGACGCTGGAGATGGGCAAGCCGATCAAGGAGGCGCTCGGCGAGGTCGAGAAGGCGGCCTGGTGCGCGGAGCACTACGCCGACCACGCCGCCGCGTACCTGGCCGACGAGATCATCGCGTCCGACGCCACCCGCAGCTACGTGCAGCACCTGCCGCTCGGCACGGTGCTCGGCATCCTGCCCTGGAACGCGCCGTTCTGGCTCGCCCTGCGCTTCGCCGCCCCCGCGCTGATGGCGGGCAACACCTGCGTGCTGAAGCACGACCCGCACGTGCCCGGGTGCGCGGCGGCGATCGCGGACGTCTTCGCGCGGGTGCTCGAGGAGGCGGGCGCACCCGAGGGCGTGTTCGGGAACCTGCCGCTGGAGACGTCCGCCGTGGCGGACGTGATCCGGGACCGGCGGGTGCAGGCGGTGTCGTTCACCGGGTCGTCGCGCGGGGGCGGCGCCGTCGCGGCCGTCGCGGCGGGGATGATCAAGCCCGCGGTGCTCGAGCTCGGGGGGTCCGACCCCTGCGTGGTCCTGGCCGACGCCGACCTCGACGCGGCCGCCGACACGATCGCGCTGTCGCGCATCATCAACGCCGGGCAGTCCTGCATCGCGGCCAAGCGCATCATCGTCGAGGCCCCCGTCTACGACGCCTTGGTGGAGCGGCTCCGGCAGCGGCTCGCGGTGCTCAAGATGGGCGACCCGAACGACCCGGCCACCGACGTCGGCCCGATCGCGCGGGCCGACCTGCGGGAGAACCTGCACCGGCAGGTCACGGAGACCGTGGGAGCCGGCGCCCGGCTGCTGCTCGGCGGCGAGATCCCGGACGGGCCGGGGTACTTCTACCCGCCCACGCTGCTCGCGGACGTCACCGACGAGATGACCGCGGCCTGCGAGGAGACCTTCGGCCCGGTGATGGCGGTGATGCGGGCGGCGGACGCCGACGAGGCCGTCGCGATGGCCAACGACACCGACTACGGCCTTGCCGCGAGCGTCTGGACGACGGCGGAGCGGGGCGAGCGGCTGGCCCGCCGGATCGAGGCGGGCCAGGTGTCGGTGAACGGCATCGTGAAGACAGACCCGCGCCTGCCCAGCGGCGGGGTCAAGCGCTCCGGCTACGGCCGGGAGCTCGGCCCGCACGGAATCAAGGAGTTCGTCAACGCCCAGCAGGTGTGGGTCGGCCCGCGCCGAGCCTGACGAGGCCACGTCGGGGGCGGGCCCCTCCAGGTTCGTGCCGGGCGGCTCAGGGCTTGGGGATGCTCGTGACGGTGGTGAGCAGGAAGACGGTGTCCTCGAGCGCGAGGACGGCGTGGCGCTCGTGGGTCAGCACGCGCAGCTGCCCGGCGCCCACCTCCTCGTTCCCGTCGAGGGCGGTCACGCGCAGGCGGCCGTGCAGCACGAGGATCGACGCGGCGGGCGGGGAGTTGTGCTCGCCGAGCTCGACCCTCTCGACCAGGGCGAGGACGGTCTGGCGCAGCGGCCCGTCGTGCACCACGATCTCCGCGCTGCGGCCGTTCTCGGCGGCGCGAGCGTGCTCGAGGTGGGTGGCGGTGAGTGCGTCCAGGTCGACCATCGGGGCTCCATCCGTCGTGCGGCGCGGGCCGCGTCGGTGCGACCGGCCGACCTCACCGTACCCAAGCGTCCGCGCGAACGGTGCCGTGGGTGCGCGGCCGGTTCGCGACCTTGCGAGCGTCAGGCGACGCCCTCGAGCATGCCCAGCCGCGCGAACGCCTGCGCGACGCCGCCCTCGGCGGGCCCGGGGACGACGAGGTCCGCGGCGTCGAGGAGGGCGCTTGGCGCGCCCTCGATCGCGACCGCGGTGCCCGCGTACTCGAGCATCTCGACGTCGTTGTACCCGTCGCCCACTCCCACGACGTCGGCCGGCGTGATCCCCAGGCGGTCGACGACGACGGCCATCCCGACCGCCTTGTGCACCCCGGCGAGGTGGATCTCGCCGGCGTTGTCGCCGGTGTCGGCGTACGAGGAGGGCAGGATGCCGACCTCCGGCCCGAGCTCCGCGCGCAGCGCCGCGATCGGCACGGGCGAGTCGAAGTAGCTGATCTTCGCGTAGCGGACGCCGGACAGGTCGCCCGGCATCCGCAGCACGTCGAGGATCTCGTGGGGGGCGGCGTCGCCGCGGCGCGCCAGCCGCGCGTCGAGGCCGACCGGCCCGTACACGGCGTCCGGCGTCTCGAGCAGGTACGCGACGTCGTGCGCGTCGAGCACGTGCCGCACCCGGGTGGCCAGGTCGTCGGGGAACCGGAGGTCGGACGCGACCTCGCCGTCGATGCGCACGAATGCGCCGGCCGTGGCCACGATGCCGTCGAACCCGGCCTCCAGCAGGGAGGCGGGCAGCATCGACTCCGGGCGGCCGGTGCACAGCAGCACCCGGTGCCCGGCCCGGCGCGCGGCGCGGACCGCCTCGGCGTGCGCGGGCGGGACCCTCCCGTGGTCGGCGTACGTGCCGTCCACGTCCAGGAACGCCACGCGCGCCCCGCTCTTCCAAGAACCTGACACGCAGACCTCCTGCAGCTCGACGGTGTCGCGGGCACCGACGAGCCTAACGGCGCCTGTCGGTGCGCCGTGTTTGGCTTCCGACCGTGACGACGAGGACGGAGCAGGACGCGATCTGGGCGATGGTCCGCGCCGAGCGTGCCGCCCTGGCCGACGACCTGGCCGCCCTGGACGGCGACGCCTGGCGGACGCCGTCGCTCTGCGCGGGGTGGGACGTCGAGGATGTCGTCGCCCACCTGACCGCGGGGGCGAGCGTCGGGCGGTGGGCGTGGTTGCGCAGCATCGTGGGCGCCCGGTTCGACGCGGACCTGCACAACGCGCGCCGGATGGCGGAGCACCGCGGCGCCGACGCGGCGGGCACCCTGCGGCGCTTCCGCGCGGTCGTGGACAGCCGGGTCGCGCCCAGCGGGGACACGGCGGCCTGGCTCGGCGAGGTCGTCGTCCACGGTCAGGACGTCCGGACGCCGCTCGGGATCGCGACGACGCCCTCCGTCCCGGCCGCGACCCAGGTCGCGAGCTTCTTCGCGCGGCGGGACTTCACCGTCAGCAGCCGGAGCGCCGTCGCCGGCCTGCGGCTGGAGGCGATCGACGGGCCGTTCGCGCACGGCACGGGGCCGGTGGTCCGCGGCACCACCCTCGACCTGACGATGGCGATGGCCGGCAGGGCCGCTTTCTGCGACGAGCTGTGGGGCGAGGGCGTCGCCGTCCTGCGGGAGCGGATGCCCGCCGCGCGCTGACCGCGGGCGGACGCCCACCGCCGTCAGCGGCTGAGCGAGGTCTCCCCGCACAGGTGCACGGGCAGCACTACGTGGGCACGTACGTGGCCTGGGGCGTGAACAGCTCGGGCTGGTTCCAGGTTCCAGCGGCAGATCGTCGAGTCCATCAAGAACGCGGGGTTCAAGTGACGCCTCGGTGACTTCTGGGGGACTCCTTGAGATTCATCGGATCTCTGCTAGAAATGGTTCGGTCACATCGTGAGGCAAAGGGGCTTCCGCGTGAGCGCGACACCGACCCGTCCCGGGGACACCGACGCAGCCCTGCTGCGCGCCACCGGGGTCAGCAAGACCTTCCCGGGCGTGCGGGCGCTCGAGGACGTGCACCTTGAGCTGCGGCACGGGGAGGTGCTGGCGCTGGTGGGCGAGAACGGCGCCGGCAAGTCCACTCTCATGAAGATCCTGTCGGGCCTCGAGGCGCCGGACGCCGGCACCCTCGAGATCGAGGGGGAGCCGTACGCGCCGCGCGGGCCGCGGGCCGCGAACGAGCTGGGGATCAGCACGATCCACCAGGAGTTCCACCTCATGCCCGACCTGTCGGTGGCGCAGAACGTCTTCGCCGGCCGGGAGCCGCGCCGCGTCGGCTTCATCGACGACGGCGCCCTGGTGCGGCGGGCGGGCGAGCTGCTGACGCGGCTCGGCATCCCGCTCGACCCGCGCCGGCGCGTGTCCGGGCTGAGCGTGGCCGAGCAGCAGATGGTGGAGATCGCCAAGGCGCTCTCCTTCGACACGCGGGTGCTGATCATGGACGAGCCCACCGCGGCCCTCAACGACGCCGAGGTGCAGGCCCTGTTCCGCCTGGTGCGCGACTTCGTCTCGCCGCGTACCGGGGTCGTGTACATCTCGCACCGCATGGAGGAGATCAAGGAGATCTCCGACCGGATCACGGTGCTGCGCGACGGCCGGTACATCGACACGCTCGACACGCCCGCCACCAGCACGCGCGACGTCATCGCCCGCATGGTCGGCCGCGAGATCACGACCGACGTCCGCCCCGAGCCCGCCCCGCCGGACCGCCCCGTGGTGCTGCGTGTCGAGGGGCTGAGCACCAAGAAGCTGTTGCGCGACGTGTCCTTCGAGCTGCACGAGGGCGAGATCCTCGGGTTCGCGGGGCTCATGGGCGCCGGCCGCACCGAGGTCGCGCGGGCCGTCGTCGGCGCCGACCCCAGCACGGGCACGGTCGAGGTGCGCGGGCACCCGGTGACGATCCGCAACCCCGCCGACGCCGTCCGGCACGGCATCGGCTACCTGTCGGAGGACCGCAAGCGCTACGGGCTGCTGCTCGACCAGGACGTCGGGTGGAACGTCATGCTCTCCTCCCTGCGGCGCGAGACGCGCGCGGGCTTCGTGCGCGACGGGGCGGTGCGGCGCACCGCCGCGATGATGGTGGGCCGCCTCGGCATCAAGACGCCCTCGCTGCGGCAGCGGGCCAAGAACCTGTCGGGCGGCAACCAGCAGAAGATCGTGCTGGCCAAGTGGCTCGCCCGGGACTGCGACGTGCTCGTCGTGGACGAGCCCACCCGCGGCATCGACGTCGGCGCCAAGGAGGAGATCTACGCGCTGCTGCGGGGTCTCGCGGCGCAGGGCAAGTCCATCGTCATGATCTCCTCCGAGCTGCCGGAGGTGCTGCGCATGGCCGAGCGGATCGTGGTCATGTGCTCCGGCCGCGTCACCGGCGTGCTGGCCAACGCGGACGCCACCCCGCACCAGATCATGGAGCTCGCGACGCGGTTCGACGCCGACCACACCCTCGCTTCGACGGGAGACGCTCGATGACTTCCCCGACCGCCGCGCCCGACGCCGCCGTGCTGCCAGAAGGCCGCCGCAGCGGGATCGGCCCCCGCTACCGCCAGCAGGTCCAGCAGCTTCTCGCCTTCGGCGGGCTGGTGGTGATCTTCGCGTTCTTCTCGTTCGCGAGCCCGTACTTCCTCGCGTGGCCCAATATCAAGGGCATCCTGCTCGCCACCGCCGTCACCGGGATCATGGCCCTGGGCGCCACGTTCGTCATCGTGACCGGCGGCATCGATCTGTCGGTGGGCACCGGCATGACGCTGTGCGCCGTGATGACGGGCGTCTTCCTCACCCACCTGGGGCTGCCGCTCGCGGTCGGGGTGCTCGGCGGCATTGCGACCGGTGCGCTGCTGGGCCTGGTCAACGGGCTCAACGTGTCGTTCCTCAAGATCCCGCCGTTCATCGCGACCCTCGCGATGATGATGGTCGCGCAGGGCCTGTCGCTGATCATCTCGGGCACCAAGCCGATCTACTTCTCGGACGTGGCGGGTTTCTCCCAGATCGCGCTCGGCGAGCTGATCCCGGGCCTGCCCAACGCCGTGCTCCTCTTCTTCGTCGCGGCCGTCGTGGCCGGGGTGCTGCTGAGCAAGTCGCTCATCGGGCGCTACGCCCTGTCGATCGGCTCGAACGAGGAGGCGACCGCGATCTCCGGCATCCCCGTGCGGCGCTGGAAGGTGGCGGTCTACACGCTCGCGGGCGTGTTCACCGGCCTCGCGGGCGTGGTCATGGCGTCCCGCCTCAACTCCGCGCAGCCCGGGCTGGGCCTCGGCTACGAGCTGGAGGCGATCGCCGCCGTGGTCATCGGCGGCACCTCCCTGCGGGGCGGGCGGGGCACCATCCTCGGCACCGTGATCGGCGCCCTCATCATGAGCACGCTCACCAACGGCCTGCGGATCATGTCGATCCCGCAGGAGTGGCAGAAGGTCGCGGTGGGCATCGTGATCCTGCTGGCCGTGTACACCGACATCCTGCGGCGGGGCAAGGACGCCTGACCGCTCGTCACGAAGGAGCGCCATCCTGATGTTCACCCGACCGAAGTTCCCGAAGTCGGCACGGAAGTCTGCACCGAAGTACGTCGCCGCCACGGCCGCCGCCGGCCTCCTGCTCGCGCTCGGGGCCTGCAGCTCCGACGACGGCGGCGGGGGAGGCGGCGAGGGCGGCGACAGGCCGTACGTCGCGCTGGTCTCCAAGGGCTTCCAGCACCAGTTCTGGCAGGCGGTCAAGAAGGGCGCCGACGACGCCGCGACCGAGCTCGACGTCGAGGTCACGTTCGAGGGCCCCGAGACGGAGACCGAGGTGGACAAGCAGCTGTCGATGCTGCAGACGGCGCTCGACAAGAGCCCGGACGCCCTGGGCTTCGCGGCCCTCGACTCCGAGGCCTCGATCCCGCTCATGACGGACGCGCAGACGCGGGGCATCCCGGTGGTCGCGTTCGACTCGGGCGTGGACTCCGACGTGCCGCTCACGACCGTCTCGACCGACAACGTCGCCGCCGCGGCGGAGGCCGCCACGCACATGGTGGAGCTCACCGGCGGGGAGGGGAAGATCGCCGTGCTGGGGCACGACCAGACCTCGCAGACCGGCCAGCAGCGGGTCAGTGGGTTCGTGGACTACATCGAGTCCGAGGCGCCCGGCATCGAGATCGTGGACGTCCAGTACGCCGGCGGCGACCAGCTCAAGTCGGCCGACGCCGCGAAGTCGATCCTGCAGGCCAACCCCGACCTGGTGGGCATCTACGGCACCAACGAGGGCGCGGCCACCGGCGTCGTGAAGGCGGTGCAGGAGCTCGGCAAGGCGGGCGACCTCACGGTGATCGGCTTCGACTCCGGCAAGGCGCAGCTCGACGCCATCAAGGACGGCACGATGGCGGGCGCCATCACCCAGAACCCCGTCGGGATCGGCTACCAGACCGTGAAGGCCGCGGTCGCGGCGATCGACGGCGAGGAGGTCGAGCCCGTGATCGACTCGGGCTTCTTCTGGTACGACAAGGACACCATGGACGACCCGGAGATCGCCGAGGTCCTCTACGAGTGATCGGACGAGTGGTCGGACGAACGCTCAGGTGACGGCGCCGAGCTGCCACGGGATGAACTCGTCGGCCCCGAGGTCGAGCTCCTCCGAGACGGTCTGCTCGCCGGAGGCGACGGCGAGGATCTTCTCGAAGAGCTCGTCGCCGACCGCCTCGACGGACAGGCCGGTCTCCACGATCCGGCCGGCGTCGAGGTCCATGTCCTCGCGCATGCGGCGGTAGGTGTCGGAGTTGGTCGCGACCTTGATCGACGGCGACGGCTTGCAGCCCAGCACCGAGCCCCGGCCGGTCGTGAAGACGACGACGTTGGCGCCGCCCGCGACGATGCCGGTCACGGAGACCGGGTCGTAGCCGGGCGTGTCCATGAAGGTCATGCCGCGCTCGGTGACGGGCTCGGCGTACTCGTGCACGGCGACGAGGTCGGCGGTGCCCGCCTTGGCGACGGCGCCGAGCGACTTCTCGAGGATGGTCGTGAGGCCGCCGGCCTTGTTGCCGGGCGACGGGTTGTTGTCGAGCGTGCCGCCGCCGGCCGCCGCGTAGCCCTGCCACCAGTCGAGCCGGTCGAGGAGGCGCTGGCCCACCTCGCGCGAGACGGCGCGGCGCAGCAGCAGGTGCTCGGCGCCGAACACCTCCGGTGTCTCGGCGAGGATCGACGTGCCACCCTGCGCCACGAGCAGGTCGGACGCGTGACCCAGCGCCGGGTTGGCGGTGATGCCCGAGAACCCGTCGGAGCCGCCGCAGTTGAGCCCCAGCACGAGCTCGGAGGCGGGTGCCTCTTCGCGGCGCAGCGCGTCGATGCCGGGAAGCATCTCCGTGATCGCGGCGGCGCCGGCGCGCACGGTGGCGCGGATGCCGCCCGTGTCCTGGATGGTGAGGGTGCGTACCGGCAGTTCGTCGCGCAGCGTCAGCCCGTCGAGCACGGAGGCCGCGGGCAGCATCTCGCAGCCGAGGCCGACCACGAGCAGGCCCGCCATGTTGGCGTGCGACGCGTACCCGCGCAGCGTGCGGAGCGTGACCTGCGCGCCTTCGGACGTGGGCACGAGCCCGCAGCCGGTGTCGTGCGTGAGCGCGACGACGCCGTCCACGTGGGGGTACGCGTCGAGCACCGGGCCGCGGAACTGGTCCGCGATCATCCGCGCCGTGGACGCCGAGCAGTTCACCGAGGTGAGGATCCCGACGTAGTTGCGGGTGCCCCAGCGCCCGTCCGACCGGCGGTAGCCCTGGAACGTGCGGCGCCTGGCCGGCGCCGGGAGCGTGGTGCGGGCCGTGCCGAACTCGTACTCGCGGGCGGTGTCGTCCATCCCGAGGTTGTGCGCGTGCACGTGCTCTCCCGGGGTGATGTCGCGCTTGGCCCGCCCGATCGACTGCCCGTACTTGCGCACCTCGAGGCCTTCCGCCACCGGCCGGACGGCGAGCTTGTGGCCCCGCGGCAGGGTGGAGGCCGTCGTGACCTCGGCGCCGTCCGCGAGCCGCACGGTGGTCCCGGCGGGCACCTGGCGCGTCGCCACGGCCACGTCGTCGGCGGGGCGCAGCAGCAGCGCCACGTCGGCGAGGTCGACGACGCCGTCCGGCGGGGTCTCGGACGGTCCGCCGGTGGCGGCCAGCGGCAACAGCGGGTGGTGCGTGGCGGTGCTCATCGGATCACGACCTCGGGATCGGTGCGTTCGGGCAGGGCAGGGGGGCTCAGGGGTGCGGGGGCCGTCGACGCGCGGACCACGAGCTCGACAGGGAGCCGGCGGTGCACGGCACCCGTGCCGGCGTCCGGCACGGGTGCGGCGAGCAGGTCGACGGCCTCGCGCCCGGCGCGGGCGAGGGGGACCGCGACGGTGGTGAGCGCCGGGGTCACCAGCGACGCCGCGGCGACGTCGTCGAAGCCGACGACCGAGACGTCCTGCGGGATGGCCACGCCGCGGGCGTGCAGGCGGGCGAGGACGCCGAGGGCGACGAGGTCGTTGAAGCACAGCACCGCGGTGGCCCCGGCGGCCAGCGCGAGGTCGGCGGCCTGGACGCCGCCGCCGTGGGTGGGGCGGAAGCTGCCGAGGTCGAGCACGTCGCCGGAGCCGTCGGCATGGTCCCCGCCAATGTCGGCGAGGGCGGCGAGGGCGCCGCGGCGCTCGCCGTCCGACCAGGACGTGCGCGGACCGCCCGCGTAGGCGACGGTGCGGTGGCCGAGGGCGCGCAGGTGGCCCACGGCCTGCCGCACGCCGTCGGGGATGTCGAAGGAGACCGACGCCGCGCCGGGCGTCTCGCGGTTGACCAGTGCGACCCGGCCGCCGGCGACCCGGTCGCAGAGGAGCTCGCCGAGCGCGGCGGCCGGCATCCGCGGCGAGCAGAGCACGAGGCCGTCCACGCGGTCGCCGAGCCGGGTGACGACGTCGCGCTCGACGGCGACGTCCTCGTCCGTGTCGGCGACGAGCACCTCGCGGCCGGTCTCGCGGGCGCGGGCCTGCACGCCCTTGGCGACGGCGGCGAAGAACGGGTTGGCCAGGTCCGGCACCACGAGGCCCACCGTGCCCGTGCTCCCCGTGGTCAGGGCGCGTGCCGCGGGGTGCGGGCGGTAGTCGAGCGCCTCGGCCGCGCGCGCCACCTGCTCCCGGTTGGCGGGCGAGACGTGCGGCGCGTCGCTGAGGGCGCGCGACGCGGTGGCGAGCGACACACCCGCCTCGCGCGCGACGTCGCGGAGCGTGACCACGAGGCCTCCTGAGGAATCTGGGGGCTGGAACCGGTTCCAGCGCGTTCCAACCTAGCGGTTCACCGGGCGGGTCGGAAGCCTCGTGACGACGCGACGACGGCAGGTGCCGGGCGCGCCCGCCGGGCATAGTGTCGTCGCGTCGCGGCGCGAGCACAGTCGTGGCGGCGGACGACAGGCGGCGGAGGACGGGCGGTGGAGGAGCGGATCGTGACAGGTGAGGGCGTCCGGGACGACGCGGTCCTCGTGGGCGAGCGGCACCGGTTGGTCGGGCTGGCGTACCGGATGCTCGGGACGATGGCCGAGGCCGAGGATGCGGCCCAGGAGGCGTTCGTCCGCTGGTACCGGCTCGACGGGACGGAGCGGTCGGCGATCGCGAACCCGGCGGGTTGGTTGACCCGGGTCACGAGCCGGGTGTGCCTGGACGTGCTGGGAAGCGCGCGGGCACGCCGCGAACGATACGTGGGGCCGTGGCTCCCGGAGCCGGTGCCCGGCGACCTGTGGGCGCCGGACGACGCGGCGGACCCGGCGGAGCGGGCCGTCCTGGACGAGTCGGTGAGCACCGCGCTCCTGGTGGTGCTGGAGGCGATGACGCCGGCCGAGCGCGTCGCGTTCGTGCTGCACGACGTCTTCGGGTACTCGTTCGCCGACGTGGCCGACGTGCTGGGGCGCACGCCGGCGGCGGCCCGACAGCTGGCCAGCTCGGCGCGGGCCCATGTGCGGGCCGGCCGGGCGGGCGGCGTCGACGCGGGGGAGCACGACCGCGTGGTCGCGGCGTTCGCGCGCGCGGCCCGTGGCGGCGACCTGACCGCCCTGACGGCGTTGCTCGACCCGTCGGTCGAACTGCGATCCGACGGCGGCGGCGTCGTGCGCGCGGCCCTCAACCCGGTCCACGGGCCGTCGAAGGTGTCGCGGTTCCTGCTCGGGGTGCTGGCCAGGCAGGCCGACGCGCACCTGGAGCCGCGGACCACGCCGGACGGGGCGGCGCTGGCGTTCGTGCGCGACGGGCGCGTCACGGGCGTGGTGAACGTCGCCGTCGTCGCGGGACGGGTCGCCTCGGTGTGGGTCCAGTGGAACCCGGGCAAGCTGTCCCGCTGGAACCCGCCTCCCCGGCCGGCCTGACATCGCGCCCGGCTGTGTCGTCAGGCTCTCGTCAGGCTCATGAGGGCCGATCGACCGGAGGAGAACCATGCAGGCCATCGTCGTCGACGACCAGGAAGCCGGTGTGGCCGGCATGGCGCTCGCCGAGCGCCCGACGCCCCACGCGACGGAGAACGACGTGATCGTCCGGGTGCACGCGTCCGGGTTCACGCCCGGCGAGCTCGAGTGGCCCGGGACCTGGACCGACCGGGCGGGGCGGGACCGCACCCCGAGCATCCCCGGGCACGAGCTGTCCGGCGTGGTCGCCGGGCTCGGCTACGGGACCACCGGCCTCACGGTGGGCCAGCGCGTGTTCGGCCTGGCCGACTGGACCCGTGACGGCACCCTCGCCGAGCTCGTCGCGGTCGAGGCGCGCAACCTGGCCCCGCTGCCGGTGGACGTCGACCACACCGTGGCGGCGAGCCTGCCGGTCTCCGGCCTCACCGCCTGGCAGGGCCTGTTCGTGCACGGGCGCCTGCAAGCGGGCCAGAGCGTGCTGGTACACGGGGCCGCCGGGGGCGTGGGCTCGGTCGTGACGCAGCTCGCCTGCGACGTCGGCGCGCACGTCATCGGCACGGGGCGCGCCCGCGACCGGGACCTCGCGCTCGACCTCGGCGCCCACGACTACCTGGACCTGGAGCACGAGGACCTCGCGGACGTCGGGGAGGTCGACCTCGTCTTCGACGTCATCGGCGGGGACGTCGGGGTCCGCTCCGTCCCGCTGGTGCGCATGGGCGGCACCCTGGTGACCATCACCGGGCCGCCGGAGGCACGACCCGCCGACGGGCGCGCCGTCTTCTTCGTCGTCGAGCCCGACCGGGCGCAGCTTGCCGGGCTCGTCGGCCGCGTGCGGGAGGGGCGCCTCCGGACGGTGGTCGGTGCGGTCGTCCCGCTGCAGGAGGCGCCGGCGGCGTTCGCCGCCCCGCGTCGGGTCCCCGGGAAGACGATCGTGCGGATCGGCGGCTGAGCCGTACTGCCGGGCACCCGACCGGGGTCGGGCCGCGCGGGTCCCGCCGTCAGGCGGGCTCGCCGACGAGCCACCGGAACCATGCGTCGGGCACGTCCTCGTCCAGGCGGCGCACCTCGTCGCCGGCGAGGACGCCGGTGGTGACGAGCCCGGTCGCGACGATCCGCGCGACGGCGCCCGCCCCGGGCGGGTTGAAGTGGGTGTTGTCCCGGCGCCCGTCGTCGGCGTGGAAAGAAGTGGTGCAGGGTGCGCTCCGGTCCGAGCTCCTGCCACAGCGCGAGCGAGTCGCGCTGCACGTCCACCAGGGGCACGTCCTCGCGCGCGGCGAGCGCACGCATCGCGGCGGGGTACTCGCCATGGGCGGGCACGGCCCGGCCGGCGTCGTCGAACCCGCGGCGTTCCACCGACGTCGCTAGCACCGGGCGCGCCCCGGCGGCGCGCGCGGCCTCGAGGTAGCGCGCCAGGTGCTCGGTGTAGGAGGTCCACGGCTCGGTGTATCGCTCGGGGTCCGCCGCCTTCGCGTCGTTGTGGCCGAACTGCACGAGGAGCACGTCGTCCGGCCTCAGGTCGCGGGCCAGGGCGTCGAGCCTGCCCTGCACGACGAAGCTCTTGGCGCTGCGCCCGTTGCGGGCGCGGTTCGCCACGGCGACCGAGTCGACGAGGTACCAGGGCAGGGCCATGCCCCAGCCCGTCTCGGGCGCGGCGGCCCGCCCCTTGGGCGCGGCGGTGAGTCGCCGGCGATGTGGACGGTGCACGTGCTACCGGGCATGTCTCGGGTCCTCGATCCGTCGGCCACGCCGCAACCCGAGCGGGAAGCGCTTGCCGGTCACCCTGGCCCGGGGACGACACGGCCCGGCCACGCGCATTCGCGCACGTCCAGGGCGTACCGTCAGCGTGGAGCCGCCTGGTCCTGTGCCCCGTCGCGCGCCTGTCTCTCGCGTGCCTGTCTCTGAGGAGTCGAAGATGCCCCGTCCACCGTTCCCGGCCCCCGTGCTCGACCTGCTGCGCCGCCCCCAGCCCGCCGTGATCGGCGTCGTCCGTCCGGACGGCAGCCCGGTGACGGCGGCCACCTGGTACCTGCTCGAGGAGGACGGCGAGGGCGGCGGACAGGTGCTGGTCAACCTCGATGCCACGCGCAAGCGGGTGGAGCACCTGCGAGCAAACCCGCACGTGAGCCTCACCGTGCTGGACGACGACTGGTACACGCACGTGACGCTGCTCGGTCGCGTCACCGCCTGGCGCGACGACGTCGACCTCGCGGACACCGACCGCATCGCGCGCCACTACACCGGCAACCCGTACGCGGCGCGCGAGATGGCCCGCGTCACGGCGGTGGTCGACGTCGACCGTTGGACGGCGTGGGGCGCGCTGCGTGGCGCGGGTGGTGGCGCGGCCGACACCCCGTCCGACACCGCGCGCTGAGGGAGGGCGCCATGCGTCTCGGCGTCCCCCGCGCGGCGGGCGCGGACCCGCGACTCGTCGCCGTCACCCCCGACGCCGCGCGCCGGCTCGTGGACCTCGGCCACGACGTCGTCGTGGAGCCCGGCGTCGGCGACGGCGCCCGTCTGCCCGCCCACGAGTACGTGGCGGCGGGGGCCCGCGTGGCCGACCGCGCCGACGTGTGGGCGGCCGACGTCGTCGTGACGCTGCAGGCGCCCGACGCCGCCGAGCTCGACCTGCTGCGCCCCGGCGCGACGCTGGTCTCGCAGCTCGCCCCCGCGACGAGCCCGGAACTGCTCGGCGCGCTCGCCGCCCGGGGCGTCACCGCCCTCGCGCTCGACGCGGTGCCGAGGATCTCCCGCGCGCAGGCGCTGGACGTGCTCTCGGCGCTGTCGAACGTGGCGGGCTACCGCGCCGTGATCGAGGCCGCGGAGGAGTTCGGCGGCATGTTCGCCGGCCAGGTGACGGCGGCGGGCACCACGCCGCCCGCGCGGGTCTTCGTCATCGGCGCGGGCGTCGCCGGCCTCGCGGCGATCGGCACGGCCGTCAGCCTCGGCGCCGAGGTCTACGCCTTCGACGTGCGGCCCGAGGCGGCCGAGCAGATCGAATCGCTGGGGGCGCGCGTCGTGCGCGCGGCCGACGCGACGCAGCAGGTCAGTGCCGACGGCTACGCCAGCGCCCAGAGTGCGGACCAGGAGGCGGCGGCGCTGCGCGCGTACGCCGAGCAGACCGCGGCGGCCGACGTCGTCGTCACGACCGCCCTCGTGCGCGGCACCGCGCCCACCACGATCACCTGGGCCATGCTCAACGCGATGCGGCCCGGCTCGGTCGTGGTCGACCTCGCGGCCTCCGGCGGGGGCAACTGCGAGGGCACGGAGCCCGGCCGGCGGGTGGTGACCGACCGCGGCGTCGTGGTGCTCGGGTACACGGACCTGCCCGCCCGCCTGCCGCAGCACAGCTCGCGGCTGCTCGGCACGGTGGTCGTCAACCTCCTCACTCTGCTCACGCCCGGCGCGGACGGCCGGGTCGAGGTGGACCTCGACGACCCGGTGGTGCGCGGCATGACCGTGGCCACGGGCGGGCAGGTGCTGTGGCCCCCGCCGCCCGTGCAGGTCTCGGCGGCGCCCGCCCCCGAACCACCGGAGGCCGAGCCGGCCCCGGCTGCCCCCGCGGGGCTGCGCCACCGCCGCCGGACCGTGCTCGCCGCCCTGGCCGCGGTGCTCGTGGGGCTGGTGGTCGCAGCGTCGCCGCCCGACGCCGTCGGGCACTACACGGTGTTCGCGCTCGCGGTCGTCGTCGGCTTCTACGTCATCTCGAACGTGACGCACGCGCTGCACACGCCGCTCATGGCCCAGACCAACGCGATCAGCGGCATCATCATGGTCGGCGCGCTGCTGCAGATCGGCGACTCCTCGCCGGTCGTCACGACGCTCGCCGTCGTCGCCGCGGCGCTGGCGAGCGTCAACGTCTTCGGCGGGTTCCTCGTCACGCGGCGGATGCTCGGCATGTTCCGTCGCGAGGACGCGGATCCCGGTGCGGCACCGGCGGCCGACGTGCGGGGCGGGGGTGCGTCATGACGGTGACGGCGATCGCCCAGGCCGTCTACCTCGTCGCCGGCGTGCTGTTCATCCTGTCCCTCGCGGGGCTGTCCGCCCAGGAGTCGGCGCGCCGCGGCACCGTGCTCGGCATGCTCGGCATGGGTCTGGCGCTCGCCGCCACGGTCGCGCTGGCGCTCGAGCGCTCGGAGCGCCCGTGGCAGGTGACCGCCGGGCTGATCCTGCTGGTGTTCGTGGTCGGCGCGGCCGTGGGGTCGTGGCGGGCGCGGCGCGTCGAGATGACGCAGATGCCCGAGCTCATCGCGCTGCTGCACTCGTTCGTGGGGCTGGCGGCCGTGCTGGTCGGGTTCGGGTCGTTCCTCGCTGAGCCGGCGGTGGGTGCCGCGGGCGCCGGCGTGGACACCGTGCACCGCGTCGAGGTGTTCCTCGGGGTGCTGATCGGTGCGGTGACCTTCACCGGCTCCGTGGTCGCCTTCGGCAAGCTGTCCGGGCGGCTGCCGTCGGCGCCGCTGACGCTGCCCGCGCGCCACCTGCTCAACCTGGTGGCGCTCGTCGCGTGCGGCGGCCTGCTCGCCTGGTTCCTCTCGGCCGGGCCGGGGGTGGGGGCCGCCCTCGTGCCGCTGCTGCTCATGACGCTGGTCGCGCTCGCGCTGGGCTGGCACCTGGTCGCGGCGATCGGCGGGGGCGACATGCCGGTCGTCGTCTCGATGCTCAACTCGTACTCCGGCTGGGCGGCGGCCGCCGCCGGGTTCACGCTCGGCAACGACTTGCTCATCGTCACCGGCGCCCTCGTGGGTGCGTCCGGCGCCATCCTCAGCTACCTCATGTGCCGGGCGATGAACCGGTCGTTCTGGTCGGTGGTGCTCGGCGGCTTCGGCACGGGTGCCGGTACCGGCACAGGCTCCGGCACCGCTCCGGGCGCCGACGCCGGGGGCGAGGTGCGCGAGACGACGCCGGACGCGGTGGCCGGCCTGCTCACGGCCGCCCGGTCAGTCGTCGTCGTACCCGGCTACGGGATGGCGGTGGCGAAAGCGCAGCACCCGGTCGCGGACCTGGCCCAACGGCTGCAGGCGCGCGGGGTGACGGTGCGGTTCGGCGTGCACCCCGTGGCGGGGCGGCTGCCGGGCCACATGAACGTGCTGCTCGCGGAGGCGCGGGTGCCGTACGACGTGGTGCTCGGCATGGACGAGATCAACCCGGACCTGCCGGGCACCGACGTGGTGCTCGTCGTCGGCGCGAACGACACGGTGAACCCGGCCGCCCAGGACGCGCCGTCGTCGCCCATCGCGGGGATGCCGGTCATCGAAGCGTGGAAGGCGCGCGACGTGGTGGTCTTCAAGCGCTCGCTCGCCACCGGCTACGCGGGCGTGCAGAACCCGCTGTTCTTCCGGGAGAACACCCAGATGCTCTTCGGGGACGCCAAGGAACAGGTGGAGAAGATCATCCAGTCGCTGTGACCGTCAGACCCGTGAGCTCGCGCTGATCGTCAGAGCCGCGAGTCCGCCTGCGACTCGTACACCGCGGCGTCGAGCACGCCGTCGGCGTGCAGGTACGGCGTCGCGTCCGGGACGGGCGTGGCGTCGATCGTGCTGGCGTCGCCGGGGACGTCGTCGATGCTCGGCATCACGGACGCGAGCTCGGAACGCCACTTGGTGAACCGGAACGGGAAGCACTTCTCGAGCAGGTCGACCATGGCGGACGCGGCGGTCGATGCGCCGGGGGAGGCGCCCAGCAGGCCTGCGATCGAGCCCTCGGCGCCCGTGACGATCTCGGTGCCGAACTGCAGCACGCCCTTGCCGCCGGCGTCGCGCTTGATGACCTGCACGCGCTGCCCGGCGGTGAGCTTCTCCCAGTCCTTGGGGCGTGCGGCCGGCATGAACGCCTGCAGGGCCTGGAACTTGGTCTCCGGGGACGCCGCGAGCTGGCCCACCAGGTACTGGGTGAGGTCGAGGTTCTTCAGCCCCGCGCCGAGCATCGACGTGAGGTTGTGCGCCCGCAGCGAGGTGATCAGGCCCAGGTACTTGCCCTGCTTGAGGTACTTGGGGCTGAAGCCGGCGTACGGGCCGAACATGAGGTAGGTCTTGCCGTCGACCACGCGGGTGTCGAGGTGCGGCACCGACATCGGCGGCGCGCCGACGTCGGCTTTGCCGTAGACCTTGGCCTGGTGCTGCGCCACGAGCTCCGGGTCGGAGGTGCGCAGGAATTCGCCCGAGATGGGGAAGCCGCCGAAGCCCTTGATCTCCGGGATACCCGCGGACTGCAGCAGCGGCAGCGCGCCGCCGCCCGCGCCGACGAACACGAACTTGGCGGTGACGGTGCTGGTGCGGTCGACGGCGTTCCAGGAGCGGTCCTTGACGCGCAGGCGCCAGCGGCCGTCCTTGGTGCGCTTGAGGGTCTTCACCTCGTGCTGCAGCGTGAGCTCCGCGCCGTTCGCGACGAGGGCGTCGACGAGCTGGCGGGTCAGGTTGCCGAAGTCGACGTCGGTGCCCGAGGTCGACCGGGTGGCGGCGATCGGCTCGTCGGCGTCGCGGTCCGCGGTGAGCAGCGGCGCCCAGCGGCCGACGGTGGCGCGGTCGGTGCTGTACTCCAGGTCGCGGAACAGCGGGTGCACGCGGAGGGCCTCGTGGCGCCGGCGCAGGTAGTCGACGTTCTTCTCGCCCCGCACGAACGTCATGTGCGGCGTGCGGCTGAGGAACGAGTCGTCCTTGAGGCGGCCGGTGGCGAGCAGGTGCTGCCACAGCTCACGAGAGATCTCGAACTGCTCGTTGATCGCCACCGCCTTGGTGATGTCGATCGAGCCGTCCTTGCGCTCCGGCGTGTAGTTCAGCTCGCAGAGGGCGGCGTGCCCGGTGCCGGCGTTGTTCCAGGGGTTGGAGGACTCCTGGGCCACCTCGTCGAGCCGCTCGTAGATCCGGATCGACCACGTCGGCTCGAGCTTCTGGAGCAGCGTGCCGAGAGTGGCACTCATGATCCCGCCGCCGATGAGGACGACGTCGACGTCGTCCCCTTGCGGGGTCACCTGGGCCGGGAGACGGGTCGTAGCACGCGAAGTCACCGGCCCACCATACGTCGTGCGTGAAAACTGTCACAAACAGTGAGAGCAACCTCACACAGGCCTGTGACCTGCAGTGATGTAGGTCACATCAGCCTCGGATGACGGGCCAGGTCAGGGCGTCGGGGCGGTCGACGACGGCCACGGCCCGAGCTCCGGCAGCGGCACCGCGGCGCCCTCGCGAGCGGCCGAGACCGGCCCGCCCGCCTCGCGTCCGGCGAGCCAGGCGGCGACGTCGCGCATGTCGCCGACGAGCTCGACGCGCGCGCCGGCGCCCTCCGGCAGCCGGATCGACAGGAAGTCGCGTAGGTGCGCGCAGAACGCGTCGTCCCACGTGTCGTATCCCAGGGCCGACGACCCCAGGCCTGCCGTCGCGTCCACGGCGTGGATGCGCGCCTCGCGCCACCAGGCGAGCAGCGCGTCGGCGAGGGTGCCGTCGCGGTACGCGACCGGCGCCGACCAGAGCCCGTCGCCCGGCTCCGGCCAGGCGGCGGCGGCGCGGGCGCGTGCCGCGGAGAGTGCGGCGACGTGCTCGGGCATCGAACGCCTCGCCCCCGCCTCGATGCCGGCGTCGCGCCCGGCCCTGCCGCCGTCGTAGGGAGCGACCTTCTCGCCGCGGGCGGCGAACTCCGCCTGGCGGGCGAGCGCGGAGGCGACGTTCGCGACGTGCGAGAGCACGTGCCCGCGGGTCCAGCCCTCCAGCGCAGACGGCTGCGCGCCGCCGTCATCGGGGAGCGTCTCCGCGACGGCGATCAGCGCGCCGAGCGCGG
Organism: Isoptericola sp. Y581; assembly: GCF_059445475.1. Lineage (NCBI taxonomy): Bacteria > Bacillati > Actinomycetota > Actinomycetes > Micrococcales > Promicromonosporaceae > Isoptericola > Isoptericola sp. Y581. The sequence continues at coordinate 151,091 of NZ_JCAIUK010000006.1, read as the reverse complement.
CGTCGGCGTCGGACAGCGCGTGTGCGAGGGCGGCGTCGATCCCGACGTCGGGGCGGTTCACGGCCACAGCAGCTCCTTGGTCCAGGCGGGGGCGATGTCGTTCTCGGGGTTCGGGGTGCTCGCGTAGCGCAGGCGGGACTGCCCCGCGTCGTCGCTCGCCTGCCAGAACTCGACCGAGGCGGGCGCGAGTACCCAGGAGGTCCAGGTGGGCGCCGTGAGCTCGGGGTCTGCCTGTGCCTCGGCAAGCCGGTCGGCGAACGTCGACCAGTACTCCTGGCGCGAGCCGAGCGGCTCGCTCTGGTGGCCCACCAGACCGGCGGCGCGCGACCCGTCCGGACGTGCCCGGAAGTCCGCGCCGCCCGCCTCCGGACCTGCCGACGTGGCGCGGCCCGTGATGCGCACCTGGCGCCCGAGCTCCCGCCAGAAGGTGGTGAGCGACGCGTGCGGGTTCGCCGCAAGGTCGCGGCCCTTGGGGCTGGACCCGTGCCCGGCGAACCACCAGCCCTCGCCGGTGACGTCCTTGATCACGAGGGTGCGGGCGTGCACGCGGCCCTCGGCGTCCGCCGTGGACAGGGTGGCGGCGTGCGGGGCGCCGATCCCGGCGTCGAGGGCGTCGTCGAACCAGCGCGCGAACATCTCCTGCGGCGTGGCGGGCGCGGTGGCGAGGTCGTCGAGGTCGACGCCGAACGGCGGCAGGCCGGGCGGGAAGGTGGGCAGCGCGCGCAGGCGCTCACGGAAGGTCATGCGGTCTCCTGTCGTGCGGTGTCGTGCGGTGTCGTGTCGTGTCGTCCCGTGTCCGCCAGGATCGTGACGAACCCGCGGACGGCGGCGCGCATGGCCTCCGGGTCGCCGGTGGCGCGGGCGAGCACGTACCCGCCCTGCACGACGGCGACGGCGGCGTGCGCGCGGTCGCGGGCGTCGTCGTCGGGCAGCCCGGCCTCGCGGAGGGTGGCCGCGACGGTGTCGAGCAGCCGGACGAAGTAGGCGGTGACGACGTCGCGCAGCCCGTCGTCGTCCATGACCGCCTGGTCGCTGGTGAGGCGGCCGACCTTGCACCCGGCGAGGGCGTCGCGGGGCCGCTCGACGTAGGCGATGACGCGATGGAGCGCATCGCCGATGTCGGTGGTCCCGTCGCCCTCCAGGTCGCGTCGCGCCGCGGTGAGAGCCTCCTCGACGGTGGCGCCCACGGCGGCGACGGCGAGGTCGTGCTTGGTGGGGAAATGGTGGTAGAGGCTGCCCTGCCCCACCCCGCTGGACTGCAGCACCTGGCGCGGGCTGGTGGGGCCCACCCCCTGTGCGGCGAACATCTCCTGCGCGGCGGCGACGAGCCGCTCACGCGCGTCGGTCGATGTGCTCATGACATCCAACATACCTACCTCTAGGTACGTTGGCTAGGGCCAGCCTGAGACGGACCCGCGGCGCGGTCGGAACGGGTCAGAAGTAGTCGCGCACGTGCACCTGGCGCCCGCCCCACAGGGCGTCCCACACGGCGTCGTGCCCGGCGGGCCCGGTGAGCCCGCCCGCGAGCCGCAGGTTCGCCGTCGACTGCGCGCCCGCGTAGGACTGCGCCAGCCCGGCCGAGGTGAAGGTGGGCCGGTCGCCGGTGCTGGCGTCGGCGTCGGGCACGACGCGCGCGCGCCCGTCCGCGACGTCCAGGGTCCAGGCCCCCTCGAGGTCCGGGGTGCGGGGGTCGGCCACGGCGAAGGGCACGCGGGCGCTGACCGGCGCGAGCCGCGCCGCCCCGAGCGCGCCGGCCACGTCGAGCAGGCGCAGCATGTACGGGCGGCTGCTCGTGGTGGCGGCGTGGTCGGGCAGCACGAGCCGTGACACGTCGGCGCCGGACCAGGAGCCCGACGTCGCGAGCTGCACGCCGCCGGCGACGGACGCGAACGAGCCGAGCACCCGCCACAGGGCGCGGGCCGCGTCGGGGTCGAGGGCGACGAGGTCGTCCACCTCGATGGTGTTCGTCCGGTCGTACCCGGACCCGCGGGACCAGCTCGCGAAGCCGAGCACCTGCTCACCCGGCCCCGCGCCGGCGACGGCGAGGCTCACGCCCGTGTAGTCGGCGTCGGGCCCGACCATGTCGCCCGGCTCCATGGCGAACGGCGGCTCGGCGCGGGACAGGGACCCGTTCTGCGCACGGGCCCAGGTCTCGTACACGCGGGCGATCGCGGGCACGTCGGTCGCCGTCGCGCGCCGGGCCCGCACGCCGTCCGCCGGTGTGCGCACCGTGGCGAGCGCCGACATCGGGACGTGGACGTCGTCGAACGAACCGACCACCTCGTACCCGAGGCTGCGGTAGACCCCCGCCGACGTCGGGTAGAGCGTCGAGATCAGGTCGCCCTGCGCGCGGGCCTCCGCCAGGGCCGCGGCGACGAGCGGACGCAGGAGGCCCTCCCCGCGTCGCTCCGCCGCGATCGTGACGCCCGCCAGGCCGGCGGTCGGGACTCGCGCGGCGTGGAACCACGAGGTGAAGGACCGCACCCCCAGCTCGGCGACGAGCTCGCCGTCGTCCGTCACCACCCACGGCCGGCTGTTCGGCGCGGGCCAGGCGTCGGGATCAGGCGCCGGCGCCGGGCGGGTGGGGACGCCGAACGCCTCGGCGCCGAGGCGGCGGGCGGCGGGGACGTCGGCGAACGTGCTGCGGCGGATCTCGAGGGTCACGACGGCGACGCTAGCGCGGCCCGGCCAGGGCGTCACCGCGATTTGCACCGTAGCGTGGTCCGCGTGGCCGTGACCTCGCTGCAGCGGCGCGTGCTCGTCGTCGCGATCCTCGCCTCGTTCGTGTCGTTCCTCGACGGCACCGTGGTGAACGTCGCGCTGCCCGCCATCGGGGACGAGCTCGGCGGCACCGGCGAGGCGCGGCTCAGCCTGCAGCAGTGGGTGGTGGACGGCTACCTGGTCACGCTCGGCTCGCTCATCCTGCTCGCGGGCTCGCTGTCGGACCTGTACGGGCGGCGCCGGGTGCTGGTGGCCGGGCTGCTTGGCTTCGCCGCGGCGTCGGTGCTGTGCGCCCTCGCGCCGACGGGACCCGTGCTGGTGGGGGCCCGGTTGCTGCAGGGCGTGGCCGGCGCCCTGCTGGTGCCCAGCTCGCTGGCGCTCATCATCTCGACGTTCGACGGCGAGTCGCAGGGGCGGGCCATCGGACGATGGACGGCGTGGACGGGCACGGCGATGATCGTCGGCCCGTTCGTCGGCGGCGGGCTCGTGGACCTGCTGTCGTGGCGCTGGGTGTTCTGGATCAACCTGCCGGTCGTCGTCGTCACGATCGTGCTGCTGCGCACCGTGCCCGAGGTGCGGGACACGACCGGGCGCCGGCTCGACGTGCCGGGGGCGGTGCTCGCCGCGACCGGGCTGGCGGTGGCCGTCTTCGGGCTGATCGAGCGGACCTGGGCGGCCGTCGTCGTCGGCGCCGTGCTGCTCGTCGGGTTCGTGGTGTACGAGCGGCGCGCACGCGACCCGATGATGCCGCCCCGCCTGTTCGCCGCGCGCAACTTCGCGTGGGGCAACGTCGCGACGTTCGCCGTCTACGGTGCGCTCTCGCTGGGCGGGTTCGTGCTGGGGTTGTTCCTGCAGCAGGTCGCGGGGTACTCGGCCACGGCCGCCGGGGTGGCGCAGCTGCCCTCGACCGTCGCCATGCTCGCGCTGTCCACGAGGTTCGGCACCCTCGCCGCCCGCCACGGGGCGCGTTGGTTCATGACCGTCGGCCCGATCGTCGCCGGGGCCGGCTACCTGCTGCTCCTCACAATGGACGCGGACGCGACCTACCTCACGCAGGTGCTGCCGGGCATGCTGGTGTTCGGGCTCGGGCTGTCCATCACGGTGGCGCCGCTCACGTCCGCGATCCTCGGGGCGGCCCCGCCCACCGACGCGGGGATCGCGTCGGCGGTGAACAACGCCGTCTCGCGCGTGGCGGGCCTGCTGACGGTCGCGTTCGCGGGGGTGATCCTCGGCGGGGTCCTCGACGTCGCGTCGTTCCACCGAGCGTTGCTCGTCACGGCCGGCCTGCTCGTGCTCGGTGGCCTGGTGAGCATGGTCGGGATCCGGGACGTGCGACGGCCGGGCGTCACAGGGGCAGCTTGAACCCCTCGTGCGACTGCGCGTACCCGAGCGACCGGTAGAAGCGGTGCGCGTCGGGGCGCTGCTTGTCCGAGGTGAGCTGCGCCAGCACGCAGCCGCGCTCGCGGCCACGGGTGTGCGCGTGCTCCATCAGGGCGCGGCCCAGCCCCTGCCCGCGCAGGCGGGCGTCGACTCGCACCGCCTCGACCAGCAGGCGGGTGGCGCCGTTGCGGGAGATGCCGGGCACGAACGTCAGCTGCATCACGCCGACGACCTCGCCGTCGAGCTCTGCGACCACCAGCTCGTCGTTCGGGCTCGACTCGATCGCGTCGAACCCGGCCTCGTGCGCCGGCCCGTAGCTGCCGGTGCGCGCCGCAGCCACGGCGTCGTCGGCGATGAGCTCGACCACGCGCTGCAGGTCGGCGCGCGTGGCGGGGCGGAAGCGGATGCGGGCGGCGGGGGAGTCGGGCACGGTTCGGAAAACTACCAGCGCCGGCCCGCACCGGGTGGTACTTTCGGCGCTGCGCACCGGCGACGACGGAGTGCGCGCCGATGGTAAGTGTGACAACGAGGGAGGTGAGTCCGATCCGTGCGTTGACAGGTCGGGGCTCCCTCCCGCGCATCGCCTAGGGAGCGCCCGCAGAGCATCCCGAAAGGCAGGTGGCGCCATGCGCTTCCGCAGTGAGACGTCGTCGGACGGCGTCCGTGAACAGCTCTTCCTCCTCGACGACATCCCCGGCGTGCTGTGGTCGCCGGAGGTCGGCGTCGGCCCCCGGCCCGTGATCCTCATGGGGCACGGCGGCGGGCAGCACAAGCGGGCTCCGGGCGTCGTCGCCCGCGCCCGGCGCTTCGTGTCCGAGTGCGGCTTCGCCGTCGTGGCGGTCGACGTGCCAGGCCACGGCGACCGGCCGAAGGACGCCGAGCTCGATCGCATCGCGACCCGGAACCGGGAGAGCGTCGACGCCGGGGAGGACCTCGCACCCCTGGTCGCCGCGTTCCAGGCGCGCGTCGCGCGCCGCACCGTCCCGGAGTGGCGGGCCGTGCTCGACGCCGTGCAGCGGCTCGAGCAGGTGGGGCGGGGCCCGGTCGGCTACTGGGGCGTGTCGCTGGGTTGCGGCCTCGGCGTCCCGTTCGTCGCCGCCGAGCCGCGGGTGCGGGCGGCGGTGCTAGGGCTCGGCGGGGCGCTGGTGTCCGCGCAGGACGTCGGCCGGATCAGCGTGCCGGTCGAGTTCCTGCTGCAGTGGGACGACGAGCGGGTGCCGCGGGAGCAGGGGCTGGCTCTGTTCGACGCCCTGGGCTCGGCGGAGAAGACGCTGCACGCCAACCCCGGCGGGCACGGCGAGATGCCATCGTTCGAGATCGACTCCACCGTCCGCTTCTTCGCCCGGCATCTCGCGCCGGCCCAGGCCGAGGACTGGTAACGCCGGTCGTCCACCCGGACGGCGCGAGTCGGCCAGCGTGCTGACCGGTCAGCGACCGAACCGGGTCGCGAGACCGTCGAGCACGCAGTCCAGCCCGAACGCGAACTCGGCGTCGGGGTCGAGCTCCTCGGCCTCGTGGACGCGGCGGGCGAGCATCGGGTGCTCGCCCGCCGCGAGGACCTCGGTGAGGTAGGGGCCGACGCTGCGCTTCCACTGCTCCTCGGTCAGGCCGGTGCGCTGCTCGGCGCGGCGGCCGGCTTGCTGGGTGGCCACCGATCCCAGCACGAACGCGTGCACGGCGACGAGCGCCTGCGAGGCCAGGGTGATGTCGGGCGTGAGCGCGACGGCAGCCGCGAGCGCGGACTCGGTGCGCCGCAACGAGCTCGGGCCCAGCGAGGGCCTGCCCGTCAGCTCGCCTGCCAACCACGGGTGCCGCAGCAGGGTCGCGCGCGTGGCGTGCGCGAACGCGGCCAGGTCGGCGCGCCAGTCCTGCGTGGGTTCGGGGAGCGGGTCCTCGCCGTGCGCCGCGTCGACCATCAGGTCCACCAGCTCGTCGCGGTTGGTGATGTAGCGGTAGAGGGTGGCCGTCCCGGAACCGAGGTCGCCCGCGACCCGGCGCATCGACACGGCGGCCATGCCCTCCGCGTCGGCGACGGCCAGCGCGGCGGCCACGTACTGCTCCACCCCCGGCGCGCGTCGGCGCGGTGCGGGGCGCGGCCTGGTCCACACGGACGCGTGAACGGGGGAGGAATCAGGGTCGGTCATCGGGCGGTGCCTTTCCTCGTTGACCGGCATCGTACCTTCTGGCTACGTTGTAGCCATGACAGATACGGCGTATCCAGAAGTGCCGGTGCTCGTGGTCGGAGGGGGTAGCGTCGGGCTGCTCGCGTCGGCGCTGCTCTCGCACCACGGCGTCCTCGCGGTGCTCGCCGAACGCCGTCCCGGGCCGTCGATCCATCCGCGGGCCACCGGCATCGGGCCGCGCACCGTTGAAATCCTCCGCGAGCTGGGGCTGGACTCCGCCGTGGACGCCGTCGCGGTCGACCTCCGGGGGAACGCGGGCAAGGCGGTGGCGCGGACCGTCGCCGAGATCGGTGCGGGCGACGTCGCGACCGTGCCCATGGCGGCGCTGTCCTCCGCCGACGAGCTGGACACGACGCCGTTCCGGCTGCGCGGGGTCTGCGCGCAGGACCGCCTCGACGCCGTGGTGGCGGCCGACCTGGCGCGCCGCGGGGCCGACCTGCGCTGGTCGACCCGCGTGGTCGGCATCGCGCAGGACGCCGACGGGGTCGACGTCGAGCTGGAGGGGCCCGACGGCCGCTATTCGCTGCGCTGCGCGCGCGTGGTGGCCGCGGACGGCGCGCGCAGCGCCGTGCGGACCACGCTCGGCGTGGGCACCTCGGGGCCGGGCGACCTGGGCACGTCGAAGATCAACATCCTGTTCCGCGCCGACCTCCGCCGCTACCTGCGGGGGCTGTCCTTCGCCACCTGCACGATCACCACGCCGGAGGCGCCAGGCCTGCTGGTGACCGTGGACGGCGAGACGAACTGGGTCTTCCACGTCGACTGCGACGTCGACGGCGGCGAGCGCCCCGAGGATTTCACGCCCGAGCGCTGCGCCGCCGTCGTGCGCGCGGCGGTCGGCGACCCCGACCTCGACGTCGAGGTGCGCAGCGTGCTCCCGTGGCGGCCGCGGAGCTCCCTGGCCGACCGCTTCGCCGTCGGCCGCGTGTTCCTCGTCGGCGACGCCGCGCACACCGTGTCGCCCCTGGGCGCGTTCGGCCTCAACACCGGCGTCGCCGACGCCCACAACCTGGCGTGGAAGCTGGCCGCCGTCCACCGCGGCGAGGCGGGCGGCGGCCTGCTCGACACCTACGCGCAGGAGCGCGAGCCGGTCGCCGCGGCGACGGTCGCGCAGGCCGCGCTCCGGTACGCCGACCCCCGGCTGCACTGGGGTCGAGGGCCCGAGGTCGACGCCGCGAGGGCGGCGGCGGGGGTGTGGGCGGCGCCGGTGGTGCACCTCGGCCAGCGGTACGACTCGGCCGCCGTGGTGGACCCGCGGCCGGAGCTCCCGTCCACGGTGGACCTGGCGGCAGCGCTGGACGGGTCGCCGGGTTCGCGGGTGCCCCACGCCTGGGTCGACGGGGCCTCCACGCTCGACCTGGTCGCGTCCCGATGGACCCTGCTGGTGGGCGCCGCGGGCGACCGGTGGCTCGCTGCCGCGGCGGACGTCGGCATCCCGGCGCACCAGCTCTCCGCGCCGTGGCTGCCCGACGGCGGTGCCGCGCTCGTGCGACCGGACGCGATCGTCGCGATGCGGGTGACGACGCCGGTCCCGGACCCGGCGCGGTTCCTCGCCGACGTCCTGGACCGGGTGCTCGCCAGGGCGGTCACGGTACCGACCGCCGGGTCGTGAGGCTGAGGGCCAGCGCCAGGGCGACGAGGAGGAGCCCTGCCGCGGGGGCCTGGGCGAGCGCGGCGCCGGGCCCCCACGCGTCGGCGGCGCGGCCGGCGAGCGACGCCCCCAGGACCGACCCCGCGGCGCTGGCGGAGTTGTTACACGTGAAGGCCTGGGTGAGGAGGCCCGGGCGGACGGCCCGCTCCGTGAGGACGGCCAGCAGGACGAGCGTCGGGGGCACGGCCGCCCCCGAGGCGGCGGCCGCCAGGCCGAGCCAGGCAGCGGACGGCGCGACGGGGAGCTGCAGGGCCGCGCCGGTCAGGGCGGCCGTGGCGACGACGAGCTGGCGGTGCGCCGGCGCGTCGTGCCGGCGTAGCCCGTAGAGCCAGCCGGCCAGCAGGCCGGTGAAGCTCGACGCGGCGATGATCGGCGCCGCCGCGCCGGGCACGCCGTGGCCGACGGCGAAGGCGCTCACGGAGACGCCCATGGTGCCGAAGTAGAGCCCGATGGCCAGGTTGAGCAGCACGAGCAGGGCGACGGCCGGCTGCAGCAGGCCGCGCCCGCGCGCGGGCGGTTCGTCGTGCCGGCGCCGGGCAGGAGGGGCGGTGCGACGCTGCGCGGCGAGCGCTGCGCCGCCGCCGAGGATCAATGCCGTAGCCGTGGCGCTGGCCAACGGGGCGTGGCCGGTGGCGCCGAGCGACGCGGCCAGCACCGGGCCGACGAGGAAGGCCGTGGCGTTGGCGACGGACTCCAGCGAGAACGCGGTCGGCAGCTCGTCGGCCCGCTCGCCGCGCAGCAGGTGCGCCCAGCGCGCGGACGACAGGGCGCCGAGCTGGGGGACGACCGCGCCGGCGCACGTGGCCGCGACGATCGCGGCGACCGGGCTGGAGGAGGCGAGCACAGCGGCGACCGCCGCGCCGTGGGCAGCGAGGGCGAACGGGAGCACGCGGGTCTGGCCGAACCGGTCGACGAGCCGGGCGAGGAAGGGGCCGACCACGGCCTCGGCCACGGCGAACCCGGCGGTGGCGAGGCCGGCGGTGGCGAACGAGCCGGTGGTGTCGTGGAGCAGCCAGACCAGGCTGAGCCCGGTCGGCGATCCCGATGCGGCCGACGGTCGCGGCGAGGAAGAAGGCGGCGGCGCCGGGGGTGCGCAGCACGGAGAGGTAGCCGGAGGTGCGAGGCATGGCGGGTGTCCTCGTCGCCGCCCGGCGGGGCGGGGCCAGGTGAGCCGCCGGCGCCTGGTGCTGAAGGTGCGGCTCGGGCCCGCCGAGGGCGTCCAGAGCTGCGGGAGGAACGGGACACGCGCCCTCACCGCCGCCACGACACCGGGCGGAAGTACATCGCGGCCCGGACCAAGGCGGGCCCGGGCGACCGGCACCGACGCTAGCAGGACGACGCGCGCTGCGCGCCGACGCTGGGCGAGGCCGGTGGGGGTCAGCGGACCGCGTCCGCGCCCCCCGAGGCCACGTAGGCCGCCACGACGCTCCCCGGCTTGCGCGCGGCCTGGTCCCGCAGGCACCCTCCGACGAGCTCGCGGACGTCGAGACGCGGCCAGCGGGCCTCGTGGTCGGCCCGCAGGCCGGCGCGCCACTGGTCGGCGCCGCGCCCGCTGACGTCCGCGCCCGTCGACCGGGCCAGCAGGTGCCCCTCCGGCCGGTCGGCGGCCAGCAGCGTCGCGCGCACGGCGTGGTGGACGAGCGCCGGCGGGGAGAAGCGCTCCAGCACGTCGAGCGCCGCCCGCACGGGTGCGGTGGCGGGCAGGTCGCGGGTCATGGCTCCGGACACTAGCGCGGAGCGCGGCTACCGCCCTTCTGCCGCGGGCAGAACCCGTGCCGCGGGGTGTCGAGGTGCGCCAGGGTGGGGGCATGAAGCTGCTGGTGCTGGGTGGGTCCGTGTTCCTGTCGAGGGCGGTCGCGGCGGACGCCGCGGCGCGCGGCCACGAGGTGGTGGCCGTCAGTCGCGGGCGTTCGGGAGACGTGCCCGAGGGTGTGCGCCACGTGGTCGCCGACCGCGACGACGCGTTCCCGGCGGCGCTCGCCGCCGACGGGTTCGACGCGGTGGTGGACGTGTCGCGCACTCCGTCGCACGTGCGCAAGGCGGTGGCGGCACTGCCCGCCGCGCACTGGGTGTTCGTCTCCACGGTCAACGTGTACGCCGACGACGCGGACCCGGCCGGCCCGGGGGCGGGGCGCCTGCGCGAGCCCGAGGCGGCCGACGTGGACCCGGCCTCCGGCTCGGAGGCGTACGGGGCGATGAAGGTCGCGTGCGAGAACCTCGTGCTCGAGGGCGTCGCGAGCGCGGCGGTGGTGCGGCCCGGCCTGATCGTGGGGCCCGGCGACACGAGCGGGCGGTTCGCCTACTGGCCCGCGCGGATGCGCCGGGTGCTCGACGACGCGGCGACGGACGACAAGGCGACGGAGGTGCTCGCCCCCGGCGACCCGGCCGACCCGACACAGGTGATCGACGTGCGTGACCTCGCCGCCTGGATCGTCGACCTGGCCGAGCGCCGCACGGAGGGCGTGTTCGACGGCGTCGGCCCGGTGACGACGGTCGGGGAGCTGTTGTCCGAGGTGGCCCGCGGGTGCGGCGTCGAGCCCCGGTGGCGCTGGACGGACAGCGAGGCGCTCGACGCGGCCGACGTGCGCCCGTGGTCGGGGGAGCGGTCGCTGCCGCTGTGGCTGCCCCGCCCGGAGTACGACGGCATGCCGGCGCACGACGCCTCGCCGGCGCTCGCGGCGGGCCTCTCGCCGCGACCCGTCGCGGACACGGCGCGCGACACTCTCGCCTGGCTGGCGGCGACGCCCGACGCCGTCGTGACGGGCCTGACGGCGGCCGAGGAGGCCGAGGTGCTGCGCGTCCTCGGCGAGGAGCCCAAGATCCCGACCGCCTGAGTGGTTTTGGTCACGATCACGCACTCGCGAGTCGTCCGGGGTTACGGTCGAAGAGTCAGCGCCCCGACCCTCACCAGGGCCGCAGGGCGGTCGTTCGTCCCGTCAGGGCGTCGTCTCGCGTGATCCGCGTCCCCGCCCCTCGGGCGTGGTTGCGAAGGAGGGTCGGGCATGACGTTCGACGGCAAGGTGGCGCTCGTGACGGGCGGCGGTTCGGGCATCGGCGAGGCGATCAGCAAGGAGCTTGCGGCCCACGGCGCCAAGGTCGTGGTGACGGATATCCGGCTCGACGCCGCGCAGCGTGTGGCGGACGAGATCAAGGCGTCCGGCGGCGAGGCGGCGGCGTTCGAGCAGAACACCGCGGTCAAGGAGGACTCGGCCAAGGCCGTGGAGTTCGCGCGCCAGACGTTCGGCGGCCTGAACTACGCCGTCAACAACGCCGGGATCGGTGGCAAGCCGGCGCCCGCCGGCGAGACCGACCTGGACGACTGGGACCGCGTCATCGGCATCAACCTCAACGGTGTGCTGTACGGGATGCGCGCCCAGATCCCGGCGATGCTGGAACAGGGCGGCGGCGAGAGCGCCATCGTCAACATGGCCTCGATCCACGGCACCGTCGCGGCGATCGGCAGCGGCGCGTACACCGCGGCGAAGCACGGCGTCGTCGGCATCACCAAGAACGCCGCCGCCGAGTACGGTGCGCAGGGGTTGCGGATCAACGCCGTCGGCCCCGGCTACATCAAGACGCCGCTGGTCGAGTCCAGCCTCTCGCCCGAGGCGCGCCAGGCCCTCGAGGCCAAGCACGTGCTCGGCCGGCTCGGCACCGCGGAGGAGGTCGCGACGGTCGTGCGGTTCCTGCTGTCCGACGACGCGTCCTTCGTCACCGGCGCGTACTGGCTCGTGGACGGCGGATACACCGCCGTCTGACCCGCGCCCGCCGGATGCCGAACAGGCGGTTGACACCGGTTTCGGGCTGATATTTCGCTCGAAACGGTGTCAACCGCCTGTTCGGCGCTCCGGGGAGTCAGTCTCCGGCGGTGAGCTCGGCGGCGATCTCGTCGACGATGTCGAAGCCCTCCTGGACGCCGCCCTCCATGCCGGACTCCACGATCGCGTCCCGCACCTCCGAGCTCGGCGCCCGGGTGACGAGCGTGAGCGTGGTGCGACCGTCGCGCTCGGCGAAGGTGTACGTGTTGAGCGTGGCCGCCGACTCGCCGTCGGGCATGCCCTCGAACACCTCGGTGTGCACGAGCCGCTCCGTCGGCACCACCTCCTGGAACTCGCCGTGGAAGGCGACCTCGAAGCCCTCGTTCGCCTGCATCGCGTAGCGGTACGTGCCGCCCGGGCGCAGGTCGATCTCGACGCTGGTGACGGTGCCGTGCTGGCCAGCCCACCAGCGGGCGATGAGGTCGGCCTCGGTGAACACCCGCCACACGGCGGCCGTTGGGGCGGCGAACTCGCGCGTGATCTGGATGTCGGTGTCGTTCGGCAGCGTCAGGACCGCGCTGCCCCTCCGGGATGACGATGTCGTGCTGGTCATGGCTCTTCTCCTCGCTCGTGTCCGGTTGCTGGTCCCGCTAGGTGTTCCGTGATTCGTCCACCTCGTCGAGCAGCTCGTCGATGAGCTCGAACCGCTCCTCCCACAGCCGCTCGTACCGGCCGGCCCAGGCGTGGATCTCCTGCAGGGGCCGTGCGTCCGTGCGGTAGAGGCGCCGACGACCGTCGTCGCGCACCTCGACCAGCCCGACCTTCCGCAGCACCCTGAGGTGCTTGGAGACCAGCGGCTGGGCGATACCGAGCAGGTCGACGAGCTCGCCGACGCTGAGCTCGCGGGAGGCGAGGGCGTCGAGGATCTCGCGGCGCCGGGGCTCGGCCACCGCGTTGAACGCGTCTGTCGTCGTTGCTGCTCGTGCCACTCCCTCAACATATACCGATATGGGAATGTGTCAAGGGTTGCGTCACCCGGTGGGGTTGCAACGAGCCGCCATCGTGGCGATCAGGCCGACGTCGGGGCGCCACGGTTCGAGGTTCCAGGTGTCCTTGTCCGGCGCCCCGATCGCATGGCACTCGAGCTGGTCGCGCATCGTCGGGACGTCCGCCTCGGGCTCGGCGGACGTGATCTCGGACCATGCGAGGTCGACCCCGGCCTGGCCGGCCGTGCGCGCCCAGCCGGTCGGGGTGACGGCCAGCGAACGGCCGCCCTCGCGGTCGCCCCAGTCGGTGCCGTCCACCGCCCGCGTGCCGAGGACGGTCGTGACCGTGTCCGTCTCGTCGCTGCCGGTCTCGTCGCTGCCGGTCTCGTCGCTGTCGGCGCCGTCGCCCGCGGTCCCGGAAGCGCGCAGCTCCAGGTGCGTGTCGTCGACGGCGACGAGCCGCGCGCCGCGGGGGGCGGTGAGCCCGCCGACGGCCGTGTCGCCGTCGCGCACCGTGACGCTGCCGTCCGGGTTCGTCGCGAACGTGCCGCGCGAGGTCAGGGCGATCTCGGGCGCCTCCGCGGCTGCCGGGTCGGCTCCCGGCGCCATGCTCACCGTCACGGTGCCGGCATCGGGGGAGACCTGCACCCGGGGGTCGCCGGGCGTCGCGCCCGGCACCGTCACCCGCAGCTCGACGTCGCCCGCCGTCACGGCCGTGCTTGCCGCGTCATCGGCGGGCGGCGACGGGGTGGCGCTCGACGCGGACGTCGGCGTCGTCGGTGTCGTCGGGCCGGCGGACGGCGTGGCCGGGCCGGAGGTGGTGCACGCGGCCAGCGCTAGCAGCAGGGCAACAGCCCCGGCGGCGGCGCGCCTCGCGGAGGGGCGCGGCGACGGGCGGCGTGGGTGCACGTGCCCAGTGTCCGCCAGGTGTGTCCGCCAGGTGCGGTCGCGCCGGTGCGGGTCTGGCCGAGCTACTCCACCAGCACGACCTCGTGCGGCGAGGTGTTGAGCCGCACGGCCGCATCGGGGGAGTCGTCCAGGCCCGGCACCCCGGCCGGGAACGCGACGACGATGTCCTCGATGCGGACGCCGAAGTCCCCGGGCAGGTAGATCCCCGGCTCGACGGAGAAGCACATCCCCGCCTCGATCGGCGTCCGCTCGCCCTCCACCATGTAGGGCGGCTCGTGCGTCGTCAGCCCGATGCCGTGCCCGGTGCGGTGCACGAAGTACTCGCCGTACCCGGCGTCGTCGATGACGGCGCGGGAGGCGCGGTCCACGTCCTGGCAGGTCGCGCCCGGGCGGACGGCGTCGACGCCCGCCTGCTGGGCGGTGCGGACGACGTCGTGCACCTCCTGCTCGCGGTCGGTGGGGGGTCCCACGTGCACCGTGCGGGTGGTGTCGGAGCCGTAGCCGTCGGCGAGCCCGCCGAAGTCCATCACCACCATGTCGCCCTCGCGGATCACGCGGTCGCCGGCGTCGTGGTGCGGGTCGGCGCCGTTCTCGCCCGCGCACACGAGCGTGAAGTCGACCTGCTCGTGCCCGCGCTCGCGGAGCAGGGCGTCCAGGTCCGCGGCGACCTCGCGCTCGGCGCGGCCCGCGAACCGGCGGGTGACGATCTCGGCAAAGACGGCGTCCGCGCCGGCGCCGGCCGCCGCGAGGCGCGCCACCTCCGCGGGCGACTTCGCCGCGCGCAGCATCGGCAGCACCGTCGTGACCGCCGCGTATGACGACGCGGGCAGCGTGCGCTGCAGTCCCAGCACGTGCATCGCCCACGCGGCGTCGCTGATCGCGTACCGCCCGTCCGGGCGCAGCAGCCGGCCCGTGACGGCGTGCTCGTCCTCGCCGTCCGACCACGCGACCGCCTCGATGCCGCCCACCGCGCCGACCTCGAGGTCGTGCGCCTCCAGGCGAGGGACGACGGCCACGGCGTCGCCGTCGGCGGGAAGCACGAGCATCGTGAGCCGCTCGAGCTCGGCGGCGGGCGTGTAGCCGAGGAAGTAGCGCAGGTCCGGGCCGGGGGTGAGGAGGATCCCCGCGAGCCCGGCCTCGGCGGCCTGGGCGGCGGCGCGGCGGCGACGGTCGGCGTACACGGAGGCGTCGAAAGGCGTCATGCGCCCAGGGTGCCACCGCGGGGTCTCGCGAGCAGAGCGACCGGCGGCCTCAGACCCGCACGACGATCTTGCCGCGCACGTGCCCGCCCTCGCTGGCGCGATGCGCCTCGGCGGCGTCCGCGAGGTCGAACACCTGCGCCACCTCCACGGAGACCCTGCCGGCGTCGATCAGCGCGCCGAGCGACTCGAGGTCGGCCGCGGACGGGCGCACCCAGACGTAGTGCCCGCCGTGGTCGTCCCGGGCCGCGTCGTCGACGACGGACGTGATGGTGCCGCCGTCGGCGAGTACGGTGGCGCTGGTCGGGACGGCGTCCCCGCCCACGTAGTCCAGCGCGACGTCCACGCCGCCCGGGGCGAGCGCGCGGACGCGGTCGGCGAGGCCGTTGCCGTACGTCACCGGCTCGGCGCCCAGGCCGCGCAGGAAGTCGTGGTTGCCCTCGCTGGCCGTGCCGAGCACCCGGGCCCCCAGCGCGCGGGCGATCTGCACCGCGAACGCGCCGACCCCGCCGGCCGCGGCGTGCACCAGCACCGTCTGCCCCTCGCGGACGCCGGACCGCTGGATCGTCTGGTACGCCGTCAGGCCGGCGAGCGGCACCGCGGCCGCCTCCTCGAACGTCAGCGAGGCGGGCTTGCGTGCGAGGGTGCGCACGGGTGCCGCGACGAGCTCGGCGAAGGTGCCGCCCTGCACCACGTCTTTGCGCACGTAGCCGTAGACCTCGTCGCCCACGGCGAACTCGGTGGCGTCCAGGCCCACCCGCTCGACGACCCCCGCGACGTCCCACCCGGGCACGACGGGGAAGAAGGTGTCGAGGATCGCGTCCAGGTAGCCGTCGCGGACCTTCCAGTCCACCGGGTTGACGCTCGCTGCCCGGACGCGGACCAGCACCGAGTCCGGGGCGACCTTGGGGGTGGGCTGGTCGGTCAGCTCGAGGACGTCGGCGCTGCCGTACTGGCTGTAGGTGATGGCTCGCATGACGGACGCAACCCCGGCTGGGCCGCGGAACTTCCCGGGACCGGTCGGACGAGCACGTCTCAGGGCTCGACCCGGACCTCCTCGGGGCGCTTGTCGTCGCGCCAGCCCCGCCACACGGAGTGCCGCAGCCGCGGCGGTGACTCCGGGTCGCCGGGCTCGCCCGTCCAGTCGCCGTAGCTGACCTCGGCGACCCGCTCCGGGGCGGCCCACCGCGCGTGCACGGCCTCCGGCCGGGGCACGCCGTCCAAGGGCGGGTCCGCGACGGGCCGTAGGCGCCGGACCACCTCGCGTCGCTCCGACTCCTTGAACCCGGTGCCGACCTTGCCCACGTACTGCAGCGCGCCCTCGGCGTCCGGTACCGCCAGCAGGAGCGACCCGGCCACGCGCGCGTCCTCCTGGCCGGTGCCGGCGTGCAGCGGCCGCCAGCCCACCACGACGACCTCCTGCGTGCGGGCGTGCTTGACCTTCAGCCAGTCGCGCGACCGGCGGCCCGGCTGGTACGTGGACCCGCGCCGCTTGGCCACCACGCCCTCCAACCGCATGAGGCGGGACGTCTCGAGCGCCTCGTCGAGGTCGCCGTCCAGGGCGTCGGGCACGTGCACCGGGGGGCGTGGCGTCACGACCCGCTCGAGCGTGGCCCGACGCTCGGTGTACGGGGCCTGCTCGACGGACCGGCCGGCCACCCGCAGCGCGTCGAAGAGCACCAGGTCGACCGCCACCCGGCGGCGCGCCTTCTCGACGTCCCGCGGCTTGACGAGGTTCGCGCGCTGCTGCAGCCGGCGGAACTCCGGGCGCCCGTCGGCGTCGAGGGCGACCACCTCGCCGTCGAGCACCACGGGCAGGTCGTCGGCCTCGACCATGTCCGCCAGCGCCTGCAGCTCCGGGAACGTGGGCGTGAGGTCCTGCCCCGAGCGCGACGTGAGCCGCACCCGGCGGTCGCCGTCCCGATCCGTGCCGGCCGGGAACACCTCGACGACGGCGCGGAAGCCGTCCCACTTCAACTCGAACGCCCAGTCGTCCGGGTCCAGCCGGGCCAGCTCCGCGGGCGGCGCCGTCGTGGCGAGCATCGGGCGCGGCGCCTCGACGCTCGTACTGGGCTCGCGACGCCCGGTCCGCTCCGGCGCCTTCGTCCGCCCGCTCGGCTCGGCCCGCTTCGCAGGGGGCTCGTCGTCGCCCGGCTGGTCCTTGGTGCGGTGGATCAGCCAGGAGTTCTCGTTGCCGTCGCGGCCGCCGGTGCGGATGAGCGCGAGCCGCCGCGAGCCCCGCCGCTCGCTGTGCAGCGTGACGATCACCTCGGCGTCGCGCCACTTCTCGAGCTCGTACGTGCCCGCGTCCCAGATGGTCACCTCGCCGCCGCCGTACTCGCCGGCCGGGATGGTGCCCTCGAACGAGCCGTACTCCAGCGGGTGGTCCTCCGTCTGCACGGCGAGGTGGTTCTGCTTGGGGTCGGTGGGCTCGCCCTTCGGCAGTGCCCAGCTCACGAGCACGCCCTCGTGCTCCAGCCGGAAGTCCCAGTGCAGCCGGCGCGCGTGGTGCTCCTGGATCACGAACGTCGGCGCCTTGTCGGTTGAGCTCGTCGAAATCACAGCCTCGGTTTCGACAGGCTCAACCAGCGGGTTGGTTTCGACAGGCTCAACCAGCGGGTTGGTTTCGACAGGCTCAACCAGCGGATCGGTGTCGACAGGCTCAACCCCCGGCTCCGGGGTCTTGCCCGGGTCGCGCTTGGACCGGTACGTGCCCAGGCGGTCGGCAGGCGCGCGCTCGAACGTCGCCAGGCGCTCGGGCGTCGGCTCGAGCTGTGACAGGTGGCCGGCGACGAGCGGCTCCAGGAGGTCGCCGTCGCGCTCCAGCCGTTCGATCACCTCGGCGTAGGTCAGCTGCCGCAGGCCGGGGTCGTCGAGCTCGCCCCACGTGCGGGGCGCGGCCACCGTGGGCTCGTCGCGCCCGCGCAGCGAGTACGGCGCGATCGTCGTCTTGGCGCCGTTGTTCTGCGACCAGTCCACCAGTACCTTGCCCGCGCGCAGCGCCTTCTTCATGTCGCTGACGACGAGGTCCGGGTGCTCGGACTCGAGGTGCCGGGCGAGCTCCTTCGCGACGGCGGACACGGCGTCGGGCGTGAGCTCCGACGACTGCCCGACCGCGCTCGGCGTGAGCGCCGCGTACAGGTGGATCCCCTTGGAGCCGCTGGTCACGGGCAGGGGGTCCAGGCCCATCCCGACGAGGATCTCGCGGGCCAGCCGCGCCACCTCGGCGCACTCCGGCAGCCCCGCGCCGGGGCCGGGGTCCAGGTCGAGCACCAGCCGGTCCGGGGGGAGCGGCGTGCCCGTGCGCCCGAACTGCCACTGCGGCACGTGGATCTCCAGCGTGGCGGTCTGGCCCAGCCACGTGAGCGTGGCGAGGTCGTTGACGAGCACGTAGTCGTTGGTCGACGTGCGGTGCCGGATGGCGCGCCGGGGCACCCACGACGGCGTCGAGGCGTCCAGGTTCTTCTGGAAGAACATCTGCCCCGCGACGCCGTCGGGCCAGCGCTTGCGCGTCGCGGGCCGGTGCGCCGCGTGCCGCAGCAGCGCGGGTGCCACCTGCGCCAGGTACTGCAGCACCTCGCCCTTCGTGGTGCCCGTGGCCGGGTAGTACACCTTCTCCAGGTTGGTCAGCTGCAGGCGTCGGCCCTCGACCGTGACGGCCTGGGGCGGGCTCGACGACGTGCGTGCCATGGCCACATCGTCGCGCGAGGTCGCCCGGCGCGCGCCTCAGGCGGTGATCGCGGCCACCCGGTCGAGCCAGGAGCGGTAGTGGCTGCCGAACGGCTCGACGCCGTCACGCAGGGCGGTCGTCACGCGGCCGCCGCCTCGGCGTGCTCGATGACGTCGGCCGGGTAGCCGTAGCGCACCCGGTGGTCCGCGAACTCGTCCTCGTCGTCGACGAAGACGGACATGTCCTCCCGGATCCTGCACACGTCGAGGTCCAGGTCCACCATGGTCACCTCGTCAGGCCCGTCGCCGGGGCGCGACCAGGTCGCCGGGGTGGCGACGTCGCAGTAGGCGTCCAGGTGCGCCGGCGCCGCCTGGAACTCGGCGGTCCACCACGCGTCGCGGGGGACGAGCATGACCCGCGCCTCCTCGGCCGTGAAGACGCCGCGTCTGTCGCCCCTGTCGTAGGCCGTCCCGACCCGGGCGCCGAGCCAGACCCCGAACTCGTCCTCGCCGAGCCGCGTCATGGAGTAGTGCCAGTGCAGGCTGCCGTCGAACTTGCGCACCACGACCCGGACCTCGTCGTCAGTCATCGCCGGAGGCTATCGATGTCGCCTGCGATGACGGTCGGACGGCGCACCGCCGGGGGTGACAGAGTGTCCCGCGTGACGGCCGCCTACCTCTCCTCCCTGTTCTCGCTGGACGGCCGCGTCGCCGTCGTCACCGGCGGCAGCTCCGGCATCGGCCGCGCCATCGCCGGGGCGCTCGCCCGCGCCGGCGCACGCGTCGTCGTCCTGGCGCGGGGCGAGGCCGCGCTCGCGGACACCGTGGACGAGCTCGCGGCCGAGGGCTGTCGCGCCGCCTGGGTGAGCGGCGACCTCGCCACGCGCGACGGGGTGCGCGCCGCCGCCGCCGAGGCGGCCGCCGTCTTCGGCGAGCCGGACGTGGTGGTCAGCTCCGCGGGCATCAACCTGCGCCCGCCGATGGCCGAGATCGACGACGCCACCTGGGACGCGACGATGGCGGTGAACCTCGAGGCGCCGTTCCTGCTGGGGCAGCGGTTCGGCCCCGGCATGGCGGAGCGCGGCTTCGGCCGCTTGATCCAGGTGTCCTCACAGCAGGCGCACCGGGCGTTCGTGCAGTCCGGTGCGTACGGGGTCTCGAAGGGCGGGCTGGAGTCGCTCGCGCGCTCGCAGGCGGAGGCGTGGTCGTCCCACGGGGTCACGGCGAACACGCTGGTGCCGGGCTTCGTGCTGACGCCGCTCAACGCGCGCCTGCAGTCCGACCCGGCGCGGGTCGAGGCGCTCGCGGCCCGCACGATGGTGGGGCGCAACGGAGTGCCCGGCGACTTCGCCGGGGCCGCCGTCTTCCTCGCGAGCGACGCGTCCGCCTACGTGACCGGCCAGGCCCTGCACGTCGACGGCGGATTCTCCGTGCACTGACCCCCTGGGGGTATGGTGCTCGCCATGACCGACACCACCCCGACCGACCTCAATCGCCCCGCGACCCTCACCATGTACGGCGCCACCTGGTGCGGAGACTGCCGCCGCGCGAAGCGTGTGCTGGACACCCGCGGCGTGGAGTACGTGAACGTGGACCTCGTGGCCGACCCGACGCGGGCCGACGACGCCGAGGCGATCAGCGGCCGCAAGAGCATCCCGGTGGTGGTCTTCCCCGACGGCGAGTTCTTCGTCGAGCCCACGGACGCGGAGCTCACCGCCAAGCTGGACGCCGTCGGCCTCTGAGCCGTTCCTGGTGATCGTCACTTCCGGCGGATCGTCACTCCCAGCGGAACCACACCGCCGCGGCGCCCCCGGCCACGACGATGCTCGCGACGAGGCCCACGAGTGCCGACCCGGGCACGGCAGCGCCGGCCCACGCCGCGCTGAGGCCGTCCACGGCGGCCCCGAAGGGTAGCCAGCCGCCCAGCGTCGCGAGCGCGTCGGGCAGATTCTGCCGCGGCCCGAACATCCCGCCGAGCGCGGCGAGGCCGAAGAACGCGCCGAGGCCGAGCGCGACGGCGGAGCCGGGCGTGGGGGCCACCGCGGCGACCAGCATCCCGACGGCGTACATCGCCGCAACGGCCAGTGCCAGCATGCCGACGGCCGTCCAGGGCGCCGCCGGCACGGACGCGCCGAGCCAGACGAGCGCGACGCTGAGCGCCAGGGCGATCCCGAGCACGATCTGCGCCACGCCGACGAGCGCCTGCGCGCCGAGCATCAGCGCGGGGGAGGCCGGCGTGACGCCGAGGCGACGCAGGATGCCCGAGCGCCGGTAGTACGCGAGGAAGCTCGGCATGTTGATGACGCCGACGGTCGCCACGACCATCGTCAGGGTCAGCGGGATCACGTAGACGTCGAGGACGGTGCGCCCGCCCGTGCCGGGGATCACCTGGTCGACGTCGAGGGCGAGGCCGTTCATCACGAGGATGAGCAGCGGCATCCCGAGCGGGATGACCAGACCGGCGGTGTCGCGCGCGACCATCTTCGCCTCGGCGACGGTGAGGGCCAGCCACGCGCCGGGCCCCGGACGGGGCGGCCGGGCCGTGGCCCCGTGCTGCCCCTCGTGCGTGGTGCCGTCGTGGTCGTGCTGGGTGGTGACGTGGGTGGTCATGCCGCCTCCAGGGGGCTTCCGGTGAGGGCGAGGAACGCGTCGTCGAGCGTGGGGCGGCGCAGGTACGTCTCGGTGGCGAGGACCCCGGCGTTCGCCAGCGCGGAACCCACCGCGTGCAGCAGGTCGCCGTCCGGCGTGCCGGCACCGGTCACGGTGAGCCGGGGGCCGGCGGCGTCGACGTGCTCCACCCCGGGCAGCCGTGACAGGAGGACGGCCGCCGTCGGGTCGTCGGTGCGCAGGGTGACCCGCGGGCGCAGCCCGGCCCGGTCGATCAGCTCGGCGGCGGTGCCGCGTGCCACGACCCGGCCGGCGTCGAGGATCGTCACGTGGTCGCACAGCCGCTCCACCTCCTCCATGAGGTGGCTGACCAGCAGCACGGTGACGCCGTCCGCACGCAGGTCCTCGACGAGTGCCCACATGCGGCGCCGGGCCTCCGGGTCCAGGCCGGTGGTCAGCTCGTCGAGGATGACGGCGCGCGGCGCGCCCACGAGGGCGATCGCGATCGACACCCGCTGCTGCTGCCCGCCCGACAGCTTCTCGAAGCGCGTGTCGCGGGAGTCGCCGAGCCCGACGCGCTCGATGAGGAGGTCGGGGTCGACGCCCCGCCGGTAGAACGACCGGTACAGGTGCACGAGCTCGCGCACGGTGAGCGCCCCGTGCATGTCCGCGCCCTGCAGCTGGACGCCGAGGACGGCGCGCACCCGCCGCCGGTCGGCGCGCGGGTCGAGCCCGAGCACGCGGACCTCGCCGCGGTCGGGGGTGCGTGCCCCCGCGAGGAGCTCCATGGCGGTGGACTTGCCGGCGCCGTTGCGGCCGAGCACGCCGGCCACCTCGCCCGGGGCCACGGACAGGCTCACGTCATCGAGGGCGACCACCGGGGGGTGGCCGCGGCGCCGGGTGCGGTACGTCTTGCGCAGGTGCTGCGCCACGAGTGCGGTCATGGCGGCGACGCTACGGACGGGGCGGGGCCGGCCGCGCGTGCCGCTGGTCACGACCTCGATCCATGACCTGTGGCACGGTCGCGGCGGCGCCGTGCCGGATAGCGTGGGCCCATGCGCCGGCTGGGACCTGAGGAGACGTCCGGGCTGACGATCTTGGTCGTCTGCCTGGCGATCGTCGTGCCTGTGCCGTTCGTCGCGCCCTCCGACCGGTTCCTGGTGCCGCTGACCGTGTGGGTGCTGCTCGCGGTGGCATGGTTCGCGGCGACCGCCGTCGCCGTGCTGCGGCCGTCCAGAAGCGTCGGCGCCGTGACGGCGCTCGGGGCGCAGACCCTCCTGACGGGCGCCCTCGTCGTCACCGTGCCGGGGATCGGCTGGCTGCCGATCCTGCTCGTCTTCGGCGCGGCCGTGAGCACGTACGTCGGGCCGACGGCGCTGACGGTCGCCGTCATCGGTGCGAACACGGCGGCGCTCCTGGTGTCCGCCGTCGTCGCCCCGGGGCCCGTGAGCGCCATCGAGCTCGCCCTGGGCGCGGGCCTGTACCTCCTGCTGCAGGTCGCGAGCGCCGCGGTGAGCGTGGCGCTGCAGCGCGAGCAGCGGATGCGCACCGAGCTGACCGTCGCGCACACCGAGCTCGCGGCGGCGGCGGTGCTGGGGGAGGAGGCCACCCGGGCCTCGGAGCGGCTGCGGATCTCCCGCGAGCTGCACGACCTCATCGGCCACCAGCTCACCGTGCTCACCCTCGAGCTGGAGTCGGCCGCCCACCTGCCGGGCGAGCGCGGCGCGGAGCACGTCGACCGCGCGCGGACCGTCGCGCGCGAGCTGCTCGCCGACGTGCGGGCCACGGTGGGGGAGCTGCGCCGTCGTGCCCCCGACCTGCGCGAGGCGCTCGTCGCGGTGGCCGGCGCCGTCCCGCACCCGCGCGTGGAGATCGCCGTCGCCGACGACGTCGTCGCGGACGAGGAGCAGACGGCCGCGCTGGTCCGGGTCACCCAGGAGGTCGTGACCAACGCCGTGCGGCACGCCGAGATGGCCACCGTGCTGCGGATCGCGGTGCGCACGGGCGACGCCGGCGCCCTGACCCTGGTGGCCCGCGACGACGGGCTCACCTCGGGCCCCGTGCGGCTCGGGAACGGCCTGGCCGGTATCGTCGAGCGCACCGAGGCGCTCGGTGGCGGGGCGACCTTCGACGCCTCTTCGGGCTTCACGGTCGAGGCGCGGCTCGCCGGGCGGGCGGCGTCGTGAGCACGGGCCAGGCCGCGGGCGAGGGCCAGGCCGCGCGCGAGGGCCGCGTGCGCCTCGTCCTCGCCGACGACCAGACGCTCGTGCGGCACGGCATCCGCAGCCTGCTCGAGATCGCCGGCGACGTGGACGTCGTCGCCGAGGCCGAGGACGGCGAGTCCGCCGTGGAGGCCGTGCGCGAGCACGAGCCCGACGTCCTGCTGCTCGACCTGCGCATGCCCGGCCGCGACGGCATCTGGGCGCTCGAGACCCTGCAGGCCGAGGGGCCGGAGGTCGCCGTCCTCGTCCTCACGACCTTCGACGACGACGCGCTGGTGCTGCGGGCGCTGCAGGCCGGCGCGCGGGGCTACCTGCTCAAGGACGTCACGCTGGAGCAGCTCGCGGACGCCGTGCGGACCCTGGCCGCGGGCGCGACCCTCGTGCAACCGGCGGTCACGGCGCGGCTGCTCCGCGCGGTCCGCTCCGCGCCGGCGCCCACGGAGGCGGTGATCGTGGTCGACCTCACCGAGCGGGAGCGGGAGGTACTGAGGCTGATGGCGCAGGGCTGGTCGAACCGGGAGATCGCCGGCGCGCTGTACCTGGCCGAGGGCACCGTGAAGAACCACGTCTCGGCCGTGCTGCTCAAGCTGGGGGCCAAGGACCGCACCCGTGCCGTGCTGCGGGCGTTGCGGACCGGCCTGCTGGGCTGAGCAGCACTCGGGGGATACTCGGGGGCGTGGAGATCCCTGCCGTCTGGTCCGTCGTCCTGATCGTCGCCGCCGTGTGGAACCTTGTGGTGTGGCCCCAGTTCTGGCGCCGGGTGGCCAAGGACCCGCGCGCCCGCGACGACGCCGGCCGCGCCACCCGCTTCTTCACCGTGCACGCCGTCCTGGTGGGCGTCTCGGTCGTGCTCGCTGTCCTCGTCGGTGTGGTCGGGGTGCTCGGCCTCGTCGGCTGAGTCTCGCCCGGCGCTGGCGCCTTCCTGCTGGTCGCGTGACCATGGACGCATGAGGGCCATCTGGAAGGGTGCCGTGACCTTCGGTCTCGTCAACGTGCCGGTCAAGCTGTACAGCGCGACCGAGGACCACGACGTGCCGCTGCACCAGGTGCACGACGAGGACGGCGGGCGCATCCGCTACAAGCGCGTGTGCGAGCTGGACGGCGAGGAGGTGGCCTACCAGCACATCGACCGCGCGTACGACGACGGCGAGCGCACGGTGGTGCTCACCAAGGACGACTTCGCGGCGCTGCCCGCCGAGGCGAACCGCGAGATCGAGGTGGTCGAGTTCGTGCCGAGCGACCAGATCGACCCGATCATGCTCGACCGCACCTACTACCTGGAGCCGGACTCCAAGAGCCCCAAGGCGTACGTGCTGCTGCGCCGCACCCTGGAGGAGACGGACCGCACGGCGATCGTGAAGTTCGCGCTGCGCCAGCGCACGCGGCTCGCCGCGATGCGGGTGCGCGACGAGGTGCTCGTGATGCAGACGCTGCTGTGGGCGGACGAGGTGCGCGAGGCGGCGTTCCCGTCGCTCGACGGTTCGGTCAGCGTCTCGGACCGGGAGCTGGCGATGTCGGGCCAGCTCGTCGCCAGCTACGAGGACGACTTCGCGCCGGAGGAGTACGAGGACGAGTACCAGGTGCAGCTGCGCCAGCTCATCGACGCGAAGATCGAGCAGGGCGACGCGCTCGACACGTCCGAGACCTTCGGCGAGCAGCCGGAGAAGCAGGATGCGGACGTCATCGACCTGATGGAGGCCCTGCGGCGCAGCGTCTCGGGATCGAAGGGCGCGTCGAAGGGCACGGCATCGAAGAACACCGCGTCGAAGAACACCGCGTCGAAGAACACCGCGTCGAAGGGCACCGCGTCGAAGGGATCGGCCGAGAAGGACGAGGGGAAGAAGCCCGTGTCGAAGAGCACGGCGAAGAAGGCGCCCGCCAAGAAGTCGACGCCCGCGAAGAAGACCCCGGCGAAGAAGGCGTCGTCGTCGTCGACGCCGCGCCGGAAGACCGGCTGACGGGCGCTCAGGCCCCGGCGGCCCCGGAGGTCGTCGATGCGGCCCGGGCGCCGGCAATCTCGCGCACGAGGGTGAGCAGCTCGTCGATGTCGTGGTCCGCGAGGCCGGTCGCCCCGACGGACGCGAGCGCGTAGAGGCCCTCGCCCATGAGGGAGACCGCGCGGGCGAGCACCGGGTCGCCCAGCTCGTCGCGCACGGCCTCGGTCCACGCCGCCTGCGCCTCGTCCAGGACGTCGCGGGCGCGCGGGTACGGGCCCTGGGCGAGGCGTGAGACGGCGAGGTAGACCACCTCGAACTCGCCGTCGATGACGGACGAGGTGCGCAGCAGGTAGTCGGTGGCGCCCTCCTGTGCGCCGCGCATCGCGTCGACGTCGGCGGCGGTGAGCACGCCCAGATGGTCGAGGAGCCCGTCGACGAGGGCGTCCTTGGAGGGGAAGTGGTAGAGCAGCCCGCCCTTGGAGACGCCGGCCCGCTCCGCGACGGCCTCGAGCGTCGCCGCGCGCTCCCCGGACTCGACGAGGAGGTCGGCGAACGCGCGCAGGACCTTGGCGCGGGCGGCAGGGGGTGGGGGCATGTGGACAGCCTAGCGGCGGACTGTTACTGTACCGGCTGGACGGTGCGGAAGTTCGACGTCAACATGTCGCCCCGGCCGTCCCGCTGTGTGAAAGGCACCTCATGGTTCAGACCCAGGTGACGACGCACCCCACCTTCTCGGCCACGAGCCGCCCCGCCACCGCGCGCCCCGCCGGCGCCGGGCGACGCTGGGCCGCCCTCGTCGTGCTGATGCTGCCGGTGCTGCTCGTCTCGATCGACAACACGGTCCTCAGCTTCGCGCTGCCGCAGATCTCCAAGGCCCTGGCCCCCGGCGGCACCCAGCTGCTGTGGATCGTCGACGTCTACCCGCTGGTGCTCGCCGGCCTGCTCGTGCCGATGGGCTCCGTCGCGGACCGCGTCGGCCGACGCCGCCTGCTCCTCGTCGGGGCGGTCGGCTTCGCCGCCGTGTCCGCGGTCGCGGCGTTCGCCCCGACCGCAGGCGCGCTGATCGCCGCGCGCGCCGGCCTCGGCTTCTTCGGCGCGATGCTCATGCCGTCCACGCTGTCGCTGCTGCGCAACGTGTTCACCGACCGCGACGAGCGCCGTCTGGCCATCGCGATCTGGGCGGCGGGCTTCGCCGCAGGCTCGGCCGTCGGGCCGATCGTCGGCGGGCTCCTGCTCGAGCACTTCTGGTGGGGCTCGGTCTTCCTGCTCGCCGTGCCCGTGCTGGCGTTGCTGCTCGTGCTCGCGCCGGTCTTCGTGCCCGAGTCGCGCGACCCCGCGCCGGGCCGCCTCGACCCGGTGTCGATCGTGCTCGCCATGGCCACGATGGCCCCGGTCGTGTACGGCATCAAGACGCTCGCGAAGGGCGCCCTGCCGTCGCTGGGGCTCGCCGCGATCGCGGTGGGGCTCCTCATGGGGGTCCTCTTCGTGCGACGCCAGCTGCGCCGCCGCGACCCGATGCTCGACGTGCGGC
Organism: Isoptericola sp. Y581; assembly: GCF_059445475.1. Classification (NCBI taxonomy): domain Bacteria; kingdom Bacillati; phylum Actinomycetota; class Actinomycetes; order Micrococcales; family Promicromonosporaceae; genus Isoptericola; species Isoptericola sp. Y581. Next base: position 124,338 of record NZ_JCAIUK010000006.1, on the reverse strand, counting down.
TGTTCGCCGTCCCCGCGTTCACCGGCAGCGTGCTCGTCAACCTGCTGTCCGTGTTCTCGCTGGTCGGCTTCCTGTTCTTCGTCTCGCAGGACCTGCAGCTCGTGATCGGACTGTCGCCCGTGCGGGCGGGCCTCGTGCTCCTGCCCGGCACCGTGGCGATGGTGGTCGCCGGCCTGGGCGTGGTGCGCGTGGTGCGCAGCGTGCGGCCCTCGCACGTCGTCGCCGCGGGCCTCGGGCTGTCCGCCGTCGGCTACCTGATCACCGCCCTGACGGCCGGGCGCGGCGAGGTCGGCTGGCTCGCCCTCGCGTTCGTCGTGCTGGCGATCGGCGTCGGCTCCGCCGAGACCGTGTCGAACGACCTCATCGTCTCCACAGTGCCTGCGGCGAAGGCCGGGGCGGCGTCGGCGATCTCCGAGACCGCCTACGAGGCCGGCGCCGTGCTCGGCACGGCCGTGCTCGGGGGCATCCTCACGGGGTCGTACCACGCGAACGTCGTCGTCCCCTCCGGGGTCCCGACGGCGGACGCCACCTCCGCGACCGAGACGCTCGGCGGCGCCACCAGCGTCGCCGCGGACCTCCCGGCCGGGCCGGCGCAGGCGCTGCTCGACTCGGCGCACGCCGCGTTCGGCAGCGGCGTGGTCGTGACGTCCGGCATCGGGTTCGTGGCCGTCCTCCTCGCCGCCGGGATCGCACTCACGACGCTGCGCGCCGCGCGGTCCTGACCTGGTCCTGACCAGCAGGTGCAGGTGACCTGCGACACCACCGGCGGGCAGGGTGGCGCCGTGGGTCGTGTTCCGCGAGGGTGGACGCGATGAGCGACCAGCACGACGAGCCCGAGGCCGACCCCGAGGCCGACCCCGCGGCCGATCACTCCACGACCGGCCCCGCCGCGGCCGATCACCCCGCGACCGGCCACCCCGCGACCGACCGACCCGCGCGCCCTGCCCGCCGGACGCCGCCGCGCTGGGTGCGCTGGACGCTCGCGTCCGTCGCCGCGGCGCTCGCGTGCCTCACCTTCGGGGTCACCACGGCCGAGGTGACGCTGAGCCTCGGCCCGCACGAGGCCGTCTACGCCGTCGACACGGACGGCCTCGTCGTGGCTGACCTCGGCCCGCTCGGCACCCTCGAGATCGACTCGCCCCTGCCGCTCGGTCTCGGCCTGGAGGTGACGGTCAAGGAGATCCCCGCCGACCTGTCCGCCGTGGACCAGGCGGGCACGCTGGACATGCTCGCCGGCGACCTGCAGGGCTACCTCCAGTTCTTCTCCAGCCCGCAGGAGACGGCCAGCACGGTGGCGCGGGCGCTCCTGTGGGACGCCGGGCGGCGCGCCGTCGTGGCAGCGGTGGTGCTCGTCGCCGCCGGCTTCGCGCTGCGGCTGCTGCTCGGGGCGGCCCGGCGGCGCGACCTCGCCGCTCGGCTGGCGCCGCGCACGTGGGAGATCACCGCCGGGGTGGCCGTCACGAGCCTGGTCGTGGTGACCGTGGCGTCCGCCGGCGTGTCGCTGCCGTCGCAGGGGCGGCCCGCGTCGCAGGTCTTCGCCGGCACCGCCCTCGAGGGCGCCACGATCACCGGGCGTCTGGCGGGCATCGTCGACACCTACGGCGGCCAGCTCGTCAGCCTCTACCGGGAGAACGAGGCGTTCTACGCCGCGGCCGACGACGAGCTCACCGCCGCGTGGGACGCCTGGGACGCCGAGCATGGCATCGCGCCCGACGGTACGTCGCTCTCGCCGTCGTCCACGCCGTCCGTCCCGTCGACGCCGGACTCCCCGTCGGTGCCGGCCTCGGCGTCCCCCGCGGACGAGGACCTCGTCACCCTCCTGGTGGTGTCGGACCTGCACTGCAACACGGGCATGACGCCACTGATCCGCACGACGGCCGAGCGCTCGGGCGCCGACGTCGTGCTCAACGCGGGGGACACGACGACGAACGGCACGGCGGTGGAGAAGGCCTGCGTGGACTCGTTCGCTTCGGCGGTGCCGCGCGGCGTGCCGATGGTGGTGGCGGACGGGAACCATGACTCCCAGGTGACGTCGTCGCAGGAGGCCGCGCGCGGGCAGACGGTGCTCGACGGGCAGGTGGTGGAAGTCGAGGGCGTGCGGATCCTGGGCGACCGGGACGCCCTCGAGACGCGCGTCGGGGCGGGGACGAACGTCGCGCGCGAGCGGACGCCGGAGCAGCAGGCGGCGGACCTCGCCGCGGTCGCGTGCGAGGACGACGGGGTGGACCTGCTGCTGATCCACACGCCGGCGGTGGGGCTCGACGCGCTCGAGAGCGGCTGCGTGCCGTTCCAGGTCTCCGGCCACACGCACAAGCGCTCCGGCCCCGAGCAGGTGGGGCAGGGCATCCGGTTCGTCAACGGCTCCACCGCGGGCGCCGCGCCGAACCAGCCGACGGTCGGCCCGTTGCACGGCACGGCCGAGATGACGCTGCTGCGCTTCGACCCCGAGGCGCGGCGGATGGTGGACGTGCAGGTGGTGAGCGTCACGCCCGACGGCAAGGCGACGGTGGGCGACCGGGAGCCGGTGCCCGAGGTCGTGCCGCCCACCGAGGACGTGCCCGGCGACACGGGCGGCAATGAGAGCGGTGACGCGGGCGACGACTCGTCGCCCACGGTGTCGTCCCCGTAGGCCCGGATAGGCTCGGATCGTGCCCGAACCCGTCACCCCTGCTCACGCCGTCGACCCCGACGAGCTGACCCCGGTCGCCCAGGACTACCTCAAGGCCGTGTGGTCCGCGCAGGAGTGGTCGGACGAGAAGGTGACGACCGGCCTGCTCGCCGACCGGCTGGGGGTGGGCCCGTCGACGGTCTCCGAGACCGTGCGCCGGCTCACCGCCCAGGGCCTGCTGGGGCACGAGCCGTACCGCGGCGTGTGGCTCACCGACCTGGGCCGCCGGTACGCGCTGGTCATGGTGCGCCGGCACCGGGTGCTGGAGACCTGGCTGGTGCGCGACCTCGGCTACGGCTGGGACGAGGTGCACGACGAGGCCGAGGTGCTGGAGCACGCGGTCTCCGACCGGCTGGTCGAGCGGATCTCCGCCCGGCTCGGCCACCCGCAGCGCGACCCGCACGGCGACCCGATCCCGTCCGCCGACGGCCGCGTGGTGCGCCCGGCGGCGGTGCCGCTGGTGGACCTCGAGGCCGGCACGGGCGGCGTGGTGGCACGGATCTCGGACGCGGACCCCGAGGCGCTGCGCTACCTCGCCGGCCTGGGCATCGACCTCGACCTGCCCGTCACGCTGACGCAGCGGCGGGACTTCGCCGGCACCGTGGGCGTGGCCTGGGAGGCTGCGGGCGCGCCCGTCTCCGTGGACCTGGGCCTGCTGGCGGCGTCGCGCATCTGGGTCGTGCCCGCGTAGGCTGTCCCGGTTCCCCGACGACGTGTGCGCGATGATTCGCGCCACGTCGTCGAATCGTTTCGAGCCAAAGGCCCACGACGTTGACCGAGACGACCACGGCAGCGCGCACGAGCCGCCGCGTGCCCCGCCCCGAGCACGTCGGCGCGGCGCTCTTCGCGCTCGCGCTCGGCGGCTTCACGATCGGCACCACCGAGTTCGCGACGATGGGGCTGCTGCCCCAGATCGGCGCGGACCTGCACGTGAGCGACCCCGTGGTGGGGCACGCGATCACCGCGTACGCCGTGGGCGTGGTCGTGGGCGCGCCGCTGCTGACCGTGGCGGCCGCGCGGATGTCGCGCAAGCGGCTGCTGCTGTGCCTGATGGCCGCCTACACGGTGGCCAACGTGCTCTCGGCGGCCGCCCCCAGCATCGAGACGCTCGTCGTCGGGCGGTTCCTGGCCGGGTTGCCGCACGGCGCCTTCTTCGGCGTCGGGGCGGCGATCGGCGCCGCGGTGGCAGGGCCGGGCCGCCGCGGCCATGCCGTGTCCATGATGATGACGGGGCTGACGATCGCGAACGTCATCGGCGTCCCCGTCTCCACCGCGGTGGGCCAGCAGCTCGGCTGGCGGGTCGCGTTCGTCGTCATCGGGGCGCTCGGCGCCGTCACCCTGCTCGGGATCTGGCGGTACGTGCCCGAGCACGGCCCGGTGGACTCCAGCGTCCGGCGGGAGCTGGGCACGCTGCGCAACGGGCCGCTGTGGATCTCGTTCGCCGCCGGCGCGATCGGCTTCGGCGGCCTGTTCGCGGTCTACACCTACATCGCCCCGACCGTCACCAAGGTGGCGGGGATGTCCGCGAGCGCCGTGCCCTGGGTGCTCGCCGTCTTCGGCGTCGGCATGACGGTCGGCACCCTGCTCGGCGGTCGGCTGGTCGACCGGAACGTGCTGCGCACCGTCATCTGGGGGTTCGTCGCCACGGCCGCCTCTCTGGTGGTCTTCGCCCTCGTGGCGTCCTCGCCGGTGCCCGCCGTGCTCGCGCTCTTCGCGCTGGCCGTGACCTCCCAGCTGCTCGGCCTCGCCATGCAGACCCGGCTGATGGACCTCTCGCCGCAGGCGCAGTCCCTCGGTGCCGCGCTGTGCCACTCCGCACTGAACGTCGGCAACGCCACCGGTGCGTTCTTCGGCGGGCTCGTCATCGCCGGCGGCTGGGGCTACGTCGCCCCCGCGTGGGTCGGCCTCGCGCTGACGCTCGTGGGCCTGGCGATGGTGGCCGCGTTCGGGCGGCAGCGGGTGGCGCACGCGTCCTGAGCTCGCCTGGGCCGTTGCGACCGAGGTCGTTCCGCCCAGGTCTGTGCGGTACGGTCGCGCCCGTGAGCCCGAGCGTGCGCGACGAGACCCACGACGACGATCTTGCGGCCGAGGCGGTGCCCGGCCCGCGCGGACTCTCGTCCCGCACCTACGGGGTGCTGCTGACCGTGCTGGGCGGGATCGGCTTCGGCGCGGCGACGTGGCTGGCGATCGAGGAGTACCTCAAGCTGCTGGACCCGAACCGGGTCACGAGCTGCAGCTTCAACGTCTTCCTCGACTGCGGCGTCGCCATGGCGTCGTGGCAGGGCACGCTGCTCGGCTTCCCCAACCCGTACCTCGGCGTCGCCGCCTTCCCCGTGGTCATCACCACGGGGGTGGTGCTGCTCGCGCGCGCCAGGCTGCCGCGGTGGTACCACCTGAGCCTGCTCGCCGTGACGGCGCTGGCCCAGCTGCTGATCTTCTTCCTCATGTGGTCGAGCTTCTACGCCCTCGTCCGGCTGTGCCCCGCGTGCATGGTCGTCTGGACGATCCTGTGGCCGCTGCTGTGGTTCCAGGTGGTGCACGCCGTGCAGGAGCGGCACCTGCCCGCCGGCGAGGGGCTGCGGCGGGCCGTCGTCGGCAACCGCGGCCTGGTCCTGATCATCGGCTATGTCGTGGCCGTGGCCTGGATCCTGCTCGCCGTGGGCGGCCCCCTGGTGGAGTCGTTCGGCCTCTGATCGTCAGGGTTCCGGGCGCCCCCGCGGCCGGTGGAAAACCGGGCGGTCCGGGCACCGCCGGCCGGTAGACTCGCGCGGGTGAGTACGCCCGACACCGCCTCCCCCCGATCCGAGGCTCCGACCGAGCCCACCCACCGCTACACGCCTGCCCTCGCGCAGCAGATCGAGGAGCGCTGGCAGGACCGCTGGGAGGAGCAGGGCACCTTCTGGGCGGCCAACCCGACCGGCGCGCTCACGGACGGCGACGGCGAGCACGGCACGGGCAACCCGTTCTTCATCATGGACATGTTCCCGTACCCCTCGGGGGCCGGGCTGCACGTCGGGCACCCGCTGGGCTTCATCGCGACGGACGTGGTGGGCCGCTTCCGGATGATGAACGGCGACAACGTGCTGCACGCACTGGGCTACGACGCGTTCGGCCTGCCGGCCGAGCAGTACGCCGTGCAGACCGGCCAGCACCCGCGGGTCACCACCGAGCAGAACATCATCACGATGAAGCGCCAGATGCGCCGACTGGGCGTGGCTCACGACGAGCGCCGCACGTTCGCCACGATCGACCCCGAGTACGTGCGCTGGACGCAGTGGATCTTCCTGCAGATCTTCGACTCCTGGTACGACGCCGAGGCCGACCCCTCGAGAGGCTCAGGACGGCGCGGCGGCAAGGGCCGGGCCCGCCGCATCGGCGAGCTGCGCGACGAGCTCGCGGCCGGCACGCGCGCCGTGCCGGGACGCGACGGGGACAACGCCGGCGGCGTGGTCTGGGCGGCGCTGTCCGACGACGAGCAGCGGGACGTGCTGGACACCCAGCGGCTGGCCTACGTCGACGAGTCGCCGGTCAACTGGTGCCCGGGTCTGGGCACGGTGCTGGCGAACGAGGAGGTCACGGGCGACGGCCGCTCCGAGCGCGGCAACTACCCGGTCTTCCAGCGCAACCTGCGCCAGTGGAAGATGGGGATCACCGCCTACGCCGACCGCCTGACCGACGACCTGGAGCTCATCGACTGGCCGGAGAAGGTCAAGTCGATGCAGCGCAACTGGATCGGCCGCTCCACGGGCGCCAATGTCCGGTTCGACGTCGTGGGCACCGGCGACGACGACGCGGCGGGCGCCGGCGCGCAGGTCGAGGTGTTCACCACCCGACCGGACACGCTGTTCGGCGCGACGTTCATGGTCGTGGCCCCCGAGCACCCGCTGCTGGACGAGGTGCCCGCGGCCTGGCCCGACGGCACCCACGGCGTCTGGACCGGCGGGCACGCGACCCCCGTCGAGGCGGTCGCCGCCTACCGCCGCGACGCGGCCGCCAAGACCGCCGTCGAGCGCCAGGCCGACGCCGGCAAGAAGACCGGCGTGTTCACCGGCCACCTGGCCGTCAACCCCGTCAACGGGGCCACCGTCCCGGTGTTCACGGCCGACTACGTGCTGATGGGTTACGGCACCGGCGCCATCATGGCGGTGCCGGGCGGCGACCAGCGCGACTTCGACTTCGCCGAGGCCTTCGAGCTGCCGGTGATCCGTACCGTGGAGCCCGCCGGCGGGCTGCCGGAGGACTTCGCGGGGGCGTACACCGGCGACGGCGTGACGGTGAACTCCGCGAACGACGAGGTCAGCCTGGACGGGCTGGGCGTGGCCGAGGCCAAGGAGCGGATCGTGGCGTGGCTGCAGGCCCGCGCCGCCGGCGAGGGCACCACCACGTACCGTCTGCGCGACTGGCTGTTCAGCCGGCAGCGCTACTGGGGCGAGCCGTTCCCGATCCTGTGGGACGCCGACGGCCGTCCGGTCGCGATCCCGGCCGAGATGCTGCCCGTCGACCTGCCCGACGTGCCGGACTACGCGCCGCGCACCTTCGACCCGGACGACGCGAACTCCTCGCCCGATGCGCCGCTGGGCCGCAACGACGACTGGGTGTACGTCACCCTGGACCTGGGCGACGGGCCGAAGACGTACCGCCGCGACACCAACACCATGCCCAACTGGGCCGGGTCGTGCTGGTACTACCTGCGCTACCTGGACCCGACCGACTCGTCCGACGGCCCCGCCGCAGGCACCGCCGTCGTCGACCCGGAGCTCGAGACGTACTGGATGGGCCCGCGCCACAACGCCACCTCCGGGCCGGCCGGCGGCGTCGACCTGTACGTCGGCGGCGTCGAGCACGCCGTGCTGCACCTGCTGTACGCGCGGTTCTGGCACAAGGTGCTGCTGGACCTGGGCTACGTGTCCGCCCTTGAGCCGTTCGGCAAGCTCTTCAACCAGGGCTACATCCAGGCCTACGCGTACACGGACGCCCGCGGGCAGCACGTGCCCGCGGCGGAGGTCACCGAGGCGCCCGGCGCCGACGGCGAGCCCGTGTACACCTGGCACGGCGAGATCGTGCACCGCGAGTACGGGAAGATGGGCAAGTCCCTCAAGAACGTCGTCACGCCCGACGAGATGTACGAGCAGTACGGGGCCGACACCTTCCGCGTGTACGAGATGTCGATGGGCCCGCTGGACCAGTCGCGGCCCTGGGAGACGCGCGCGGTCGTCGGCGCGCAGCGCTTCCTGCAGCGGTTGTGGCGCAACGTCGTGGACGAGGAGACGGGCGCGGTCACCGTGACCGACGACGAGCCCGACGTCGCGACCCTGCGCGCGATGCATCGTGCGATCGCCGACGCGAACGCCGAGATGGAGCACATGCGGCCCAACACTGCGATCGCGAAGCTCATCACGTACAACAACCACCTGACCGGCCTGGACCGGGTGCCGCGCGCTGCCGTCGTGCCGCTGGTGCTCATGGTCGCGCCCATCGCCCCGCACGTCGCCGAGGAGCTGTGGGAGCGGCTGGGGAACGACCGCTCGCTGTCCCGCGAGCCTTTCCCGACGGCCGACCCGCAGTACCTGGTCGAAGACACCGTGACCTGCGTGGTGCAGGTCAAGGGCAAGGTGCGCGGTCGCCTCGAGGTGCCGCCGTCCATCTCGGACGCCGACCTGGAGGCCGCGGCGCTCGCCGAGCCGAACGTGGCGCGGGCGATCGACGGCGCCGCGGTGCGCAAGGTGATCGTGCGCGCGCCCAAGCTCGTCAACATCGTTGTCTGAGGCGGAGGTGCAGCGGCGGTCGGGGGCCGCGCGCAGCGAGGCACGCGGCCGCAGCGGAACCGCAGACTCGGACGACCACGGGCGGAGCGTCTGAGGCGTATGTCTTCCTCCCGCATCGAGGGCGCCCTGGCCCGCAGCCAGGGCGCCTTCGGCACGCCCGCGCTCGCCCTCCTGCACCGCAAGGAGGGCCCGCTCGTCGTTGCGGTGCTGTCGCTGATCTTCACGCCCGGCCGGTCCACCGTGCCCACGGAGCAGATGCACGTGGAGGTGGAGGACCTGCTCGCGGAGGCGCGCGGCACGGGCCACGACGTGCCCGACGAGCCCGTCCGTGCGCTGTGCTCGCGCTGGGTGGCGGGCCGGTGGCTGGTGCGCTTCCTCGACGACGAGGGCGCGGAGCAGTACCAGGTGAGCTCGTACGCGGCCGAGGCGCTGGCGTTCGTCGACCGGACCCAGGGGACGCGATCACTGGTCAGCGAGTCGCGCATCCGCACGTTGCTGGTGGCCCTGGAGGGGCTGGCCAGGGACGCGCGCCCGGACCGCGAGTCCCAGCAGGCGGCGCTGCGCGAGCAGGTGGCCCGGGCGAAGGACGAGATCGCCCGCGCCGAGGCGGAGCTGGCGCGCCTCGGCGGCGGCGGCCCCGTGGTCGAGGCGCCCGTGGAGGTCCTGGTCGAGCAGTTCGACAACGTCGCCGCGCTGGTGCGCGAGCTGCCGGCGGACTTCGCCCGCGTGGCGGAGTCGATCGCCGACCTGCAGCGCAGCATCATCAACGGCCTCCGGCAGGACGTGCGCCCGACGGGTGAGGTGCTCGGCGCCTACCTCGACGCGTCCGAGTCCCTGATGCAGCGCACGCCTGAGGGGCGCGCGTTCTCGGGGGCGATGGAGCTGCTGCGCGACCCACAGCTGCTCGGCCAGGTGGACGAGCGGGTGCGGGCGGTGCTGGCGCACCCCTTCGCCGACGACCTCCCCCCCGACCGTCGCGAGGCCGTGCGGGCGCTCTACGCGCAGCTCCTCGCGTCGGTCGACGCGGTGCTCGACGCGCAGGCGCGGGCCTCGCGGACCGTCACCCAGCAGCTCACGGTGCACAACCCGTTACGCGACCGCGAGCTGGACGCCGCCCTGCGCGAGGCCACCGCCGCGATGGCCGACTGGTTCCCCGCGTCGGGCCGGGCGGCCCGGGTGGAGCCGCTGCGCTGGCTGGAGCGCGCCCGGCTGGGGCGGTTCCGGGCCCAGCTGCACGACCTGCACCCCGACGCCCTGCCCGACCCGCTCTCCGACCTCGACGATCCCGGCCTCGACCCGGACGGAGACCCGAGGGAGCTGCTCGGCGGTCTGCTGGGCATGGGCGGCCCGCGGTACGACGAGACGACCGCGCACGCGGCGCGGGTGCTGCGCGAGCGCGGCGCGGCCACCGTGGACGAGGTGTTCGCCGCGGCGCCGGCGGAGCTGCGCCGACCGGTGGAGCTGCTCGGCTACCTCGAGCTCGCCGCAGAGGGCGCCCTCGAGGATGCCATCGCCGACGGTGACGTGCCCGCCGCCCGACTGCGCCGGGTCACCGCCGAGCGTGCCGACGGCAGCACCCGCGAGCTGGTGCTCCCGGCCGTCCTGGTCGCGACGCCCGGCGCGGCAGCTCCCGACGAGCCCACCGACGAGATGGAGACCCCCGCATGACTGAGGTCGCCCCCGCACCCGGCACGTTCGTCGAGGTGACGGCCATGGAGGACGACGACGCCGCGCTGTTCGCCGGCGACACCGGCGTGCTGCCCTACGACGCGCGCCGCGCCCTCGCCCTCGTGCTCCAGCGGCGCTACCTGTCCGCCGCGGCACACCCCGCGGAGTGGAAGGCACTGCTCGCGCACCAGAACCTGCTCTCCTCGCGCTGCCACGACATGTTCGTCGAGCTCGTCGTGGACCGCGACTACGAGATCGCCTACAAGCGGCAGGTCCGCGAGGCGGGGCTGAGCATCCCCGTGCTGCTCAAGGACGAGCCGTACAAGCGGGTCGAGACCCTGCTCATGCTCTTCGCGCGCAACCGCTTCCGGCAGGAGCAGGGCGCGGGGGAGCGGGCCGCCCACGTGGACGCCGAGGAGCTGGTGGACTACGCGCTCGGCTTCCTGGCCGCGGGCGAGACCAACCTCGCGGCGCGGCGCCGCGAGATCGACAACGCGATCGGCGCGCTGGTGCGCGAGCACGTGCTCGACGAGGTCGCGGACGGCCGGTACCGGGTGCAGCCGGTGGTGGAGATCCTGCTGCCGGTCGAGCGGCTGCGGGCGCTGACGGCGTGGCTGCGCGACCCGTCGCCGGTGGGGCCTGTCGAAACCACGGAGCCTGTCGAAACCACGGAGCCCGTCGAGACCATGGCCGACGACGAGACCGACGACGAGACCGACGACGTGGACGAGGTCGACGAGGACGAGGAGGCCCGCGCGTGACGATCACGAGCGACCCGGCGGAGCAGGTTGCCGCGCCGCGCATGCAGCAGTCGTTGTTCGGGCTCATCCCGACGGCATCGGACGGACGCCAGTGGACGGCCCGGTCCATGCAGCTGGTGAGCTGGGGCGGCTACCACGGGTACCACGAGGTGCGGTTCGCGGGCACGACGACGCTGCTCACGGGGGCGTCCGGGTCCGGCAAGTCGACCCTGCTGGACGCGTACATCGCGCTGATGATGAGCCACACCACCCCGTTCAACGGCGCCTCGAACACGGCGACCAGCGGCCGTGCGCGGGGGCAGGAGCAGCGCAACGTCGTGTCGTACGCCCGCGGCAAGCTCGACGAGCAGCGCACCGCCGGGTCCGCGACGGCCAGGGACCGGGTGCTGCGCGGCGAGACGTCGGACACCTGGTCCGCGATCGCGATGACCTGGTCGTCGCAGGCCGGCGAGCGGTTCACCGCGCTGCGTGCCTGGTACGTGCCCCGGGGTGCCCAGCGCGCCGACGAGACCGTGGCCGTGCGCGCCGTCGCCGACCGCGACGTCTCCCTGCGCGAGCTCGAGCCGCTGGTGACCCAGCGCTTCGCGAAGCCCGGCCTCACGGCGGCGGGCCTGACGACGTTCGACACGGACAAGGCGTTCGCCACCCGCCTGCACGTGGCCCTCGGCATCGGCGCGGCCGGCGACGGGGAGAAGGCGATGCAGCTGCTGGGGCGCATCCAGGCCGGCCAGCAGATCACCACCGTCGACGCCCTGTACAAGGCGATGGTGCTCGAGGAGCCGGAGACGATCCGGGTGGCCGAGCGCGCCGTCGAGCACTTCGACGAGCTCAGCGAGGTGCGCGCCGAGATGGACACCGCGCAGCGGCAGGTGGACATGCTGCGGCCCATGCTGGAGCACCGTGCGGCGATCGACGCCGCCGTGGCCGCGCGCAGCGTCGTCGGCTCGCTCGGCGTCGGCGTCGGCGGTGCAGGCGTTGCCGGTCATGGGGCCGACGACGCCCCGACGCCCTTCACCTCGTGGCGCGACCGCACGCAGCTGGACCTGCTGCGTGCCGCCGAGGCCGAGAACCGGGCGCAGCACAAGGCCGCGGCCGAGCGCGTCGCCGTCGCCGAGGAGCGGCGCACCACCGCCGACGCGGAGCTCGACCAGGTGCGGTCGGACCAGCGCCGCAACGGCGGCGACGCTGTCGAGGCCGCCGAGCGCGAGGTACGGATCGCCGAGCAGCGGCTCGCCGAGGTGCGGCGTGCCCGCGCGGAGCTCGAGGGACACCTGGCGCCGCTCGAGCGCGAGGTCGGCACGCGGCGGGAGCTGGAGGCGTTGCACGCCGACGGTCGTCGTTACCTCGAGGAGCGCGACCACCACACGGACGCGCTGACCGAGGCGGTCGTCGAGGCCAGCGCCCGCGAGAAGGAGGCGATGCGCGCGCTGGCCGAGCTGGAGCGCGAGGAGGCCTCGCTCAAGGCCCGCCGGGGCAACGTGCCGCGCGAGCTGCACGAGGCACGCGAGGCGCTCGCGCGGGCCGCGGGCCTCCGGGCCGACGACGTACCGTTCGTCGGTGAGCTCCTGGAGGTGCGCGGCGAGTACGAGCCGTGGCGCGACGCGCTCGGGTTCGCGCTGGGCGGGTTCGCCGTCACGATGCTCGTCGACGAGTCGCGGCTGGACGCCTTCCGGGCGGCGGCCGACGACGTCCGGTCGCCGGTGCGGGTGCACTTCGAGGGCGTCCCCACCGGCCTCGCGCTGCACGAGGAGACCGACCGATCGCTGCTGCCCGGCCGGCTCGAGATCAAGGCCGGCCCGTTCGGCGGCTGGCTCGCCGGCAGGCTCGCGGAGCGTTTCGCCTACGTGTGTGTCGACGACCCGGCCGACCTGAACCGCCACGACCTGGCGCTCACCCGCGCCGGCCAGACGGCCCAGGGTCGCCGCGGCGCGCACGGCGGCCAGGGGCGGGCCTCGGCGCTGGGCTTCAGCAACCACCGGCGCCTCGAGCAGCTTGCCGAGCAGATCGCCGCCTCCCACCAAGAGCTGCGCCAGGCCGCCGAGGCGCTCGCAGGCACGCGGCTGCGGCAGAAGGGCGAGGCTGACCACTTCGTGGCCTACAGCCAGGCCCTGCGCGCGGAGTGGGACGACGTCGACCTGCGTGGCGCGGAGGAGAAGTTCGCCGACCGGCGCGAGCGGCTCGAGGCGCTCGTCGCCGGCTCCGACGTGCTGCGCGCGCTCAAGGCGGACGAGGACGCGCTGAAGGCCCGGGTCGACGAGCTGTACCGCGAGCGCGCGGCGGCGCAGCACCGCGTGACGGAGCTCGGCGCCGGGTGGGAGCAGATCAGCGACCTGGTGGACCAGGTGGCCGACGCCGTCGAGCGCGCCGACGCCGACGGGATCGAGCCGACGGCGGAGCAGGCCCGGCGCCTGGCCGAGCTGATGGCGCAGGTCGGCTGGTCGGGCGCAGTGGGCGGCACCGCGGGCAGCGGCCTGGCGGACCTCACGACCGCCGTGGCGGCCGTCGTGCGTGAGCTGCAGCACGAGCAGGAGTCCGCCCAGGAGGCCGAGCTCGCCGCGCGCGCGGCCCTGTCGGCGCTGTTCGAGCGGTTCAACGACACCTGGCCCGACCCGAACCGTAGCGCCGACCCCGACGCCGCGTACGCCGACTTCCTGCGGATCTACGAGGAGCTGGAGTTCCAGCAGCTCTACCGCCTGCGGGACAAGTGGTCGGCGCACCTGCGCCAGATGTCGGGCGACCAGCTCACCCGCCTCAACAACGGCATCGCGCAGGCGGTCGCGGAGATCCGCGACCGCATGGAGCCCGTCAACGCCATCCTGGCCACGCTGCCGTTCCGCGACGACGACCACCGGCTGCGCATCACCGCCACGCCCGCCGAGGGCAACGACGTCGCGTCGTTCCGGCGTCTGCTGCGCGAGCTGGCGACCACCCCCGCGGGCGACGTGCCGCTGGCGGAGCACGAGCGCCGCTACGCCCGCATGACCCGGCTGATCGACCGGATCCGCCCGGACAGCCCGGAGCGGCGCCGGCTGGTGGACGTGCGCGACCACGTGCGCATCAGCGCCGAGTGCGTGGACCTCGCGGGCAACCACGTGAGCGTCTACGACCACATCGCGGGCAAGTCCGGCGGCGAGTCGCAGGAGCTCGTCGCGTTCATCGTCGGGGCGGCGCTGCGTTACCAGCTCGGTGACTCCGGGGCCGAGCGCCCCCGGTACGCGCCCGTCTTCCTCGACGAGGCCTTCATCAAGGCCGACGCCCGGTTCGCCGGCCGCGCCGTCGGCGCGTGGCGGGGCCTCGGCTTCCAGCTCGTGGTGGGCGCGCCGCTGGACAAGGTGAGCGCGTTGGAGCCGCACGCCGACGTCGTGCTGCAGGCCATCAAGGACGCGACCGGCAGGACGCGGCTGGTGACGCTCGTGGGGGAGTGATCTGCTGCCTGTGCCGACGCGGCCGACAGGGTCATGGACGACCTCGAGGGTGTCTCGTGGGGGGAGGAGCACCGGGACACGTCCCGACGTCCACTTTGCTCGACGTGGGATGCGCCGTCGCGGTGTTCCTGGGGCTGACCGCTGGGCGCGTGTGTACTGTCGTGACGTGACCGAGACCACGCCTCTGATCACCAGCCCGGAGCACTCCGTCGAGGGGTTCGTGCGCGAGTACCTGCGCGAGCTGAACTTCTCCCAGGGCACGATCCTGGAGCGCGCCACGGCCAACGACGAGTACCTGGCGCTGGCGCGCACGGTGCGGCACTACCTGATGGCGGGGTGGATGCAGACCACCGTGGACCAGTACCGCACGCAGGCCAAGGCGGTGGCGTACCTGTCGGCGGAGTACCTGCTGGGCCGCCAGCTCGACAACGCGCTCCTCGCGACCGACCTCGAGGCGATCGCCGCGGAGGCGCTGGCGAGCCTGGGCATCGACCTCGATGAGCTGCGCGAGGTGGAGGTGGAGCCCGGCCTCGGTAATGGCGGGCTGGGCCGCCTGGCCGCGTGCTTCGTCGACTCCCTCGCCACGATGAGCGTGCCCGCGATCGGCTACGGCATCCGGTATGAGTACGGCATCTTCCGGCAGACGTTCTCCGGCGGCCGGCAGGTCGAGGAGGCGGACAACTGGCTGGCTGGAGGAGCACCGTGGGAGTTCGCTCACCCCGAGCACGAGGTCACGGTGGGCTTCGGCGGGAGCACCGAGAAGTACAGGGACGACGACGGTCGCGAGCACACGCGGTGGGTACCGGGCTGGCGGGTGCTCGGCGTGCCGTACAACTACATGGTCCCCGGCTACCGGAACGGCCGCGTCAACACGCTGCGGCTGTGGAGCGCCCGAGCCACGCACGCCTTCGACCTCGAGATCTTCAACAACGGCGACTACGCCGACGCGGTGCGCTCGCAGACGTTCGCGGAGAACATCTCCAAGGTGCTGTACCCGGAGGACTCCACGCCCCAGGGCAAGGAGCTGCGGCTGCAGCAGCAGTACTTCTTCGTCGCCTGCTCCATCCGCGACTTCATCGACCAGCTGCTGCCGCCGGGCTTCGACCTGCACGACCTGCCCGACCGCATCGTCTTCCAGCTCAACGACACCCACCCCGTCATCGCGATCCCGGAGCTCATGCGGATCCTCGTCGACGAGAAGGGCTTCGACTGGGACGACGCCTGGCAGGTCACGCAGCGCTGCTTCGCATACACGTGCCACACCCTGCTGCCCGAGGCCCTCGAGGTGTGGCCGGTCGAGCTGGTCGGGCGCCTCCTGCCGCGCCACATGGAGATCATCTACCGGATCAACGACGAGTTCCTCGACCAGGTGCGCGAGCGCTCGGGCGGCGACGAGGTGCTGGTGCAGCGCATGTCGATCATCGCCGAGCACCCGGAGCGCGCCGTGCGGATGGCGTACCTCGCGACGGTAGGCGGGATGAAGGTGAACGGCGTCGCGGAGCTGCACTCCCAGCTGCTGCGCGACCGCGTGCTGGCCGACTTCGCCGCCCTCTGGCCGGAGAAGTTCACCAACGTCACCAACGGCGTCACGCCGCGGAGGTTCCTCAAGCAGGCCAACCCGGGCCTGTCGGCGCTGGTCACGGAGGCGATCGGCGACGGCTGGGTCACCGACCTCGACCGGCTGCGCGAGCTGGAGCCGCTGGCCGACGACGCGGAGTTCCGGCGCCGGTTCCGTGAGGTCAAGGCCGCGAACAAGGGCCGCCTCGTACAGATGCTGGCGGCCCGGGACGGCATCGAGATCGACCCGGCCACGATGCTCGACGCCATGGTCAAGCGCCTGCACGAGTACAAGCGCCAGCTCCTCAAGCTGCTGCACGTCGTGACGCTCTACGACCGCATCACGGCGGGGGTGCTCGCGGTCGAGGACGTCACGCCGCGCACCGTGGTCTTCGGGGCCAAGGCCGCGCCGGGCTACGTGATGGCGAAGGAGATCATCGCGCTGATCAACCACGTGGGCGCCGTGGTGAACGCGCACCCGGACGTGTCGCGGGTGCTGCGCATCGCGTTCCCCGCGAACTACAACGTCACCGTGGCCGAGACGCTGATCCC
This sequence comes from Isoptericola sp. Y581, assembly GCF_059445475.1. NCBI lineage: Bacteria > Bacillati > Actinomycetota > Actinomycetes > Micrococcales > Promicromonosporaceae > Isoptericola > Isoptericola sp. Y581. The sequence continues at coordinate 107,942 of NZ_JCAIUK010000006.1, read as the reverse complement.
CGCCGCGGACCTGTCGGAGCAGATCTCCCTGGCCGGCAAGGAAGCCTCGGGCACGGGCAACATGAAGTTCGCGCTCAACGGCGCCCTCACGATCGGCACGGACGACGGCGCGAACGTCGAGATCCGCCAGCTCGTGGGCGACGAGAACTTCTTCCTGTTCGGGCTGACCGAGCCCGAGGCCAGCGCGATCGCGGAGGCCGGGTACCGGCCGGCCGCCTACTACGAGGAGAACCCGTCCCTGCGGCGGGCGCTGGACCTGATCGCTAGCGGCGCGTTCTCCGGCGGCGACGCCGCGGCCTTCGAGCCGGTCGTGGCCAACCTGCGGGACGAGGACCGGTTCATGGTGCTGGCCGACTACCAGTCGTACCTCGACGCGCAGGACCGCGTGGAGGCGGCCTACGCGGACCCCGACGCGTGGAGCCGGTCGGCGGTGCTCAACGTGGCCCGCTCGGGCTTCTTCTCCTCCGACCGGTCGATGCGCGACTACCTCGAGCGCATCTGGCACGCCGCGCCGCTGTCGTCGTCCTGAGAACCGTTCTCATATCTGCTTCACTGCCGCGCACAGGGGAATGATTCCCATGTGATCTTCAGTCGTTCGAGCCAGAGAGAGAGACGCATGCCTTCCCTCACCCGTATCCCCGAGCCCACGTTGACCGACGACACCCTGATCGTCACCGAGGGCACGGAGGAGTAGCGGTCCGGCATGCGCGTCCTGGACGCCGACGGGAACGAGGCCGCGGCCAGCGACGAATACCCCGGCGTGTACGGCGAGGCCGTCGTCCTGGGCTGCGAGGACGGGGCGCTCGTCCAGGCGGGCGGAGAGCTCACCGAGGTCGCCGTGCCGGACTCCTACGGACGCATCGGCAACCAGGCCGGTTCAGAGGTGTCGCCGGTCGTCCTCGGCGACTACTAGGTGGACCCGGACGCCGAGCTGGAGGAGCCCGCGCGGGTCTCCCTCGTCGACACGCGCGCGGGTGAGCTCTCTCTCGTCGACCTGCCGTCCAGCTACACGTTCCGGTCGCTCGCGCGCGGTGACGACGGCGAGGCGCTGGTGCTCGGCACTGACGGCGCGCTGCACGTCATCGAGCCCGAGAGCGGCGTGCTGGAGAAGTCGATTCCCGTCATCGACGCGTGGGAGGAGCCGGTGGACTGGCAGCAGGCCCGGCCGGCGGTGCTGGCGCTCGACGGCTCGGTCTACGTGACCGACCCGGAGAACAAGGCCGTGCACGCGGTCGACCACGAGCACGACGAGTGAGCGGCGACGCCGCCCGGGTGCCACACGGTCTCCCGGGCGGCGTCGGTAGACTCCAGGAGCCATGCCCATCGATCGCCCCACGGTCCGCGTCGTGACCGACTCGACCGCCTGCCTGCCGCCCCCCGGCGGCGTCGGCGCGCCCGTCGTCGTCCCGCTCCGGGTGGTCGCCGGCGACGACGCGTGGCGCGAGGGCGTCGACATCACGCCCGAGGAGGTCGCGACCCGGATCGCGGGCGCCGAACGGCTGAGCACGTCCCAGCCCCCGGCGGCTGAGCTCGGCGCGGTCTACCGGGACCTCGCCGCCGACGGCGCCAGGGCGGTGGTGTCGGTGCACATCTCCGGGGACCTCTCCGGCACCGTGGACGCGGCCGCCGCCGCGGCGCAGCGCAGCATGATCCCGGTGCAGACCGTCGACTCGCGGACCGTCGCGATGGCCCTGGGTTTCGCCGCGCTGGAGGCCGCACGGTGCGCGGTCGAGGGGCACGACGCCGGCCAGGTCGCGGCACGGGCGCGCCAGGTGGCAGCCTCGAGCAGCACGTTCTTCCTGGTGGACTCGCTGGAGCACCTGCGGCGCGGGGGGCGGCTGTCCGCGCCCGCCGCCGCCCTCGGGACCGCGCTCGGCGTGCGCCCGATCCTCACGGTCCGCGACGGGCGCATCGAACTGGCCCAGCGGGTCCGCACGCGCAGGGCGGCGACGGACCGGCTGGTCGAGCTCGCGCTGCGCTGCGCCGCCGACTGCGAACGCCCTGGCGTCGCGGTGCACCATCTCGGCGTGCCGGACAGGGCGGCGGAGCTCGCCGACCGGCTCCGGGAGGGGGCCGGTGTCGAGCCCGTCGTGACGCCCGTCAGCGCAGTGCTCGGCGCGCACGCCGGGCCCGGCGCGCTCGCGGTCGTCGTCGCCGATCTGGGCGGCCACCGCCACGACGGTCCGCGCTGACGACGCTGCCCCCAGGTTCCTGCTGTCCACAGGCGGGCCGCGAGGCCGCCCGCCCGGGGAACGCCGCGACCTAGCGTCGCCGCGTGACCACGACGCTCCCCCACGAACCCGCAGGATCCGACGGCGCGCTGCCGCCCGGACCGGCCCTCGGCGGCCCGCCGGGATCGGCACCGGCGCGCGGATCGATGCCGGCACCCGGATCGACGCCGGCACCCGGATCGACGCCGGCACCAGGGTCGGCTCTGGACGAGGCCGCGGCGCGGCTGCACGCCTGGCACGCCACCTGGCACGCGGTCAGGGACGACGCCCCGCGGTCGCCGGCCGGCGGCGCACGGGACGTCGGCGCATGGGACGTGGGTGTCGGGAACGTGGGTGCCGGTGACGTCGGTGCGGGGGAGGTCGGTGCCGGGGACGTCGCGGCGCCGGACGACGAGCTCGCCGAGCGGCTGCGGGCCCGCCGCTCGGCGCGGCACGTGGCGGCCGCCTACGCCGCGGCGCACGGCCACCCGCTCGACGAGGCACACGACCGGGGCGGGTCCCGCCGCTGGTCGCTCGGGCTGCGCCTAGCGGTCGTGGCGTCGATGGCGGTGCTGCTGGTGGCCGTCGTGGTGGCGGTCGTCGCGACGGTGCGGCCCGACGGGGTGACCACCCTCGTGGCCGGGGACGCCTCGTCCGGGTCGTCGATCGAGCCGTCGGCAGAACAGTCGGCAGAGCCGACGGCGAGGTCGTCGGAGGCCTCGTCGGCGGGGACGCCGGCCGAGCAACCTGCCGCGCCGGCGTCCGACCCCTCGGCGGCCGGCGTGGTCGTGGTGCACGTCGTGGGCGAGGTGAGCGAGCCCGGCCTGGTCACCGTGCCGGTCGGGGCCCGGGTGGCCGACGCCGTCGCAGCGGCCGGTGGCACCACGCGGCGCGCGGACACGGCGGCCGTCAACCTCGCCCGTGCGGTGGTCGACGGCGAGCAGATCCGGGTGCCGCGCCCGGGGGAGGCACCGCAGGAGGCGGCACCCGCCGCGAGCGGTGCGCCCGCGGCGGGGGACGGTGGCGCCGGCGGGGTGGACCTCAACACGGCATCGGCCGCCCAGCTCGAGGAGTTGCCGGGCATCGGGCCTGCGCTCGCCGAGCGCGTCGTCGCGTGGCGGGACGAGAACGGGCCCTTCACCAGCGTCGACGAGCTCGACGAGGTGTCGGGGATCGGCCCGTCCGTGCTGGAGCAGGTCCGCGACCTGGTCCGTCTGTGAGCGCGGTGCCGGTCGTCATGCCGGTCGATGCTCGGGTGGACTCTCGGGTCGATGCTCCGGCCGAGGCGTCGGCCGTGGCACTCGCCACGACGCCCGCCACGACGCCCGCCACGGCGGCGGCCGTCGCACCTCGACGGCACGTCGACCTGCGGCTCGTCCCCGCGGCGGTCGTCACCTGGGCGGGGGCCTGGGCGCTCACGGGGCCGGCGCAACCGTGGGGGCGGGTCGTGGCGGTCGCGAGCGTTGTCGTGCTCGGGCTGGTCGCGCTGGGCTTGGTGACGATCAGGCTGGTGACGACCGGGCTGGTGACGACCGGGCTGGTGACGACCGGGCTGGTGACGACCGGGCGGGTCACGACCGGCCTCGTCACGGGCAGGCTCGCCGCGGCCGGCCGTGGAGCCGCCCCCGTCCGGCACCGGGCCGGGTGGGGGCGGTCCGCCGGGGCGCACGCGGTGCTCGCCCTGGTCTGCCTCGCTGCGGTGGCGCTGGGGGTACAGGCCCAGACAGCACGCCAGGTGCCGCTCCTGTCGCTGTCGGCTCAAGGGGCGCACGCGACCGTCGTCGGGCGTGTCGCGTCCGAGGCACGGCCCGCGGTTTTCGGCGACGGGGTCCGATGGGTGCTCGCCGTCGAGCAGCTGACGGCGCGGGGGGTCGGCGCGCCGGGCGGCGGGCTCGTCGAGGTGACCGCCGATGGACCCGCCCCGCGCTACGGCGCCACGGTGGCGGTCTCGGGGGTGCTGCGGTCGGTCGGCGACGGCGACGGGCCCGTTGCCAGACTGACCGGCGCGGGGCAGGTGGCCGAGCGCGAACCGCCCGGCGCCCTGCTGCGCACGACCCACGTGCTGCGCGCGGCGCTCCTGGACGTCACGGCAGGGCTGTCCCCGCAGGCGCGCGGGCTGGTGCCGGGGGTGGCCGTGGGCGACACGAGCCGGGTGCCACCGGAGATCGACGAGGCGATGCGGGTCACGAGCCTCACGCACATCACGGCCGTCTCCGGTGGGCATTTCGCGATCGTGGTGGCCACGCTCACCGGCCTGTGCGCGCTCGCCCGGGTGCCGCGCGGCGTGCGGGTCGCGGTGATCGCCGCCACGGCCGCGGCGTTCGTGCTCCTGGTGCGCCCGGAGCCGAGCGTGCTCCGGGCGGCGTGGACCTGCGCGGCCGCGCTCCTCGGCCTGGCGCTCGGGCGGCCCTCGGCGGGCGCCCCCGCGCTGGCGGCGGCCGCGACGGCGCTGCTGGTCGTCGACCCGTGGCTCGCCCGCTCGTACGGCTTCGTCCTTTCCTGCGCGGCGACCGCGGGGCTCGTGCTCCTCGCGGGCCCGCTGGCGCGCCGCCTGGCGCCGTGGACGGGCCGGCCGCTCGCGTTCGCCCTCGCGGTGCCGTGGGCGGCGCAGGCGGCCTGCGGCCCGGTGCTGCTGCTGCTCGACCCGCACGTGCCCCTGACGTCGGTGCCCGCGAACCTGCTGGCGACCCCCGCGCTGGTCCCGGCCACGGTGCTCGGGCTCGTGGCGACGCTGCTGGCTCCGTGGGCGCCCGGGTTCGCCCTGCCCGTCGCGTGGCTGGCCGGCCTCGCCACCGGGTGGATCGCGGGTGTGGCGCGGTGGTTCGCCGACCTCCCGGGAGCGAGCGTTGCTTGGCCCGGCGGCCTGGGTGGTGTCGCCGCGCTCGCGCTGCTCACCGCCGCCGCGCTGGCGGCCGTGCTGCGCCGGCCGCCCGGCGAGGGCTGGCGGCGCGAGTGGCGCGACGCCGCGCCACGTACCCTGCGTCAGGTTCGCCGGGGCGTCCGGCGCCGGGTGCGCCGTACGGTCCTGCGGCACGGCCGGGCGCGGACCGCGGTCGCCGCCGGGCTCGCGGGCGCCGCGCTGCTGGCGGTCCTGGTCCTGGCCGTGCCCAGGCTCGCGGGCGCGGGCGCCGGCGCCGCCGTCCCGGACGACTGGCAGGTGGCGGCCTGCGACGTCGGGCAGGGCGACTCGATGGCCGTGCGCACGGGCGCGGCCTCGGCGATCGTCATCGACGTCGGCCCGGCGGGGGACGACGCGGCCCGCTGCCTCGACCGCCTCGGCGTGACGAAGATCGACCTCCTGGTGCTCAGCCACTTCCACGCCGACCACGTCGGCGGGCTGGAGCCGGTGCTGCGGGATCGACGCGTCGACGCCGCGCTCGTCTCGCCCCTCGCGGAGCCGGCCGCCCAGGCCGCCGACGTGCGCGACGGTCTCGCCGCGGTGGGGGTACCAGTGCAGGTCGCGGGCGTCGGGGACGAGGGCGAGTCGGGCTCCGCGACGTGGCAGGTACTCGGGGCGTCCGGCGCCGGCGGCTCGGGGACGGACGCGGGAGCGGAGGGGGACGGGGCGAACGACGCCAGCGTGGCGCTCCGGGTGCACACCGCGGGCGGCCTCGACCTGGTCGCGCTCGGCGACCTGGAGGAGCCGGCCCAGGACGCGCTGGCGGGCGTGCTCGCCTCGTCGGGCATGTCGTCGAGCGAGGCGGCGGACGTGGACGTCGTCAAGATGGCGCACCACGGCTCGCGGTCGCAGTCCGCTGCCCTCGCCCAGCTGCTCTCCCCGCGGGTGACCCTCGTGAGCGTCGGCGCCGACAACACGTACGGCCACCCGACCGATGCCGCGCTGGCGCTGTACGGCTCGGTGGGCTCCGCGGTGGTGCGGACCGACGAGTGCGGCACGGCGGTGCTCGTGCAGCGCGGCGAGGAGATCGGGCTCGCGTGCGGGTAGGCGGGCGACAGGGGGGACGTCTCCGCCGCCCGGCCGCGGCTCGGCCCGGGATGCGGGAGCGTCGGCGGTTCGTGGCAGGCTGGGCGCGTGCCTCCCGCCCCGACGTCCCGTCAGTCCCGAGCGCCTCGTCGAGGCGGCGCCACGACGAGCAGGGCGAACAGCCGTCCGTGGGACGACCCGACCCTCGCCCCCGTGATCCTGGTGCGCGGGCCCGAGGGGCTGCTCACCGAGCGCGCGGTGGACGGCATCGTCCACCTGGCGCGGGAGCGGGACGCCGAGACCGAGAAGACCGAGCTCGACGGCGGCACGTACGCCGCAGGTCAGCTCGCCGTGGCGGCGAGCCCCTCGCTCTTCGGCGAGCCGAGCGTGGTGGTGGTGCGGTCGGCCGAGGCGGCCACGGAGGAGCTCGTCGCCGACGTCGTCCGCTACGTGGGTGCACCCGACCCGGAGACGGTCGTGGTGGTGGTGCACGGCGGCGGGCAGCGGGGCAAGAAGATGCTCGACGCGATCGTCGCGAGCGGGGCGCCGGTGCTCGAGTGCGACCCGATCAGCAAGGACGCGGACAAGGTGCAGTTCGTCACGGGCGAGTTCCGCGCCGCGCGGCGGCGCGCCGACGCGGCGGCCGTCCGCGCCCTGGTCGACGCCCTGGGCACCGACCTGCGCGAGCTCGCCTCCGCGTGCGCCCAGCTCGTGGCGGACACCGCGGGCACGATCAGCGAGGGCGTCGTCGACCGCTACTACGGCGGCCGGGTCGAGGCCACCGGGTTCAAGGTCGCCGACGCCGCGGTGGCGGGCGACGCCGGCGGGGCGGTCGCCCTGCTGCGGCACGCGCTCGCGACGGGCGCCGACCCCGTGCCGATCGTCGCGGCGCTCGCGCTGCGCCTGCGCACCCTGGCCCGGGTCGCGGCGATCCGGGGCGGTGCGGCCACCGCGCGGCAGCTCGGGCTCCAGGACTGGCAGGTCCGCAACGCCCAACGGGACCTCTCGCGCTGGACACCCGAGGGCCTCGCCACCGCGATCGGCGCCGTCGCGCAGGCCGACGCGGACGTCAAGGGCGGCGGTCGCGACCCGGTCTACGCCGTCGAGACGGCCGTGCTCGCGATCGCGCGGTCTCGGCGCGGCTGAGCCCCCGCACCCACAACACCCAGCGGGCCCACATCATCCGGGTCCGGACGCACGAAGGGCGCCGCACCCGGGGGTGCGGCGCCCTTCGGAGCCTTGCCGGTCCGCCGTCAGGCGGACGGGTCGCGACGAATCAGAGCGCGTCGACCGACTTCGCGATGGACGACTTGCGGTTCGCGGCCTGGTTGACGTGGATGACGCCCTTCGAGACCGCCTTGTCGAGCTTGCGCGTCGCGGTCTGCAGAGCCGCGGTCGCGGCCTCCTTGTCGCCCGCGGCGACGGCCTGACGCACCTTGCGGATGTGCGTCTTCAGCTCAGACTTGACGGCCTTGTTACGCAGGCGCGCCTTCTCGTTCGTCTTGATGCGCTTGATCTGGGACTTGATGTTTGCCACGTGTGGACTTCCTGGTGTGTTCGCCTGCCGGCGAGCGGATAGGTCGTAGAGGGCGGCCGCAGCTCCGGGACTGGGGTGGGGAACCCGTGGAGAGGAACCGCGGCTGTGCCCGCCGACCTGGGCGGACACGCAAACATCAACGATAGCAGAGGCTGCGGTGCGACAGAACCGTGCTCAGCATGCCGCCATGTGAGATGCGCTTCGGGCATTCGTATCAGATCGTGGAGGTCGTCATCCCGGACAGGTGCACCACACCGTCGTGTCACACCGGCCGCGCCCGAGCAACCGGGCGCCCTTCGAGGAGTATCCATGCGCCGCTCGTCGCTCGAACGCCCGTCTGCCCGCAGGTCCGCACGCCGCACCACCGCCCTCGTCCTGTCGTCCGTCACCGCCATCGCCCTGGCCGCGTGCTCCTCCGGGGGCTCCGACGCCTCGGGCGGCGACCTCCAGGGGGAAGGGACCGGCGAGGAGTGCGCCATCGCCGACCCGGTGCCCGTCGGCGCGGCACTCTCGCTGACCGGGCCCGCGGGCAGCTACGGCGAGTCGCAGCGCAAGGGCCTCGAGCTGGCCGCCGACGCGCTCTCCGACGACGGCGTCACCTACGAGCTCGCGATCGAGGACGACCAGACGGACCCGCGCCAGGGCATCACCGTCTTCGAGAAGCTCGCCGCCGACGGGGTGAGCGCCATCATCGGGCCCACCCTGTCCACGGTGGCCTTCCAGGCGCAGCCGATCGCCCAGGAGGAGGGCGTCCCGGTGGTCGCCATCTCCAACACCGCGGACGGCATCACCGAGCAGGGCGAATACATCCACCGGGTCTCGCTCACGGAGGGCCAGGTGATCCCGCAGACGGTGGCCGCCGCCGTCGCCGAGCACGACCTCAAGGACGTGGTCGTCATGTACAGCGACGACGACGCGTTCACCGACTCGGGCTACCAGGTGTTCGCCGAGGCACTCGAGGCCGAGGGCGTGAACGTCTCCGAGACCCTGACGTTCTCCGTCTCGGACACCGACTTCCGGCCTCTGCTCACCGAGGCGAAGGCCGCCGATCCGGACGCGATCGTCGTCTCCGCCCTCATCGAGGCCGCCGTGCCCCTGGTCGCCCAGGCCCGCGAGCTCGGCATCGACGTGCCGATCATCGGCGGCAACGGGTTCAACAACCCGCAGCTCATGGCCGACGCCGGGGACGCGGCGGAGGGCGTGATCGTCGGGGCGGCCTGGAACTCGGCGGCCACCGACAACGCGCAGAACGCCGAGTTCCTCGAGGCCTACGAGGAGGCCAACGACGCCGCGCCCGACCAGTTCGCCGCCCAGGCGTACGCGGGCCTGGAGGCGATCGACGCCGCCGTGCGGGCCGGCTGCTCGGCCGAGCCCGACGACGTCCGCGACAACCTCGGCTCGGTCCAGGACCTCGACACCGTGCTCGGCACCCTGAGCATCGACGAGAACCGCGACGCCGTGCACGAGGGCGTGGTCCAGGTGGTCACGGACGGCCAGTTCGTCGCCCTCGACTGACGCCGCCGGTCATGCAGCAGCTGCTGAACGGCCTGTCCATCGGGTCGATCTATGCGCTCTTCGCCATCGGGTTCACGCTGGTCTTCGGCATCCTGGACCGGCTGAACCTCGCCCATCCCGCGGTGTTCGCCGCGGGCGCGCTGGTCGGCATCGAGCTCGTCGACGCCGCCGGGCTGTCGATCTGGCTGGCACTGCCCCTGGTGGCGGTGGTCGGCGGGATCCTCGGCCTGGTGGTCGAGCGGGTGGCGTTCCGCCCGCTGCGCCACCGCCCCGACGCGCACTTCGCCGGCCTGATCGCCTCCATTGCCCTGGGCGGCATGCTCGTGGCCCTGCTGCAGTGGCGGTACGGCCCGGACACCCGCCGGTTCCCGGCCGGGGCGTTCCCGGAGCAGGGCTACCAGGTGCTCGGGGCCCGCGTGACACTGGTGCAGGTGGTCATCCTGGTGATCTCCGTGGTGCTCATGGTGGGGCTCACGGTGCTGGTGTCCCGCTCCGGCCTGGGACGCAGCATGCGCGCCGTCGCGGAGAACCCCCGGGCGGCCCGGGTGGTGGGCGTCGACGTGGAGCGCGTGACGTCGACGACGTTCGCGATCTCCGCCGCGCTGGGCGCTGTCGCCGGCGCGCTGTTCGCGATGAACGTCAACAGCGCGCAGCTCGACATGGGCGCCGCGATCGAGCTCAAGGGGCTCGCGGTGATCGTCGTGGGGGGCATGGGCTCCCTGCCGGGCGCGCTCGTGGGCGGGCTGCTGCTGGGTCTGGCCGAGGTGTTCGCCGTCCAGTACATCGGGTCGAGCTGGCGCGACCTCGTGGCGTTCGCGCTGCTGTTCCTGCTGCTCGTCGTGCGCCCGCAGGGGCTGTTCGGCAAGAGCAGGGTCAGGGAGGTGTGATGCTCGGCGAGTCGACGCTCGTCTTCGTGGCCCTCGCCGGGCTGTTCGCCTACTCCTTCTACGCCGTGCTGGTGGCCGGCCAGCTCAGCCTGGGTCAGGCGGGCTTCGCGGCCGTCGCGGCGTACGTGTCGGCCACGCTGGCCCCCGACCCGGAGGCGGTCGGCGACGGCGTCGCCCTCGTGGTCGCCCTCGGGATCGGTGTGGTCGTCGGGGCGGTCGCCGCGGTCGTGCTGGGCCTGCCGACCATGCACCTGCGCGGCGTCTTCCTGGCGATCGCGACGCTCGGCTTCGCCGAGGCTGTGCGCATCGTGCTGCTCAACGCCGACTGGAGCGGCGGCCCCCAGGGCCTGAGCGTGCCCAAGCTGCTGGAGCCGTGGATGGCCTGGGCGCTGCTCGCCGTCGTCGCCTACGCGTTCTGGCGGCAGGGCCCGAGCCGGTTCGGGCGGGCGCTCGCGGCCATCCGCGAGGACGAGCTCGCCGCCCGCGCGACGGGGATCGACGTCGGGCGGCACCGGCTCGCGGCGTTCGTCACGGCCGGGGCGGTCGCCGGGGCGTACGGGGTGCTGTGGGCGTACTTCGTGCGGTTGGTCGTGCCGTCCGACTTCGGGTTCACCGCGGCGATCGACGGTCTCGTGACCGCCGTCGTCGGCGGGTCGACCATGTGGCTCGGCCCCGTCCTGGGCGGCGCGTTCCTCACCGTGGTCCCCGAGGCGCAGCGCGCCCTCGGCGTCGAGGCGGGCTGGGTGCGGCCGTTCCTGGCCGGCCTGCTGCTGCTCGTCGTCATCCTGTTCCGGCCCGGCGGGCTGGCGAGCCTCCTGCCCCGACGGCGGCCGCGGCTCGTGGGGGTGTCCGACGACGAACGGCCACCCGCCGCCGGTCCCCGGCCCGACACCCCCGGGTCGGGCGAGGTCGTGGCGGCGCTGCGCGGCGTGTCGAAGGACTACGGCGGGGTGCACGCCGTGCGCGGCGTGGACCTCGAGCTGCGCGCGGGCGAGGTGCTGGGGCTGATCGGGCCCAACGGCGCCGGCAAGACGACGCTGGTGAACATGATCAGCGGCCTCGTGGCCCCGTCCTCGGGCCGGATCGACGTGCTGGGAGTCGACCCGGCCCGCACCCCCGTGCACCGGGTGGCCGCCGCGGGGATCAGCCGCACGTTCCAGCAGGCCAAGCTGTTCGGCCGCATGACCGCCCTGGAGAACGTGCTGGTGGGCGGCCACCTGACGACGCGGCCCACGGCCCTGCGCCGCCTCGTGTGGGCGCCGTCCGCGCGCCGCGAGGAGCGGGCGGCCGTCGTGCGCGCCGGCCGCTGCCTCGAGCGGGTCGGGCTCGCGGCGTCCGCCCGGACGGACGCCGCCGCCCTGTCGTACGGGGACCAGCGGCGCCTGGAGATCGCGCGGGCGCTCGCCGCGGAGCCGTCGCTCCTCGTGCTCGACGAGCCCGCCGCGGGGATGAACGCCGTCGAGGCCGAGTCGCTGTCGGCGCTGATCGCCTCGCTCGCGGACGACGGGCTGACGGTGCTGCTGATCGAGCACGACGTCGCGATGGTGATGCGCACCTGCGACCGGGTGGTGGTGCTCGACTTCGGGGCCGTCATCGCTGCCGGCCCGCCGGACGAGGTGCGCCGGGACCCGCGGGTGGTGGCGGCGTACCTCGGCACGGAGGAGAGCACGGAGGAGAGCACCGAGGACGACGCCGCGCAGGAGCAGCAGGGGGAGGGGGCCCGATGAGCGCGCCGCTGCTGTCGGTGAAGGACCTGCAGGTGAGCTACGGCCGGGTGCGCGCGGTGCGGTCGGTGAGCCTCGAGGTGCCGGCGGGCGGGCTGGTCACGCTGGTCGGGGCCAACGGGGCGGGCAAGAGCTCCGTGATCAACGCGGTGAGCGGCATCGTGCGCCCTTCGGGCGGCCGGGTGCTGCTCGACGGGCGGGACGTCACCCGGGCGCGGGCGCACCGGCTGGTGCGGGCCGGGCTGGTGCAGGTGCCCGAGGGGCGGCAGGTGCTCGCCACGCTCACGGTCGAGGAGAACCTGCAGCTCGGCGGGCGGCGCGAGCCCGGCCGCGTCGAGGGGGTCTACGACCGGTTCCCCGTCCTCGCCGATCGGCGTCGGATGCCGGCGGGTGCCCTGTCGGGCGGGGAGCAGCAGATGCTCGCCATCGGCCGGGCGCTGGTGACCGAGCCGCGGATCGTGCTGCTCGACGAGCCGTCGATGGGGCTGGCGCCCCGCGTCGTCGACGAGGTCTTCGCCGTCATCGCGGAGATCCGGGCCGCCGGGGTGGCTGTGCTGCTGGTGGAGCAGAACGCGCGGCGCGCGCTGCGGGCCGCCGACCACGGCTACGTGCTGGCCGACGGGCAGGTGGTGCAGGAGGGCCCGGCCGACCGGCTGCTCGCGGACGAGGCGGTCGTGGCGGCTTACCTGGGGGTCAGCGGCGGGCCTTCGCCATCGCGGCGGCGACCCGGTCGAACGTCCGGCGGTCCATGACGGCGCCCTCGCGCCGCACGGCGTGCGGGGCCACGCGGACCACCCGGTTGAGGCGAACCTCGCTCGGCCGGCCTTGCGCGTCCCAGGCCCCGGTCCCGATGTCCATCCAGAGGCGACCCCAGCGGGCCTCCTGAGCGGCGTCCCGGTCATGGTCCTTGCTCGTGAGCTGGAGCGCCAGGAGCCACGGGCCGTCGCGCCCGATCAGCAGGACGGGACGGTCCTTTCCACGTGGGTTGCTGACGTTCTTCTGGTCCTCCTCGTACGGCACCCAGGTCCACACGACCTCGCCCGGGTCCGGGTCGCCGTCGAGCTGCGGCGCGTAGACGGGCTGCACCGTGCCGGTAAAGTCGCCCGGGTAGCCGGTCGTCGGCGCCGTGGTGCGCGTGGTGCGCGGGGTGCTCGTGGGGCGTCCGGTGCCCGCGGCGCGGCCGGGTCGCGTCGGGGAGGTGCGCCGGGACGGGGCTTTCGCCGAGCGCAGCACGTCGACCAGCAGGTTCAGCCATCGGTTCGCCACGGCCGACAGCCTAAGGGCTCAGCCCAGGACGAACCGGGCCAGCCGGGCGGCCATCGCCTCCGGGTCCCAGGTATGGTCGGCGCCCGGCACGGTCTCGGCCGCGCCCCGGGGCACGGCCGCGGCCAGGCTCCGCGCGGCGGTCGCGGTGGTCGCGGTGGTCGCCGTCGTGCCGGACCGGCTGGTGTCGGATGCCGTGGCGGGTGGACCCGCCACGGTGTGCGGACTCATCGGTGCCGGTGCGGCCTCAGGGCACGATCGGGGCAGCGAGGGTGCGCCGGGCCGCGGCGGCGTCGCCGTCGACGGTCGCGCCCGCCTCGGCGAGGTCGAGCCGGCCCCAGAGCAGCAGCGCGAGCCCGTGGGCCGGTGCCGCGACGGTCGCCATCGGTTCGTCCTCCGACCCGCCGTCCACCCCGCTGTCAGCTCTGCCGTCTTCGTGGGCGCCCAGCGTCCACGACCAGCCCAGGTCGGAGGCGACGACGCGCACGAGGTCGCGCAGCGGCGACATCCGCCCGAGCCGGACCTGCCGGGGCTGGAACATCGTGACCACCTCGTCGGCGGCGTCGGCCCACACCTCGGGCGCGACGCCGACCGCGCCCTCCTCGACGGCCGCGGGCCCGGAGCCGAGCCGCGCGGCGTGCAGGTCGTGCAGGTGCACGAGCGTCTCGTACCCCTGCCGGCGCCACCAGAACGACGCGGGTCCGTCGCCCACCAGCGTGCGCGCCGCGCCGTCCGGCCCCACGGCGGCCAGCGTCGACCGCAGCTCGGCCGCGTGCTCCCGGTAGAGCGCCGCGAGCGCGGGCCGGTCGCCGTCGGGGGCGGGGAGGTCGGGCCGGGTGAGGTCGGGCCGGGTGAGGTCCTCGGAGCGCGAGGTGTCGCCCACGGCCATGCCGGCCGCCCAGTGGTGGACGCCGGCGAGGTGCACGACGAGCTCGCGCACGCGCCAGTCGCCGCACGCCGGCACGAGGGCGTCGGGGTCGGTGCCCGGGACGGCCGCGGCGAACGACTCCTGGAGGCGCGCGAGGAGGGCGAGGCGGTCCGGCTCACGACCGCCGTCGGTGCGGCGTCCCGTGCCCGGGTCGACCTCGGGCCGGAGCTGCGCGGCGGGCAGCGTGGACGGCTGCGCGGCGGGCAGCTCGGACGGCAGCTCGATCGGCATGGCGCCGAGGCTAACGTCCGGTCGTCTGCTCACCCAGCACCGCGTCGACCTGCTCGAGGAAGTCGTCCAGGTCGTCGGGGGTGCGCGAGGTCACCAGCGGGAACCCGGCACCGTCGTCGCGCACCACCGAGCGGTCCACCCACGTGCCGCCCGCGTTGCGCACGTCCGTGGCCAGCGACGGGTACGAGGTGAGGGTCGCCCCCGCGACGCGGCCCGCCTCGACGACGGCCCACGGGCCGTGGCAGATCGCGGCGACCGGGAGCCCGCGGCGGGCGAAGTCGTCGACGAACCCGACGGCGGCGTCCTGCAGGCGCAGCGTGTCGGCGTTGAGCGTGCCGCCGGGCACGAGGAGCAGGTCGACGCCCGCGGTGTCGACCTGGTCGTAGGTGGCGTCGGCCGGCACGTGACGGCCGGGGTCCTTGTCGCCGACGAGGGTGCGCACGTCGCCGGGCTCGTTCGACGCGACGACCACGTCGGCGCCCGCGGCGCGCAGGTGCTCCAGCGGCACGAGCAGCTCGTCCTGCTCGACGCCGTAGCTCGTCACGATCGCCAGCACTCGCTTCCCGGTCAGGTCGGCCATGGCGGCTCCTCTCGTCGTCCCGGCAGCTCTCGTCGTGCCCGGTCCACGACCGTAGGCAGGGACGGGCGACGCCCGCACGGTGGGCGGGGAGGCCGGGGGCAGCAAGGCGGGCGCAGGGGCGGGCGGCAGGGACATGGCAGGGGCGGGCAGCGGACGTGGGCGTGGGACAATGGCCGGACCCTCCACCCCACCCCAGCCACCCTGACGGAGCGAGATCGCGTTGCCCATTCCTGGACCCGCGCTCAGTGCGCGCATCGAGCCGAACGCCACGGCGCCCGAGCTCATCCGCAACTTCGGCATCATCGCGCACATCGACCACGGCAAGTCGACGCTCGCCGACCGCATGCTGCAGCTCACGGGCGTCGTCGAGGCGCGGGCCATGCGGGCGCAGTACCTCGACCGCATGGACATCGAGCGCGAGCGCGGGATCACGATCAAGTCGCAGGCCGTGCGCATGCCCTGGAGCGTGGTGGACGAGGCCGGCCTCGAGACGCCGTTCGCGCTCAACATGATCGATACCCCGGGCCACGTCGACTTCACGTACGAGGTCTCCCGCTCGCTCGCGGCGTGCGAAGGGGCCGTGCTGCTGGTCGACGCCGCCCAGGGCATCGAGGCCCAGACGCTCGCCAACCTGTACCTGGCGATGGAGAACGACCTCGAGATCATCCCGGTCCTGAACAAGATCGACCTGCCGGCCGCGCAGCCGGAGAAGTACGCCGAGGAGATCGCAGGGCTCGTCGGCGGCGACCCAGCCGACGTCCTGCGGGTCAGCGGCAAGACCGGCGCCGGCGTCGAGACGCTGCTCGACCGCATCGTCGAGCGGGTCCCGGCCCCGGTCGGCGACCCCGACGCCCCGGCCCGGGCCATGATCTTCGACTCGGTCTACGACACCTACCGCGGCGTCGTCACGTACGTGCGGGTCGTGGACGGCAGCCTCAGCCCGCGCGAGCGCATCGTCATGATGTCGACGCGCGCGACCCACGAGCTGCTCGAGATCGGCGTCATCTCGCCCGAGCCGAAACACACGAAGGGCCTCGGCGTCGGGGAGGTCGGCTACCTCATCACGGGCGTCAAGGACGTGCGCCAGTCCAAGGTGGGCGACACCGTCACCAACGCGAGCAAGCCGGCACCCGCCGCGCTCGGCGGGTACAGCGAGCCCAAGCCGATGGTGTTCTCCGGGCTCTACCCGGTGGACGGGTCCGACTACCCCGCACTGCGCGACGCCCTCGACAAGCTGAAGCTCAACGACGCGGCGCTCAACTACGAGCCCGAGACGTCGGTCGCCCTCGGCTTCGGGTTCCGCGTCGGCTTCCTCGGGCTGCTGCACCTGGAGATCGTGCGCGAGCGGCTCGAGCGCGAGTTCGACCTCGACCTCATCTCCACCGCCCCCAACGTCGTCTACGACGTCACGCTCGAGGATGGTACGCCCGTCAAGGTGACGAACCCGTCGGAGTTCCCGGGCGGCAAGATCAAGGAGGTCCGCGAACCCGTGGTGCGTGCGACCATCCTCGCCCCGAGCGAGTTCGTCGGCACCGTGATGGGCCTGTGCAACGACCGCCGCGGCCAGATGCTCGGCATGGACTACCTGTCCGAGGACCGCGTCGAGCTGCGCTTCACGCTGCCGCTCGCCGAGATCGTCTTCGACTTCTTCGACCACCTCAAGTCCCGCACGCGCGGATACGCGTCGCTCGACTACGAGGCGACCGGCGACCAGGCCGCCGACCTCGTCAAGGTCGACATCCTGCTGCAGGGCGACCAGGTGGACGCGTTCAGCGCCATCGTGCACCGGGAGAAGGCCTACGACTACGGCGTCACGATGACGGCGAAGCTCAAGGAGATCATTCCCCGCCAACAGTTCGAGGTGCCGATCCAGGCCGCCGTCGGCGCGCGCGTCATCGCCCGCGAGACGGTGCGCGCAATGCGCAAGGACGTGCTCGCCAAGTGCTACGGCGGCGACATCAGCCGTAAGCGCAAGCTGCTCGAGAAGCAGAAGGAGGGCAAGAAGCGCATGAAGAACATCGGCTCCGTCGAGGTCCCGAAGGACGCCTTCATCGCCGCGCTCTCCTCCGACGGCAACGCCGGCAAGGACGCCAAGGACAAGAAGAAGTAGTGCCCACGCTGCCCGAAGCGCGGGGTCTGGGCGGCATGGCCGTGCCCGCGGACGGCGCGCTGCCCTTCTCGCTGGTCGAGCCTGTCGAAACCCCGCCTTCGCTGGTTGAGCCTGTCGAAACCCCGCATTCGCTGGTTGAGCCTGTCGAAACCACCGCGGAGACCCGGCCCTTCGGCGTGTACGTGCACGTGCCGTTCTGCTCGGTGCGCTGCGGCTACTGCGACTTCAACACCTACACGGCGTCGGAGCTGGGCGGCGGGGCCAACCAGGCCGCGTACGCGACGACGGCGCTGCGCGAGGTCGGCCTCGCGGCCCGGGTGCTCGACGACGCGGGCCTGGGCGACCGACCGGTGTCCACGGTGTTCTTCGGCGGCGGCACCCCCACGATGCTGCCGGCCGCGGACCTGGCGCGGATGCTGCGGGGCGTCGACGACGTCTGGGGGCTGGCCCCCGGCGCCGAGGTGACCACGGAGGCCAACCCGGACTCCGTCACGCCGGAGAACCTGCGGGTGCTCGCCGACGCCGGGTTCACTCGGGTCTCGTTCGGCATGCAGTCCGCCGTCCCGCACGTGCTGGCCACGCTGGAGCGCACCCACGACCCGCGCCGCGTGCCCGACGCCGTCGCCTGGGCCCGCGACGCCGGCCTCGACGTCTCGCTCGACCTCATCTACGGCACGCCGGGGGAGTCCGTCGACGACTGGCGCACGTCGCTGGAGTCGGTGCTCGCGACCGGCGTCGACCACGTCTCGGCGTACGCGCTGGTCGTGGAGCCCGGCACCAAGATGCACACCCAGGTGCGGCGCGGGGAGCTGGCGCTGCCGGACGGGGACGACCAGGCCGCCAAGTACGAGCTGGCCGACGACCTGCTCACGGAGGCCGGCCTGGGCTGGTACGAGGTGAGCAACTGGGCCCGCGGGGGCGACCACGCGTGCCGGCACAACCTCGCCTACTGGCGCGGCGACGACTGGTGGGGGATCGGGCCGGGTGCCCACTCCTACGTGGCCGGGCCCACCGACGGGGAGCATGCCGGCGTGCGCTGGTGGAACGTCAAGCACCCGCGCCGCTACGCCGCGCTGCTGGAGGCCGGCACCTCCCCGGGCGCCGGGCGCGAGCTGCTGACTCCCGCCGAGGCGCAGCTCGAGCGTGTACTCCTCGGGGTGCGCCTGCGCGAGGGCTTGGACCTCGACGTCCTCGACCCCTCACGGCGCACGGCGGTCGCCGGGCTGGTGGCGGGCGGGTTGCTCGACGGCGTCGCGGCCGTGCGCGGGCGCGTGGTGCTCACGCGCCAGGGGCGGCTCCTGGCCGACGCCGTGGTGCGCGAGCTCACCCCCTGACGCTCCGAGGCTCAGGAGACGACGCGGATGTTGACCGGGTACCGGTACGCCTCGTGCCGGTTGACGGCGACGGCGGCGATGATGCCGAACACGATCGACAGGATCCAGACGACGGGCAGGATGACGAGCCCGATGAAGGCGAGGACCGTGATCCAGCCGATCGCGTAGCCGATGAGCAGCGTGATCTGGAAGTTCAGCGACTCCTTGGCCTGGTCGGCCACGTACGCGCTGCGGTCACGCAGGAACAGCCAGACGAGCAGCGGCGTGAGGAAGCCGAGGATGCCGAAGCTCAGTACCGCCAGCACGGGCGGTCCCAGGTGCGCGACCATGGCCCATGTCCGCTCGTCCGCCGGCGTGAGCGGCCGCGGCGCGTAGCCGGGCGGCCCGTACGGGGGCTGCTGCGGCGGAGGTCCGTACGGGGGCTGGCTCATGGGTCCATCTTTGCGCAACTGCGGTGGTCACGGGCACTCGAGCGGTGGCGCGCTCCCTCCGCGGCCGCGAGAGTGGGAGCGGGAGGGGCCGACCCTGCCGGGTGCGTCCCCTCGACGACTCAGGAGGAACGATGAGCGAGAACACGCCGCGTGAGCCCGGCGATCCGCAGGAGCCGCCGTACCAGCCGCCACACCAGCCCGAGGGCCAGCCGACGCAGCCGTACGGCCAGCAGCCGCCGTCCGCGCCGCCCCCGCACGGCGGGCAGCCGCCCTACGGCGACCAGCCGTACGCGCAACCGCAGCAGCCCTACGAGGGTCAGATGCCCGACCCGGGTCTCTACCCCGGGTCCGAGTACCCGCCGGACCGGTCCGCGGCGGCGCTCCCCCCGATCGGAGCGGTGGGGGGCAACTTCTTCGGCGCGCTGTTCGACTTCTCGTTCAGCCGGTACATCACGCCCACGGTGGTCAGGGTCGTCTACATCATCGTGGTCGTGATCACCGCGATCTACTGGCTCGGCGGCCTGATCGCGTCGTTCGCCCAGGACTGGTGGGTCGGCGTGCTCTTCCTGCTCTTCGGCTGGATCCTCGCACTCCTCTACCTCGCCTTCGCGCGGATCGTGCTCGAGTGCTTCGTCGCGCTCATCTCGCTCTCGCAGAAGGTGAACGCCTACGCGAAGCGCGACGGCATCGCCTGACGCTCACGCGGTGACGAAGTCGATCAGCTCCTCGACCCGGCCCAGCAGGGCCGGGTCGAGGTCGCGGTAGTCGCGCACCGTCCCCAGGATCCGCTGCCAGGCCAGGCCGACGTCCTGGGCCGACGACGCCGGCCAGCCGAGCTCGCGCAGGATGCCGCGCTTCCACTCCGTGCCTCGATCGATCGTCGGCCACGCCTCGAGCCCGACGCGCTCGGCCTTCACGGCCTGCCACACGTCCACGTACGGGTGCCCGAGCACCAGCACCGTGCCACGCGGCACGCGGCGCAGGGCGTCGGCGGCGATGCGCTGCTCCTTGGAGCCACGCACCAGGTGATCCACCAGCACGCCCACGCGGCGTTCGGGGGTCGGGTCGAAGTCGTCGAGGGCATCGGCGAGGTTGTCCACGCCGTCGAGCATCTCCACCACGACCCCCTCGACGCGCAGGTCGTCGCCCCACACCTTCTCGACCAGCTCCGCGTCGTGCTTGCCCTCCACCCAGATGCGGCTACCGCGCGCCACGCGGGCCCGCTGCCCGCGCACCGCGACCGAGCCGGACGCCGTGCGAGTGGGCTGCGCCGGGGCCCGCGTCGGCACCGGCGCGGTGAGCTCCACGGGCTGCCCGTCCACCCAGAAGCCGGGCCCGAGCGGGAACGACCGGGTGCGGCCGCGCCGGTCCTCGAGCACCACGAGATGGATGCCGCCGGACTTCTCCACGCGCACGACGGCGCCGACCCACCCGCTGGTCACCTCCTCGACCACGAGCCCCCGCTCGGCGGCGGTCGGCCGCGAGACGGGGCGGCGGCGATGGTGCGCGGAGCCGTCCGGCGCGCCGGGGACGGGGGCGGAGGACAGGACGTCGGAGCCGTAGCGGTCGGACACGGGCGCGAGCCTAGGCGCGGCCCGAGGCCGCGCGGTGCCCGACACGCGGTGCCAGACACGCGCTGCTCGGCCAGGCCTCAGAACTGGCTCGGACCCGGCTCAGCCCTTGCCGTCGGTGGAGCGCGCCAGCACCGCGGCCTCGGTGCGGCCGGCCACCCCGAGCTTGCGCAGGATCCCGGAGACGTGCACCGACGCGGTCTTGCGGCTGATGAAGAGCCGCTCGGCGATCTGCCCGTTGGTCAGCCCCTCGGCGACCAGGTCGAGCACCTGGCGCTCGCGGTCGGTCAGGGCACGCTCGGCGCCGGCGACGGCGGCCCGGCCGGTGCTCCCGCCCTTCGCGAGGCCGGCGCCGTCGAGCAGCGCCCGCGCCTGGCCGGCCACCAGGCCGCACCCGATCGCGTCGGCCGCACCTGCTGCCTCCTCGAGCCGCGCCCGGGCGGCGGAGCGGTCGCCGGCGGCGAGCAGGGACTCGCCGTCCCGGTACAGGGCGTAGGGGCGCAGGTACGCCGGGCCCTCGGCCGCGGCGACCGCCTCCCACGAGCCGTCGCCCAGCTCGGCGGCGAACAGCGCCGCCCACATCGGGTACGTCGGCCACACGGTGCAGGTGGCGAGCGCCTCCCGGTAGGGGGTGACGTCGACCGCGCGCCCGGCGGACCGGGCGCGGCCGAGGACCCGTGCCGCGACGCCGAGCGTCGTCAGCCGGTAGAACGGCGAGAGGGCGTCCGGGTCGATCGCGATGGTGACCAGGTCGAGCGCCTCGTCCAGGTCGTCGCGCAGCAGCGCGAGCTCCGCCAGCGTGCCCGCGATACGCGCGCGGATCTGCTCCTCCACCTGCCCGAAACGTTGCCACGTGGCGCGATGGGCACGCGCCCGCGCCTGCGCCCTCTCGAGGTCGCCGCGCCACATGGCGAGCCAGGTCCACCGCTCGCCGAGGTAGACGGCGTAGTCGCTGGGATCGATGAGCGGCACCGACCGCTCGTACCAGGCCTCGGCGTCGGCCCACCGGCCCTGCCCGATCCACGCCTCGGCGACGTTGCCCTCGAGCATCGCCCGCGTGGCCCAGCCGGCGCCGAGCGCGCGAGCCAGGCGCGCGCCCGACTCGGCGAGGTGCTCCGCCTCGGCGTACCGGCCCAGCTTGAGGCGGGAATCCGAGGCGTTCGTGTAGTAGTGGCACTGGGCGCGCCAGTCGTCGCCCGCCACCTCGTGGGAACGCTCGAGCTCCGCGAGGGCGTCGAGGTCCCCGCCGCTGAGGCGGCTCATCGCCCGGAGGTTGAGGGCGATCGAGGCGTTCTGGTGGTCGCCCGCCGCCGTCGCCGCGTCGAGCGCCGCGCCGGCGGCGGCGATCGCCTCCTCGTCGCGCTGGTCCATCATCGCGTTGCGCGCCTTGAGCCGCAGCAGGGGCGCTCGCCCGGCGTGGTCGTCGTCGGGCAGCAGCGCCAGGGCCTCGTCCAGGAGGGCGTCGGATCCCGGGTCGCCCGCCTTGGCGCGGATGTGCGCCAGGGTGTGAAGGGCCAGCGCCCGGCCGCCCGGGTCGTCGGCGGGCCACTCCGCGACGGCCTCCCGCGCGAGAGCGTCCGCCCGGTCGACCTGCGCGGCGTCCTGGAGCGCGACCGAGACGACGCGGAGCAGGGCGGCGTGGTGCATCCCGGCGACCTGCTCGGCGTCCTGGACCAGGTCCCACAGCTCCAGCGCGCGCTCGCCCGCCGCGACGGCCGTCGACGTCGCGCCGTCGGACTCGGCCGCCGTGACGACCTCCACCGCGGAGGCGAGCGCGCGGTCGGGCACCCTGGCCCGCCACCAGTGGTCGGCCGCTGCTGCCACGTCCGCGAGCCTCCGGCCGCCCTCCTCGAGCGCGCGGGCGCACGCCGCGTGCAGCCGGCGTGCCTCGCCCGGTAGCAGCTCGTCGTCGACCGCCTCCTGCATGAGCGCGTGGCGGAAGCGGTAGCCGTCGGCGTCCGTGACGAGCACGTGCGCCTCGACCGCCTCGCGCGCCGCGGTCTCGGCCCGGTCCAGCCCGTCCGCGCCCAGCATGGCGGCGAGCAGCTCGTGCGGGGCGCGCTGGCCGGCCGCGGCCACCGCGCGGCAGAACGTCTGGGCGGCGTCGCTGAGGGTGGAGTAGCGCAGGAGCAGCAGGTCCCGCAGGGAGTCGGGCATCGCGTCGCCGGCGAACTCGGCAAGCTCCTCGGCGTAGAAGGGCACGCCCTCGGCGCGCTCGACGAGCTCGCTGAGCAGCGCGCCCGGCAGCTCCGGCGTCCGCCCGTGGGTCGTGACGAGCGTGGTGACGAGGCGGGTGGTGTCCGTGGCGTCCAGACGCGGCACGTCGACGCGGGTCGCCAGCCGGGACCTCTCGAGCTCGGCGAGCGTGGTGCGCAGGGGGTGTCGCCGGCCCACGTCGTCGCTGCGGTAGGTGGCGACCACCAGCATCGTCGCGCGCGGCGCGGAGCGCGCGAGGCGGACGAGGACGGTGCGGGTGATGTCGTCCGACCAGTGCAGGTCCTCGAGCACGACGACGACGGGCCGGTCGGCGGCGAGGGCGGACGTCAGGTCGCTGAGCACCTCGGGCAGGCGCCCGGTGTCGACGTCGCGCCGCACGTCCACCAGGCCCGGGGTGACGAGGCCCAGCGCATCCGCCGCGGGCCCGGCCGCCTCGAGGGTCGCCGCCGGCCCGACGGCATCGACGGCGTCGGCCAGCACGCCCCCGAGGCCGGCGTAGGGGATGGGCCCGGACCCCGAGTCGGAGCACTGGCCGCGCAGCACGAGGGCGTCCCCCTGACCAGCCTGTCCGGCCTGGCCGGAGAGCGTGGCGAGGAACTCCTCGACCAGCCGGGTCTTGCCGATGCCCGCCTCGCCGCCGACGACGAGGGCGCCGCCCGCCCCGTCGAGCGCCCTGGCGTACGCGTCCCGCAGGGCGCCGAGCTCGGCGTCCCGCCCGACCATCGGCGGGCGAGAACCGGGCGGGACGGTCGGACGGCGGGTGGTGGAGACGGGCACGTCGCTATCGTGCCAGGCCACGTGCCAGGCCATCGCCGGATGCGGCGATGGCCTGGTGTCTGGTGCTGCTTCCGGTGCTCCGTCCGACGATGTGTCGGCCGGGGCGGGCGCCAGCGGCGGGTCGGCGGGCGCCACGGCCGTCACGTGGGCCACGCCCGGGTGAGATCGGCGGGCAGCCCCCAGATGCGGCGCTCGGGCCGGCGGCGCGGGCGCCGGCGGTCACGGGGCCGCCGGCCCCCCAGGTCCTCGCCCCGGGCCCGTCGGAGGGCTGCCACGCGCTCGGCGCGCCGTGCGGCCTCGTCCGCCCGCTGCCGGTGCTCCTCGTAGTACAGGAACTCGCTCATGACCGTCCTCCTTCGCCGCGGGCCCCGATGACCCGGCGGTGAATCCAGCCTGCGCGGATGAGGTACCTCCGCGGATCGGTCATGTGCCGCATCTTGCGGGCGCCGGGTACCTCAGGGCGGGGCGGGGGCACCTCAGGCCGGGCGTAGGTCACGGCGGGGCGACCCGCGGGCACGCCGCGGCGCCGCGTAGGATGGCACTCGGGGTACGAGAGTGCTAAGTGAGAGCGCCCAGTGAGAATGTCCGGTGCAGCCGCAGGGCACCTGAGGACCAACGGCACGAGGAGGGGCGAGTGAGCGAGGAACGTCGCCTGGCCGTGCTGCGCGCGATCGTGGAGGACTACGTCCACACGCGCGAGCCGGTGGGGTCGCGCATGCTCACGGAGCGGCACGGGCTCGGCGTCTCGCCCGCCACGATCCGCAACGACATGGCCGCGCTCGAGGACGCCGGGTACATCGCCCAGCCGTACACCTCGGCCGGCCGGATCCCCACCGACAAGGGGTACCGGCTGTTCGTGGACCGGCTCGCGGAGGTCCGCCCGATGACCAGCCCGCAGCGCCGGGCGATCGAGACCTTCCTTTCCGAGGCGGTCGACCTGGACGACGTGCTCGGCCGGGCGGGGCGGCTCATCGCCCAGCTCACCGGCCAGGTCGCCGTGGTGCAGTACCCCTTGCTGCGGCTGTCCGGGCTGCGGCACCTGGAGCTCGTCCCCGTCGGCGGTGCGCGGCTGCTCGTCGTCGTGATCACCGACACCGGGCGCGTGGAGCAGCGGTTCCTCGACGTCGGCGCCGAGCCGGGCGCGGAGCCGGCCGTCGTCGTGGCCGACGCCCCGCCGGGCCAGGACGACGACCCCGACGCCCTGGCCGAGGGCACCCTCGGCGAGCTGCGCGCCCGTCTGAACGCCGCCGCGGCCGGCAAGCGGCTGTCCGAGCTGCCCGACGCCTTCGGCCGTGTGGTGGCCGACGTCGACCCCGGGCTCGCCCCGCTGGTCCGCGGCATCGCCGATCTCGTGGTCGACACGCTCGGCGCGCAGCGCGAGGAGCGCATCGTGCTGGCGGGCACCGCCAACCTCGCCCGGGCCGAGATGCGGTTCGAGCAGGGCCTCAGCCCGGTCCTCGAGGCCCTCGAGGAGCAGGTGGTGCTGCTGGGCCTGCTCACCGAGCTGGCGGCCGACCCCCGCGGCGGCGGCGTCGGCATCCGCATCGGCCACGAGAACCGGCTCGACGGGCTCGCGGAGACCTCCGTCGTCGCTTCCGGCTACGGCAGCGACGGGGATACGGTCGCCATCCTCGGCTCGATCGGCCCCACCCGGATGGACTATCCGGGCACGATCGCCTCCGTGCGCGCGGTCGCTCGCTACCTGTCCCGCATGCTGCCCAACTGACCCCAGAAGCCCCCGACCTGACCGTGCCAGTCACCGACACGTCACCGAAGAGAGACCTGTGACCGACTACTACGAGATCCTGGGTGTCCCCCGCGACGCCTCGGCAGAGCAGATCAAGAAGGCATACCGCAAGCTCGCCCGCGAGCTGCACCCCGACGTCGCCGGCGAGGCCGGCGAAGATCGCTTCAAGGACGTCGCCCGCGCCTACGAGGTGCTGTCCAACCCGGACAAGCGCCAGCAGTACGACATGGGCGTGGACCCGAGCTCGCCATCCGGCGGCGGGGGCGGTGCCGGGTTCGGCAACGGGTTCGGCTTCCAGGACATCTTCGAGACGTTCTTCGGCGGCGGTGGCGCCCCCTCCGGTCCGGTGCCGCGCGCCCGCCGCGGCCAGGACGCCCTCGTGCGCATGGACATCGACCTCGCGGAGGCGGCGTTCGGTGCCAAGCGCGAGCTGCAGGTCGACACCGCCGTGGTGTGCGGCACCTGCGGCGGCAACGGCTGCCGGCCCGGCACCGACCTCAAGACGTGCGAGGTCTGCCAGGGCCGCGGCAACGTGCAGCGCGTGGCGCGGTCGTTCCTCGGCCAGGTCATGACGACGGCGCCGTGCGCGGCGTGCCAGGGCTTCGGCACCGTGATTCCCGAGCCGTGCGCCGACTGCTCCGGCGAGGGCCGCGTCCGCTCGCGTCGCACCCTCTCCGTCAACGTGCCCGCCGGCGTCGACACCGGCACGCGCATCAAGCTCACCTCGCAGGGCGAGGTCGGTCCCGGCGGCGGGCCCGCCGGCGACCTGTACGTCGAGATCCGCGAGAAGCCGCACGAGACGTTCGTGCGCCGCGGCGACGACCTGCACTGCACGCTCCAGGTGCCGATGACGGCCGCCGCCCTCGGCACCGTGCTCGACCTCGAGACGCTCGACGGCGAGCAGGAGATCGACCTGCGTGCGGGTACCCAGCCGGGCCAGGTCGTGACGCTCAAGGGCCTCGGCGTCGGGCACCTGCACGCCGGCGGCCGCGGCGACCTCAACGTGCACGTCGAGGTCCAGGTCCCCACCGCCCTCGACGAGGAGCAGACCGAGCTGCTGCGCTCGCTGTCCGTGCTGCGCGGGGAGGAGCGGCCCGAGCCGCGGCTCGCGTCCGCGCACCCCGGCGTCTTCTCCCGGCTGCGCGACAAGCTGAGCGGCAAATGACGTGAGCGCGAGGAGCCCCCGCGGAGGTACGCCGAGGTACGAGGTGTGCCGGAGCGAGGCACCGCAGGGCGCACGTGAAGGGAGCATGACGTGAGCACGAGGAGCCCCCGCGGAGGTACGCCGAGATACGAGGTGTGCCGGAGCGAGGCACCGCAGGGCGCACGTGAAGAGAGCATGACGTGAGCGCGCCCGTGTTCCTGGCCGAGGGTGGGGCGCTCGCCGCGCTCGGCCGCGGCGACGTCTACGTGCTCGACGGCGCGGAGGGGCGGCACGCGGGCGTGGTGCAGCGGCGCGGTCCCGGCGAGCAGCTCGACGTGGTGGACGGCGCGGGGACGCGGCTGCGGTGCGTGGTCGACGGGGTCGAGGACGGCGAGGTGCGGCTCCGGGTGGACGAGGTGGTGGTCGAGCCGGCCCCCGGCGTCGTCCTCACCCTCGTGCAGGCGCTCGCGAAGGGCGACCGCGACGAGCTGGCCGTGGAGGCGGCCGTCGAGGTCGGTGTCGACGGCGTGCTCCCGTGGCAGGCGGAGCGGTCGGTCGTGGTCTGGCGCGGCGAGCGCGCGACGAAGTCGCGCGCGAAATGGGTGGCCACGGTGCGCTCGGCGGTGAAGCAGGCGCGGCGGGCGTGCCTGCCCCCGGTGGCCGAGCCGGTCACGACCCGCGAGCTCGCCGGCCGGGTGCGCGACGTGATCGCGGCGGGGGGCGCCGTCGTGGTGCTCCACGAGGAGGCGAGCATCCCCCTGGCGGCGGTCGGGCTGCCCGGTGCGGTCGGCACCGCGGCGGTCGAGCTGCTGATCGTCGTCGGGCCGGAGGGCGGCATCTCGGACGCCGAGGTCGCCGCGCTCGCCGACGCGGGGGCGGTGGCCGCCCGGCTCGGGCCGCACGTGCTGCGGACGTCCACCGCGGGACCGGTCGCGGTGGCCCTGCTCAGCGAGCGCCTCGGCCGCTGGGCCTGACCCAGTGCCTGACCCGGTGCCTGACCCGGTGCCCGCACGGCACCGGCCCGGTAGCGTGGCGCTCATGCCCAGCTCCGATGCCAGCACCGACTGCCTGTTCTGCAAGATCGTCGCCGGCGACGTGCCCGCCGACGTGGTCGCCACGTCGGACCACGTCATCGCGTTCCGCGACATCAACCCGCAGGCTCCGGTGCACGTGCTGGTGGTGCCGAAGGAGCATCACGGCGACGTCTCCGTCCTGGCCGCCGCCGACCCGGCGCTGCTGGCCGAGGTGGTCGAGATGGCGGACGGCGTGGCGCACGACCTGGCCGACGGGCAGTACCGGTTCATCTTCAACTCCGGCCCGCGCGCCGGCCAGAGCGTGTTCCACGTGCACGGGCACGTCATCGCCGGGGCCCAGCTCGGGTGGACGCCCGCCTGAATCCGCGTGCCTCCGGACCCGCCCGGTCGATAGACTCGTGACCCTCAGTTCCTCGTCCGTCTCGCATGAAGGAGGGTCCCGGCGGTCAGCCGGCCCATGACATCGACACCCAGCACCGCACCCGGCAGCGCCCCCGCGGGCGGCACTCATGCCGAACGGTCCACGGAGCACCGCATCGTGGTGCCCACCCACGTGCCGATGGTCGCGCTGCTCGGCAGCCGGGACTCGGTGCTGCGGGCCGTGGAGGACGGGTTCCCCGCCGTGGACGTGCACGCGCGCGGCAACGAGATCGTCGTCAGTGGCCCGGCCGGCGAGGTGGCTCTGGTCTCGCGGCTCCTCGACGAGCTGGTCGAGGTGGTCGAGTCCGGCACGCAGCTCACCCCCGAGGTGGTGGCGCGGTCGGTCGAGATGCTCACGGCCGCACCCGCGCAGCGCCCGGCCGAGGTGCTGACGTTCAACATCCTGTCGAGCCGCGGGCGCACGATCCGGCCCAAGACGATCGGCCAGAAGCACTACGTCGAGGCGATCGACGCCAACACGATCACGTTCGGCATCGGCCCCGCGGGCACGGGCAAGACGTACCTGGCCATGGCCAAGGCGGTGCAGGCGCTGCAGGCCAAGCGGGTGAACCGCATCGTCCTGACCCGCCCGGCGGTCGAGGCGGGGGAGAAGCTCGGGTTCCTGCCCGGGTCGCTGAGCGACAAGATCGACCCGTACCTGCGCCCGCTGTACGACGCGCTGCACGACATGATGGACGCCGAGGCGATCCCGAGGCTCATCGAGGCCGGGACGATCGAGGTGGCGCCGCTGGCCTACATGCGCGGCAGAAACCTTAACGATTCTTTTATTATTCTTGACGAGGCGCAGAACACCTCCGCCGAGCAGATGAAGATGTTCCTCACGCGCCTGGGCTTCGGCTCCACGATGGTGATCACGGGCGACGCCACGCAGGTGGACCTGCCCGGCGGCACGACGTCGGGCCTGCGCGTGGTCGAGGACATCCTCACGGGCGTGGACGACGTCGAGTTCTGCCGCCTCACCTCCGCCGACGTGGTGCGCCACCGGCTGGTCGGGGACATCATCGACGCCTACGGGCGCTGGGACGTCGCGACGTCGCGCGGCGAGGCCGCGGAGCGCCGGTCCGGTCACTCCGGACGCGACAGCCACGAACGAGGAGCACGCAGGTGAGCATCGAGGCCGCGGCGAATGGACGGGGCGAGCGCCCATGAGCATCGAAGTAGCAAACGAGTCCGGCATCGAGGTGGACGAGGCCGAGTTCGCCGCGCTCGGACGGTTCGTGCTCGACACGCTGCACGTGCACCCGCGCAGCGAGCTGTCGATCATGTTCGTCGACACGACGGTCATGACCGAGCTGCACGTGCAGTGGATGGACGAGCCCGGGCCCACGGACGTGCTGTCCTTCCCGATGGACGAGCTGCGCCCCGGCCGCGAGGGCGAGGAGACGCCGCCCGGCACGCTCGGCGACGTCGTGCTCTGCCCGGAGGTCGCGGCGCAGCAGGCGGTCGTCGCGGGGCACTCCACGGCCGAGGAGCTCATGCTGCTGACGACGCACGGGATCCTGCACCTGCTCGGCTACGACCACGCCGAGCCGGAGGATGAGAAGGAGATGTTCGCGCTCCAGCGCCGACTCCTGCTCACCTTCCTCGCCGGACGGTGAGGGCGGGGTGATCTGAGTGGACGGACCCGAGCTGCTGCTCGGCCTGGTGGTCGCCGTCGCGCTGGCGCTGGCCGGGACGCTCTCCGCGGGGGAGGCGGCGGTGCTGCGCGTGACCCGGACGTCGGTCGCGGACGCCGTGATCGAGGCGGAGACGTCCGACCAGCTGACCGCGACGGCGCGCCGCACCCGGCTCGCGCGGCTGCGGTCCGTGCAGGGACTGGTCGTGGACCCGCCCGCGGCGGTGGCGACGTTCGCGCTGGTGCGCGTCTTCGCCGAGACCGTGGCGCTGGCCGCCGCGACGCTGATGATCGCGGACTGGTTCGACACGTGGTGGCAGGTCATGCTGGCCGCGGCTGTAGTGGGCCTCGCCGCGGGCGTCGTCTTCGTGCGGTTGAGCCCGCGCGCGCTCGGGCTGCGGCGGCCGCTGCCGGTGCTCGTCGCGCTCGCCGGGCCCCTGGCCGCCGTGCACCGCGCCGCGGCCTGGCTCACCGAGCGCACCACCGATCGCTCCAACGGGCGCTCGGGGGAGCGGGACGGCGAGCACGACCCGGGCGAGGACGCGCTGCGCGAGATGGCCGAACGGGTCCGCGACAACGACGCGATCGAGGACGCCGAGCGCGAGCTCATCCGGTCCGTCGTCGAGCTGGGCGACACCCTCACCCGCGAGGTGATGGTGCCCCGCACCGACATGGTCACGGTGGCGGCGACGACGCCGCTGCGCAAGGTCATGCGGCTCTTCCTGCGGTCCGGGTACTCCCGGGTCCCGGTGGTGGGCGACGAGGTCGACGACCTCGTGGGTGTGGCGTACCTCAAGGACGTCGCGCGCGTGCTGGAGAGCGAGCCGGGCAGCGACGACCGTCCCGTGGTCGAGGTGGCCCGGGACGCCGTCTTCGTGCCCGAGTCCAAGCCCGCCGACGAGCTGCTGCGCGAGATGCAGGCGTCCCGCTCCCACATCGCCGTCGTCGTCGACGAGTACGGCGGCATCGCCGGGCTCGTCACGGTCGAGGACGTCATCGAGGAGCTGGTCGGGGAGCTGACCGACGAGCACGACACCGCCCTCGCCGTCGAGCCCGAGGACCTTGGGGACGGCACGTTCCTCGTGTCCGCGCGGATGCCCGTGGACGAGCTCGGCGAGATGTTCGACCTGCGGCTCGACGACGACGACGTGGACACCGCGGGCGGCCTGCTGGCCAAGGCGCTGGGGAAGGTGCCGCTCACCGGCTCCACCGCGGACGTCGGGGGCCTGCACCTCGTGGCCGACCGCGTCGAGGGCCGCCGCAAGCAGCTCGCGACGCTCCGGGTGAGCCGCGCCGCGCCCGGGGACGACGACGACACAGCAGCGGACGACCATGTCGTACCGCCGGACCAGAAGGAAGCACACGCATGACCACCGAGACCTCGCACAGCCCCGCCGACCACCGATCGGGCTTCGCCTGCTTCGTCGGGCGGCCCAACGTCGGCAAGTCGACCCTCACCAACGCGCTCGTGGGCGAGAAGGTCGCCATCATGTCCGCCCGGCCGCAGACCACGCGGCACACGATCCGCGGCATCGTGCACCGCGACGACGCCCAGCTGGTGCTGGTCGACACCCCGGGACTGCACCGCCCGCGCACGCTGCTCGGCGAGCGCCTGAACGCACTGGTGCAGGACACCCTCGGCGAGGTCGACGTGATCGCGTTCTGCCTGCCGGCGGACCAGAAGATCGGCCCCGGCGACAAGTACATCGCGGGCAAGCTCGCACCCCTGATGGAGGGCCGCCGGGCCGTGCCGGTGGTGGCCGTCGTCACCAAGGCGGACCTCGTGGACCGCGGCCGGCTGGCCGCGCACCTGATGGCCGTCGACGAGCTCGCCCGGTCGGTGGACCGCGACTGGTCCGCCATCGTGCCGGTCTCGGCGAAGGACGGCTACCAGGTGGACGAGCTCACCGACGTCCTGGTCGCGCACCTGCCCGAGGGGCCCGACCTCTACCCGGGCGGCGAGCTGACGGACGAGCCCGAGCAGGTCATGGTGGCCGAGCTGGTGCGCGAGGCGGCGCTGGAGGGTGTGCGCGACGAGCTGCCGCACTCCCTGGCCGTGGTGGTCGACGAGATCGTGGAGCGCGAGGGCAGCGGCGACGAGGCGAAGGGCCGCCCGCCGCTGCTCGACGTCCGCGTCAACCTGTTCGTCGAGCGCGAGAGCCAGAAGGCGATCATCATCGGCAAGGGCGGGTCGCGGCTGCGCGAGGTCGGCACCAACGCCCGGGTGGGGATCGAGAAGCTGCTGGGCACGCGCGTGTACCTCGACCTGCACGTCAAGGTGGCCAAGGACTGGCAGCGCGACCCCAAGCAGCTCCAGCGGCTCGGGTTCTGACGGGTCCCGGGGG
The DNA here is from genome assembly GCF_059445475.1 of Isoptericola sp. Y581. Lineage (NCBI taxonomy): Bacteria > Bacillati > Actinomycetota > Actinomycetes > Micrococcales > Promicromonosporaceae > Isoptericola > Isoptericola sp. Y581. Next base: position 76,376 of record NZ_JCAIUK010000006.1, on the reverse strand, counting down.
ACATCCCCCGAGGCAGCCGGAGGTTTTCCGCGGCGTCGTCGCGGGGCGGCGCCGAGTAACATCGCTCCGTGGTGTTCCGGACTATTGCGACGACAGCGGCGATTCTCGTGGGCCTGGCCCTGACCGGGGCGGTCGCCGGGCCCCAGTGGGACCCCGTCCCGGTGACCGACCACCTGGTGCCCGCGACCTCCGACACGGCGATCGGCGGGGTCGACCCGGACGACACCGCCGTCGGTGAGGTGGGCGAGTTCGAGGTCGGCGAGACCCAGGTCACGATCCCGCTCGGCGACGGCGTCGTGGTGGGCGGCCTGCTGCGGCAGCCGGTGGGGGACGACGGCGCGCTGCTGCCCGACCGCCCGGGCGTGGTGTACGTGCACGGCGCCGGCACGGGCAAGTCCAGCGAGGCGTTCACCGAGTCGGCCACCGCGCTGGCCAGCGCGGGCGTCGTCACCCTGGTCCCGGACAAGCGCCTCGACACCTACACGACGCGCGACCGGGACTACGTCGCGATGGCCGCGGACTACCAGCGTTCGGTGGACCTGTTGCGCACCATCGACGGCGTCGACGCCGACCGCGTCGGGGTGTACGGCGAGTCCGAGGGCACGTGGATCGTGCCCGTGATGCAGGCGCAGGACCCCGCGATCGCGTTCACGGTCCTCGTCTCCGCGCCCGTGGTGCCGCCGCGCCAGCAGGCCGCGTTCGCCGTGGACAGCTACCTGCGCAACACGGGCGTGCCGGAGCAGGTCTTCCGCGCCATCCCGCGCGCGGTCGGCATGCAGCTGCCGGGCGGCGGCTTCGAGTACGCCGACTTCGACGTGCGGCCGTGGCTCGAGCAGCAGACGGCGCCGGTGCTGGTCGTCTACGGCACCGCCGACCCCTCCATGCCGATCGAGCAGGGCGCCCGGCAGGTCATCGCCGACACCGCGGTGGGCGGCGACGACGCGCCGGTGACGGTGCGCTACTACGCGGGCGCCAACCACGGGATCAACGTGCCCACCGAGCAGCCCGGCGGCGGCACCGAGCTGCACCTGCACCCCGGGTTCGCGACCGACGTCGCCACGTGGATCCTGGGCCTGCCCGCCACCGCGGTCGCCGAACCCCGGATCGCCGGCGACACGCCGAACCAGCTGTACCTCGCCTCCGCCGTCCCGCAGCCGCGGTGGTGGGGCAACGGCGACATCGTGGTGGGCGCCGTGATCGCGGGGGCCGGGCTCCTGGTGCTCGGGCCGCTGGTGTGGGGTGTGCATGCGCTGGTGCGGCGTGTCGCGCGCCGGCGGTCGTCGGCGGGCGCGCCGCGGCTCGCGCGGGGCCTGCGGTGGGCGCTCGTCGGCCTCGGGCTCGGATCCGTCGCGACCATGGCCGCCCTCGTGGCCTACCTGCTGGCCGTCGCCAGCCTCGCACTCGACTACCAGCGTGACGGCCTCGTGGTGCAGGGCGGGTGGATCGCGGTGCGCCTGCTCGGGGTCGCAACGGCGGTGGCCGCGGCGCTCGTGATCCGGCGGGTGACGGACGTGCGGGCCGAGCGGCGCGCGGGGGCCGATGTCGCCGTCGCGCGGGGGTGGCCGGCCGTGCTCACCTTCTGGTGCACCATCGCCGGCGCGACCGCGCTCCTGTGCACGCTGGCCTACTGGGGCGTGTACCAGCTCGGCATCTGAGGGCATCCTCGAGCGGGCGCCGACGGCCCGTGTGACCAACGCGCCCGCGCGGGACCCGACGTCGGGGCCTCGCGTCGGGTAGAAACGATGCGGACGCACGTTCGCCCCGTACTTGGAGCACCAGCATGGAGACGCACGCATGACCGATCCCGACGCCCTCGACGCACCCGCGGAGCGACGCTCGCCGTTCGCGGGCGTGCCGGTTCGCGACCTCGTGCGCGACGTCGTCGCAGCGTTCGCGCTCCTCGTGGCGCTCCCGCTGCCGTGGGACCACGCACACCGCGGCAGCGACCGGCTCGAGGTGGTGCTCGTCACAGTCATCGCGCTCCTCGCCCTGGCCGCGCCGTACCTGCGTCGCGCCGGCGTGGGCCCGGCGTCGTGGGACGGTCTGACGTCGCGCCGGACCGTCGCCCTGGGCTGCATTCCCTACGCGGTGGTCGCGATCGTCTACCTCGCGCTGGACGTTGCAGGCCCCGCGGACGCCTCGGGCGGCGTGGGGGCGGGTCTCGCGGTCGGCCTCGCGGGCGCCGCCCTGGCAGTGGCGCCCCGCTGGGTGCACGCGCCGGCCGTCGTCGCGGGAGTGGTGGCGCTCGGCACCCTCGCCACTCCCGTGGCGTCCCTCGTGCAGGGGGGCGCGTGGGCCACCACCGTCGTGGGCGCCCTCAACGCGCTCGTCGTACTCGGCGTCCTGTGGTTCACCGTCGGCGACTACCTGCGGTCCGGGGACCTCGCCGCCGGCTACGTGCTGCTCGGCCTCGGCGGCGCCGTGGCGCTCGAGCTGGTGCTGTTCGCCGGGGGCAACCTGAGGCCGTGGTTCGAGAGCGTGCACGAACAGCGCCTGGGCCTGCTGCTGCTCCCGGTGGTCGCCGCCGTCACGGCTCACCGCGTGGTCGACGACGCGGCCGCCACCGTCGACGACCCCGACCCGGTGCGGGCGGAGCGCTGGATCGCGGTGGCGGTGCGCGCGTTCTGGCTCGTGGCGCTCGTCGCCGCGTTCGTGGCCCTGGTGGCGCTGGTGCGGATCGTGAGCGACGGCGTCGCGGTGAGCCTCGTGCTCCGGCTGATCGTCGGCGTGCTCATGACGGGCGTCGCGATCGCCGCGCGTCGTGCGCTGGCCCGCGACCCGCGTGGCGGTCACGTCACCGCCGTCGGTGCCGCCTGCGTGCTCGTGGTGCTGGGCCTGGTGATCGTCGTCGCGCGGGCGGGCCTGGGCACGCAGTCCAACGTGGAGGAGCTGCTCGTGGCCTTCGGGCTGCCGGCGATCGCCCTGGCTGTCCTGCTCGTGCCGCCGTCCGTGCGCGAGCTCGTCCAGAGCGTGCCGGAGCCCGCCGAGGCGGAGGCCGGACCGGCGGAGCACGCACCCGCCGGGAACGCACCCACCGAGTACGCCGCGCCGCACGACGGGCAGCCCGTGGAGGACGCCGTCGAGCCCGCCGCCACGGTGCCGGTCGCGTCGGAGCCCCTCCCGGCGGCCGCGCCGCGGCGGACCTGGACGGCCGCCGCGCCGTCGACGCCGAGGACGGCACCGGCGTCGCACTCGCCGACCCTCACGCCCTCGCCGTCCGCCTCGCCCGCGCCGGCGGCGCGCCCCGCGGTGGACGCGACCCAGCAGATGGCGCCGGTGCGGGAGCATCCGGCGCCCGCCTCCCGGGCTCCGGACTCCACGCAGGTGCTGCCGCCGGTCCAGGGCCCGCCGCCGGTGCAGGCGCAGGCGCCGGGGTGGTCGGCGGCCCAGGCGATCGACCCGACCACGCCCCTCGCCGACCTCGCCCGCATCGCGGCGGAGGCGCCGCACCTGCGCGCGCACGTCGCCGCGAACCCGGCCACGTACCCCGCCCTGCTGGACTGGCTGGGCGCCCTGGGCGACCCGGCGGTCGACGCCGCGTTGCGGTCGCGCCGCTGATCCACGGGGCCCGGACGGGCCCGGACGGGACCGCTCCGGACCGGCCTGGGCCGCGCCGCGCGAAGGTGTACGGTGACAGCGTGCATCGCACGGTGAGGCTCCTTCTTCGGTGCCGCGGCGGGGCCTACTAGGCCGGATCCCCGTCGCGGAGGTTCTGGCGCGCCGGCCGACTGGTCATGACCGTCGGACCCGACCCGGGGACGCGGCCACCGAGCCCCCACGAAGGACGCACACCATGCAGAACCCCCACCCCCACGGCATCGCCGGCGCCAACCCGCAGCGCCCCTCCGGGATGCCGTACACGCGTTACGTCCCGTTCCACGAGCAGATCAAGGTAGACCTGCCCGACCGCACGTGGCCGGACAAGCGGATCTCCCAGGCGCCGCGCTGGTGCGCCGTCGACCTGCGTGACGGCAACCAGGCGCTTATCGAGCCGATGGACGCCGAGCGCAAGCTGCTCATGTTCGACCTGCTCGTGCAGATGGGCTACAAGGAGATCGAGGTCGGCTTCCCGTCCGCGTCCCAGACGGACTTCGACTTCGTGCGCCGGCTCATCGACACCGACCGCATCCCGGACGACGTCGTCATCCAGGTGCTGACCCAGTGCCGCGACCACCTGATCGAGCGCACCTACGACGCGATCCGCGGCGCCAAGCAGGCCATCGTGCACATCTACAACTCGACGTCGATCCTGCAGCGCGAGGTCGTGTTCCGCAGCGACATGGACGGCATCGTCGACATCGCCCTGCAGGGTGCGCGGCTGTGCCGAAAGCTCGAGGAGACCGTCCCCGAGACGACGGTCTACTACGAGTACTCGCCCGAGTCGTACACGGGCACCGAGCTCGAGTTCGCCGCCCGCATCTGCAACGAGGTGCTGGAGGTGCTGGAGCCCACCGCCGAGCGACCCGTGATCGTCAACCTGCCGGCGACGGTCGAGATGGCCACGCCCAACGTGTACGCGGACTCCATCGAGTGGATGAACCGCCACCTGGCGTTCCGCGAGAACGTGGTGCTGTCGCTGCACCCGCACAACGACCGCGGCACGGCCGTCGCCGCCGCCGAGCTCGGCTACCAGGCCGGCGCGGACCGCATCGAGGGCTGCCTGTTCGGCAACGGCGAGCGCACCGGCAACGTCGACCTGGTGACCCTGGGCATGAACCTGTTCGGCCAGGGCATCGACCCGCAGATCGACTTCTCCGACATCGACGCCATCCGCCGCACCGTGGAGCACTGCAACCAGCTGCCGGTGCACGAGCGGCACCCGTACGTGGGCGACCTCGTCTTCACGGCGTTCTCCGGCTCGCACCAGGACGCCATCAAGAAGGGCCTCGAACACATGGCCGTCCGCGCCGAGACCGAGGGCAAGCCGGTCGACGCGCTCACCTGGGGCGTGCCGTACCTGCCCATCGACCCCAAGGACGTCGGCCGCTCGTACGAGGCCGTGATCCGGGTCAACTCGCAGTCCGGCAAGGGCGGCATCGCCTACCTGCTGTCCACGGAGCACTCGCTGGACCTGCCCCGTCGCCTGCAGATCGAGTTCTCCGGCGTCGTGCAGCGGCACACCGACGCCCGGGGCAGCGAGGTCACCGGGGCCGACATCTGGCGGATGTTCAGCGACGAGTACCTGCCGGTCGAGGAGCACGACGCGCGCGGCCTCGAGCCGTGGGGCCGGCTGCGCCTGCGTGAGACGCGGACCGCCGCGTCCGAGGGCGGCGCGACCACCCTGTCGGTGGACGTCGTGGACCACGGCGTCGAGCTGACGCTCGAGGGCACCGGCAACGGCCCGCTCGCCGCGTTCGTCGACGCGATCGCGAAGGTCGGCGTGGACGTGCGCGTGCTCGACTACGCCGAGCACGCCCTGTCCGAGGGCGGCGACGCCCTCGCGGCCTCGTACGTCGAGTGCCAGGTGGGCGACGACGTGCTGTGGGGCGTCGGTGTCGATCCGTCGATCACCACGTCCTCCCTCAAGGCGATCGTCTCGGCCGTGAACCGGGCCGCGCGGGTCTGACGAAGGTCGCGGTTGAGCCTGTCGAGACCCGGCCTCGCTGGTTGAGACTGTCGAGACCCGGCCTCGCTGGTTGAGACTGTCGAAACCCGGCCTCGCTGGTTGAGCCTGTCGAAACCCGGCCTCGCTGGTTGAGCCTGTCGAAACCCGGTTTCGACAGGCTCAACCAGCGAGCCGCGTGAGCGTCGCCTCGTACGACCCCGGGGCTCGCGCTGGGTGTGGGTCGTCTCGTCGCAGGTGTGGTCCAGGTCGGGCCCGGGTCGGCCGCCGGGGTAGAGGTCTCGGTCAGGCCCAGGAGCCCGCGGTCGACCGACGCGTCCGAGCGGCCGACGTCCGCGAAGTGCAGGCCGCCGTCGCCCGTCGCGACCGTCTCGGTGGACGTGCCGCTCCACGTGTCCACGATCTCGCCCGCGGGCATCGTGCCGCGCACCGGCTCCGCGCCGTCGTAGCGGATCACCTCGGTGCCGTCCTGGCGATCTCGAGGACCCGGCCGTCCCACCCCGTGACGTCGACCGACTCCCCGGGCAGGTTCCACGCGTCCGTCATGGACGCCTGCTCCCACCGACCTACGAGGCAGGGGTCGAGGTCGCCGGCTCCGGCCCCGTCGGCGGCGTCGTCGGTGAGCGTGGTGGACGGGCTCGGTTCGGTGCTCGACTTCGTGCTCGGGAGCGGGCCGCTGGGCCGCCCAGCTCGCGTGGGTCGTCCGGCTCCAGGAGGGAGGTGCCGGTGGGCAAGGTGTCGTCGTCCTGCGTGCGGAAGGACAAGGCATAGCTCTTGGTCGTACGGCGGTCCCGGGCGGTGGTCGGGGCCGGTGAGGCGGCGCTCAGCTACCCGGTCGACCCCGCCCGGACGGGTTGTCGTCCGCCGCGGGAAATGCCCCGCGCGGGGGCCGTGTCTGTCGGGAGCACCTGGGACAATAGGGCCGTGCCCTTGTACCGAGACGACGCGATCGTGCTGCGCACCCACAAGCTGGGTGAGGCCGACCGCATCGTCACGCTCCTCACCCGCGAGCACGGCAAGGTGCGTGCGGTGGGGCGGGGCGTGCGCCGCACGTCGTCGCGCTTCGGTGCGCGGCTGGAGCCGTTCATGGTGGTGGACGTGCAGCTGCACACCGGGCGCAACCTCGACACCGTGACGCAGGTCGAGACGGTGGGGCCGTACGCCCGCGCCATCTGCGAGGACTACGCGCTGTACACCTCCGGCGCCGCGATGCTCGAGGCCGCGGACCGCCTGGTCGCCGCCGAGCACGAGCCCGCGGTGCAGCAGTACTGGCTGCTCGCCGGGGCGCTGCGCGCGATGTCGGAGCGCACGCACGCGCCGGGCCTCGTGCTCGACTCCTACCTGCTGCGAGCGCTCGCCGTCGCCGGCTGGGCGCCGTCGTTCACGGAGTGCGCCCGGTGCGGTGAGCCGGGGCCGCACCACGCCTTCTCCGTGGGGCAGGGCGGCGCGGTGTGCTCGCGCTGCCGCCCGCCGGGCTCCACCGCCCCCGCGCCGGAGACGTTCGCCCTGCTCGGCGCCCTGCTCGGCGGGGACTGGGAGACGGCGGATGCCGCGCTGCCCCGGCACCGCACGGAGGCGTCGGGCCTGGTCGCGGCCTATGCGCAGTACTACCTGGAGCGCACGTTGCGCTCGTTGCGCATGATCGAGAGAGAGGCCTGATGTCCCCCACTCCCGCTTCCCGGGACCCCCGGTACGCCGAGCCCTACCCGCACCCGTCGGGGGCCACGCCGCCGGCGATCCCCGCGCAGTTCGTGCCGAACCACGTGGCGATCGTCATGGACGGCAACGGCCGCTGGGCCAACGCGCGGGGCCTGCCGCGCGTGGAGGGTCACAAGCAGGGGGAGAAGTCGCTGCTCGACGTCGTGGCCGGCGCCGTGCAGGTGGGCGTCAAGCACGTCTCCGCCTACGCGTTCAGCACCGAGAACTGGAAGCGGTCGCCGGACGAGGTGAAGTTCCTCATGAACTTCAACCGGGACGTGATCCGCCGCCGTCGCGACGAGATGTCCTCCTGGGGGGTGCGGATCCGCTGGGCGGGCCGCCGGCCGCGCCTGTGGGGCTCGGTGATCAGGGAGCTCCAGGTCGCCGAGGAGATGACCAGGGACAACGACCGGTGCACCCTGACGATGTGCGTCAACTACGGCGGCCGCGCCGAGATCGCGGACGCCGCCGCCGCGATCGCGCGCGACGCCGCAGCGGGCAAGCTCAACCCTGCGCGGGTCACCGAGAAGACGGTGCAGCGCTACCTCGACGAGCCCGACCTGCCGGACGTCGACCTGTTCCTGCGCTCGTCCGGCGAGCAGCGCACCTCGAACTTCATGATCTGGCAGGCGGCCTACGCGGAGATGATCTTCCTCCCGGAGCCGTGGCCGGACGTCGACCGGCGCCACCTGTGGCGCGCGGTCGAGGAGTTCGCGCGGCGCGATCGGCGCTACGGGGGAGCGGTCGACAGCGTCGAGACCGCTGGTTGAGCCTGTCGAAATCCAGGTTTCGACAGGCTCAACCAGCGCGTGGCGTGGTTTCGACAGGCTCGTCCAGCGACGCTCAGTCCGCGAGGACCTCGGACATGGAGTCGACGAGGGCGGGGAAGCCGTCCTCCCAGTACACGGACAGCGCGGTGGGCGGCGACACGGACGAGGTCTCGACGGTGCCGACGACCTGCGCGACGTTGCCCGCCTTGACGGCCGGGATGGCCTGCAGCTCCTTCTTGGTGAGGAACGCCTCGGCGTCCTCGGGCGTGTAGGCGTAGTCCACGATGAAGTCGGCGTCGAGCTGGTCGAGCTCCTCGTAGGACAGGGCGTAGAAGAAGCCCCCGTTCGAGGTGTCGAGCTCGGCCACCGACGGCGCGACCTCGACCCCGAGGCCCTCGAGGAACCCGGCCCGCGGGTCGAGCGCCGGGTACACGTACACCTGGCCCTCCGTCGGCGAGTCCACGACCGCGGCGAACGTCTTGCCCACGAACTCGGGGTGCTCGGCGGCCTTCTGGGCGACGAAGTCGCCGATGTCGGCGAGCACCTGCTCGCCCGCGTCGGAGCGCCCGAGCGCGTTCGCGGTGAGCTGGATCGTGTCGTCCCAGGACGTGGTCCAGGCGGCGTCCGGGTAGGCGACGACCGGGGCGATGTCGCTCAGCACGTCGTACTGCTCCTGCGTGATCCCGGAGTAGGGGGCCACGATGAGGTCGGGGTCGGCCTCGACGAACTCCTCGTAGGGCACGGAGGAACCCTGCTCCGGGTCGGACAGGATCGTTGGCTTCTCGGCGCCGGCCTTGTCGTAGGCGTCCTTGACCCACGGCAGCAGCGCGTCCTCGCCCACGGTGAAGACCTGCTCGCCGACCGCGACGGGGTAGACGCCCACGGCGATGGCGGCCTCGGTGGAGCCCCAGCCCCAGGTCGCGACCCGCTCGGGCGCCTCCTCGACGACCGTCTCGCCGAGGGCGTGCTCGATCGTGATCGGGAACTCGTCGGTGGCGCCGGACGCCTGACCGCCGGAGCCCTCGTCCTCGGGGGCGTCGTCGGACGCGCAGCCGGCGAGGGTGAGGGCGGCGGCGGCGGCAAGGGCGGCGCCGGCGGTGAGCGGACGGCGAAGACGCACGGGTACTCCTCGGTGGGTTCGCGCGGAGGCGCGAGGGGATATTGAGTGAGGCAAGCCTAACCTACGCGTCGGGCATGCCGTGCCGTCGATCCAGGGGTACGACGAGTGGCGTTCCCGACACCGGGTCGGGGACCACCCGGGACCGCAGGCCGAACGCGGCGTGCACCGTCGCCTCGGTGAGCACGTCGCCCGGTCGGCCCTCCGCCACGACCTGCCCGGCGCTCATCACCACCAGGTGGTCGGCGTACCGCGCGGCGAGGTTCAGCTCGTGCAGCACCATCACGACGGTGGTGCCGCGGGTGCGGTTCAGCTCGGCGAGCAGGTCCAGCAGGTCGACCTGGTGGGCGACGTCGAGGAACGTCGTGGGCTCGTCGAGGAGCACCAGGTCCGTCTCCTGGGCCAGGACCATCGCGATCCAGACGCGCTGCCGCTGCCCGCCGGAGAGCTCGGCCACCGGCCGGTCGGCGAGATCCGCGGTGCCGGTCGCGTCGAGGGCGCGCAGCACCGCCGCGTCGTCGGTGGAGCTGTGGCGCCCGAACCAGCCCTGGTGCGGGTACCGGCCGCGGCCCACGAGCTCCGCGACCCGCACGCCGTCGGGGGCGATCGAGGTCTGCGGCAGCACGGCGACGCGCCGGGCCAGCTCCTTGCGGGACAGGGCGGCCACGTCCTCGCCGCCGAGGGTGACCACGCCGCCGTCGAGCGGGTGCAGGCGGGCCAGGCCGCGCAGCAGCGTGGACTTGCCGCACGCGTTGGGCCCCACGATCGCCGTCACGCTGCCCGCGGGGAGCTCCAGGTCGAGCCCGTCGATCACGCGCCGCCCGTCGTAGCCGAGGCACACGCCGTGGGCGCGCAGGGTGACGTCGGTGGCCGGCGCGAACGCCGGGTCGGCGGGATCCGGCCCGCCGGCACCGGCCTCCGCCGGGGCGGGGCGGTGGACGTCGGTCATGCCAGGGACTTCCTTCCGTCGGTGGCGAGGAGCCACAGCAGGTACGGGGCGCCGACCAGGCCGGTCACGATGCCCGTGGGCGCCTGGATGCCGAAGAGCAGGTGCTGGCCCACGACGTCGGCCGTGAGCACGAGGAGCGCGCCCGTCAGGACCGAGGCGGTGAGCGCTGGGCCGCCGTCGTCCACGAGCCGGCGCGCGATCGCGGGGGCGACGAGCGCGACGAACGCGAGCGGCCCGACGAACGACGTCGCGACGGCCACCAGCCCGACCGCGAGCAGCAGGGAGACGACGCGAGCGGCGTCCACCGGCACCCCGAGGGCGCGCGCGTTGTCGTCGCCGAGCGCGAGCGGGCCCTGCCAGCGCGAGGCGACAGCGACGGCGGCGCCGAGGACGAGCACCGTGACGGCCAGCGTGAGGAGCTCGGCGCCCCGCACGTCGGCCACGCTGCCCACGGTCCACACGAGGGCCGCCTGCGCCTCGCGCACCTCGGCGCTCGCGAGCAGCCACGCCAGCAGGGACGAGCAGAGGTAGGCGAACCCGACGCCGACCAGCACAAAGCGGATCGAGTGCAGGCCTCGCCGCCAGGCGAAGAGCCAGATCGCCAGCGCGACGGCGAACGCACCGGCGAAGGCCGCGCCCGAGATGGCGAGCCCGGTGAGTCCCGCGACGAGCATGGCCGTCACGGCGCCGAGGCTGGCGCCGCTCGCGATGCCGAGGATGTCCGGGCTGGCCAGGGGGTTGCGCAGCGTCGTCTGGAAGAGCGCCCCGGCGAGCCCGAATGCCGCGCCCGCGAGCACGGCCGTCTCGATGCGGGGCAGGCGCAGACGGTGCACCACGAACACGTCGGCGTCCGAGCCGGAGCCGAAGAGCGCGGCGAGCGCGCGCCCCGGCGGCAGCGACGCCTCTCCGAGGGTGAGGGCGAGGGTCGCGACGGCGACCATGAGGACGACGAGGGCTGCCAGCACGACCGCGAGCCGGCGCCGGCGCCGGCTGCGCAGCCCGATGACAGTGGTGACGGGTGCGTCGGCCGGGGCGGCGGCGGGAGAGAAGGTGCTCACGTCACACCCCCGCCACGGACTTGCCGCGGGCGACGGCCACGAGCACCGGCGCGCCGATCGCGGCGGCCACGACGCCCGCCTCGAGCTCGGAGTGCGGCAGCACGAGGCGGCCGAGCACGTCGGACCCGAGCAGCATCACGGGCCCGAGCAGGGCGGTGAGGGGCACGATCCAGCGGTAGTCGGTGCCCACCAGGCGACGGGCCGCGTGCGGCACCGCGAGCCCGACGAGCGCGATCGGGCCGGCGAGGGCCGTCGCCGCGCCGGCCAGCAGCACGACGGCGGCCGCGGTGAGCCCGCGGGTGAGGCCGATGCGCTGGCCCAGCGCCCTGGCGACGTCGTCGCCGAGCGCCAGCATCGACAGCCGGTGGGCCAGCAGCAGCGCGAGCACGATCCCGACGGCGACGAAGGGCCACAGTCGCTCGAGGGTCTCCATGCCGCGGCCTGTGAGCGAGCCGACGGCCCAGAACCGGTAGAGGTTGAACGCCGTCGGGTCGCGCAACAGCACCAGCGTGATCAGCGGGGTGATGAGGGCGGCCACGGTGGCGCCCACGAGGGCCAGTCGGACGGGCTGCCCGGCGCCGATCGAGAAGACGAGCAGGGAAGCGGCCGCGGCGCCCGCGAACGCGAACCACACGAAGCCGAGCGGCGCGGTGATGCCGAGCAGCGAGACGGCGACCACGACCGCGAGCGACGCGCCTGCGTTGAGGCCGAGGAGGCCGGGGTCGGCGATGGGGTTGCGCGTGACGCCCTGGATGAGGGTGCCCGCGATGCCGAGGGCCGCCCCCGCCGCGAGACCGATGAGCGTGCGCGGCACGCGCTGGTCGCGCACCACGTCGTGGTCCACGTTCCCCGCCACGGGATGGGTCAGCGCCTGCCAGACGGTGCCGAGGTCGAGGTCGCGCACCCCGAGCGTCAGGCTGGCGACGACGACGAGCGCCAGGACGACGAGGGCCAGCGCGCACACGAGCAGCCGGCCGCGGGTGCGCCGTGCGACGAGGTCGACGGCGGGGCGCGGGGCGGGGGCGAGGGCGGCGGCCGCGGTCACCGGGCGGCGCCCGGACGGCTGGGGCGGCCCGGGCGGACCCCCGGGCGAGAGGTAAGCATTGCCTAAGTCTGGCACAGGCCCGCCGGTGGGTGGGGCCGCCCCGGGCCTCGGATCAGGCGTCCGGACCGGCACTCACGCGACGGGTCAGCCGGTAGACGACCCAGGCGACCAGCGCCACGGCGCCCACGCCGACCACGACCAGCGTGACGGGATGGCGCAGGCCGATCGCGATCGCGCCGTTCACCGCCGCCGTGCCGATCGTCGTCCAGATGCCGGCCCACACGGCGCACCCGGCCAGCAGCGCCACCAGGTAGCGGCCGAACGGCATGCGCAGGTACCCGGCGGAGAGGTTGACGAGGGTCTGCACGCCCACGGTGAAGAACGACAGCGTGACCGCGGGCGGGCCCCAGCGGTGCACCCGTCCGATGACCGCCGCGGCGCGGGGCCGGGCCAGGACGTCGGCGAACCGGCCGCCCGCGGTGCCGCGGGCCACGCCGCGGCCCGCCCAGTACGTGGCCTGCGCGCGCACGAGCACGATGCCGAACGCCGCGGCGTAGACGACCCAGAACGGCACGCCCGCGACGGTGAAGACGCCCGTCGGCTCGGCGCCCTGGGACACGTCGGCGGACACGTTGGCGAGCGCAGCGGCGAGCGCAGGGGCCATGGGCACGGCCTCATTCTGCCCCGTCGAGGTATGGCTGTCCTAACTCGTGGCTGACCTACCTCGGTCGGCCCCGGCGCGGCAGGCGGCGCAGGTGCCCCAGAGCTCGACGGTGTGGTCGATGTCCGCGAAGCCGTGGGCCGCGCCGACGGCGGCGGCCCAGGTCTCGACCGTGGGGCCGTCGATCTCGACCGCGCGGCCGCACGCGCGGCACACCAGGTGGTGGTGGTGCTCGCGGCGCTCGCAGCGGCGGTACAGGCTCTCGCCGTCCTCGCCGCGCAGCACGTCGACGTCGCCGCCGTCGGCCAGCGCCTGCAGGGTGCGGTACACGGTGGCGAGCCCGACGGCGTCGCCGCGCGAGCGCAGCCGCTCGTGCAGCTGCTGCGCGCTGCGGAACTCCTCGCTGTCGCCGAGCGCGTCCGCCACGGCCGCGCGCTGGCGGGTCATGCGCGGCGCGGTCCGCTGGGCGGTGTCGCTGTCATGGCGTGTCGCGTTCACGGGGTGCACTCCTCCTGCGGGGTGCCCCGGTCGGCGCCGGCGGGGGCCACCGCGACGTCGTCGGGGATGTCGGGATGCGGGTCGGCCGGCGAGCGCCGGCGCGCGAGCAGGGGGTGCAGGGCCGCGACGACGGCGTACAGGCCGATCGCGAGCACCACGATGAGCGCGCCGGGCGACACGTTGTGCCAGTAGGTGATCGTCAGGCCCGTGACGCACACGACCACTCCGACCACCGACGCCACCAGCATGGTGCGCCGGAACGAGTGGGTCACGAGCTGGCCGATCGCGACGGGCACGATCATCAGGGCCGAGACCAGGATCAGGCCCACGACGCGCATCGCGACGGTCACGGTCAGCGCGGCCAGCACGGCCACGGCCATGTTCAGGGCCCAGACCGGCAGGCCCGAGGCGATGGCGAACTCCTCGTCGTGGCTCACCGAGAACAGCGCCGCACGCAGGCCCAGGCCCACCAGCAGGATCAGCCCGCACAGGGCGACGGTGACCCACACGTCGGAGGTCGACACGCTGGAGATGGAGCCGAACAGGTAGGACATGAGGCTGCCGGACGACCCGCCCGCGAGGCCGATGAGCAGCACGCCGCCCGCGATGCCGCCGTAGAACAGGATGGCCAGGGCCAGGTCGCCCGACGTCCGGCCGCGGCGGCGCACCACCTCGATGAGGACTGAGCCGGCCACCGCGGCGACCACCGCGCCCGGCACTGCGAGGACGTCGTCGGGCACGAGGCCCATCGCCGCGCCCACGAGCCAGCCCAGCGCCACGCCGGTCAGCGCCACGTGTCCGATGCCGTCGCCCAGCAGGGCGAGCCGGCGCTGCACCAGGTAGGTGCCCACGACGGGCGCGCTCACGCCCACCAGCAGCGCTGCGATCAGGGCGCGCTGCATGAACGGGTCGGTGACCATCTCCCACAGGCCGGTCACGGTGCCACCTCGTCGTTGTCGTTGCTGTCGGAACCCCGGTTGAACCCGTCGTCGCGGGGCGACTCGAACGGTCCCTCCGCCAGCCGCACGTCCTGCGCGCGCTGCAGCGTGCGGGAATGCGCGTGCGGGTGCAGGTGCTCGTGCGCCTCGCCGCCGTGGCCCGGCTGCGGGGTGGGCGGGGCGCCGTCGTGCACCACGCGGCCGTGCCGCAGCACGACGCAGCGCTGCACCAGCGGGGCCAGCTCGCCGAGCTCGTGCAGCACGACGAGCACCGTCGTGCCGTCGGCCACGAGCCGCGTCATCGTCGCGGCGAAGGCCGCCTGGCTGGGCCGGTCGACGCCGGCGACGGGCTCGTCGAGCACGAGCAGGTCGGGGCGGCGCACCAGGGCGCGGGCGATGAGCACCCGCTGCTGCTGGCCGCCGGAGAGCTCGTGGGTGGCGCGCCGGGCGCGGTCGGCCAGGCCGACGAGCTCGAGCGCCTCGCGGGCACGGGCGCGCCAGCCGCGGGGCAGGCGCAGCGTGCGACCGTGCAGCAGCCCGGACGCGACGACCTCCTCGGCCGTGGACGGGACGCCGGCCGCGGCGCTCACGCGCTGGGGCACGTAGCCCACACGCGCCCAGGGCACGCCGTCGCGGAGCGGGCGGCCGAGGAGCCGCACGCTGCCGGTCGTCGCGGGCAGCACCCCCACGAGGGTGCGCACCAGCGTGGACTTGCCCGAGCCGTTGGCGCCGAGGAGCGCGACGACCTCGCCCTGCCGCACGGTGAGGTCCACGCCGCGCAGCACGGGGCTGGAGCCGAGGCGGACGTGCACGTCGCGGGCCTCGATCGCGGGAGTGCCGTCCTCCGCGGGCGGTGCCGCGACCCCGCCCTGGGAGTCGGTGGTGAGCGTGGTCATGAGCACTGCAGCCCTTCGGTGAGTGCGGCGAGGTTGTCCTGCATGACGGAGACATAGTCGCCGCCCGCCTCGACGGCGTCCTCGGACAGGCCCTCCAGCGGGTCGAGGACGGCGGTGGTCACGCCGAGGTCGGTCGCGAGGGTCTGGGCCACCTTGGGGCTGGTGAGGGTCTCCGTGAAGATCGTGCCGACGCCGTTCTCGTCGACGATCGCACCGACCTCGCGCAGCCGCGCGGGGGACGGCTCGGCCTCCGGGTCGAGCCCGACGACGCCGACCTGCTCCAGGCCGTACCGCTGCGCGAGGTAGCCGAACGCCTCGTGCGAGGTGACGAGGGTGCGCGACGCGCACTCCTCGAGGCCGGCTGAGTAGTCGGCGTCGAGGTCCTTCAGCTTCTGCTCGAGCTCGCGGGCGTTCTCCGTGTATGCGGCGGCGTGCTCCGGGTCCGCCTCGCCGAGCGCGGCGGCGACGGCGTGCCCCACGGGGATCATGAGCGTGGGGTCGAGCCAGAAGTGCGGGTCGAGGGTGCCGTGATCGTGCCCGTCCTCGTCCTCCGAGGCGCCCCCCGGCGTCCCCGGGTGCTCCTCCAGCGTCACGACGTCGCTCGTGTCCACGACGTGCTCCGGCGCGCGCGCCTCGACCGCCTCGTCGACGGCCTCCTGGAACCCGGAGGAGTACACCACCAGGTCGGCCGTGCCGATCTCGCGGACCTGCGCCGGCGAGAGCTCGAGGTCGTGCGGCTCGGCGGCGGGCGGGGTGAGGTTCGAGACGGAGACCAGGTCGCCGCCCACCTGCTCGGCCACGTACTGCAGCGGGTAGTACGACGCGAGCACCTCGAGCGTGCCGTCGGAGCCGCCGTCGCCGCTGGAACACCCGACGAGGATCGCGGGCAGGGCGAGGGCGGGCAGGGCGGCGAGGGCCGCGCGTCGGCGAAGCATGAGAACGATTCTCATTAGATTGAGAACGGTTGTCAACTCGGCTCAGGTCGGTGAACGGGGCCGGGGCGAGTATCGGGCGTCAGGACGACAGGTACCCGCGGGCGAACGCGGTGGCGACGGCGGCGGCCCGGTCGTTCACGCCGAGCTTCGCGTAGACGTGCAGCAGGTGCGTCTTGACGGTCGCCTCGCTGATGAACAGCTGTCTGGCGGCCTCGCGGTTGTTCGCGCCGCGCGCCGTCAGCTGCAGCACCTCCAGCTCGCGCTGGGACAGCGATCCCGGGCTCGGCCGGCGCACCTGCCCCATGAGCCGGGTGGCGACCGTCGGCGAGAGCACGGCCTGCCCCTCGTGCGCCGCCTGGACCGCGCGGAACAGCTCCTCGCGCGGGGCGTCCTTCAGCAGGTAGCCGGTGGCGCCGGCCTCGATGGCGGGGAGCACGTCGCGGTCGGTGTCGTAGGTGGTCAGCACCAGGATCCGGGCCGTGACGCCGCGCTCGGCGAGCTCTTTGATCGCCGTGACGCCGTCGCCGCCGGGCATCCGCAGATCCATCAGGATCACGTCCGGGCGCAGCCGTTCGCCGGCGGCGACGGCCTGGGCACCGTCGGCGGCCTCGCCGACGACCTCGAAACGGGGGTCGGCGCTGAACATGCCACGGAGCCCGTCACGCACGACGGGGTGGTCGTCGACGACCAGCAGCGAGATCACGAGGCGGCCGTCGCGGGGATCGCCGGCACCGCCGCCGAGATCGCCGTCCCGGCACCGGGCTCCGACTCGATCTCCAGCCGTCCCGCGAGCCGTTGCACCCGTTGCCGCATCCCGATCAGGCCGAACCCGCCGACCGTCGAACCGGCGGCGCGCGGGGCGTCCGGCTCGAAGCCGACGCCGTCGTCCCGTACGTCGAGGGTCACGATGTCGTCCATGTACGACAGGGTCAGGCCGACCCGACGGGCTCGCGCGTGCTTGGCCACGTTGGCGAGCGCCTCCTGCGTGGTGCGCAGCAGGGCGACCTCGATGTCGGTGTGCATCGGCCGGGGGTCGCCGGTCGTCGTGAGGGCGACGTCGATGTGGGCATCGTCGGACCACCGCCTGGTCAGGTCCCGGATCGCGTCCGGGAGGGCGGCTCGCTCGAGCACGGTCGGCTCCACCGCGTGCACGGTGCGGCGCGCCTCGGCGAGACTCTCGCGAGCCAGCTCGGTCGCGGTCGAGAGGTGCCGGCGCAGCGAACGCTCGTCGTCCACCCTCTGGTCGGCGGCCTGCAGCTGGGTGAGGATGCCGGCCAGGCCCTGGGCGAGGGTGTCGTGGATCTCCCTCGCCATCCGCTGGCGCTCGTCCAGCACCCCCGCCTCCCGCGCCTGGGTCAGCAACTGGGCCTGCAGGTCGGCGTTCTGGGCCAGCGCGCGCTCGAGTCGCACGTTGGCCTCGTGCACCTCGGCCAGGGCTCGCTTCTGCTGACCGGTGTGTCGCACGAGCTGCTCGGCGAAGAAGAAGAACCCGACGGAGATCACCGCGGAGACCACGCTGACGCCCAGCCACTCCCACCAGAGGTCGTCGGCCGCGATGCCGATCGCGCCGCCGAGGAAGGCCGCCGCCTGGATGATCCCGGTCGCGACGGCGCCGATGTACCGCCATCGCCCGTGCAACGCCGCGAAGGCCTGCGGGTAGCCGAAGAAGGCGAAGAAGCCGTACCAGGGGGCGAGCGCCACCAGTGCGGCGGTCAGCACCATCAGCCCCGCGTAGTACAGGCCCATCCGCCTGCGGCCGGCCTGCCACTGCGGGTGCAGCGTGGAGAACCAGAGAAGCCACAGTGCTGCCACGACCGAGAGCGCGAGCGCCACCAGCAGGCGTGCGGACGGTGCCGAGATCAGCTGGACCACGGTGACCACGACGCTGACGGCCAGCAGGAAGTAGGGGAAGACCTTGAAGGCCAGGGGATCGTCGCCCTCGAACAGGGCGCCCTCCGCACCCCGCGGACGCTCGGTGCTCATCACTCACTCCCAGCGGAAGTATCGCGCGGCCAGCCCCCCGGCCACGATCGCCCAGGCCAGCATGACGGCGATCTGGAGCGGTGCCGGCCAGGCCCCGGCGGCCGCGTTCTGGAGCGACTGTACGCCGGCGCCCAGCGGCGTGAGGTCGCTGATCGTCCGCAGGACGTCGGACATGTCGCGGCGCGGTACCCAGAGGCCGGCGAAGAACACCAGCGGGAAGAACGCCAGGGTCCCGACCGCGGTGGCGCTCCGGGCGCTCGGCGCGATCGACGCGACGAGCAGGCCGACGGCGAACATCGCCAGCGCCAGCAGCAGGTAGCTGATCACGAACGCCGGGAGCTGCGGAGGCAGGCGTACGCCGAACGCCAGCCGGCCGATGGCGAGGATGGCCAGCGTCGTCACCACGGACAGGATCGTGGCCATCACCAGCTGCGCCCCGATGAGGAGCCCCGGCTCGACCGGGGTGGTCCGCATGCGTCGCAGCACGCCCTTCTCCCGGTAGGAGGCGAACAGCGGGGGAAGTCCGGTGAGCGCGAAGAGCGCGATGCCCATGGCGATGACGATCGGCAGGAACAGGTCGATGGGTCGGAGGTGCTCGGCACCGACGTTGCCGTCGAGCATCCCGGGCATCAGGCCGACGACGACGAGCAGGGCGGGGGCGAACGCGATCGTGAAGAACACGACGGCCGGTTCGCGGAAGAACAGTCTGGTCTCGGTGGCGGTGAGCCGGTACAGGACGGACATCGTGGTCTCCTCAGGTCTCGACTCAGGACTCGACGGGGTGGCCGGTGAGCGCGACGAACGCGTCGTCGAGCGTGGCCTGCTCGACCCTCAGCTCCGTCGCGCTGATCCCGGTGCGGCCGAGCGCACCGGTCACGGCGAGCAACAGGTCTCCCGTGCCGGTCACGACGACCTGGTTCGCGGCCCGCTCGACGGCCGTGACCTCCGGCAGGACGGTGAGCACGGCGTCGTCCAACGGTCCGGAGGGCCGGAAGCGGATCCGCTGTCGGCCGTCGACCGCGGAGACCAGCCCGGCGGGGGTGTCCACGGCGATGACGCGTCCGGCGTCGATCACGGCGACCCGGTCGCAGAGGCGCTCGGCCTCCGCCATGAAGTGCGTGACCAGCAGGATCGTCACGCCCCGGTCCCGGATGCACTCCATCAGGTCCCACACGTCACGGCGGGCCTGGGGGTCCAGGCCCGTGGAGAGCTCGTCGAGCACGGCCACCCTCGGGCTGCCGATCAGCGCGAGCGCGATCGACAGCCGCTGCTTCTGGCCGCCCGACAGCCGCCGGAACTGCGTGCGGTGCTTGCCGGCGAGGCCCAGGATCTCGGCCAGCTCGCGCCAGTCGGCCGGTGCGCGGTAGAAGGAGCTGTAAAGCTCAAGGGCCTCGCCCACCGTGAGCTTGTCGGGCAGCTCGCTCTCCTGCAGCTGTGCGCCGAGCAGCTGCCGAAGCTCGCCGTCGTGCGCGTGCGGGTCGAGGCCGCAGACGCGGATGGTGCCGCCGTCCGGGGTGCGCAGCCCCTCGATGCACTCGACGGTCGTGGTCTTGCCGGCCCCGTTCGGGCCCAGGATGCCGAAGATCTCGCCCTCGTCGACCGTGAACCCGACGCCGTTCACGACGGTGTGGTCGCCGTACCTCTTGACGAGATCTTCTACCTCGATGATTGCCATGCCTGCAGCCTCGCCGGCCGGCCCCGCGCGCCGGATCGACTACGCGGCTGCACCTGACGAGGGTCCGGGGGATGCGCGCATCAACCGATCGGTGGAGGGGTCCCGGTCCCGCGAGCCTCGCCGCCGCCTGTTTGGAGACCGACGTGCGCCGCCCGACCTCGGAGACGGACCCGGCCCCCTCCGCGACGGCGCGCAGCGCGAAGTCATGGGCGGCTGGTTGTCTTATCGTCGTGCCGGGAGGCCTATGAGCTCCGACCACGCCACCGTCGCGGGCGTCCGGCACGGCACCGCAGCGGTGAACGGCACGCGGCTCCACTACGTCGCGCAGGAGGCCCCGCAGCGGCTCGCGGACGTGACGTCCTCCTCGCCGCATTCGCCGCCCACGCTGCCTGGTCCGGAGGGACGACCTTCACCCGCTCGTGCGGACCGCGTCGCGGCGGGACTCCAGGTACTCGCGCGGGGCCGGGTCCTGGGTCAGGGCGATCGCCCGGTCGTAGGCGGCCACGGCGTCGTCCGCGCGGCCGAGCCGGGCGAGCAGGTCGGCGCGGGTGGCCCAGGCGGGCTGGAAGCGGGCCGCCGCGGCGGCCCCGTGGTCGAGGTCGTCGAGGCGGGCGAGGCCGGCGACGGGGCCGTCGGCCTCGGCGACCACCGCCGCGAGCGCCACCGCCCCGCCGAGCGACGGAGCCACCCGCTGCAGCGCCTCGTGCAGCCGGCGCAGGGCGGCCTGGGTGGCCTGGTCGGGTGGAGCGCCGACGCGGCGGGCGCAGTGCACGGCCTGGATGGCGGCCTCGAGCTGGAACCGGCCCACCGTGCCCTGCGCGTGGGCGGCGCGCAGGTGCTCGTGCGCCCGGGAGACGAGGGTGCGGTCCCAGCGGGCCGGGTCCTGCTCGGCGAGCGGCACGAACCGTCCGTCGTCGTCGGTGCGGGCGGGGGCGCGCGCCGACGACAGGAGCACCAGCGCGGCCAGGCCGCGGGCCTCCGGGTCGCGGGGGACGAGGCGGGCGAGGATCTCCGCGAGCTGCAGCGCCTCGGGCGGTAGCCCGCGCGGCTCGGGCGCGGCGGTGGACCACTCGACGACGTACGCGCCGTAGACGGCCTCGAGCACGTCGGCCGTGCGGCCGGGCAGGGCGGAGCGGTCGGGCAGGTCGAACGGGATCCCGGCGTCCTTGATGCGGCGCTTGGCCCGCACCAGCCGGGTGGCCATCGTGGCGGTGGGCACCGAGAACGCGGGCGCGATCTGCGCGGCGGTGAACCCCAGCACCGTGGTGAGCATCAGCGGCGTGCGCGCCGGGGGCGCGACGGCGGGGTGCGCGCAGGCGAGCAGCAGCTCGAGGCGCCGGTCGCCGACCGAATCGGGGTCGACGTCCTCGAGCCGGGCGGGCGCGTGCCGCTCCGGCTCCAGCGACGTGGTCCGCCGCACCTCGGCCGAGCGGTGCCGGTCGCGCAGCCGGTTCCGGGCCACCGCGAGCAGCCACCCGGCGGGGTTGTCCGGCACCCCCGACGCCGGCCAGGTGCGCAGGGCGCGCTCGAGGGCGTCGCCCAGGGCGTCCTCGGCGGACTGCAGGTCGCCGTCGCCGGCGGCCAGCAGCGCGACGAGGCGGCCGTAGCCGTCTCGTGCGGCTGCGGCCGCCGCGTCGTACGCGGCGTCAGGTGTGTCGTCGTTCACGTCGGGTCTCGGCAGGATCGACCGGCGGTGTCGGCTCGACCGGTGGCCTACTCCGCCGGGCCGGGTGCGGTCCACGCGCCGTCGACGACGGACGTGGCGACCGGCCGGACCTCGACAGAGCCGTAGGAGGCGCCGGGGCACTTCTCCGCCCAGGCGATGGCGGCGTCGGCGTCCGGGACGTCGATGACGAAGACGCCCGCCAGCGCCTCCTTGGTCTCGGCGAACGGGCCGTCCTGGATCTGGGTGGCCCCCGTGCGGCGCGTGACGGTGGTGGTCGCGTGCGAGAACTGCAGGATCTCGGCCGCGACGAGCACGCCCGCGCTCACGAGCGCGTCGGCGTACTCGCCGAACAGCCGTTCCATCTCCGCGATGCCCTCGGCCGGGATCTCGCCCGGGCCGGGCTCGGGGTTGTGCAGCAGCAGTGCGTAGCGCATGGTCCCTCTCCTCATCTCTCAAGGTCGTCGATCGTGTACCCCTGTGACGATCGAACGGCTCCCGAATCGTCACCTCGACCCTGAGGTGCCGCCCGGTAGGCTGGGGCCACCGCAGCCGGTCCTCGTCGGGTCCCGACGTGCCGCCCGGCTGCGCCGTTCCCACCCGGCCCCACGAGCCACGTGGCGGCCCGACACCCAGGAGTGATCCCGTGGCAGCACCGTCCCCCAGCGCCAAGCTCGACGCCGTCGTCTCCCTCGCCAAGCGGCGAGGCTTCGTGTTCCAGTCCGGCGAGATCTACGGCGGTACGCGCTCCGCGTGGGACTACGGGCCCCTCGGCGTGGAGCTCAAGGAGAACATCAAGCAGCAGTGGTGGCGCGCGATGACGCGACGCGACGACGTCGTGGGCCTCGACTCCGCCGTCATCCTGCCGACCCCCGTGTGGAAGGCGTCGGGCCACCTCGGCGCGTTCAACGACCCGCTGACGGAGTGCCTCAGCTGTCACAAGCGGTTCCGCGAGGACCACATGATCGAGGAGTTCGAGGAGAAGAAGGGCCGCGCCCCTGAGGGTGGCCTCGCCGAGATCGCCTGCCCCCACTGCGGCACCCGCGGCCAGTGGACGGAGCCGCGCGACTTCAACATGATGCTCAAGACGTACCTCGGTCCGGTCGAGGACGAGTCCGGCCTGCACTACCTGCGGCCGGAGACGGCGCAGGGCATCTTCGTGAACTTCTCCAACGTGGCGACCGCCGCGCGCAAGAAGCCGCCCTTCGGCATCGCGCAGATCGGTAAGTCGTTCCGCAACGAGATCACGCCGGGCAACTTCATCTTCCGCACCCGCGAGTTCGAGCAGATGGAGATGGAGTTCTTCGTCCAGCCCGGTACCGACGCCGAGTGGCACCAGTACTGGATCGACACCCGCATGGCCTGGTACACGGACCTCGGCATCGACGCGGACAACCTGCGCCTGTACGAGCACCCGGCGGACAAGCTCTCGCACTACTCCACCCGCACGGTGGACATCGAGTACCGCTTCGGCTTCACCGGCAGCGAGTGGGGCGAGCTCGAGGGCGTCGCGAACCGCACGGACTTCGACCTCAAGACGCACTCGGAGCACTCGGGCAAGGACCTGTCGTTCTTCGACCAGGCCACGAACGAGCGCTGGCTCCCGTACGTCATCGAGCCGGCCGCGGGCCTGACCCGCTCGCTCATGGCGTTCCTCGTCGAGGCGTACGCCGAGGACGAGGCGCCCAACACGAAGGGCGGCGTCGACAAGCGCACGGTCCTGCGCCTCGACCCGCGCCTCGCGCCCGTCAAGGCCGCCGTCCTGCCGCTGAGCCGCAACGAGGCCCTGTCGCCCAAGGCGCGGGACCTCGCGGCGGAGCTCCGCCGGTCGTGGAACGTCGACTTCGACGACGCCGGCGCGATCGGCCGTCGCTACCGCCGTCAGGACGAGATCGGCACGCCGTTCTGCGTCACGGTCGACTTCGACACGCTCGACGACGACGCCGTCACCATCCGCCACCGCGACACGATGGCGCAGGAGCGGGTCGCCCTCGACAAGGTCACCGGATACCTCGCGGAGCACCTCGCCGCGTTCTGACGCAGATCTTCGGACGCAGGTCTCCGCGGGAGCGACGGCGGTCACCACACGTGTCACCACACGGGTCACCACACCGGGCGCGCCGCGCCGTCGTCTCCCGTGAGCCTGCCGTGCACCACGGCCTCGACCACCGCGATGAGCGCGTCGACGGCCGGGCGGCGCGGCACGGCGCTCGGCTCGAGCAGCACGATCTCGCGCTCGACGAGGTCGCGCAGCGTGCTCGGGTGCAGGTCGCCCGCCGGGCGCAGGGTGCGCATCATCGGGGTGGCGAGCGCCACGCCCAGCCCCTGGGCGACCAGCGCGAGGGTGGTGGACGTGTCGTTGACCTCGTGTGCCGCGCGCGGCTCGAACCCGGCGGAGCGGCACGCGCGGCGGACCGCGGCCCCGTAGTGGGTGGGCATGGGCGGCAGGATCCACGGCACGTCGGCGAGGTCGGCGAGACCGAGCCGGTCGGCCAGGTCCGACGTCGGCGCGGAGACGACGGCGAACCGCTCCGTGCGCAGCGGGCGCAGGGTGGTGCCCGGCACGCGCGGGATCGGGGCGCCGGGGTAGTCGAGGCCGAGGCCGAGGTCGACGTCCCCGCGGCGCACCGCGGCGGCGACGTCGTCGACCGTCAGCTCGTACCCCTCGAGGCTCACCCGGGGGTGTGCGGCGGCCAGGGCCGTGACCAGGCGGGGCAGCATGCTCGCCGCGACGGTGGCGAACGCTCCCACGCGCACGGTGCCGACCGCGTCGCGGGTGGCCGCGCGCGCGGCGTCGACAGCGTCGCGCTGGGCGACCAGCAGCTCCTCCGCCCGCGCGGCGAGCACCGCGCCGGCCTCGGTGAGGGCCACCCCGCGGCCGTGCGGGCGCACCACCTCGGTGCCGAGGTGGCGCGCCAGGAGGGCGAGCTGCTGGGACACCGCCCCGGTCGTGTAGCCCAGGGCGGCCGCGGCCGCCGTCATCGTGCCGTGCTCGGCCAGGGCCTGCAGCGCGCGCAGCGCGGGCCACGGCAGGTCGCGCGAGGACGTCTCCATCTCGGTACCTCAATCCTTCCCTTCGACTCTCCACCGCGGGCGTGCCGGCTGCGACGCCGCCCGCCCGCCTGACTGTATAGAACCTCTGCATGATCGATGGGACCAATCTTCGATGGTCCTGGACGCTCACGCTCGGCACGATGAGAGCGGGCGGCGGGGCGGCCGTCCGGGATCAGCAAGGTCAGCCGAGCGAGGGAGGTCGGGTGCCGGGACGCGCGGAGCCATTGCCGGGGTCTTTGCCGGGGTCGGCGGACGTCGTGGTGGTCGGGGGCGGGGTCATGGGGGCGTCGGTCGCGTTCCATCTGGCCGAGTCCGGCGCCGACGTGCTCCTCGTGGAGTCGGGTGAGCTGGGCCGGGGGAGCTCGGGCAAGCCCATCGGGGGCGTGCGCGCGCAGTTCTCGGACCCGGCCAACGTGGACCTCGGGCGCCGCAGCCTCGAGCTGTACGAGGACTTCCGGCGTCGGCCGGGCGCCGACATCGGGCTCCGGCAGGCCGGCTACCTCTTCGCGCTCCCGACGGACGACGACGTCGAGCTGTTCGGCCGGTCGGTCGCGATGCAGAACGCGCACGGCGTCGGCAGCCGGCTGCTGACCGTCCGCGAAGCGCGTCGTCTCAACCCGTACCTGTCGGCGACGGCGTACGCGGGGGCCGCGTACGCGCCGCGGGACGGGTGGGCGCACCCGGCCGCCGTGGTGGCCGGGTACGTCGACGGCGCGCGCCGGCGGGGCGCCACGGTCGTCACCCGCGCCGCCGTGACCGCCGTCGAATCTCGCGCTGCGCACGAGCCCGACAGGCGACTGACCGTCGTCACCTCCCGAGGCCGGGTCACGACTCCCACGCTCGTGGTGTGCGCCGGCGCCTGGTCGCGCGCCGTCGGCGCGATGGCGGGCGTGGACCTGCCGGTGGACCCGGTGCGGCGGCAGATCGCGCTCACCGCGCCGCTGGAGCGGGTGCCGCCCACGATCCCGTTCACCATCGACTTCGGTACCACGTACTACCTGCACAACGCGGACGCGCGCGGCACGCTGCTGCTCGGCGCGTCCGAGCCGGGTACGCCGGTCGGGTTCGACACCGCGTACGACCCCGGCTGGGAGCCGTACCTGCGGTCCCTCGTGGCGCAGGCCACCCCCGCGCTCGCCGAGGCTCCGTTCATGGGCGGCTGGGCCGGGCTGTACGAGATGACCCCGGACCACGACGCCCTGATCGGCGAGGCCCCCGGCGTCGGCGGCGGCGCGGGAGACGCCCGCGTGCTGTACGCCTGCGGGTTCTCAGGCCACGGGTTCCTGCAGGCGCCCGCTGTGGGCGAGGCCGTCGCCGACCTCTACCTGGGCCGCGCCGGCACGCCCGCCGCGCGGGGCGTGGACGTGTCGGCGTTCGACGCCGGCCGGTTCGGGGCACGGCGGGCGCGCACCGAGGCCAACATCATCTGAGGAAGGAAAGACCGTGAGTGACGCATTCGATTCATTCCACGAACCGTGGCGGCTGCGGGCGGCGTTCGCGCGCTCGCTGTCCGACATGTACGGCCGGGAGGTGCCTGCGTACACGACGCTGCTCGAGGTGTCCCACGAGGTCAACGCCGACGTCGTGCGCGCCCGCGGCGCCGACGCCGAGCGGCTGGGCTCGATCGACCGCGTCACGGCGGAGCGGCACGGCGCCATCCGGGTGGGCACGCCCGCGGAGATCCAGCAGGTGGCCCGGATCTTCGGCGCGATGGGGATGCACCCCGTGGGCTTCTACGACCTGCGCGACGCGTCGACGTCGTCCGTGCCGGTGATCTCCACGGCATTCCGGCCCGTGGACCGCGCCGAGCTGGCCCGCAACCCGTTCCGCGTCTTCACGTCGATGCTCGTGCCCGGGGACCGGCGGTTCTTCAGCGCGGACCTGCAGGCGCGACTCGAGACCTTCCTCCAGAGGAGGTCCCTCTTCGGGCCCGAGCTGCTGGCGCTCGCGGACCGCGCGGAGGCGGACGGAGGCCTGACCGACGACGACGCCGCGACGTTCCTGCGACTGGCCACCGAGGCGTTCGAGCTGTCGCACGAGCCCGTCGACCAGGCGTGGTACCGCGAGCTGGAGGCCGTCTCGGCCGTGGCGGCCGACATCGGCGGCGTCGCGTCCACGCACATCAACCACCTCACGCCGCGCGTGCTCGACATCGACGACCTGTACGCCCGGATGGAGGCGCGCGGCATCACGATGATCGACGCCATCCAGGGCCCGCCGCGGTGGGAGGGGCCGGACGTGCTGCTGCGGCAGACGTCGTTCCGGGCCCTCGCCGAGCCCCGCACGTTCCGCACCCCGGACGGCCAGGTGGTGCAGGACGCGTTGCGCGTGCGCTTCGGCGAGGTCGAGGCGCGCGGCATCGCGCTCACCCCCCAGGGCCGGGCGCGCTACGACGCCGCCATCGCGGCGGGCACAACTCCGGAGGTCTGGCGCGAGACGTTCCCCGCCACGGAGGAGGGCCTTGTCGAGCAGGGGCTGGGCTACTTCACCTACGACGTCGACCCGTCGGTCGAGCCTGTCGAGACCACGTCCGGCCGGACCCCTACCGTGCGCCGCGAGCCGATCGTCTACGAGGACTTCCTGCCCCGCTCCGCGGCGGGCATCTTCCAGTCCAACCTCACCGAGGAGGGCTCCAAGGACGCCACGCAGGCGGGCGCGGAGCGCGACGCGGACTGGATGTCCGGCGCCGTCGGGCGCGAGCTGTTCGACCCCTTCGACCTGTACGCCGCCCAGGTGGAGGCGTCGCGCGACCGCGCGGCGAGCCGCCTCGGCGTCGACCCCCACCACCTCGAGCGATCCTCGACCGACCAGGGAGCCCAGGCATGA
This sequence comes from Isoptericola sp. Y581, assembly GCF_059445475.1. NCBI lineage: Bacteria > Bacillati > Actinomycetota > Actinomycetes > Micrococcales > Promicromonosporaceae > Isoptericola > Isoptericola sp. Y581. The sequence continues at coordinate 49,047 of NZ_JCAIUK010000006.1, read as the reverse complement.
CCACCCAGACCACCACCCCGCTCACCACCGACCTGCGCGACGCGGCCTTCGCCGCGCTGCGACGGATCTCGCCGGTTGAGCTTGCCGAAACCATCTCGCTGGTTGAGCCCGTCGAAACCATCTCGCTGGTTGAGCCCGTCGAAACCCGGGTCTCGACAGGCTCGACCAGCGGGGTCTCGACCCTTCGACAGGCTCAGGACGGCGCAAGCTCAACCATCGATGTCGTCTCGCCGCTGTCGGGGGAGGCGCTGCTCACCCTGCCGGAGGCGGACGCGGCCGACGTCGACGCGGCGATCACCGCGGCCGCCGCCGCGTTCCGCACCTGGAAGTCCGTCCCCGGGCCCGTCCGCGGCGCCGTCGTGCGGCGCCTCGGCGAGCTGCTCACCGAGCACAAGGCGGACCTGGCCGAGCTGGTGACGATCGAGGCCGGGAAGATCACCTCCGAGGCGCTCGGTGAGGTGCAGGAGATGATCGACGTCTGCGACTACGCCGTCGGGCTGTCCCGGTCCCTGGGCGGGCGTACGATGCCGTCCGAGCGGCCCGGCCACCGGCTCATGGAGCAGTGGCACCCGATCGGCGTGGTCGGCGTGGTGAGCGCGTTCAACTTCCCCGTCGCGGTGTGGTCCTGGAACACGGCCGTGGCCCTGGTGTGCGGGGACACCGTGGTGTGGAAGCCGAGCGAGAAGACGCCGCTGAGCGCGCTCGCCTCGAACGCGCTGCTGCGCCGCGCGCTGATGGAGGCGGGTTTCCCGGAGACGGTGAGCACCGTCGTCGTGGGCGGGCGCGAGGCGGGGGAGGCGCTCGTCGCGGACCGCCGCGTGGCGCTGCTCTCGGCCACCGGGTCCGAGCGCATGGGGCAGCAGGTGGCACCGGCCGTCGCCGCGCGGGGCGGGCGGTACCTGCTGGAGCTCGGCGGCAACAACGCCGCGATCGTCGCGCCGTCGGCGGACCTGGACCTCGCCGTGCGCGGCATCGTGTTCGCGGCCGTCGGCACGGCCGGGCAGCGGTGCACGTCCATGCGCCGGCTGATCGTGCACTCGTCCATCGTCGACGACGTGGTGGCCCGCCTTGAGCGGGCCTACGCGGGGCTGCCGATCGGCGACCCGCGTGCCGGCGGCACGCTCGTCGGCCCGCTGACCGACGCCGCCGCGAGCGAGCGCATGCGCGCCGCGCTGGACGAGGCACGCGCGGACGGCGGCACCGTCGTCGTCGGGGGAGAGGCGGTCGAGGTCGACGGCGCGCCCGGCGCCGCGTACGTGTCGCCGGCGCTGGTGCGGATGCCGGGCCAGACCGACGTGGTGCGGCGCGAGACGTTCGCCCCGATCCTCTACGTCCTCACCTACGAGACGCTGGACGAGGCGATCGCCCTGCACAACGACGTCCCGCAGGGCCTGAGCAGCGCCATCTTCACGCTCGACGTGCGCGAGGCCGAGACGTTCCTGTCGGAGGTCGGGTCCGACTGCGGCATCGTCAACGTCAACATCGGCACCTCGGGCGCCGAGATCGGCGGCGCGTTCGGCGGCGAGAAGTCCACCGGCGGCGGTCGCGAGTCCGGCTCCGACGCGTGGAAGCAGTACATGCGGCGCGCCACCAACACGGTGAACTACTCGACCGAGCTGCCTCTCGCGCAGGGGGTCAGCTTCGGCTGAGCGTTGTCGCCGGTCGAGCCTGTCGAGGCCCTCGGGCTTGGTCTCGACCCTTCGACAGGCTCAGGACGGCGCAGGCTCGACCGACGTGGCCATGACAGATGTCATGCGAGGGTCGTGACAGGCGGCCCTGCTGGTCAGCGGCCTGGACCGCCAGGATCGAGACATGACCTCGACAACCACACCCACCCCCGCGCTGAGCCTGCGCGGGCTGCGCAAGGAGTTCCCTTCGCCGTCCGGCCCCGTGCGCGCGGTCGACGGCATCGACCTGGAGATCGCGCCCGGCGAGGTGGTCGCCTTCCTCGGCCCCAACGGCGCCGGCAAGACCAGCACCATCGACATGGTGCTCGGCCTGAGCACTCCGACGTCCGGGAGCGTGCAGGTGTTCGGCACCGACCCCGCCGCCGCGATCGCCGCCGGCCGGGTCGCGGCCGTCATGCAGACGGGCGGGCTGCTGCGCGACATCACGGTCGCCGAGACCGTCTCCCTCACCGCGGCGCTCTTCGGCAAGACCGGCTCCCCGGCGCCCTACCTCGAGCGCGCGGGCATCGCCGAGCTCGCCGACCGCATGGTCGGCAAGTGCTCCGGCGGCCAGCAGCAGCGGCTCCGGTTCGCGATGGCGCTGGTCTCCGAGCCCGACCTGCTCCTGCTCGACGAGCCCACCACGGGCATGGACGTCGAGGGCCGCCGCGAGTTCTGGGCGGCCATCCGCGCCGACGCCGCCGCCGGCCGCACGGTCGTCTTCGCCACCCACTACCTGGAGGAGGCCGACGCGTACGCGGACCGCGTCGTGCTGGTCAGCCAGGGCCGCGTCGTCGCGGACGGCTCCACGGCCGAGGTGAAGAGCCTCGCGTCCGGGCGCACCGTCAGCGCGCGCCTCGACGACGACGAGCGCGCCGATGTCGCGGCCTGCCTGCGCGACATGCCGGCCGTGGACGCCATCGACCACCGCGGCTCGCGGCTCGTCGTACGGACGGCCGACTCCGACCTCGTCGCCCGCTATCTGCTCACGCAGACCGCCGCGAGCGACCTCGAGGTCGCCTCCGACAACCTCGAGGACGCCTTCGTCGCCCTCACCACCGCCGCACCGACGACCACGGACGGAGCTCTCCGATGAGCACCCTGACCACGACGCCCACCCCCTCCCGCACGGCGGGCCCCAGGCCCCGCATCCGGCCCGCGACGGCGGTGCGCATCTACCTCGGGGTCGAGCTGCGCCGCTCGCTGCGCAACCGGCGCTCCCTCATCTTCTCGATGGTGATGCCGCCCGTCTTCTTCCTCATCTTCGGGCTGCAGGGCGACTACGCGAACCAGAGCGCGGGCAACGGCAACGTCACCGCGTGGATCGCCGTCTCGATGGCGCTCTACGGGGGGATGGTCACCGCGACCGGCGGCGGGGCGAGCGTGTCGGTGGAGCGCGGCCAGGGCTGGACCCGCCAGCTGCGGCTGACGCCGCTGCGGCCCGCCGTCTACGTGGGCGTGAAGCTCGCGGCCGCGATGGCGCTGGGCGCCGTCTCGGTGGCGGTCACGCTGGTGGTGGCCGCCGTGGCCGGGGCGCAGATGCCGGCCAGCGCCTGGATCCTGTGCTCGGTGCTCGCCTGGGCGGGCTCCCTCGTCTTCGCCGCGTTCGGGCTGTTCGTGGGCTACCTGCTGCCCGCCGAGAATGTCATGCAGATCCTCGGGCCGGTGCTCGCGCTCCTGTCGTTCGGCGGCGGGCTGTTCATGCCCCTCGGCGACGGCTGGTGGGCAGGCGTGGCGCAGTTCTTCCCGACGTACGGCCTGGCCGAGCTGGTGCACGCACCCCTGGGCGGCGACCTCGGCGTCGCGGCCGTGGTGAACGTGGTGGCGTGGGCCGCCGTCTTCTCGGTCGGCGCGGCATGGCGGTTCCGCAAGGACACGGCGCGGGCGTGAGCGTCGGTGTACCGGCACCCGTCGGATCACATGGCACGGTGGGGGACGTGAACTCCACGTCCCCCGCCCCGCTCGGCGGGATCCCGCGCGTCGGCCCGGTCCTCGCGATCATCTGGGTGGTCTTCCTCGTCGAGCCGTTCCAGGCGTCCCTCGACGCGCCCACCGCGACGCTGCGCGTGGTCGGTGTCCTGGGCGTGCTCGGGGTCGCAGGGATCTTCGCCATGACGTTCCTGGGGTTCCGGCGGCGCCCCGCGTTGCGCCCGCGCACTGCGGCGCTCCTCCTGACCGCGCAGTGCGCGTGCGTGGCGCTGTCCTGCCTGGCCGCGCACCAGCACGGGCTCGTGGGGCTCGTCTTCGTGTGCGTCACGGGCATCTACCTCCTGAGCGGGCGGGCCGCGCTGGTGCTCGTCGGGGGCAGCATCGTCGTGATGGTCGTGCTGCCGCGCCTCGTGCCCGGCTGGCAGACCGAGGACGGCAACGTCGTCGGCGCCCTGCTCGCCAGCGCCGCTGTGTACGGGTTCACGCAGGTCATCGAACGCAACCGGCGGCTGCGCGAGGCGCAGCAGGAGGTCGCCGACCTCGCCGTTGCCCGGGAGCGCGAACGCATCGCCCGCGACATTCACGACGTGCTCGGGCACTCACTCACGGTGATCTCCGTCAAGGCGGAGCTGGCCGCCAAGCTGCTGCGGGCGGACGCCGCCCCGCTGCCGGAGGGGTCGCCGGGGGCACGGGCGGTCACCGAGGTCAGCGACATCCAGGACCTCGCCCGCGGGGCGCTCGCGGACGTGCGGGGCATGGTGGCCGGGTCCAGGCAGGTGACGCTGGCCGGCGAGCTGGCGGCCGCCCGCTCCGCGCTGGACGCCGCGGGGATGGCGGCCGACCTGCCGGGCGCCGTGGACGTCGTCCGGGCCGACCGGCGCGAGCTGTTCGCCTGGGTGCTGCGCGAGGGCACCACCAACGTGCTGCGGCACTCGGGCGCCTCGCGCGTGGCGGTGACGGTGGAGGCCGACGGCCTCGTCGTGGACGACGACGGGTCCGGCGCGGACCCCGGCGAGCGCAGCGGGGGCAACGGGCTCACCGGGCTGACGGCCCGCGCCCGCGCCGCCGGCGCGGTGCTGGAGACCGGGCCGAGCCCGCTCGGGGGCTTCCGGCTCGCGGTCACCGTGCGGCCGGATGCCGACCGGCCCGCGGCGAGTGCCAGGATCGACGCGTGATCCGACTGCTGCTGGCCGACGACCAGGCCCTCGTGCGCGGCGCGCTCGCCGCGTTGCTCGACCTCGAGCCCGACCTGGAGGTCGTGGCCCAGGTGGGCCGCGGGGACGCGGTGCTCGACGCCGCCCGGGCGTCCGCGGCCGACGTCGCCCTTCTCGACGTGGAGATGCCCGGCATGGACGGCATCGCCGCCGCGGCGGCGCTGCGGGAGGCGCTGCCCTCCTGCCGCACCCTGGTCGTCACGACCTTCGGGCGCCCGGGCTATCTGCGCCGGGCCCTGGACGCCGGGGCGAGCGGCTTCGTGGTCAAGGACACCCCCGCCGAGCAGCTCGCCGACGCAGTGCGCCGCGTGCACGCCGGGCTGCGCGCCGTCGACCCCGACCTGGCAGTGGCGTCGCTCACCGTGGGCGCGAGCCCGCTGACCGAGCGCGAACGGCACGTGCTGGCCCTCGCCGCGGCCGGCGGCACGGTCGCGCAGGTCGCGGCCGAGGCGTTCCTGTCCGAGGGCACGGTGCGCAACTACCTGTCGGCGGCGATCGGCAAGACGGGCGCCCGGACCCGCGCCGAGGCGGTGCGCATCGCGCAGGAGAACGGCTGGCTGTAGCGGTCCCCGACGTTTGCGACAATGGGGGACGTGACTTCCACCCTCGATTCCGTCAGCACGTCGGCGCCCGGCGCTCCCGGCCCTCGCGACGATGCCGCTGCGCGCGTGCTCCCGCCGCTGCAGATCGGGCCGATCACCGTGGACACCCCGGTGGTGCTGGCGCCGATGGCGGGCGTCACCAACCGCGCCTTCCGCACGCTGTGCCGCGAGGCCGGCGCGTCGCAGGGCTTCGACCCCGGGCTCTACGTGGCCGAGATGGTCACGAGCCGCGCGCTCGTGGAGCGCAACGTCGAGTCGCTGCGCATCGTGACGTTCGGCGACGACGAGACCCCGCGGTCCGCGCAGGTGTACGGCGTCGACCCGGCCACGGTCGGCGCCGCGGTGTCGATCATCGCGGGGGAGGACCGCGCCGACCACGTCGACCTCAACTTCGGCTGCCCGGTGCCCAAGGTCACGCGCAAGGGCGGCGGCTCGGCCCTGCCGTGGAAGCGCCAGCTCTTCACCGACATCGTGCGCGCCGCGGTTGAGGCCGCCGAGCCGCACGGCGTGCCCGTGACCGTCAAGATGCGCAAGGGCATCGACGACGACCACCTCACCTACCTCGAGGCGGGCCGCATCGCGGAGTCCCTCGGCGTGGCCGCCGTCGCGCTGCACGCGCGCACCGCCGCCGACTACTACTCGGGAACCGCCGACTGGACCGCGATCGCGCGGCTCAAGGAGGAGGTGCGCAGCGTGCCGGTGCTCGGCAACGGCGACATCTGGTCGGCCGAGGACGCGCTCCGCATGGTCCGCGAGACCGGGGTGGACGGCGTCGTCGTCGGACGCGGGTGCCAGGGTCGGCCGTGGCTGTTCGCCGACCTCGCCGCCGCGTTCCACGGCTCCGACGCGCGCGTGCGCCCCGGGCTGCGCGAGGTCACCGACATGATCTACCGCCACGGCCAGCTGATGATCGACTACTACTACGACGGCGACGAGGGCAAGGGCATGCGCGACCTGCGCAAGCACATGGCCTGGTACCTCAAGGGCTATGCGGCCGGGGGAGACTCGCGGCGCGCGCTGGCGATGGTCTCGACGCTCGCCGAGCTGCGCGAGCACCTGGACTCCCTCGACCTGACGCTGGGCTACCCGGGCGAGGACGCCGAGGGCCCGCGCGGCCGGGCCGGGTCGCCCAAGCAGCCGCACCTGCCCTACGGGTGGCTGGACTCACGCGACCTCAATGCGGAGTTCGAGGCGAAGCTGCGCGAGGCCGAGCTGAGCGTCAGCGGCGGCTGACCGCACATCGCTGGTTGAGCTTGTCGAAACCACGTTCCGGGTTTCGACAGGCTCTACCAGCGAAGGGTTTCGACAGGCTCAACCAACGAACGGTTTCGACGGGCTCAACCAACGAACGGTTTCGACGGGCTCAACCAGCGAAGGGTGCCGTCAGGCGCGGAGCCAGACCGTCGTGTCCGCGGGGACGCGCACCTGCGGGTCGGACGACCGGTCGCTGAAGGTCGGGCCGGACGCGAGCAGCACCTCGGCGCCCCGCGGCAGCACGACGGGCCGCGTGCCCAGGTTCGCCAGCACGACGACGTCCTGGTTGCGCAGCGCGATGACGTCGTCGGAGGCAGCGAACGACTCGATCCAGGCGAGCCCGCCGTGGCCCAGGCCCTCGGCCCGGCGAAGCGCGAGCGCGGCGCGGTACGTCTCGAACGTCGACCCCGCGACGCCGTACTGCACGTCCGCGGCGTAGCGCGCGAACGAGTCGGGCTGCGGCAGCCAGGGCTCGCCCGCGGGCCCGAAGCCGAAGCCGGGCTCGCCGGCCGACCACGGCAGCGGCACGCGGCAGCCGTCGCGACCCGCCTCGGCGCCCCCGGTCCGGAAGAACGCCGGATCCTGTCGCACGTCGGCGGACAGCGCCGTGTGCTCCGGCAGCCCGAGCTCCTCGCCCTGGTACAGGTACGCGGACCCGGGCATCCCGAGCATCAGCAGGCTCGCGGCGCGGGCTCGGCGCAGGCCCAGCTCCTCGTCGGGCTGCGGGTCGGTGGCGAAGACGCCGTTCGGCCGCACCGACGGGTCCGCCGAGCCCAGCCGCGAGGCGTGCCGCACCACGTCGTGGTTGGACAGCACCCAGGTGGTCGGGGCGCCGACCACGTCGTTCGCCCGGTACGACGCCGCGATGACGGTGCGCAGGGCGGGGGCGTCCCAGCCCGTGGTGAGGAACGAGAAGTTGAACGCCTGGTGCATCTCGTCGGGGCGCACGTAGCGCGCCAGCCGGGACAGCGGCTCCACCCACGCCTCGGCGACCAGGGCCCGGTCGCCGTCGTACTCCGCGAGCACGCGGTGCCAGGCGCGGTACACCTCGTGCACGCCGTCCTGGTCGAACATCGGGCCCTGGTTGCCCGCGCCGGTGGAGCCGTCCTCGGGCGCACCGGGCTCGACATCACCGGGCTCGACATCACCGGGCACGCCGTCCGCCTGCTCGTCGCTGCTGCCCGTGACCATCTCGACGTGGCCGTCCCAGTCGGGCAGGCCCTCGGCCTTGATCAGCCCGTGCGCGACGTCGACGCGGAACCCGTCGACGCCCCGGTCGAGCCAGAAGCGCAGCACCTGCTCGAACTCGGCGCGCACCTCGGGGTTCTCCCAGTCGAGGTCGGGCTGGGTGGAGTCGAAGAGGTGCAGGTACCACTGGCCGGGGGTGCCGTCGGGCGCGGTGAGTCGCGTCCAGGCCGGGCCGCCGAAGATGGACTGCCAGTTGTTCGGCGCCTCGTCGCCGGCGGGGCCGCGGCCGTCGCGGAAGACGTACCGGGCGCGCTCGGGCGAGCCGGGGGCGGCGGCGAGCGCCTCCTGGAACCACGCATGTTGGTCCGACGTGTGGTTGGGCACGAGGTCGACGATGACGCGCATGCCGCGCGCGTGGGCGCCGGCGAGCATGTCGTCGAAGTCGGCCAGGGTGCCGAACAGCGGGTCGACGTCGCGGTAGTCGGCCACGTCGTAGCCGGCGTCCTTCTGCGGCGAGCGGTAGAAGGGCGAGAGCCACACCGCGTCGACGCCGAGCGTCCGGAGGTGGTCGAGCCTCGACGTGATGCCCGGGATGTCGCCGATCCCGTCGCCGTTGCCGTCGGCGAAAGAGCGCGGGTAGACCTGGTAGATCACGGCGTCCCGCCACCACTGCCGGGCGGTGTCGCTCCCGGCGTGCACGACGGCGCCCGCACGCAGCGGATCGGCGCCTGCAGGCGCCCCCTCTGCGGTCGTGGCGGGGGTGTACGGCTGGGTGGACGTCATCGCTGGCTTCCTCACCTTGCTGGGGACACCGTGTCCGGGCCCTGGTCGGTCGGCACGAGGCGCAGGAGTGCCACGTGGGTACGGCCATCGAGTGTAAGCCTTGCTGCAACGGTTACAGAAAAACCTGATCGCCGGACGCGGATCAGTCCCGCGGGACGGCCCCCGTCGAGCCGCGGACGACGAGCTCCGGGGCGAAGAGCAGCTCGGTGCGCGGGGCGCGCTCGCCCTGGATCTCGGTGAGCAGCGCGCTCACGGTGGCGCGGGCCATCGCCTCGACCGGCTGGCGCACCGTGGTCAGCGGTGGGTCCGTGAAGGCGATCAGCGGCGCGTCGTCGTAGCCCACGATCGACACGTCGTCAGGCACCCGCAGGCCCCGCGACCGCGCCGCGCGCACGGCGCCGAGCGCCATCAGGTCCGACGCGCAGACGATCGCCGTGTGCCCGGTCTCGAGGAGCTCGGCGGCCGCGGCCTGCCCGCCCTCGAGCGTGTACAGGCTCGAGCGCACCTGCTCGCGCGCGGCGGCCTCGTCGTCGGCGAGCCCGCACCGCACCAGGGCCGCGACGAAGGCGTCGAGCTTGCGGCGGGACGGGACGTATCGCTCCGGGCCGATCGCGAGGCCGATGCGGCGGTGGCCGAGCGTGACCAGGTGCTGCACCGCGACGTCGACGCTCGCGGCGTCGTCGGGGGAGACGAAGGGCGCGTCGATCCCCGGCGCGTAGCCGTTCACGAGGACGATCGGCACGCCCTGGCTCCGCAGCATCCCGTAGCGGGTGTGGTCCGCGCGGGTGTCGGCGTGCAGGCCGGAGACGAAGACGATCCCGTCGACGGAGTGGTCCACGAGCGTGCTGACGTACTCGTCCTCGGTGGTGCCCCCGGGGGCCTGGGTGCACAGGAGCGGGGTATATCCGCGCTGGGCGAGGATCGATTCGATGGCCTGCGCGAACGCGGGGAAGACCGGGTTGGTCAGCTCGGGCACGATGAGGCCCACGAGGCCGGCGGAGCGGCCGCGCAGGGCGGAGGGGCGCTCGTACCCGAGTACGTCGAGGGCCGCGAGCACGGCCTGCCGGGTGGAGCTCGCAACCCCGGGCTTGCCGTTGAGCACGCGTGACACGGTGGCCGTCGACACGCCTGCCTGCTCTGCCAGGTCGCTCAGTCGGGTGCGCACCCGAGGAATCGTAGGGGACACGGGACCTCCTCGTCCTGAGTGGGTCGCCCGGGCGTGGTCGACACCCGGGCGGCGCGCGTGGCGGCCGTTTGCCACGCGTTGCTGAAAAGTTATCGCAAGATCTTGCATCGCGCTGCAACGGTCCGTACGTTGTGGGCATTCAAGGTCCGGCGGCAAGACCGTCGCGGGGCCGTCCACCGATGACAGCTGGGAGACACCACGATGCGACGGAGCATCCTTCTCGCCTCGGCCCTGGCCACCACCCTGGCCCTGGCGGCGTGCGGCAGCGGAGAGCCGAGCGGCGGATCCTCCGCCGACTCCGACACGGGGAGCGCGGCGCCGTCGGCGTCCGGCTCGCTCACCGTGTGGGTCGACGAGACCCGCGAGGCGGCGGTCCAGGCGGCCGCCGAGGCGTACGAGCAGGAGTCGGGCGTCGACGTCGAGATCGTCCAGAAGAACTTCGAGGACATCCGCGCGGACTTCCTGGCCCAGGTCCCCACGGGCGAGGGCCCCGACATCACCGTCGGCGCGCACGACTGGCTCGGCGAGTTCACCGCGAACGGCGTGGTGCAGCCCATCGAGCTGGGCGACAAGGCCGACGACTTCCTCCCGGTGTCCGTGCAGGCGTTCACGCAGGACGGCCAGGTCTACGGCCTGCCCTACGCCATCGAGAACATCGCGCTCATCCGCAACACGGAGCTCGCCCCCGAGGCGCCCGCCACCTACGACGACATGGTCGCCGCGGGGAAGAAGGCCGGCACCAAGTTCCCGTTCCTCATCCAGTCCGACGGCGACAAGGGCGACCCCTACACGTACTACCCGTTCCAGACGTCGTTCGGCGCCCCCGTGTTCGAGCAGAACGACGACGGTTCGTACCGCCCCGAGCTCGCCCTCGGCGGCAAGAACGGCGAGGCCTTCGCCACCTGGCTCGGCGAGCAGGGCGACGCGGGCAACCTCAGCACCGACATCTCCTACGACATCGCCGTCGAGGCCTTCGCCAAGGGCGAGTCGCCGTTCGTCATTGGTGGCCCGTGGATGCTCGAGCAGTTCAAGGACCTGAAGCTCTCGGTCGACCCGATCCCCGCGCCGGGCGACCAGCCCGCGCAGCCGTTCGTCGGGGTGCAGGGCTTCTTCGTCAGCGCGCAGAGTGAGAACGCGCTGGTGGCCAACGACTTCCTCGTCAACTACCTGTCGACCGCCGAGGCGCAGACGGCGCTGTTCGAGGCCGGCGGCCGCCCGCCGGCGCTGCTCGAGGCGGCGGACAAGGCGTCCGAGGACCCGCTGGTCGCGGGCTTCCGTGAGGTCGGTGCGTCGGCCGTGCCGATGCCGTCCATCCCGGAGATGGGCTCCGTGTGGTCCTTCTGGGGCGTCACCGAGGCGAGCATCATCTCGGGCAAGGCCGACGACCCGGTGAAGGCCTGGAACAAGATGGTCTCCGACATCGAGGGTGCGCTCGGCTGATGTCGCGTGCCCGCTACAAGGGCGCCGTCGCCGGCTCCGGGACGTTTTCCGGAGCCGGCTTCGCCGTCAAGCTCGTGCTCATCGCGCTCGTGGACGCCCTCGGGGTGTTCGGCGTCCTCGCGGCGTGGCGCGCCGGGTCGTGGGGGATCCTCGCGGCCATGGTGGCGCTGCTCGTGGTCGCCAACTGGGTGTACTTCACCAAGCGCGCCCTGCCGCTGAAGTACATCCTTCCCGGGCTGGCGTTCCTGCTCGTCTATCAGGTCTACGTGATCGGCTACACCGGCTACGTCGCGTTCACCAACTACGGCGACGGCCACAACTCCACCAAGGAGCAGGCGATCGACGCCCTCCTGGTGCAGAACGAGCGCCGCGTCGAGGGCTCGCCCGCCCAGCCGCTGACGGTCGTGGAGTCGGACGGCGGCGACCTCGGGTTCGCCGTCGTCGACGACGAGGGCGTGGAGGTCGGCACCGCCGAGGAGCCGCTCGCCGCCGCGCCCGACGCGACGGTCTCGGGCGGGGCCGTCACCGAGGTGCCCGGCTGGACGGTGTTGGACCGCGCGACGGTGCTGCAGCGCCAGGACGAGGTCACCACGCTGCGGGTGCCCGTCTCGGACGACCCGGCCGACGGCTCGGTGCGCACCCAGGACGCCCGCACGGGCTACGTCTTCCAGCCGGTGCTGGAGTACGACGAGGCCGCCGACACGATGACCGACACGACGACCGGCGTGGTCTTCACGCCGAACGACGAGGGCCAGTTCGAGTCTGCGGACGGCGAGGCGCTGCCCGTCGGCTGGCGCGTCACCGTGGGCTTCGAGAACTTCGCGACGGCGTTCGGCGACGACCGGTACGCCGGCCCGTTCATCAAGATTCTCGCGTGGACGTTCGCATTCGCCGTGCTGTCGGTCGTCACGACCTTCGCGCTGGGCATGTTCCTCGCGATGGTCTTCAACGACCCGCGCCTGCGCGGCCGCAAGGTCTACCGCACCCTGACGATCCTGCCGTACGCGATGCCCGGCTTCCTCGCGGCCCTGCTGTGGTCGGGCATGCTCAACAAGAGCTTCGGCGTGATCAACCAGGTGCTCCTGGGCGGGGCGGCTATCCCGTGGCTCACCGACCCTTGGCTGGCCAAGCTGTCGGTGCTGGGCGTCAACCTGTGGCTCGGTTTCCCGTACATGTTCCTCATCTGCACGGGCGCCCTGCAGTCGCTGCCGGGCGACGTGTACGAGGCCGCGCGGATCGACGGCGCCGGCAAGTGGCGCACCTGGAAGTCGATCACGATGCCGTTGCTGCTGGTCGCCACGGCGCCGCTGCTCATCTCGAGCTTCGCCTTCAACTTCAACAACTTCACGCTGATCAAGATGTTGACGAACGGCGGCCCACGGTTCGACGACGCGTCCGTGCCGCTGGGGCACACCGACATCCTCATCTCGATGGTCTACAACGTCTCCGGGCTGGACGGCTCGGCGCCCCGCGACTACGGCCTGGCCAGCGCCCTGTCCATCGTGATCTTCGTGGTGGTCGGAGTCATCTCCGCGATCGCGTTCCGGCAGACCCGCAAGCTCGAGGAGCTGAGCTGATGACGACGCCGACCGAACGGCCGACCGAACAGCCGACCGGGCAGACCGCACGCCCCGACGCGCGCACACCGCAGCAGCTGCGCCATCGCATGCCCGCTGGCCGGTGGGCACGGGAGCTGGGCTGGCGGCACGTCGTCGGGGTGCTGGCGGTGCTCTACGCCGTCTTCCCCATCGTGTACGTGCTCTCGGCGTCGCTGTCGCCGTCGGGCACACTGACCGGGTCGAACGACCTGTTCGCGCAGGTGAGCGGCGCCAACTACGCCGCCCTGGCGGACACGAAGTTCTGGACGTGGATGGGCAACACCCTGGTGATCGGCGTCGCGACGGCCGTGGGCACCGTGCTCATGGGCGCGGCCGCGGCGTACGCGTTCTCCCGCTTCCGGTTCGCGGGCCGGCGGCTGGGGCTGACCTCGCTGCTGATCATCCAGATGTTCCCGCAGATGCTGGCGTTCGTCGCGATCTTCCTGCTGCTCATCTCGCTGGGCGAGGTGGTGCCGGCGCTCGGGCTGAACTCGAAGCTGGCGCTGATCTGCGTGTACCTGGGCGGGGCGCTGGGCGTGAACACGTTCCTCATGTACGGGTTCTTCAACACCGTCCCGCGTGAGCTGGACGAGGCGGCCAAGATCGACGGCGCCTCGCACGCCCAGGTGTACTGGACGATCATCCTGCGCCTGGTGACGCCGATCCTGGCCGTCGTGGGGCTGCTCAGCTTCATCAGCACGTTCGGCGAGTTCATCGTCGCGCGGGTGGTGCTGCAGTCGGAGTCGAACTGGACGCTGGCCGTGGGGCTGTACGGCTGGGTGTCGTCGCTTCTCGAGGCCAACTGGGGCCTGTTCGCCGCCGGGGCGGTGCTGTCCGCGATCCCGGTGCTCGCGCTCTTCCTGTTCCTGCAGAAGTACATCGTGGGCGGGCTCACCGCGGGGTCCGTCAAGGGCTGATCGCGGGGCCGATCCCCGGGCAGGTAGACGGTCGTCACGAGGACCACCCGCGATCCTTGTGGCGGCCGTCACACCAGGGTCCTAGCCTGTGCGTCATGACCGACGACACGCGCACCTACGTCCCGGACCTCGCGCGGCTCACCGACGCCGCCGACGACTCGTTCTCCGTGCGCCGCGCATACGGCGAGCCCTATGAGCACCAAGGCCAGCTGATCGTCCCCGTCGCCAAGGTGTGGGGCGGGATCGGCACCGGTGCGGCCGGCGGAGCCGGGAACGGCGTTGCAAACGGCGCCGGCAGCGGCACGGGCAGCGGGTCCGGGCGGGGCACGGGGGACGGGACCGGGTGGCGTCGGTCGTTCCGGATCGGCACCGCGGCGACCGACGAGGGCTCCGGCGACGCCGGGGCGGACGCTCCCGCCGACAAGGGCGCCCCGGGCTCCGCGCACGGCGACGCGACGGGCGACGCCAAGGGCGAGGCGCAGGGCGAGGCCCACGGCGAGGGGCAGGGCGAGGGCGGCGGAGGTGGCGGGGGCTACGGCCTGCGCGTCAAGCCGCTGGGCGTCTTCGTGGTCTCGGCCGAGGGCACCTTCTGGAAGCCCGTGCTGGACCTCAACAAGGTGATCCTCGGCGGACAGGCCGTGGGGATCGCGATCGCGCTCGCCGCCGGGTGGGCGATCGGGCGCCGCCGCCGCTGAGCCGCCGTGTCGGCCTGGCCGACCTTCGGCTGTGGAAGCATCGGAGTCGTGGCTCGCAACCTGGAACGCATCGCCGTGCTCTCCGACGTGCACGGCAACCTCGGCGCGCTCGAGGCGGTGCTCGCCGACGTCGCGGCCCGGGGGATCGCGCGCGTGATCAACCTCGGCGACGACGCCGGCAAGGGGCCGCGGGGGAGCGCCGTCGTGGATCGGCTCGCCGAGGTGTGCGAGGCGGACGTGCGGGGCAACTGGGACGACTTCCTGGCGCAGATCCCCGACGACGGCTCGGCCGAGATGGTCTGGTGGCGCGACGAGCTGCGTCCCGACCAGCTGGCGTGGCTCGCCTCGAAGCCGCTCAGCTACGACCTGGTGCTCTCGGGTCGGCGGGTCCGGCTGTTCCACGCCTCGGCGGCGAGCGTGCACACGCGCGTGCACTTCCACCACACGCCCGAGGAGTTCGCGGGCATGTTCGCGACGACGGAGCTCACCGGGTCGGGCCCGGAGCCGACCGTCGTCGGGTACGGCGACGTGCACGACGCGTACGTCGAGACGTACCAGGGCCGCACGCTGTTCAACACCGGCAGCGTCGGCAACCCGTTGGACGAGCCGACGCCGGCCTACGCGATCCTCGAGGGCGTTCCGGACGGCGAGGAACCGGCGCCGTTCTCGATCCAGCACGTGCGCGTGCCGTACGACGTGGAGGCCGAGCTCGCCGCAGCCAGGGACCTCGGCATGCCCTGCTTCGCCGAGTGGGAGCGGGAGCTGCGGACCGCCGTCTACCGGGGGCGCGTGGTCCCCGCACCCTGATCGATGCCGTGACCTATGCCGTGATCCAGCCCGTCGCCGGTCGTGCACGGTCGGGCATGGGTGGCGCTCGCTAGGCTGCACCCCGTGCAGACGTTCGAGCAGGGCGCATTCGACCCGACCGTGGTCGGGACGTACCCGCGCCCCGCGCCGGGCGAGGAGGGCACGCCCTCCTACACCGACCACGACGTGCAGCGCTGGTTCGCCGAGCCGCCCAAGTCCAAATTCCGCACGCCGTTCGAGCGGGACCGGGCTCGGGTGGTGCACTCCTCCGGGCTGCGCCGGCTCGGCGCCAAGACGCAGGTGCTCGGGCCCGGCAGCGACGACTTCGTGCGCACCCGCCTCACCCACTCGCTCGAGGTGGCGCAGGTGGGCCGCGAGATGGGTCGCGCGCTCGGCTGCGACCCCGACCTCGTGGACACCGCGTGCCTCACGCACGACCTCGGCCACCCGCCGTTCGGGCACAACGGGGAGCGCGCGCTCGCGGAGATCGCCGAGCCGATCGGTGGCTTCGAGGGCAACGCGCAGACGCTGCGCCTGCTCACGCGGCTGGAGCCCAAGATCTTCGCCGAAGATGGGTCGCCGCGCGGGCTCAACCTCACGCGCGCGAGCCTCGACGCGAGCGTCAAGTATCCGTGGGCGCACGGGGCGGGCCCGGCCCGCCCGGACGGCGCCGCCACGCCCAAGTTCGGCGTCTACCCCGACGACGCACCCGTCTTCGGGTGGCTGCGCGAGGGCGCGCCGCAGGGGATGCGCTGCATGGAGGCGCAGGTCATGGACCTCGCCGACGACATCAGCTACTCGGTGCACGACGTCGAGGACGCGGTGGTGGGCGGCCGCCTCGACCTGCGGGTGCTGGGCGACCCGGACGAGCGGGCGCGGGTCGCCGGGCACGTGCGCTCCTGGTACGGCGACTGGCACGACCCGGACGCCCTGGACGCCGCCCTGGTGCGGCTGCGCGACACCGGCTACCTCGTCACCGATTTCGACGGTTCGCGCCGCGCCCTCGCGCGGCTCAAGGACGCCACCAGCCAGCTCATCGGCCGGTTCAGCGGGTCGGCGCAGGCCGCGACGCGCGAGGTCTTCGGCGACGGCCCCCTGACCCGGTACGCGGCGCGGCTCGTGGTGCCGCCCGAGACGGCCGACGAGATCCTGGCGCTCAAGGGCGTCGCGGTTGCGTACGTGATGGCGCCGCGCGAGGCGGAGCCGGTGTACGGCGAGCAGCGCGAGCTCATCGCGGAGCTCGTCGAGGCGCTGCTCGACCGGGGCCCGGACGCGCTCGAGGCGCCGTTCGCGGCCGACTGGCGCGACGCGGCCGACGACGGCGCGCGGCTGCGCGTCGTCGTCGACCAGGTGGCGTCGCTCACCGACGTGTCCGCCACGCAGCTCCACGCACGGCTGGTGCGGAAGGCCCGCTAGCTCAGGCCTGCTGGGCCATCCACGCGTCGCTGGCGCGCTGGACGTCCGCCGGGGTGACGTCGTCGGCCACTTGCGCGAAGAACCACCGGTGCCCCGCCGGGCAGCGCACGGCCGCCTGCCGGAAGCCCGGGAACCAGTCGCCGGGCTCCTGCGTGCTCTTGGCGCCGGCCGCGACCGCGCGGGCGTGCGCGGCGTCGGCGTCGTCCACGTACAGGGTGAACGAGCCGGTGGTCGCGCCGTCCGCCCCCGGGGCCACGGCGCCCTCCGCAGGGAAGGACGCGGCCACCGTGAAGGTGGACGTCCCCCGGTCGGTGACGATCCGCAGGTCCGAGTGGATGATCGCGTCGCCCGCGATGATGGTGTCGATCACCTCGGCCCCGAGTCCCGCGACGTAGAAGTCGATCGCGGCGCGCGGGTCGGTGACGGTGAGGTTCGGGTGCAGCGGGGACATGTCGGACAGGTCCATGGGTCTCTCCTCCTGGGTCGTGTGGCCGGGTGCGTCCGGGCGCGCTCACCATGCTCGTGTCGGTGCACTGCGGCAGTCTTGGAGGAATGCGACAGGTGTTCGAGCCCGCACCCACCGCGTCGACCGCGTCGACCCGTGGGATCGTCGACCCTGCCGCGGCCCGCGGCGGGTTCGACCTCGTGCGGCTGGACCCGGCGCCTGACCTCGCGGACCTCGTCGAGCGGCACTGGGTGGTGCGGTGGGACCTGGCGCCGGGCGCCGAGTTCACGCAGGTCGTCATCCCGCACCCGCATGCGAACGTCGTGGCCGAGGCGGGCGGCTTCGCCGTGCACGGCATCCCGGCCGGGCTGTTCACCCGGACGCTGCGCGGCTCCGGCGCCGTGCTGGGCACCAAGCTCCGGCCCGGCGCGCTGCGTGTGCTGCGCGACCGGCCCGACATCGTGCGGGCGGGGCTGGTCGTGCCGGCCGTCACCGTGCTGGCCGGCGCCGCGGCCGACGAGCCGGGACCGGCTGACATCGAGGAGGCGGGACGCCGCGCGGTGCGCGCCGTGCAGCAGGGCGACGACGCCGCGGCGGTCGCCGCCGTCACCCCCGTCCTGCGGGCGGCGGCGGCCCGGGGCCGCACCCCGCGCTCGGCCGACGCGCTGGCCCGCGTGGCGGGGGTGCTCGGCGCCGTCGTCGGCGGCGAGCTCGGCCCCGACGCCGGCGTCTCCGACCTCGCCGAGCTCGCCGGCACGACCGCGCGCTCGCTGCAGCGGTTGTTCGCCGGCTGGGTCGGGGTGAGCCCCAAGTGGGTGCTCCAGCGCCACCGCGTGCACCTGGCGGCCGACCTGCTCGCCGCCGACCCGGGTCGGCCGCTCGCGGACCTCGCCGCCGCCGTCGGCTACTACGACCAGGCGCACCTCAGCGTCGACTTCGCGCGGGCCCTCGGCATGCCGCCGGCTGCCTACGCCCGGCGTTGTGCGACGTCGCGCGGCGCGGCGTCGACGGGCGTCCTGACCCCTGCCGGGCACGCATAGACTCGGCCCGTGGCAGGGCTGATCAAGCGGGAGGACGTCGAGGCCGTTCGCGAGCGCGCACGGATCGAGGAGATCGTCTCGGCGCACGTCACGCTCAAGCCCGCCGGCGTCGGCTCCCTCAAGGGCCTGTGCCCCTTCCACGACGAGCGGAGCCCGTCGTTCCACGTGCGCCCCGGCGTCGGCCGGTGGCACTGCTTCGGCTGCGGCGAGGGCGGCGACGTCATCTCCTTCGTGCAGAAGATCGACGGGATGAGCTTCACCGATGCCGTCGAGTACCTGGCCGACCGGGCCGGGGTGCAGCTGCGCTACGAGGACTCGCGCACGGGCGCCGCGGCCGACCGCGGGAAGCGTGAGGAGCCCGGCAAGCGGCAGCGGCTGATCGAGGCGCACCGCGTCGCGGCGGAGTTCTACGCCGAGCAGCTCTTCGGCCCCGGCGCCCAGGCAGGTCGCGCGTTCCTCGCGGAGCGCAGCTTCGACCGCGCGGACGCCGAGCACTTCGGTGTCGGCTACGCGCCCACAGGCTGGGACGCCCTGCTGCGCCACCTGCAGGGCCGCGGGTTCACGCAGGCGGAGCTGGTCGCGTCGGGCCTGGTCAGTCAGGGGCAGCGCGGCATCTACGACCGGTTCCGCGGGCGCCTGGTCTGGCCCATCCGGGACGTCACGGGCGCGGTGATCGGCTTCGGCGCGCGGCGTCTGTACGACGACGACCAGGGGCCCAAGTACCTCAACACCCCGGAGACCTCCCTCTACAAGAAGTCGCAGGTGCTCTACGGGATCGACCTCGCCAAGCGGGCGATCGCGCAGGGCAAGCGGGTCGTCATCGTCGAGGGGTACACCGACGTCATGGCGGCGCACCTCTCCGGCGAGGAGTCAGCCGTCGCGACGTGCGGCACCGCCTTCGGCGCGGACCACGCCAAGGTGGTGCGCCGCCTGCTCGGCGACACGACCGCCGGGGGCGGGCTGCAGCTCGCCTCGGGCGCGTCCCTCGGCGGCGAGGTGATCTTCACGTTCGACGGCGACGCGGCCGGGCAGAAGGCGGCGGTGCGCGCCTTCGGGGAGGACCAGCGCTTCCACGCCCAGACCTTCGTGGCCGTCGAGCCCGGCGGCATGGACCCGTGCGAGCTGCGCATGGCCCGCGGCCCTGAGGCGGTCCGCGCGCTGGTGGACGGCCGACAGCCGCTGTTCGAGTTCGTCATCCGCACCACGCTGGACTCCTACGACCTCGACACCGTCGAGGGCAGGGTCGGCGCTCTGCGCGCCGCGGCTCCACTCGTCGCCGGCATCCGCGACCGGTCGATGCAGCTCGGCTACGCGCGCTCGCTCGCCCGCTGGATCGGGATCGACACGGAGGACGTGCGCAGGGAGGTGGCGCGTGCCGCCACGGCGCCGGCGCGCGCACACGGTGGTGACCAGCGGAGGGGCCAGCGGGACGCCCGGTCGGACGCCCGACCGGACGGTGACGCCGGTGCGCCGGGGGTGCCCGTGCTGGCCACCCCCGACCCGCGGGACCCGGTCGCCCGCCTGGAGCGCCAGGCGCTGGTCGTCGTGCTGCAATACCCGCAGCACGTACCAGCGTCGTTCGACGAGCTCGGCGACGTCGCGTTCGGGGTCCCGGCGTGGCGGGCCGTGCACGACGCCGTGCGCGCCGCGGGCGGCGTCGCGACGGGCCGCGAGCTCGGCGGCGGCCGATGGGTCGAGGCCGTCGCGGAGCAGGCGCCCGAGACGGTGGCGCCGCTGGTGACCGAGCTGGCGGTCGCGCCCGTGCCGGAGGACCGCGAGGATGCCATCGGGGCGTACGTGGCGGACGTCGTGCGGGCCCTGGTGGACCTGGGCCTCACCCGGCGCATCGCGGATGCGAGGAGCCGGCTGCAGCGCCTGGACCAGGAGAAGGACCCGGCCGCCTTCCAGCAGGCCTTCACGGACCTGCTCGCCATCGAGCAGCAGCGCCGCGCCCTGCGCGAGGGCTGACGACCCACGACCGTGGCCGGCGCCCGCAGGGCCGCGATCAGCGGGGTCCGAGCGTCCCGTGCACCATGGCGCGGGCCAGGCGCCGGGTGGTCTCCGCGTCGACGTCGACGTGCCCCGTGACCAGCGTGAGCAGCGCCCCGCCGTACAGGAGCACGAGCGTGGGCACGGCCGCCGGGTCGACGTCGAGCCCGGTGTCGGCGTGCATCACCGCCGTGAGGTCGGAGGCCTGCGTCGCCAGCCCGGCGAGGGCGGCGGCGAGCGCGGGACGGCGGCGCGCCTCGAGCTGGAGCTCCGCGATCGCGAGGTAGCGGTCGCGGTGCCGCGTGGCGGCGTCGAGCAGCGACGCGGCGATGAGGTCGGTCATGCGGTCGAGCGTGAGGGCTTGGTCGCGCGCTGTTCGTCGGTCGAGCCTGTCGAGACCCACCGGCGACGCCCCGACGGATGCCTCGGTCGCCTGCCGTGCGTCGGCGAGGTGCAGCTCGACGATCCTCGTGGCGACGGAGACGAGCAGCTCCTCGCGGCTGCGGAAGTAGTTCGCGGCCGTGCCCGCCGGGAGCCCCGCCGCGCGCTCGGCCGCCCGGTGCGTCAGCCCGTGCACGCCCTCGTCCACCAGCAGCGTGATCGCGGCGTCGGTCAGGTCGCGGCGTCGTTCGGGGTTGGTCCGGGGCACGCGGTCAGTATGGCAAGATGAATACCACTACGCACGTAGTGGTACCGGGTTGGCTCTCGGCTCGCGGAGGTTCGGCATGGCGACACACACGGCGATCGTGGTCGGCGGCGGCATCGGAGGTCTCGCGTCGGCCGTCTCCCTCGCGGAGGCGGGATGGCGGACGACGGTGCTGGAGCGGACGCACGAGCTCGGCGAGGTCGGTGCCGGGGTGGCGCTCACCCCCAACGCGGTGGCGTCCCTGGCCGGGCTGGGGATCGACGGCGCCGCCGTCGCCGCGCTCGGGCCGCAGACGTGGGCCACCGGAACGCTTGACGCCAGCGGCCGCCCGATCATGCGGCTCCCGGATGACCCGGGCGAACGCGCGATGACCGTGCTGCGCGGCGTCCACCGTGCGCGCGTGCACGCTGCGCTGCTGGCCCGCGCCCGCGACCTGGGGATCGAGGTCGTCACCGACGCCCGCGTGACGTTCCTCGACGCGGGCGACCCAGACGGCGCGCCCGCCGTCGTGCGCCACGCGGGCCGGGACGGCCGGGCTCACGAGCGTGCGGCGGAGCTCGTCGTCGGGGCCGACGGGGTGCGCAGTGCCGTCCGGGTGGCGGTCTTCCCCGGCCGCGAGATCGCGTACAGCGGCTACTCGAGCTGGCGGGCGATCGTGCCGCAGCAGGCGGCCGACCCCGGACTCGTGCAGTACTGGGGTGCGCACGCCGAGTTCGGTATCATGCCGGTGGGCGCGCGGGAGACCTACTGGTACGGCTACGTCCGGATGCCGGAGCGCACCCGCCTGGACGACGAGCTCGGCGCCGCGCGCGAGCGGTTCGCCGGCTGGGCGGGCCCGGTGCAGGAGCTGCTGGCGCAGACCCCGCCGAGCGCCGTGATGCGGCACGACGTGCACCACCTGCCCGGCGGGCTGTCGCGCTACGCGCGCGGCCGCGTGGTCATGGTGGGCGACGCGGCGCACGCCACGCTGCCCACGATGGGTCAGGGGGCGGCGACCGCCCTGGAGGACGGCGTGTGCGTGGGCCGTATCGTCGCGGGCGGCATGGCCGCGGGCTCGTCGCTCGGCGAG
Source organism: Isoptericola sp. Y581 (assembly GCF_059445475.1). Lineage (NCBI taxonomy): Bacteria > Bacillati > Actinomycetota > Actinomycetes > Micrococcales > Promicromonosporaceae > Isoptericola > Isoptericola sp. Y581. Next base: position 27,162 of record NZ_JCAIUK010000006.1, on the reverse strand, counting down.
GCGCTCGCCGCCTTCGACTCCGTGCGGCGCCCTCGGTGCCGTGCGCTCGCCCGCGCGTCGGTGGCCAGCGGCCGCTTCGGCTCGCACCTGGGGCCGCGGTGGCAGGGGCTGCGCAACGCCCTGATGCGGGCCTTGCCCGCGGCGGCCGTGAGCGGGGGAGTGAAGGGCGTGATGGGCTGGACCCCGCCGGCGCTGCCCTGATGCGCGCCGGGTCAGGACTCCGCGGCCTCCTGCATGCTCGCGCGACGCTCCTGCGCGGCCTGCCGGTCGGCGGGCATCAGCGCGGCGAGCACCACCAGCACCGCCGCGACGCAGACGAGCAGCACGAAGACGAGGTGCAGCGCCGGCATCAGGCCCGCACCGGTAGGGGTGCCGTCCGGGCCGAGGGTGGTGCGGGCGTTGACGATCGCGCCGCACACCGCCACGCCGACGGCCGACCCGAGGGAGCGTGCGAACATGTTGGTGCCGGTCACGGCGCCGCGCTCGGTGAACGACGCCTGGGACTGCGCGGCGATGAGGGTGGGGACGGCGGTGAGGCCCATGCCCGCCCCGATGACGAAGCATGCGCCCGCGACGGCGAGCACGGGCGTCGCGTCGCCGAGCAGCAGCGTGAGCGCGGTGCCGACCACCACGAGCGAGGTGCCGATGACGGCGGTGAGCCGGAAGCCGATCCGCAGGTAGAGGTGTCCGGCGTTCGACGCCGACAGGGGCCAGCCCACGGTCATCGCGGCGAGGGCGAAGCCCGCCACGAGCGGACCCGTGCCGAGCACGCCCTGGGCGTAGATCGGCACGTAGGTGGACAGGCTGAGCACGACCACGCCCACGAGCAGGGAGACCGCGGTGGAGACCCCGACGACGCGGCGCCGCAGGATGGCGAGGTCGACGATGGGGTGCCGCGTGCGCCGCCCGTGGACGGCGAAGGCCACGAGCAGGAGCACCGCGACCGCGAAGATCGCGACGGAGGCGAGCGACCCCCACGCCCACCGGGTGCCGCCCTCGAGCAGGCCCAGCAGCAGCATGGTGCTGCCCGCCGCGAGGAGCGTGGCCCCGACGTAGTCGATCGGCTCGCGGGCGCCGTTGCGCGCCGGCTCGTGGTAGCGGCGCGCCAGCATCCAGGCCGCGATCGCGCACAGGGGGATGTTCACGAGGAAGATCCACCGCCAGCTCGTGAACTCGGAGAACACGCCGCCCAGGGTGGGGCCGACGACGGCCGAGATGGCCCACACGGACGCCAGGTAGCCCTGGGTCTTCGCGCGCTCCTCGAGCGTGTAGATGTCCGCGGCGATCGTCATGGACACGGGCATCACGGCGCCGGCGCCGAGGCCCTGCAGCACGCGCCCCACGATGAGGATCTCCATGGTCGGGGCGACGCCGCAGAGCATCGAACCGAGGAAGAACAGGCCCACGCCGGCGAGCATCAGCCGCTTGCGGCCCAGCACGTCCGCCAGGCGCCCGAAGACGGGGGTGCTCACCGCCTGGGCCAGCAGGTACGTGGAGAAGAGCCAGGGCAGCTGCTCGAAGCCGCCGAGCTCGCTGGCGATGGTCGCCGACGCCGTGGCGATGATCGTCGCGTCGAGCGCGACGAGCGCCGTCGCGAGCATGAGGGACAGGAGGATCGGGCCGCGCTCGGAGCGCAGCCCGACGGAGACACGAGCGGTCGTGGGCACGTGAGGAACAAGTCGGGCGCCCAAGGCAGGTATTCCCGGTGGGGGAGACTTGTCCTCGCTCCCACGACATCGAAGGACTTTCCGTGACCCTGCCTGCTCCGTCTGTACCGTTCGCCGCCCCGCTCTACCTCGACTGCGACACCGGGGTCGACGACTCGCTCGCCCTCGCCTACCTGCTCGCCTCGCCGGAGGTCGACCTCGTCGGCGCGGGCAGCGTCAGCGGCAACATCGACGCCCGGCAGGGCGCCGTCAACACCCTCGACCTGCTGGCGCTCGCGGGCCGCGGCGACGTGCCGGTCGCCGTCGGCGCGCACGACCCGCTGGCGGGCGCCTTTGCCGGCGGGGCGCCGGGCGTCCACGGCCGCAACGGCGTCGGCGACGTCGTGCTCCCGCCGTCGGGTCGCGCGCCCGTGGGGGAGCCGGCGGTGGAGCTGCTGCTCCGGCTGTCCCACGAGCACGCCGGGGCGCTGCGGGTCGTGGCCGTCGGCCCGCTCACCAACCTGGCCCTCGCGCTCCGCGAGGACCCGACGCTGCCAGGCCGGGTGCGCGACCTGACCATCATGGGCGGCGCCGCCCTGCACCCCGGCAACGTCTCGCCCGTCGCCGAGGCGAACATCGCGAACGACCCCGAAGCGGCGGCCCTCGTGCTCGCCGCCGACTGGGACGTCACCCTCGTGCCGCTCGACGTGACGATGGCGAACCTGCTCGAGGAGACCGACCGCAAGACGCTGCTCGAGGCGGGCACCGCGGTGGCGCCGTGGCTCGGCGAGGTCCTGGACCTGTACTTCGACTTCCACGTCCCGACCTTCGGCCGCCGCTGCTCCGCGCTCCACGACCCGCTCGCCGCCGCGATCACGGTCGGCGGCGTGGCGCCAACGCTCGCGCCGCGCGTGCACGTGTCCGTCGACGACTCGCGCGGCCCCGGCCGCGGGCAGACGCTCTGCGACCTGCGCGGCATGTACTCGGGCTACCCCGACCAGCCGGGCGCCCGCACGCGCCTGGTCCTCGCGACCGACGTGCCGCTCGCTCCGCACCTGGTCGAGCGGCTGCTCACGCTCTGACCGGACGACGAGGCTCCTGCCCCGCGGGCGCACGCACCACGGTCAGGTCGCTGCGGTCCGCTGCGCGGGCCGCTCGCCGGACCTCATGGCCGACGTGCGGGTCGAGGCTTCGGCAGCGTCGTCGGCTGGATGCCCGGCACCAGGCGGTCCATCATTCGCAGCAGTAGCGGGGCCTGATACACCTCGGAGCGCCGGAACCGTCCGCCCGACGGCTCCAGCACCTGGACCTCGACGAGATTGTCGATGACCTTCCGCGCCGTGACTCGGGAGACGCCCAATGCCTGCTGAAGGTAACGGGCCGTGACGACGGGCTGTTCCGCCAGGACGCGGAGGGCGTCGTGCACCTTCGAGTCGGAGCGGAAGCGGGACACGCGCTCGTTCCAGTCGTCCTGCACCTCGGCCGACTCTTGCATCACGCGCTCGGTCTCCTCGCAGGAGCCGGCCAGGACGTCGGCGAAGTAGGCGACGAACTGACTGACGGCCTCAGGCCTGGTGGCAGGGTCGCCGTGCCGGAACTCCGTCAGTCGCCGCACGTACTCGTCGGTGTCGCGTCGCAGGACCACGGACAGCGGCAGGACGCCCTGGTCGAGAGCTCCAGCGCGGGCGAGGTAGCCGTGTACCAGGACGCGGCCGGTGCGACCGTTACCGTCCTCGTACGGGTGGATGGTCTCGAACTGGGCGTGGATCAGCGCCGCCTTGATGAGCGGGCTGTCGGGGCTGCGGTTCGCGTAGTCCACCAGGTTGGCCATCAGCGCGGGCACCTTGTGGGCAGGGGGAGCGACGTACGCGGCCGTCAGTTTTGACGAGCCGCCGATCTGCACGTCGACGTCGCGGTACCCGCCGTCATGGACGTTCGGAGCGATGGTGCGGTGGATATCGTGGATGGGCTGGTCGTCCCACGGTGCGCGCAGCGACTCGACGCCGTGACGAATGGAGTCGAGGTTGCCGAGGATGGCTTGGGCTGTGTCCATATGCTCGAACTGGTAGCCCTCCATTCCGGGATCACGGTCCTTCAACTGGGCAACCATGATGTTGCGTGGGGTCTCGCGCAGGCCCTCGACCCAGGAGGATGAGATCGACTCTGAGCGCACCAGCGTGGAGTAGAGGATCGGCTGCGGTCGGTCTCGCAGTCTCTGGGCGATGCGGGCGACGGCGACCGAGATGTCGGTGATGGACTCCATCGCGTCGGCATCGAGGAGGGGTGCCATCCGCTCATCGAGTCCGACGGGGAAGTACCGTCGGTATGAGCCGCCGCGACGATCGGCCGACCGCATCGCCCCGAGGTTCGGTGGCTGGACCTCGCGCACCCACAGGGTCGGTTCGTCGGGTGCAGCGACTGAGTCGCCCCGCTTCTCGGTGGCAGCCACATCAGGCCTTCCTCTGAGTTCCTACAGTTAAGTCTAGTGACCTAACCTTAACTGTAGCGCTCGAACGGTGAAGTTTCCGGTGGGGTTCACACGTGAGGTGGGGGGTCCCACTGATCCGTAGCGGGGGCTACCCCTCACTACAGCAGGTGTTCCAGCACCAACCGAGAGGGAGCATCACGATGGACGCCGACCAGTACCCGCGCTTCCACGCCGAACTGGGCTCCCGAACCCGTCACCAAGATGTCCGAGTTGGCGGGGAGCGCCGCCTGCTGATGCGCGGCTACGACGTCGACCTGGATCGGCGGTCATGGAGGGCACCTCTCGCGAGGTTCGACGGTGAACCGGGGGTCAGTTACACGCATGTTGCACGCCGCCGAAAAGACGAATGCCCCTGACCTGCATGACTGCAGGTCAGGGGCATTCTTTGTCTGAGGCTCCCGCGGTTGGACTTGAACCAACGACCGTCCGATTAACAGTCGGATGCTCTGCCAGCTGAGCTACGCGGGATCGCATGATCACCCGGCCGTGCGGCTTTCGGATCGGAAGGAACATTACCAGGCTCACAGGGGTAGGCCGGACGCTCCCCGCACCCTGGACTCCGTGGCGTCCACCACTCGGGCGACGTCCGGCCGGGCGAGGTCGACGCCCGGTCCGGCCAGGGCCTGGGAGAACAGGCCGCCGTCGGCGGAGCGCCGCACGGCGACCTTGACGTCGCCGCCGCCGGGGACGCTCACCGTCTCGGCGAGCACCACCGACCACTCCACGCGCTCCCGCAGGGTCAGGGGGAACGGGGTGCGCTCGGCGTCCACGAGGCGCAGCACCGTGTCGGGCACGGCGTCCACCCACGTGACGACGAGCTCGGACCGCTCGGGGTCGAACACGCCGCGGTCCACGTCGCACCACGGGCGCCGCACGACGACGTCCTGCGGGTCAGGCCCGACGACGACGAGCCGGGCGGTCGTGGCCACGGCCCACCGGCCGTCGGCGAGCTCGGCGGGCGCGAGCACGCGCTCCCCGCGGGCGAGGGGAAGCGCGCGGCGCACGTCGTCGGGCAGGGGAGAGCGGCGGAACAACATGGCGTCACCGTACCGACTTCGCACCTGCGTGCTGCCGATGTCAGCCGGCGGGCGTCGCGCCCTGCCCGCCCTCGTCGGCGGCGGAGGGGCGGTACTCCTCCGCCCGCTCTCGCTTGAGTCGGGCCTGCTCCAGCAGCCAGCGCATCTCGGGATCGTCGTCCGGGTGGTCAGGGACGTCGTTTTGCTCCCACGTGCGACGGCGCCCGGGGTACTGGGCGGGCGCGACGGGACCGGCGGGGAAGCCGGTCCGGGGCGACGCGCGGCGACCCGCGCGGGCGCGCCGGCTCACGACGAGCCACGCGATCGAGCCCGCGAACGGCAGGAACACGATGAGCAGGATCCAGAAGCCCTTCTGGATGCCGCCGCCGTCCTCCTCGTCGGACTGGACGACGTCGACGAGCGCGTAGACGACGAGCGCGAGGTAGGCCAGCATCGGCAGCACGCGGAGCATGGCGGGAGCGTAGCGGCTCGGCCGCCTCGCGTGCCGCAGCCGTCACGGGTGCCCCGTGTGGGACTTGAACCCACGACCGAGAGATTATGAGTCTCCTGCTCTGACCAGCTGAGCTAACGGGGCGCGCGGCGAGCATATCGGCCCGACGCCCCCGCGCAGCGCGTGCATCCCGGCCGGAGGCGCGGTGTCATGGGGTGGTGACCGTCGACGTCAAGCGCGTGTACGACCCGCCCGGGCCCGACGACGGCGCGCGGGTGCTCGTGGACCGGCTGTGGCCGCGAGGGGTGTCGAAGGAGGACGCCCACCTGGACGCGTGGCGCAAGGATCTCGCGCCGACGTCCGACCTGCGGACCTGGTTCCACCACGAGCCGGAACGTTTCGCGGAGTTCGAGCGCCGGTACCGGGCGGAGCTGGACGGCAACCCGGCCGTGGCGGAGGTCGCCGCCCTGGGCGCGGGCGACTCCCGGCTGACCCTGCTGTACTCCGCGCGAGACACGGAGCACAACCAGGCGCTCGTGCTGCGCGACGTCCTGCGGGACTACCTCGAGGAGACGGACTCGGGCTCGCGCGCCTGAGCCGGCAGGGCGTCCCGACTCGAACGGCCGAGCACGCGACCCGTGCGCTCCAGGTCGCGTGCCACCGCCCGGCGTAGTCGTGGCCCCAGCGGCCGCTCCACGAAGCGGTGCACAAGGTAGGCGACGGCAAGCATCGCGGCGGTGACGAGCACGAACGTCACGGCGACGGGCAGGTGCGGGCTGGCCGCACCGATGATCCACTCTCCCCACGACGAGTGCAGCAGGTACAGGGGATAGGTGAGCGCACCGACCACGGTCAGCCACTTCCACGACAGCCGGTCGAGCCGGGTGAGCGCGACGGCGGCGACGAGGGCGAAGCAGACGACGATCGCGACCCAGTACGTCTCCGGCCCCACGGTGATGTCGGTGCTGTTCGCGATCCGCAGCGACTGGGAGCGGCCGGAGACGACGCCGGCAAGGGCGACGTTGAGCCCGAGCACCAGCCACAGGACGAGGGAGCGTCGCTCCTTGGTGAGCAGGAAGAGCATCATCCCGCCGGCGAACAGCGGGGCGTCGCTGCCCACCAGCACGGTGGACCATAGGTCGCTGTCGCTCCGCACGGCGATCGCCGCCAGGACCGGCCAGACCGCGGCGAACGCGATGAGCCGGTTGCGGGTCATGCCGACCGCGAGCAGCACGGCCATGAGCACGTAGAACCGGAGCTCGGTCCAGAGGGTCCAGTACACGGGCTCGATGTCCTGCACCCCGAAGGCGCGCTGCACCATCGTGAGGTTCGCGGCCGTCTCGGCGAGCCCGACGGTCTTGCGTCCGGGGTTCACCAGCACGAGCAGCGCGACGACGGCGGCCACGGAGAACCAGTAGGCAGGGAACAGCCGGCCCACGCGGGACGCCGTGAACGAGCGCACGTCGCGCCCCCAGGCGGACATCAGGATGACGAACCCGCTGATCACGAAGAACAGCTGCACGCCGAAAGACCCGTACGCCACCAGCGGCTGCAGGTTCGGGAACGACACGTCCGTCCGCGGACCCCAGGCGTGGTGGTTGACGGCGACGTAGTGGTAGGCGAGCACCGCCATCGCGGCCAGGAAGCGGAGCCCGTCGAGCGCGGCCAGCCGGGGCCGCGGCGTCGTGGGTGCGGGCGTCGTCCCGGTGCCGGGGGCGAGTGGTGTGATTGACTCAGTCATCCGTTGAAGCATCGCCCCGCACGTTATCAAACCGTGATAATCGGCGCTGTCAGGCGTCCGCGACGTGGGAGAATGCGCCGCATGGCGATGCGAGAGATCCGGGTGCTGCCCGACCCTGTGCTGCGCACACCGTGCGACGAGATCACTGCTGTCGACGACCGCGTCCGGTCCCTCGTGGAGGACCTCGTCGAGACGGTCGACGCCGACGGCCGGGCGGGGCTAGCGGCCAACCAGATCGGTGTCAGCCTGCGCGCGTTCTCCTGGAACGTCGAGGACGAGATCGGCTACGTGCTCAACCCGCGGATCGTGGAGCTCTCCGAGGAGTCGCAGGACGACGACGAGGGCTGCCTCTCCGTCCCGGGGTTGTGGTACCCGACGACGCGCGCCTGGTACGCCCGCGTGGTCGGCACGGACCTCGACGGCGCCGAGGTGGTCGTGGAGGGCACCGGGCTCCTGGCGCGCTGCCTCCAGCACGAGTGCGACCACCTGGACGGCAAGCTCTATCTCGATCGCCTCGAGCGCGGCGCGCGCAAGAAGGCGATGCGCGAGCTGCGCGAGCGGCTCTGAGTCCCTCAAGGGCTGCTCAAGTCCGCGCTTCCTCTCGCACGGCAGCCCGTCATCGGGCAGGATGTGTCAAGACGACACACCGTCGGAGTGCAGCGACCAGCAGGCCTACCGGTTCGAGGACGTAGGGGAAGACGGACCTCGGAACCAGGGAGGACAACATGGCTGGCGCGATCACCTGCGGTGTGCTGTTCGTGCACTCGGCACCCCGAGCACTGTGCCCTCACCTCGAGTGGGCGGCGGGCAACGTGCTCGACAGCCGCGTGTCGCTGGACTGGACACCCCAGCCGGCGTCGCGCGGTCTTTACCGCGCGGAGTACTCGTGGCAGGGCGCCCAGGGGACGGGTGCCCGGCTGGCTTCTGCCCTGCGGGGCTGGGACCACCTGCGCTTCGAGGTGACGGAGGACGCGAGCCACGGCGCCGACGGCGCCCGCTGGTCGCACACACCTGACCTCGGCATCTTCCACGCCATGACCGACGTGCACGGGAACGTCGTCGTGCCCGAGGACCGCGTGCGCGCCGCGCTGGAGTCCGCGCACGACCCGCGCGCCGTCCGCGACGCGCTCGATCTCGCCCTCGGCACGGCCTGGGACGACGAGCTCGAACCGTTCCGGTACGCCGGGGCCGGCGCCCCCGTGCGCTGGCTGCACCGGGTCGGCTGACCCGACGACAACGCCGGTTGAGCCTGTCGAAACCCAGCACGCCGGTTGAGCCTGTCGAAACCCAGCACGCCGGTTGAGCCTGTCGAAACCCTGTGACGGGGTTTCGACAGGCTCAACCGGCGTGGTGAGTCTCCGACAGGCTCAACCGGCGTTTCGCGTCGGTGGACCGTCTGTCAGGCGCTGGTGACCGTGAGCGCCACGTTGTGGCCGCCGAAGCCGAAGGAGTTGTTGATCGCGACGAGGTCGCCGTCGGGCAGCTTCTCCGGGGTGCTGCGCACCAGCGGGACCTGGAGCTCCGGGTCGGGGTTCTCGACGTTGATCGTGGGCGGGGCGAGCCGCTCGGACACGGCCTTGACCGTGAAGAGCGTCTCGAGCGCACCGGCGCCACCCAGGAGGTGTCCCGTCATCGACTTGGTGGCCGAGAGCCGCACGTGGTCGGCCTCGCCGCCCATGAGCTTGCGGATGGACGCCGTCTCGGTGAGGTCGCCCACCTTGGTGGACGTGGCGTGCGCGTTGACGTGCGCGACGTCGCGCGACGTCACGCCGGCGTCCTCGAGCGCCCGGCGCATGGCGGAGACCTGGCCGGTGCCCTCGGGGTCCGGCGAGGTGATGTGGTAGGCGTCGGACGACAGGCCGAGCCCGGCGAGCCGGGCGTAGATGCGCGCGCCGCGCGCCGCAGCGTGCTCGGCGCTCTCGAGCACCAGCACCGCCGCGCCCTCGCCGATCACGAAGCCGTCGCGGTCGACGTCGTACGGGCGGGAGGCGCCCTGCGGGTCGTCGTTGCGCAGCGACAGGGTGCGCGAGGCCGCGAAGGCGGCGATCGGCATCGGGTGGATCGTGGCCTCGGTGCCGCCGCACACGACGACGTCGGCGCGGCCGGCGCGGATCATGTCCATGCCGTAGCCGATCGCCTCGGCGCCGGACGCGCAGGCGGATACCAGGGCGTGTGCCCCGGCCTTGGCGCCGAACTCGAGCGACACGTAGGCGGCGGGGGAGTTCGGCATGAGCATCGGGACCGTCATGGGGAGCATGCGCCGCGCGCCGCGCTCCCGGAGCGTGTCCCAGCCGTCGAGCGTCGTCCAGATGCCGCCGATGCCGGACGACACGACCACGCCGAGACGCTCGCCGTCGACCTCGGGCGCGCCCGAGTCCTGCCAGGCCTCCCGGGCGGCGACCATGGCGTACTGCGTGGACGGGTCCATGCGCTTGGTCTCGGGCCGCGAGAGCACCTGGTCGGGGGTGACCTTAATCGTCGCGGCGAACGTGACCGGCAGGCCGTACGTCTCCGCCCAGTCGTTGTCGAGGGTGCGCGCGCCCGACTCTCCCGCCAGGGCGGCCGCCCACGTGCTGGGGGCGTCGCCGCCCAGCGGTGTGGTGGCTCCAAGGCCGGTGACGACGACGTCGCGCGAGGCAGGTGCGGCAGTCATGGGTGGTCACTCCTGGTGTGGGACGGGGTGCGGCGAGGTGCTGCTCGGTCAGGATGCCGGGCGGGCCGGGGTGACCGGCCCGCCCGTGCGGCGGGGCGAGGGCCCCGCGGCGTCACGCGGCCTGCGCACCCTCGATGTACGAGACGGCGTCGCCGACCGTCGTGAGGTTCTTGACCTCGTCGTCGGGGATGCGGACGCCGAACTTGTCCTCGGCGTGGGTCACGATCGTCATCATCGACAGCGAGTCGATGTCGAGGTCGTCCGTGAACGACTTCTCCGACACGACCGCGTCCGTGGGCAGACCGGTCTCCTCGGCGACGATCTCGGCAAGACCCTCGAGGATCTCCTGGGAGGTGTAAGCCATGGGGTACGTCTCTCCTTGTACGGGGTACCGGCCCTCCGGCACCGTGGGGTGTTGCGGTGCGATTGTCCCGCACCACGGGGGTCCGTCTCGACCTCGGGCGGCGAACCGGCCGATGGGGTCAGCAACGGGGCTTGACTAGGGCAGCACCACGACCTGGGCCGCGTAGACGAGACCGGCGCCGAAGCCGATCTGCAGGGCGAGGTCGCCCGGGTGCGCCTGATCCTCGGCGAGCAGGCGCTCCGTGGCGAGCGGGATGGATGCCGCCGACGTGTTGCCGGTGTCGGCGATGTCACGCGCGACGACCACCTCGTCGGGCAGCCGCAGCTGCCTGACCAGCTGGTCGATGATCCGCATGTTCGCCTGGTGCGGCACGAAGACCTGGATGTCCTGCGCCTCGACGCCGGCCTCCGCCATGGCCTTCGCGGCGATCGGCGCCATCTGGAAGCTGGCCCACTTGAACACGCTCTGGCCGTCCTGGCGCAGCGTCGGCCAGCCGGCCGTCGGGTCCTGGCGGAGGTCGGACCACGGGTGCGTCTGCCGGATGGATTGCGCTTTCGCGCCGTCCGAGCCCCAGACCGTCGGGCCGATGCCCGGCGTGTCCGAGGGGCCCACGACGGCCGCCCCGGCGCCGTCGCCCAGCAGGAACGAGATGGAGCGGTCGGTCGGGTCGATGAAGTCCGACATCTTCTCGGCGCCCACCACCAGCACGTTCCGCGCGGCGCCGGAGCGCACGAGGGCGTCGGCCTGGCCGATGCCGTAGGCGTACCCGGCGCAGGCGGCCGAGACGTCGTAGGCCGCCGCCGGGGTGGCCCCCAGCCGCTCGGCGAGCAGGGCGGCGCCCGCGGGCGTCTGGTGGAAGTACGTCACCGTGGACAGGATCACGACGTCGACGTCCGCGCCGGTGAGGCCGGCCGCGTCGAGGGCCTTGCGGGCGGCTGCCTCGGCCAGGTCGAGCACGCCGACCTCGGCATCCGCGCGGCGCCTGGTCACGATGCCCGTGCGCTGCCGGATCCACTCGTCGGAGGAGTCGATGGGGCCGGCGACGTCGTCGTTCGTCACCACCCGCGAGCCGCGCTCGCCCGCGACGGACAGGATCCGCGAGTGCGGGACCGGCTCCGCCTGGCGCAGCGCCCTGCGTGCCGTGCTCACGCGGCGGCCCCGCCGGCGACGGAGTGCCGCGCGATCAGGTCGCGCGCCGCGTCGACGTCGTCCGGGGACTTGACCGCGACCGACTCGACGCCCTTGAGAGCCCGCTTGGCCAGGCCGGTCAGCACCCCGCCCGGGGCGAGCTCGAGGATCGCCGTCACGCCGCGCTCGGCGAACGTCGCCTGGCACAGGTCCCACCGCACGGGCGTGGTCACCTGGGCGGCCAGGCGGGCGAGCACGTCGGCGGCGGTGCCGTGGCCGTTCGAGCCGGGCGCGAGCGTGTCGTACGAGGCCCCGTCGGCGTCCGACAGCAGCGGCAGCCGCGGGTCGGTGGCGAGCCAGCCGGTGGCGACCTGCTCGAAGGCGACGCGGGCGGAGTCCATGAACGGCGTGTGGAACGCCCCCGCGACCTGCAGCGGGATCACCCGGGCGCGGGTCGGGGGCTCAGCCGCGAGGGCGGCCAGTCGCTCCGGGTCGCCCGCGGCGACGACCTGGCCGCCACCGTTCACGTTCGCGGGGAACAGGCCTGCCGCCTCGATGGAGGCCAGCACCTCGTCCGGGTCTCCCCCGACGACGGCGCTCATGCCCGACGGCGCGGCCGCGGCGGCCTCCGCCATCGCGCGGGCGCGGTGGGAGACGAGGCCGACCGCGCCCGCGTCGTCGAGGGCCCCTGCGACGGCGGCGGCGCTGAGCTCGCCGACCGAGTGGCCCGCCGTGACGTCCACGACGTCGGTCGCGGGGCGACCGTCGAGGATCGTGCGCAGCGCGAGCAGCGATGAAGAGACGATCAGCGGCTGGGCCACGGCGGTGTCGCGGATCGTGTCCGCGTCCGACGTCGTCCCGTGCTGGGCAAGGTCGGTCCCGGCCGCGGCCGAGAAGGAGTCGAGCAGGTCGGCGGTGCCGGGCAGCTCCAGCCAGGGGCTGAGCATCCCGGGGGTCTGAGAGCCCTGTCCAGGGCAGACGACGGCAAGCACGGAACCACGGTGCCACCCCGCCCGCCGGACACGTCGTCGCGACCCGCACGAACCTCGCGGAAGGCGATTGTGGGAAACCTCCAAGCCGTGCGCTGGTCGAGCTTGTCGAGACCTGGTTGCTCTCGTCGGTCGAGCTCGTCGAGACCCGGTTGCTCTCGTCGGTCGAGCTCGTCGAGACCCGGTTTCGACAGGCTCAACCGGCAGATGCGGTGGTTCCCTCGAGCTGCCCGAGCGCCAGGGCGATCTGCAGCACGAACGACTCGCGGGCGTCGAGCGGGTCCCAGCCGCTGATCTCGGAGACCTTGCGCAAGCGGTAGCGCACCGTGTTGGGGTGCACGTACAGGCGGCGCGCCGCGGCCTCGAGGGACCGCCCCGTGCCCAGGTACGCGGAGAGGGTCTCGAGCACGGAGCCGGACGCCTCCTGCAGCGGCCGGTACGCCTGGGCGACCAGCGTGCGCCGCGCGGTGACATCGCCGGTCAGCACGCGTTCGGGCAGGATCTCGTCCGCGAGGACGGGCCGCGGGGCCTGCGGCCAGGCCGGGGCGGCGGCCAGCCCCGCGAGCGCCGCCGTGGCGGAGGCCGCCGCCTCCGAGACGTCGGGGACGACGCCGCCGATCACCACCGGGCCGGGGCCGAAGCGGTCGAGCAGGGAGGATGCGGCGGCGACCAGGTCGCCGCCGCCGCCGAGGACCAGCACCAGCCGGTCGCCGTGGATGCCGACCAGGGCGTCGCCGGCGGCACGGCGCGCCAGGCGGCGCAGCTCGGCCGTGCGGACGTCGTCCAGGCGGGTCGTGGCCTCGCCCACGACCACGAGCGCCTGACCACGACCGCTCCAGCCCAGGGCCGAGACGCGGGAGCGCAGCGAGTCGTCGCCGTCGCCGCGCACCAGCGCGTCGACGACGAGCGCCTCGAGCCGGGCATCCCAGGCGCCCCGCACCTCGGCGGCGCGCGCGTAGACCTCGGCGGCGGAGAACGCGATCTCGCGGGAGTAGCGGAGCACCGCCTCGCGCAGCTCGCGCTCGTACCCCGGGGCGGCGATCTCGTCGGAGTGCTGTTCGACGACGTCGACCATGAGGCGGACCAGCTGGAGCGTGTGCTGCAGGGAGATCGACCGCGTGAGCTCGGGCGGCGCCGCGGCGAACATCTCGCCCACGCCGTGCGGCGTGGGCGTGGGCTCGGCGAACCAGCTCACGAAGGCGTTGATGCCGGACTGGGCGACCAGCGCCACGTACGAACGGTCCTCCGCCGGGAGCTGCCGGTACCAGTGCACCTCCTCGTCGAGCCGCCGCATCGCCGCCGAGGTGAGCACGCCCACGCCCTCGCGCACGCGCTGCACGTTCTCGCCCCGCGAGACGGGGCTCTCCTCCTCGCCCGCCGCTGGGCCGGGGGAGCCCTCGCGGGCGGGCGTCCCGCTCGCCGCGGACGTCGGGGTGCCGGTGGTGGTCATGGGTCGAGGATACGGGCGGTGTTGTGGGGAGTGCACAAACGGGGTCGGCGTCCGTGCCCGCCCCGGACGCCGGAGAGGTCATTGGATAGGGTCGAGGACATGGCCCTCATGCCTCGGCTCCGGCAGCTGCTGCGCCGCCCGTTCTCCGCCTCCACGGTGGGTACGCGCCGGCCGTCGCGCTCGCAGCGCGGGGACACGGTGCAGGAGGACGCGCTGCGGGCGATGCTGGCCGACGACCCCAACGACGCCCGGGCGTTCTACGCCCTCGCCGAGGTCGTCCGACGCCGCGCGGCCGAGTCGCCGAGCCCGGACGACCCGCTCAGCGCCCCGTCCGACGAGGTAGCCAAGCAGCGGGCCGCGGACCTTGCGGTCTGGTCGCTCGCCGAGGAGCTCGCCGGGCACCCGCGGGGCTGGCGGCCGCTGCTCGAGCTGGGGCGGCTGTCCGTCGCGGACGACCCGGAGGGCGCGGTGCGCCGGCTCAGCACGGCGTCCGAGCGCGAACCGGAGGGGGAGGCGCTGGCGGAGGGGCTCATGATCCTGCGCGACGCCGGGATGCCCACCGAGGCGTTGGGGCTCGGCATCGGGCACTGGCGCGCACGCGAGCACACCCCGGAGGTGGGCCGCCAGCTCGTCCTCGCGGCGCTGGAGGCCGGGCGTGTGGCCGAGGCGAGGCAGCACCTGCAGTCGCTGGCGCTGCACCCGGGCACGGGGGAGCTACGCGCCGAGCTGGAGCGTGTGGTCGCCGCGCGCGAGCAGTCCACGCCGAGATAGAGAACCCCACGCGCCGAGATAGAGAACCCCGAACCGCGAGATAGAGAAGCTCGGACAAGGCCGCACCTGGTGCGGCCTTGTCCGAGCTTCTCGCGGTTCGGGGTTCTCTATCCCGCGGAGGTCAGCTGTCCCCGCCGGCGATGCCGGAGGTGCCCGCGTTGACGTCGAACAGGCGGTACTTCTCGACCGCCTTCGCGACGACGTCCGCCGGGACCTCGCCGCGGCGGGCGAGCTGCTGCAGCGTCCGCACGACCATCGACGGGCCGTCGATGAGGAAGAAGCGCCGCGCCGCGGCGCGCGTGTCGGAGAAGCCGAAGCCGTCCGCACCGAGCACCGCGTAGTCGCCCGGCACCCACGCACGGATCTGGTCCGGCACCAGGTGATCGAAGTCGCTCGTCGCGACGAACGGGCCCTGGGCGCCCGACAGCTTCTGCGTGACGTACGGGGTCCGCGGCTCCACGGTGGGGTTCACCAGGGAGTCGTGCTCGGACGCCAGCGCGTCCCGACGCAGCTCGTTCCAGCTCGTCACCGACCACACGTCGGCCGACACGCCCCAGTCCTTGGCGAGGAGCTGCTGCGCCTCCAGCGCCCACGGCACGCCCACGCCGGACGCGAGGAGCTGGGCCTTGGGGCCGTCCCCGTCGCCGGTCGAGATGCGGTGGATGCCGCGCAGGATGCCGTCGACGTCGACGTCCTCCGGCTCGGCCGGCTGGATCATCGGCTCGTTGTACACCGTGAGGTAGTACATGACGTTCTGGTCGCGGCCGTCCGACCCGTCGCCGTACATGCGCTCGATACCGTCGCGCATGATGTGCCGGATCTCGTACCCGAAGGCGGGGTCGTACTGCACCATCGCCGTGTTCGTGCCGGCGATGATCGGCGAGTGCCCGTCCGCGTGCTGCAGGCCCTCGCCGGTCAGCGTGGTGCGGCCGGCGGTGGCGCCGATGATAAAGCCGCGGGTGAGCTGGTCGCCCGCCGCCCAGAACTGGTCGCCGGTGCGCTGGAAGCCGAACATCGAGTAGAAGATGTAGACCGGCACCATGGTCTCGCCGTGCGTCGCGTACGACGTGCCCACGGACTGGAAGGCCGCGGCCGACCCGGCCTCGTTGATGCCGGTGTGCATGATCTGCCCGGTCTCGGACTCCTTGTAGCTCAGCATGAGCTCGCGGTCCACGGCGAGGTAGTTCTGCCCCTGCGTGTTGAAGATCTTGGCGCTCGGGAAGATCGCGTCCAGACCGAACGTGCGGGCCTCGTCCGGGATGATCGGCACGATGCGCTTGCCGAACTCCTTGTCCTTGATCAGGTCCTTGAGCAGGCGCACGAAGGCCATCGTGCTGGCCACGTGCTGGGTGCCGGAGCCCTTCTTGAGGATCTCGTACGACTTCGGGTCCGGCAGGGTCAGCGCCTTGGGCGACGACCGGCGCTCGGGCAGGAACCCGCCCAGGTGGCGACGACGCTCCAGCAGGTACTGGATGGTCTCGTCGTCCATGCCCGGGTGGTAGTACGGCGGCAGGTACGGGTCGGCGTCGATCTGCTCGTCCGTCAGCGGGATGCGCAGGTTGTCGCGCAGCGCCTTGAGGTCCTCGTTCTTGACCTTCTTCATCTGGTGCGTGGAGTTGCGGCCCGCGAAGCTGGATCCGAGCGCGTAGCCCTTGACCGTCTGCGCCAGGATGATCGTCGGCTGGCCCGTGTGGGCGCGCGCGGCGGCGTACGCGGCGTAGATCTTGCGGTAGTCGTGGCCACCGCGCTTCATGTTCCAGATGTCGTCGTCCGTCATGTTCTGCACGAGCGCCTTGGTCCGCGGGTCGCGGCCGAAGAAGTGCTCGCGGATGAACGCCCCGGACTCCGCGCGGTACGTCTGGTAGTCGCCGTCAGGCGTGGCATTCATGAGGTTCACCAGGGCGCGGTCCTTGTCCGCGTTGAGCAGGGCGTCCCACTCGCGGCCCCAGACCACCTTGATGACGTTCCAGCCGGCGCCCTTGAACTGGGCCTCCAGCTCCTGGATGATCTTGCCGTTCCCGCGCACGGGGCCATCGAGGCGCTGCAGGTTGCAGTTCACCACGAAGGTCAGGTTGTCGAGCGCCTGGTGCGCCGCGAGCTGGATCATGCCGCGCGACTCGGGCTCGTCCATCTCGCCGTCGCCGAGGAACGCCCACACGTCCTGCTGGCTCGTGTCCTTGATGCCGCGGTTGTGCAGGTACTGGTTGGTCCAGGCCTGGTAGATCGCCGACGCCGGGCCGAGGCCCATCGAGACGGTCGGGAACTCCCAGAAGTCGGGCAGCATCCGCGGGTGCGGGTACGACGGCAGGCCGCCGCCGGAGTGTGACTTCTCCTGGCGGAACCCGTCGAGCTGCTCGGCGCTGAGCCGGCCCTCGAGGTAGCCGCGGGCGTACTGCCCGGGGGAGGAGTGGCCCTGGAAGTACACCTGGTCGCCACCGCCGGCGTGGTCCTTGCCGCGGAAGAAGTGGTTGAGGCCCACCTCGTACAGCGTCGCGACGGACGCGTAGGAGGAGATGTGGCCGCCGACGGACACGTCGGGACGCTGGGCGCGGGTCACCATGACGGCGGCGTTCCAGCGGATCCACGAGCGGTAGCGACGCTCCATCGCCTCGTCGCCCGGGAAGTACGGCTCGTCGTGCACGGCGATCGTATTGACGTACGGGGTCGCCACCGATGCGGGGATGTGCACGTTGCGCTCCCGCGCGCGACGGAGCACGTTGAGCATGACGTACCGGGCACGCGGGCCGCCCTTGTCGTCGATCAGGCCGTCGAGCGACTCGACCCACTCCGACGTCTCGGCGGGGTCGATGTCCGGGACGGCGCTGAGCAGGCCGTTGATCAACGGTCCGGTCTCCTCGTACGAAGCCACCAGCAACCTCTCTCATCTTCGGGCGGTGGCGGCACATGGTCGCCGCCCCGGGCCCGTGTCAGGCATCCCGTCGTAGGGGCACCGCGACGCGTGGTCGCGACGGTGCGACCACGAACGGGTGGTCATCACTCATTGTGTCCCCAGATGAGGCGGGGGGACACACCATCGGCCGGTCAAGGATCCGTGATCTACGTCATGCCAGGGCGCCGGTGTCGCCGAGATCGCGGCGGGTGAACGCCGTCCCGCAGACCGGGACGCCCCGGGGGGTTGCCGGGCGCGCGCGCTTCCGGTGGACTACGTTGGCGCACACGGGTCATGAGGGCCCCGAGTGCGCCCTTGTACGTCATACGGAGAGGAACGAAGGTCCAACGTGGGTAAGCAGGCGGAATCCCCGGCAGCACGGTTCGGGTTCGGCACCGGGCAGGTGGTGCAGGAGTTCGGGTGGGGAGAGGACGTCGACGACGCGCTGCGTGCGGACATCGAGGCCGTGGTCGGCAGCGAGCTGGTCGACGAGGACTATGACGACGTCACCGACGGTGTGATCGTGTGGTGGCGTGACGACGACGGCGACCTGACGGACACGCTCGTCGACGTCCTGACGGTGCTCGACGACGGAGGCCTCATCTGGCTCCTCACGTTGAAGCCCGGCCGGGACGGGCACGTGGGCCACGACGAGATCCAGGAGGCCGCGACAACCGCCGGCCTGCATGCCACGAGCACTTTCGCCGTGGCGCCGGACTGGTCGGCCACGAAGCTGGCCAACCGCGGTCGTGGCCGCTGAGCCGGTGACGAGCGGGGCCCCGGAGGCGCGGGGGCGCGCGGGCGACCCCGCGCCGGACTTCACCCTGCCGGACACGCACGGCACCCCCGTGCACCTGGCTGACCTGCGCGACGACCCGGCGCTCGTCGTCTTCTTCCCGTTCGCGTTCTCGGGCATCTGCACCAGCGAGCTGTGCGAGCTGCGCGACAACATCGAGGACTTCGAGGCGGCCGGGGTGCGCCTGCTGGCGGTGTCGACCGACCCGGTGTTCACGCTCAAGGCGTGGCAGGAGCAGGAGGGTTTCGGCTTCGACTTGCTGAGCGACTTCTGGCCGCACGGCGCCGCGGCCGACGCCTACGGCGTATTCGACCCGGGTAGCGGTCATGCGCTGCGCGGGTCGTTCCTCGTCGACGCCGACGGGATCGTGCGGTGGTCGGTCGTCAATCCGCGCGGTCAGCGGCGCGACCTGGAGGCGTACCGCGAGGCGCTCGCGGAGATCTGACGCGTGGAGCTCCCCGACGTGCGGGGATCCGGCGTGAGGCGCGCGGCGTCGAGCGATGGCTCCGGCGCCCGGTATTCTTGCCTGCGCTGCCAGGGCCTGTAGCTCAGCTGGTCAGAGCGCCACGCTTACACCGTGGATGTCGGGGGTTCGAGTCCCTCCGGGCCCACCACCAGGGGATTTTGTCCTTCTGACCTGCATGTTCATCGCCTGTCGTCGTGGACCGACGAGGACCTGAAGGGCTCGAGAAGGACTCTCTCAGGCCCGCCACAGGCCCGCGAGAGGCCCGCCAGAGGCCCGCGAGCCTCACGGATCGACCCGCACACCTTGCTGCCGGAGGGCGGTGAGGAGCATGGGCGCGAATCGATCGTTCGGTGACGTCCAGCCGCGGCGGAGCAAGACGGACAACCGGATCGTCAGCTGGCGCGCCCGCTACTGGGGGCCAGACTCCCGCCGCTACTCCGCGAGCTTCGGTGACAAGCTCTCGGCGCAGATGTGGCTCGTCGAGGAGCGCAAGCTGATCGACCGGGGGGAGTGGCGCCCGCCGGACCGGCGCGACGTCGTGCGGCGGCTGACGGTGGCGGAGTGGGCGTCCGAGTACGTCGAGTCCCGGTCGCTGGCGCCGTCGACGTACCGCAACTACACACGGATGGTCCGCGTGTACGTGGAGCCGACGCTCGGGCGCCAGTACCTGCACGACGTCACGATCACCGACGTCGCTGTCTGGCACGCCCAGCTCAAGGCCGACCTGCGCAAGCGGGCGAAGGCCAAGGGCCGCACCAACGGGGACGGCGCGGGGGAGGCGGCACAGGTCTACAAGTTCGTCTCCGGGGTGTTCCGCGCCGCCGTCAGCGCGGGCCTGATCGACACCTCGCCGGTGCGGATCACCGGCGCCGGCCGGTACCGCCGCCATCGCACCCCCGTGGTGCTGACGCCCGAGGAGGTCGAGGCGCTGGCTCGCGCGCTGCCGGAGAAGTACCGCGCCCTGGCCGACGTGATGTCCTGGACCGGGCTCCGCATCGGCGAGGTGCGCGCGCTGCGCCGGCGCGACGTCGACGTGCGCGACCCGGACGACGCCACGATCACCGTTGCCCAGAACGTCTCCCAGGGCGGCAGGGGAGTGGGGGCCGTCGTCGGGCGCCCGAAGACGGAGGCGGGCTCGCGCACGATCGCCATTCCGCGCGTCGTCGCCGAGTCGCTGGCCGAGCACCTGGGGAGGTTCGCGCAGCCGGGGCGTGACGGGCTCGTCTTCCCCTCTCGGACCGGAACGGTGCTGTCCGAGGGCACCTGGCGGTACGCGTGGATCACGGCCCGTGAGAAGGCCGGTCTGCCGGACGTCAAGACCCACGACCTGCGGCACACGAGTCTCACCATGGCGGCCCGGGCCGGCGCGACGACCGCCGAGCTCATGCACCGCGGAGGCCACACCGAGGCGCGCATCGCGATGATCTACCAGCACGCATCGGCCGAGCGTGACCGCATGATCACCCAGCGCATGGTCGAGCTGCGGCGCGCCGACGAGCTCGCCGCACGGCGGGCGCGCAAGCGCGGCGAACCGGGAGACGACGACAGCCGTGAACTGCACTGAGCCGGTCCTCGCGTTCCTCACGAGGACTCGCTCGCACACCTCACCAGTGACAGTCACCGATAGCCAGGAGGTCGACATGGCCACGCAACGACGACAGCCCGCGCGGCCGCCCACCGGCAGGCTCGTCCCTCTCGTCGAGGCCGCCCAGGAGTTCAGCATCTGCACCAAGACGATCCGTCGTCGCATCGCCAGCGGCACCATCACCGGCTACAAAGTCGGCCGCGTGATCCGCGTCGACCTCGACGAGCTCCGCCGTCAGCTCGTCGTCCAGATGCCCTCAGCGCGGAGTGCACGGTGACGGAAGCCTCCCGCCCGTCCGGGCGTGGGACGGCCGAACCACCCACGAAGCGTCGCCAGGTCGTGGCCGGCGTGTGCCCGCGCTGCGGGAGTGCCGTGCAGCGCCGGAAGACGGGCCGGCCGGCGACCTGGTGCTCGCAGGTCTGCCGGCGTGCTGCGTACGAGGAGCGCCGCGCGGCACGCTCGGGGGCCGTGGCGCTGGAGTTCGTCGACCGAGTGCGGGTCGAGGGGATACAGCACTCACGGGACGACTGCCTCGCGACGGTGCTCGCCTCGCCGGTGGCGACGTCGAGGCTCCTCGAGGCGCTGCTGCGGAAGCTTGCTCTCGACGGGGAGCTGTGGGAGCCGCGCTGGGAGCGGACCTGCGACGCGTTGTCGAGGTGCGGGTGGGTCATGGAGGGCGCACGCGGCGCCCGACGATGAACCTCCATGACCGGCCGACGGCGAGATCAGCGGTGGTCCCGAATCGGGACCAACGCTTTGCGTCAATTGTCTGAACTGGTGTCGCGCCGAGGCGAACGGTGTGACCCGGCGCGTTGAGCCCGAATCGGGCGCAACGCCTTCGTCCTGTATGCCCGGTTGAAGTCCGAGTCCGCGCCGATGTCCATGCGCCGGTCGCGCAGTGTCGACCTGAAGTTCGGCCGAAGTCTCCTTGTGTAGTTCGGCTCCTGCTGGTGGTGTCCCGAAGGGCCGACATAGCCCGTGTTGTTCGGCTCCGCCGAGGACCGTGGGCCGACGCGCGCCGCCGTGCAACGGCGCTCCAGGTGGGTGTCCATGCCCGCCACGCTGGCAGGCGTGCGTCCCACTTTTCGTATCCCCGCGGTGCGTATCCCCTCAGGGACGTGGCCGTATCGGCAGGTCAGCGGCGTCTCCCCGGTAATTCTCCTGGAAGGTGTGACCTGCATCGCTTCGACCTGACGACCGCCTGCACTGTAGACGCTTCAGAAACCACCGATTCTGAGGCACGCCAGAATCGGGTTCTGGAGGTTTCGAAACTGGGCGGTCCAGGGGCAGGCCGGGCTGGCGAGGGTGGCGAGACTTAGGACTCTCTCGCCACCCTCGCCGTTCGTTTTAGATGATGTGGAGCAGCACCAGAAGGGATAGGAAAGCGTAAGGTACCGAACCCACGACGAACCCGAGGCCCAGCGCAAGTGGCACGACCGTGCGGTGCGTGAACCAGAACACCGATCCGATTAGGGCAATTGCCACTCCTGCCATCGGAACACTCCAGAAGAGCCACGGGGAAGTGATGAGCGCTGCACCCGCAGAAATCCAGAAGACCCAGGATCTAAGCAACGTCTCCCAGAATCCAACCGTCCGGCTTTCGTGCCGGTCGAGCTGCATCTCGGCCATCCTTGGAGTCTACAGCGCTGCCTTCTTGGCGAACGTGCCTCGACGGAGCAAGGACGCGCAATCGCCGCTCTTCGAGCCCGACGCGGCGTAGGTCCACGTGCCGTTCGTCCGGCCTGTGACGCTCGCACGGAGACTCGTGTAGGTCGCCTTCGACGGGTTGCAGAACCACGTGTTCTTGAAGGACCCCCATGTTGTCGTCGTGAAGCCGGCGTGCGAACTGCCCTTCGAGGTCCTTGACCACCCCGGATCCATCCATGACCATCGGTGATACCAGCTGTTCCGCTGCGTGGTGTTCCACCTGACCTCGGCATCCGTGCTGTTGACCTTCAGGGCTGGCGGGTCCATGTACCAGGTGTTGACGGCAGCGAACCAACGGGCGGCGGCGAGAGGTGCTACGTCCGGCCCGGACTCCTCGTCCGTAAGGTCGCCCGCCGCGGGCACTCCGCCTGTGTCGACGACCTCGGGCACGGCGTCAGCGGGGTAGATGGCGCGAGCGACCTTGAGGGTGCAGGTCGTGGGGTCATAGGTGAGCTCGATGCTGGCTTCGGCAGTGTTGTCCGCGGGGCCAGGGCGCTCCTGGTTGAACTCGCACCCTGCCACGTTCTCGGGCGGGTGCGGGTTCCAGGGATCCTCTACCAGAGTGGTCGGGAGAGGTGTACCCGCTACCTGCTCGACGGTGAAACCGGGTAGCTCGGAAGGATCGAAGTTGTAGTGAACGACCCCTTGGCCGTCAACATATGTCTCATCGACGGGAGTGCCAGGAGCCGGCTCGGCAGCGGTTGCGAATTGAGTCACAGAGCCCGAGATAAGTAGAGATATTGCGGCTATCTGGGTCGCGCGCCGGAGAGCTTTCTTGTCCAGGGCCATTCCTGGACCTCCTAAGGGAGAGAAGGGCGAGCGCTCGCCACCTTCTGAGCGCGTGGTTCGAAGCGTAGGAAGCATTCCCCGGGCCGGCGACCGGGGTAGAGGGTGAATTTGACCCCTTCAGTCAGGGGCCGTCAGAGGCCAACTGTGAGCCCCCCGCTCGGGGCATCATCGGACCCTGTCAGGCGCGCGTAGCGGGGCTCTACCGAGTCGCTTTGATGAGACGGCGTAGCCCTAGACAGGGACTCGCGCGAGCACGCCTCCCCGCGACTGCGTGTTGGACTTCGACAACAAGGCGCAGGGCATCAAAACTGACCGATTCTGATGCGACCCCCCCGCGGGCTCGACGCGCCGGCGACACGCCGCTCAAGGACCCGCTTCAAAACCCCTGCCGGTTCATAACCACCGGCGGGGTTTTCGCGACGGTCGCAGCATGGCGATCACCTCCGGCTATGCGCGGGCCTGGGCGTCGACGCAGGGCCCCGACGCACAGCGCGATGCGCTCCTCGAGCTCAGCGCCTGACGCCAGCCGCATCACGGAGCGCTTAACCACCAGCGGGAACTTGACCGGTGGCGACCTCGACTGCGCCACCGGTGGCCCCGCCTGACCGGTAGACCCGGCCCGCAGCCGCGCGGCGTCGGGCGGGAGAAGTCGAATCGCCCGCATCCCGACCCCGACGAGTCGTGGTCCGAACGGCGCCGGTGAAGCCCAGCTCCTGACCAGGTAGACACCATCGCCACCCGCCTCAACGAGGTCACCATCGTGCTCCACAGCGAGGAGCAAACCTCACCTGCGAGCGAGCTACGCACGCCTGGACTCGTGTATCCCCCGGGGGGCCTCCGCGCAGAATCGAGCGGTCACACGTCTTGCAGTTGAGGTCGCGAGTTCCGTCTGTGCGGAACGGAGTCGTCTCGCGTCGTTAGGGAGCCGTCGAACTGGCTCCGGCCCTCCTGAGTCTGTGCCCGGGCTGGCGGACAGGCGGCACGCTCCACGGTCTCACGGGACCAAAAAAGAGCCTGCAGTTCCACCGTGTCGGTGGTCATCGGCATACTCGTAGCCGGTGCACTCGCTGGTCGCGCGCGCTTCGAAGATTCTTTGAGCGATCGGAGCGAGTTGACCTACGAGGATGCCGCGGCGGTCGGCCGTGACCGGTACTTGCTCGCGCAGGTGCGCGAGTCGTTTGGTCGCGTGGCGTACGCCCACAAGACCCACGAGAAGCAGGCGGACATCTGCTTCGCCAAGCACCGCCTGCAGCAGGCTGTGCTCATCGCGCTGACGGCGATCAGTTCGGGCACGTTCCTGGTCGCGGTGATGAGCCAGTTTGCCAGCACGACGGTGACCAGCTTCGTGACCTCCACCGTCGCGGTCCTGGTCACCTGGGTCACGCTCGGGGCGAAGACGTTCCGGTTCCACGAGGAGGCCGAAGGGCACCGAGACAGCGCGTCCCGACTGTGGGGCGTGCGCGAGTCCTACATCTCGCTCATCGCCGACCTGATGTCCGGCGAGATCACGGACGCTGATGCCAGGGCTCGCCGCGACGAGCTGCAGGAGGCTGCCCGCGCGATCTACTCCGGGGCATCGCGGACGAGCAGCAAGGCGTACGACAGGGCCAAGGAAGGGCTGAAGAACAACGAGGAGCTGACGTTCAGCTCCCGCGAGCTGGACCTCCTGCTCCCCGAGGCTCTGCGGCTCAACGGAGACGAGGTCTGACGATGGAGACCGGCGAGATCTTCGACGGGCTGCTGGCGAACCTCAAGGTGGGGGACAAGGTCACGACGATCCGCACCCGCCGGGACGAGATCACCAAGGCCCTGAACAAGAATTTTCGCGACAAGGACGCGTGCGTTGACTACAGGCTGATGATCGGCTCGTTCGGACGGCACACGGCGATCAAGTCCATCTCCGACCTCGACATGATCTTCATCCTGCCGGCGGGGCTGCGCGACGACTACGACGACGCCAACGGACCGCGCCGGATGCTCGAGCGGGTGCGCAACGTACTGAAGGCGCGATACCCGAACACCGACATCCGCGTCGACCAGTGCGTCGTGCGCTTGCAGTTCACCTCCAACTCATTCAAGTTCGAGGTCCAGCCGGCTTTCGAGAACGCCGACGAGAGCTTCAACTACCCCGACACCAAGGCCGAGACCTGGAAGACCACCAAGCCGCGCGCGGAGATCACGGCCACGAAGGAGTGCAACGACCGCACCTCGGCCAACATGCGCCACCTCGCCCGGATGGCCCGAGCCTGGAAGAACACGAACGGCGTGAACATCGGCGGTCTGGTAATCGATACGCTGGTCTACAACTTCTTCCAGCAGACCAGTGCGTACGACTCGGCAAACACGGGCTCGTTCGACCTGATGTCCCGTGACTTCTTCGAGTTCCTCAAGGACGAGCCCGAGAAGGACTACTACCTGGCCCTCGGAAGCCGCCAGCGTGTCCACGTCAAGGCCAAGTTCAAGGCCAAGGCGAAGAAGGCCTACAACCGCTGCGTCTCCGCGATCGAGAACGAGGGCAAGTCCGCGGCAGTCAAGAAGTGGCGCGAGGTCTTCGGCACCAGCGTGCCGCTGACGGTTGCCGAGGCTGCTCTAACTGCATCGACCTCGTCCAGGAGCACCGAGAAGTTCATCGAGGACCTGAACCCGGTCGACATCCGCGAGACGCTGACCATCGACTGCGAGGTCACTCAGGATGGCTGGCGGCCGGTGTGGCTGCGTGCGATGAGCCGCGTTGGGATGCCCCTCCTGGCGGGTAAACGATTGAAGTTCAAGGTCACCAGCTGCACGGTCGAAGAGCCGTACACGCTGAAGTGGAAGGTGCTGAACCGCGGCGAAGGGGCCGAGCGGCGACATATGACCCGCGGCGACATCATCTCCTCGACGGGTCCCGACACTCGCATCGAGCACTCGAGCTTCCGAGGTGAGCACCTAGTCGAGTGCTTCGCCATCAAGGACGGGGTCGTCGTCGCCCGAGACCGCATCGACGTGCCGATCACCACCAACCGCGCGGACTGACGCCGGCGCGAGCACGCGTGACCGAACCGTCCGGCGAAGCCGACGCCGGACGTCGTCGGCGTGTAGTTCGACGTCGCCCCCTGTGTCTTGATCCGGGCGGGTCGTGTTCCTGCCGTGCTGTGCGCGCGGGTGATCGTCGCGTCCACCGACACGTTCCAGTCGACCTGGCCGGCCACGTCGGCCTCGGCCAGCAGGACCGCGAGAACCCGGTCCCAGGTTCCGTCCCCGACACACCGGCGATACTGGCTTCCAGACCGCCTTCCACGGCCTGAACTCCTCACGCGGCAGCTCGCGCCACCGGATCCCGGTCCAGTGCCGGTAGATGGTCGCCTCGACCACCCGCCGGTCGTCACCGAACGGGCGACCCCGCCGCCCGACGTTCGAGGGCAGCACTGGCTCGATCCGCTCCCACTGCCCGTCCGACAGCGTCCGGTACCGCGAAGACGTCACCTCGACAGTCTGCTGCGCGCCTCACCGACAATTTGGGAGACATGTCCTGACCCTGGACCCGCAGGCACGCGGTGCGGGATGATGACCTGAACCGGGGAGGTGCGCGTGGCCAAGGGCTTCAAGATCAACGAGCGTGGCATGCGGCAGATGGAGCGCGAGCTGCAACGGAGGGTCGACAAGATGTCGATCAAGGTGCCGGTCCAAGCAGGCACGAAGGGTGTCGCCTCCGCCGGCTGGGGTTCGACCGTAGTGAACAACTACCACGCGCCGGTGGTCACGGTTAATGGCGACCACGCGCAATTGGCCTGGAACAGCGAGTCCGTGAACCAGACACAGACGTCTGATATCGCCGACGGGTACACGCCGCTCGCCGCGGCGGTCTCCGAGCTGCTCGCCTCGCTCGAGACTCTGGGCCTTGAGGCAGACGACGCGAAAGTGGTCCGGGCAGAGAGTGCCGCTGTCCTCGCAGAGGTGACGAAGCCCAGCCCCGATGCCATGGTGATGAAGGGCAAGGTCGTGACCCTCCGCGGCCTTCTCGCGCCCGTCCTGATCGGTCTCAGTAGCGCGGTGACCAGTGAGACGGCGGACACGGCCCGCGACCTGCTCGAGAAGCTCACGACCTCTCTCGGGTCCTGACACCGGCCGATCGCGAAGAGCCGGCCGCCGGTCACCCTCGGGACTCTAGGGCGTCTCCTAAGAGCGTTATTCACGGGCTCGGGGTTAGCCATGGGTATGTGATGGCCTGACCTACATCGTTGCTGGTCAGA